>NZ_JAAHHW010000066.1 GCF_010692325.1 Moorena sp. SIO3I8 | reverse complement strand
GGCAATATCAGAGTTGCCAGAAGTGTTTCGTACTACCATCATCCTTAGGGAAATCGAAGGTATGGCTTATGAAGAAATTGCCGAAATTACTGGCGCTTCTCTCGGAACCGTTAAGTCTAGAATTGCTAGAGCAAGAGCGAGATTGCAATCTCACCTGCAAGCTTATCTAGATTCCTAAACATCAGTATAGTTACTTAATAATATATCAAATCTTTACAAGGCTTGCTTAATCATATCTTTATCTAAATCCCATAATTTGAGAAGACAAGCTTGTTCAAATCTTTATCTAAAGCGCCGGATTTCCTTTATTGGTTATTCCCTTAATATAAAAAATATGGGAGATCTAGTGTGGGGAGTTTACGATGACTCGTTGGTGATGAGAAAATGACCTCTAAATTTAACCCTGATAACACTTATGGGCAGGAATCTGCCAAAGATATGGATTCCCTCAAACGCGATCGCTTTCAATTAATCAGTGCCTACGTTGATGGGGAAGTAACATCAGCAGAGCGCTCTGATGTGCAGCAGCTATTGGCAACTGACCCAGATGCCAAACGATTATACAATCGACTGGTGATGCTACGTCAGGCATTCCGAACCATGCCCGTCCCACCAACAGAGCAACCAGCTCAAGAACTGGCACAGCAAGTTTTCTCAAAAATTGACCGCCGCCGGAATCGCCGAAAATTTGTTTGGGGTGGTGCTGCCCTTGCTGCCATGTTTGTCGGTGCGGTTTCGATGATTGTGCCTAATGGACCCTCACCAGTGCCACAGATGGCCACTAACCCAACTCCATTGCCAAAAGCAGAACCCCTCAGGATTGCTCTGAATCGACCGCTGCTAGAGATACCATTAGCTCCAGTGTCATCTCCTAGACCGTCAGGAGTATTACCAGAAGTTAATGGAAATGTCAACAATCTTAATTTGAATTAAATTAAATTGAGATAAATGGTTCTTGCCTCAGCTTTGAACTAATCACTGTTTCATTGTTTAGCTTGTAGTTTGCTGATCAACTCATAAAACGGCTCCCAATTATCTTCCTGAGTAATTGGCTCCCAAACTGCCTCAATTACAGGTCTGAGTAAAGCAGTGTGCGGATTCTTATCTCGCAAAAGTGCTGACATATCCTTAAGCTGATCAACTGATAAATTTTGTAAAAGGTGGTGGTATAAATTGCGCCAATCTGCTAGGGAGGAATACTGAGCATCTGACTCCCAAAAAGATTCTCGGCTCATTATCTGAGTAACATCATCTCGCCAACTCTTATCAAACTGTTGGGCTAATTCAGCAAAGAAAGCGTGATAACCAACCTGAGTATCTTGCAGGAACTGAATCGTTAACCTCAATAACTCTGACTCTTCCGACTCTGGCAACTGTTCAAATCCCAGTTTATTCAGCATCAAGTGCCGATAATTGCGGTAATAATGTTTCCCAAACTCGGCTAAACCTGCTTCCATCTCCGATGTTGGCATTACCATCCCTAACGGTTGCTGAAGCATTTCTAAATTTAACTGACAAATTCCAGGTTGATTGCCATAACTGTAGCGCCTGTAATAGTCAAAGTAAGCAGCGGTAAACTTAGGGTCATAGGTGGGGATAAAGGCGAATGGTCCATAATCAAAACTTTCGCCAGTAATCGACATATTGTCGGTATTTAAGACAGCGTGACAAAAACCCGCTGCCATCCACTGGGCTGCCAATCGAGCCACTCGTTCCACCAACTCAGCGTAAAACTGAGCATACTGCTCCTGTTTCTTATCCTCCTTTAGGGGGATTATGCTTGGGTAGTACTGCTCAATCACATGGTCTAATAGCTTCTTGATTAAATCCGGACGCTTAAAGTAATGCAGTCGCTCAAAGGTACCAAACCGGATATGGGAACGGCTAAAACGTACTATAACTGATGAGCGAGTTGGAGAAGGTTCATCACCTCGCCACAGTTGCTCTCCAGTTTCAATCAGGCTCAGACAGCGGGAGGTTAAAACTCCAAGATGGTGCAACGCTTCAGCTGCAAGTACTTCCCGCACCCCTCCTTTGAGGGTCAGTCTACCATCAGCAGTTCGGGAGTAGGGTGTGGTGCCAGAGCCTTTGGTACCGAAGTCGTAAAGTTCCCCATCAATACCTCTTACTTGACCATAGAGAAAACCTCTGCCATCCCCTAGTCTAGGGTTATATTCACCAAATTGATAGCCATGGTAGCGCAGGGCTAAAAAGGGTCGAACTCCCTGAAATTTACCGAAAGCTTGGATAAAGTCTTGGTCGTTAGTGTCTTGGGGATTTAATCCAATACGGGGTAACAATTGGTCGTTACGAAACCGCAGGATATGCCTAGGAAATTCTGCTGCTGCTACTTCGTCAAAATAGTCATATCCGAGGGATTCTAAGGCTGGCTCGTAGTTGAGAGATAGAAACATATCGATCAGGGTTTTGTAGCTGGCACGGGAATAGGTTTGCAAATGAATAGTTTTTTAGTTACCACAAAGACCCAAAAAATCACAAACATCCTAAGATTATAAACGAAGGAAGAAAGTGGATTTGATCTAAGATATGCCTAATTCTATAATGTTCCAGGAAGATGGGTATGTAGTTCTAGAAACTAATCAGCCAGAGGTGATTCTGACTCCAATGGAGTTAAAGTCAAAGTTAATGGCAATCTTGGCAAATCGTCAGGATGATTTGCCAAGGGATTTGCAGCATTTGACTTCTTTGGAGGAGCAAGGACAGTATTTGATGGAGACCAGCTGTGAATTAGATGTAGGACCTGGAGAGTATTTACAATGGTATGTAGTGCGCTTGTAAAAACTATACCGACAACAGAACAGCAACGCTGAGCGCCGATGTCTAGGCAACAACTCGGCGCTCAGCGTCACAGGGCGGTATATGACAGACTGTTTCAACGGAGAATCCCCGTCTAGGTAACAGCGGAGAGCTTTAAAGGTAAGGTCTTTACACGCTGGTGCTTTCTTCGGGTATTGCCACTAGTGCTACATCCACCTGGTCTTCTTCAAGTTCGGTTAAATCTACTCTAATACCAGGTCCAAAGAAGTTTTCCAGTTTTTCCTGCTTTTTGAGCCAAGTCTCAAAAGGAATTAGTGGGGAATCAAATTCGAGAATTAAGGCATAAGCACCATCCACCGAAGTTTCTCGTAACCCCATCAACACAGGTCTTTCTTCATCAGTAGGAGATAAACCAAGGCTTTCCAAGGAACTATCTAGATGGGCTTCTTGACCATAGCGATATCGCATTACGTCTTTGCGAATCTGGTTTTGGATTGGGGTGGCGCTTTGCTCTCGCAGCGTCAGGACTTCAGGAATTGTTGGTTGGCTTAATTCCACAGGCTTTAACTCGGCAGCTTTGAGGGCAAGACCTCCTAGTAGAATCGGAATTCCATAAAAGAATCCCACTAGATTCAGGGTGGCATTATCGGTAGCGTAGGCAACAAAGCCGATTACGGTCAGTAATCCACCAATGACTAGACCTACAGTTCCTAGGGAAGTTCGGGGTAACATTATTTAGCTATGTAACAGAAATAACTCCAGTTTTATTATCCTAGAGTGGTGGTCAAGTCATAGAAGTTGACAAAATTACCAATATATGGTTTTGGGTGAATTTTATCCACTCCTATCTCCCCATCATTACATTGACTCAATAGTCTGATTACTTACTTGACCGATATTGCCGAATCTAGGTCAGTAAGAACGAATTAATAATTGCACCCAGTCTTTCTCTTAAATACCTGATTTCCCCTTTTATGGGAAAATTTGATCGTTATCATAAAGTTGTAGATAAGAGACAGCCAAAAATGGAGTTGGAAAAAATTAAGGAGCGAATTACCTTAATCACCAGTAAACGGGAATCCTTGCTACGGCTTCTGGAGCAACCCGATTTGGGTACCCTCAGAATTGATGTTAATCAGGCTCTAGAAGAACTCGATGACCTAATCGATGAATTTAAGCGTACTTTCCCCGAATAGAAAGGCTAACTGATGCCTCAAAAAATTGGCGTTGCTGATTAATGGAATAATTGAGGGTAATGAGGTAATGGGGAAATTAGCCGACTATAATTGCATAATTCCTTAGTTTAGCAGCGCCTTATTCTAGTTTTCGTTTCTCAGCTGATTTTAGCTAGTGGTTGTAGACGGTTAACTTTATCACTCCCCATTTTCCTAACTAAATTAATTAGATCTGAAGTGGCAACATCTTTCCTACAGAAGATATCAACGGGAGCGGTTTGGCTCATTACCTCAATTTGGGGGTCTTCTACTGAAGAGTAGGCAATAATTTTAGTGTCTGGCTCTAGACTTTTGATCCGGGTGGCTGCACTTAGACCATCCATCATAGGCATTTGTAGATCAAGTACTATAACATCCGGGCGATGGCACTCTACCATATCAATGGCTTCTTTCCCGTTACTAGCAAGAGCAACTATCTCAATATTCTCCTGAGCCGAAAATGCTAACTGAAGGCTATATCGAGTTAATTCATGGTCGTCAACTACTAGAACTCGCAAGGCAGGATGCTCACAGGACAACATAGGAAGACGCTGATCATTGTTTGACTTTTTCAGTCTAATAAGTTAGATTGTAACATTTTATCTACCTTTCGAGATAATCAACTGATCATTTCATGAATTTATTACATTGACTACAATATCAATTTACATTGATACATATAACCTGATGTGACATACTCCCCACCTTGCCATCCTCACAGGGCTAGGTTTTTTACATTTGGGTTGAGACTTATGCAAGAGGTCTATTGATGATGTGTCCGAACCGTTAAAACTTGGGGGGGTGTCGAGTCTGGTGGATAGAGAAAATCGACTTGCACCAGCCGTTGCTCAAGGGGTGGCATCTGCAACCTCACTAGGGTATCCCCCTGCTCACCACGCCGTTGTACCAAATGCACATAGCGCGTCCGAGGTAAACCTTGATCATCCTTATAGCTCAATTGCACTGTCCCTCGGAAAAATATTTGCTTAGCTGGTGCCTTTAAAAACCTTAATCCTCCCTGGATTTGATCCTGTTTAATCGGTGTCTCAAGAGCCAGAGTGACCGTTTGAGTATCCCGGGTGGGATTAATCAGTGGCAAGGTCAGGCTGTATTGCACCCCATAGTTACCATGGGCAAAATAGGCGGTATCTGGATAACGGACTAACATCGGCGCACTCTGAATTTGACCAGTACCTAACCTGCCGTGATGGAGGGTACTCAGTCCGTAGGAAAAGGCTTTTCCCGGTTGCGGAATAGTTAGAGATTGAGCAGTAGGATTATCCACTAACTGAGCTTGCCATCTAGAGCCTCGGGCTACTCCTGCCACTCGACCGTAGATAATTGAACCAGTAGTAGCAATCGGATCAGTCGGGGCGCGATCGCGTGGTCCAGCTAACTCCCCTTGCTCTAATAAATCCTGCCATTGAGCTATAGTAGGAGAGCGTTCATTCCCATCAGTATCTAAAGGTGCATACTTGGCAAGACTGGCGGCGTATACCTTTCCATCACTGTATAACCGCATCAACGTTGAGCGACCATTAATCGGTGGTGTCAAGGTTCGCACTGGAATTGGCAGATTCAGCAACATGCGGCTTTGCTGAGCCTGAATCACCAATTGGGCAGGAAATCCGTCTTGCCTACCTCCACGGAGGATATCACTCATCACTCGGCTACCAGGCCCAGCATAAACTCTACCGGAAGAATTATCTACTTGGGAGGGTAATTCGATAAATGGTGCATCAGGCTGACTCAGGTAACTAGCTGCCTCAATAATATCTACTGTTACTGCTTCTTTGCCCGGATTGTGGAGGATAATCCCTAGATAGAGGGTGCGCAAATCATCTAGGGTGGGTGCTTTGGCAACATGGTGGGCAAAGATATCAAAGCGCCCCTGAAATGGAAAGTTTAAGTGAGCCCCTGGATTGGCTTTGTCAGAAGGGGGAAATGTGGACAGTAAAATTCCTTCAGTCTGTACTAGTTCGGGACTGTTGCTGTTGAATACGGGTACATTATCTAGTTGTCCTGCTAGAGGGCGTATTTCTTGGAGTTGCACGATTTCTACTTGAGGTGTTGGTGCTGGGGTCGTTTGAGCCAGGGTGAAATTTAGTAAAAATGGCAGCATGGATAATGGGGTTTTAATTAAACCAAACTTGGTTAAACCACAAAGACGCGAAGAGGCCAAGATTTGGATCAGGGTGCCATCTGCTAAGTTCAGAAACTCTGTTAGTTACAGGTTTTTAGTCACAGGTGTTGGCTAACTGGGAATTCTGAGTTTTAGTGATGTCAGCTGGAATTTTCCAGTATGGCATGGGAATATATTGAATCTATAACTATGACTTTTCTTTACCACCAAGTTTCCCTTGCCCAACTTTCCACCAAGGCACGTTCTGATCGCACACGCTGGCAGTCAGGAACTGAATTACCTATGGTTACCTATGGGGAAGTGTCTCTTGGTTTTATTGTCCCTCTCGAAATTATAACTGCTTTGCCCACTGAAGCCGTGGCTGGCATGCCCCTAAAAGAACTACAGCGTTGGCTGTTTAGAAATCGGCAAGGATGGCTGGAAGGGATTATGGATGCTTTGACTCTCACTTACAAGAAACAGGAGGTACTGGGGTTGCTCCACCCTCGCTACTCAGATCAGTTATCAAAGCTAATCAGAACTAGACGATCTGCGTGAGGGGCGTGAGTATTTGAATAAAATCCCACGTCAGCAGCAAAACGCGTAGCGTGGCCTACGGTCAATCGCAACAAGAAACCGCTTGTGCGACAGCCGCGAGAATCGCATTTTTAGGTGTTGCCTATTTGCGTTATAATATTACAATTTATGACCAATTTATGACCAATTTATGACGTCCCTCTCCCCCCTGTTAAACCTTTTAAACTAGTTCAAATAACTAGTTCAAATAACTAGTTATCATACTCAGCAAAATACCCATGTTTACGGAGGTAAAAAGGACTCCATAGACTACTCATAAACAACTCCATTTGGCAAGCTGCAATTAAATCCGACTGGATAGAACCACCGTGCTTGAGCCAGTGAAAGGTAATTTTGCGCAAATCGTTAGTCATGTAAGCCAGAGTTGCCAACGGTCTTAGCCAAGGTTTTACACTCAACATCCGGGTCACATGACGACTTAAACCAATCCCACGGAAAAACGGAATTAAATACTCACGTTTCAGACGCCAGCTAGGGATTTTGTGCTCAATTTCCATAGCAGGATTGTACCATATTTCCCAGCCCTTAGCTTGGATACGAGACAGCATCTCTAAATCTTCCCCAGTTAACATACTGCTCTTAGTTCGCCCAGTCAAAATAGGCCGAGAGGGCATACTCTCTAACCAAGCTTGTTTTCGCACAACCAACCCAGCTGAAGGTGGTAGTAATTTTTTGTGAGGTTCATAAAGTAATGGCTCACAACCACGTTCAGTGATTGCTAAAAAGGGCGCAAGTTTATCAAAATTTGCTGGAGGAGTGACTTCAAAAACACCATGGATTTGACTACCATAAGCACCAGAAGTAGGGTGAGATTTGCCAAAGGCGTAAGCAGCAGCTATCCAAGACATTGATGGAATCGTGTCATCGTCTAGGAAGCCCACTAGTTCACCTGTAGCTTCCTGAATGGCACGGCATCTGGCATAAGCTGCCCCTTGTTTCGGTTCAAAACAATACCTCAAGGGATATTGCGTTGGCCAATTGGCTTGATAAGCCTCAACAAGCTTAGCAGTCCCGTCAGTGCTGTTGTTGTCAATAACAATAACTTCCCAGTTCAGTTGGTCTTGCTGGCAACAGTCTCGCAGTCGGTCTAAGACTTCTGGTAAACGCTTCTGACCATTGTATGTTGGGATGGCAACAGTTAACTCCATAACCATAGTTTTTTTTTCCAGTGTAGAAAAATAACCCTAACTAATTATTATTGTGAATATTCCCAAGTGTTGAACAAAATTATCTCTCTCTGAGGATAGAAATTGTTATTGTTTTAGGAAATTTAACCGATACTTTAAACGGTGCTTATCCACTAGGCGCGCCCATGCTACCCTTTACCCACTCCTGACTCCTGGACAAAGTTAGTTATATCGAACTGATGTTACTAGTCAGCGCCTTTTTTTTTGGAAAAGTACTATGGCAGTTTTTACTAAAATCTTCAAATCTAGCCATAATGACCAATTTTACATGTACAAAGTATCTAGATGTACCACTTCTTCAAAGCGATGCAGCAAGGGAACAGGGGGTTTCCACGGGGCAAACAGCGGTGCGGACGCAGGTTCCGCACACAGACCCATGCGCCATGAGCGACTGCATCAAGACAAGACGTAATATCGGAACGACCGGACACTTGCAAAAGTCCCGTTATTCCTGGTAAAACTGCATGACGTATAAAGTGGTGTTCAGATAATTTATTGACATCTATGATTGGCAATTATCTAAAATAAATTTTTTTTTTAAAAAATAACGTTAAGTATTTTGTGAATTTAATCTAGGCTATAACGGTATATTTTTGATCAATTATTAATTTTGTTTAAAAAACTATACACCATATTTTATTTCATTACGAGCTTATATATCTTTATGATTAACCTGAACATAATCATAATAACTTAGAACTTATCACCTGCAAAAAAAAGATATTTTTGTCAATTTTAAACCTTCAATATACCATCATATATGGTATATTTGTTACTGAAATATAGGCAATAATACTGCCTTATTTGCGAAGCGTTTATTAAACTAATATGCTCTATAAGTAGTCGGACATAAATAAACGGTAGTGTTTCAAAAACTGTAAAATCAGTGTAACCTTTACCCCAAAAGGTTTTGGATCTATTTACAAAACTTTATACAGCACCAAAAACTTTTGTCCGACTACTTATCATGGAAAAAAAACATAATTTAACTTAAAAAAAACAAAAATATCCTGATCGTTTAAAATCAAAAACACAATAGCAAATTTTTAACCCAACAATTTATTCATGTCAACACTATTTTAGTATTTCAATAATTCTATGAATATATAATTTTAAACTTTCTGTGGAGAATATGTGAAATTTTTGATGAGAGTTTATTTACGGTAAATTCACTACAGCCACAAATGATTTTTTGAGTTAAGCTGGTGATGATTAACTCCTATGCAAACTTCCCAGTTTGCATGGGAGATTTTCTGGGGAAGCAATATCTACCAAAATTGCCCACATTACGTTACAGGAAAAGTAAAAAATGACGGAACCAAAGAGAGCGCTAATCACTGGAATTACAGGTCAAGACGGTTCCTACTTGAGTGAGTTGTTGCTAGAAAAGGGCTATGAGGTTCACGGTATTATCCGAAGGACCTCCACCTTCAACACAGATCGCATTGACCACATCTATGTAGACCCCCACAATGAAAACGCACGGTTCTTCTTACACTACGGTGATTTGACTGATGGTGTGACCCTACGCCGGATCTTAGAGGCGGTTAAGCCATTGGAAATTTATAACTTAGGGGCTCAATCCCATGTTCGGGTCAGTTTTGACTCCCCAGAATATACCGTTGACTCGGTGGGAATGGGTACTCTCCGACTTTTGGAAGCGATTCGGGACTATCGTCAGCGCACCGGTATCGACGTGCGTTTCTATCAAGCTGGTTCTTCTGAGATGTTTGGCAAGGTACAGGACATACCCCAAAAGGAAACCACTCCATTTTATCCCCGCTCTCCCTATGCCTGTGCTAAGGTGTATGCTCACTGGCAAACTATAAACTATCGTGAATCCTACGGCATGTTTGCCTGCAATGGTATACTGTTTAACCACGAATCACCCCGTCGAGGGGAAACCTTTGTCACCCGCAAGATTACCCGAGCAATTGCCCGAATTGTCGGAGGTCAGCAGAAAAAACTCTACTTGGGTAATCTTGATTCTAAGCGAGACTGGGGTTACGCGAAGGACTATGTCAAGGCCATGTGGCTGATGCTCCAGCAAGATAAACCAGATGATTATGTGGTAGCGACTGGTGAAACCCACTCAGTTAAGGAATTTTTAGAGATTGCCTTCAAATATGTCAATCTGGATTGGAATAATTATGTGGAGTTTGACGAGCGTTATTTGCGTCCTGCTGAGGTAGATATACTAATTGGTGACCCCACCAAGGCAAAAAAGGCACTAGGTTGGGAGCCATCTGTAACCTTTGAGGAGTTGGTAGCCTTAATGGTAGAAGCGGATTTACAAGCTTTGGGTCTGTCGAGCGCTAACGGCAAGAGTACTAAACCGTTGAATGATCAAGCCTATATCCGTCAAGGTGTAGCTACAATGGTTGACTAATCCGTTAGTCTATGACTGACTGTGAAGGTAGCATCGTTGGTGCAAGCGAATACATCAGCAACCACAAATCCGGATCGATAGGATTTGTGTTGAATAATGACTTAGTATATTCCTGCTTGCATTGCGATGCACCAGACGGTGATAGTTCTCCAAAAGCTAGGCAAGGATGACAAATAAATGGAAAGTTTAGATCTTAGTAATAAGAGGATTCTAGTTACTGGTGGAGCTGGATTTCTAGGACGTCAGGTAGTGGATCAGTTGTGTAAAGCTGGAGCGGATGCACAGAAGATTACTATTCCGCGATCGCTTGATTATGACCTGCGTTCTTTAGAGAACTGTCAAAGAGCTGTGGATCAGCAGGATATCATCATTCATCTTGCTGCTCACGTTGGTGGCATTGGTCTTAATCGAGAAAAGCCAGCTGAGCTATTCTATGACAATTTAATGATGGGTACTCAGCTAATTCATGCCGCCTATGAAGCTGGTGTGGAAAAATTTGTCTGTGTTGGTACCATCTGTGCCTATCCCAAATTCACACCAGTACCCTTTAAAGAGGATAACCTGTGGGATGGTTATCCCGAAGAAACCAATGCCCCTTATGGGGTTGCTAAGAAAGCTCTTTTAGTCCAGCTACAAGCCTATCGGCAACAGTACGGATTCAATGGCATCTATCTGTTACCGGTGAACTTGTATGGTCCGGAAGATAATTTCGACCCCAGCAGTTCCCACGTAATCCCTGCTCTAATCCGTAAAGTCTATGAAGCCCAACAAAAGGGAGAAATGACATTGCCTGCGTGGGGTGATGGCAGTCCTACCCGTGAGTTTCTCTACTCAACCGATGCAGCACGGGGTATTGTGATGGCTACCACGGATTACAATCAGCCAGAGCCAGTTAATTTGGGTACAGGCTATGAAATCTCAATTCGCGATTTAGTTGAGTTGATTTGCGAATTGATGGAATTTAAGGGAGAAATTGTCTGGGAAACTGATCAACCCAATGGTCAGCCTCGCCGTTGTCTGGATATTGAACGAGCCAAGCAGGAGTTTAACTTCACTGCTGAGATGGAGTTTAAGCAGGGGTTGAAGAATACTATCGACTGGTATCGACAACACGCTAGCTAAATCTACCCAAACCCATTGTCGGTAGGGGCGAAGTATTTGTACCTGGATATGTAGCTTAAACAGTAGCTCTAACAGTTCCAGTTTGTATACAAATGCTTCGCCCTCGAAGGCTAAAGCCAGACAGACTTTAGTAGAATAGTAATCAAAATACAATTTATATCCTGTCTGGAAGCATTAAGAGTGTAAGGTTTAGTAATTAGTAAAGGGCAACGATGAATTGTGATTACTCCCAACCCATTACCCCTTACCGAAAAAAACTTGGTAAATTAACACTAAAACTAAATATACATGATAGTATTTTTTTGATGATTGTTAATAACAATAACTTAATCAAGTATAATCAATCAATATTATAATTTATTTTAATTTATAGAGCATCTAACTATAGATAGATTTATAAAAAAAATACCTAGCTTCTAACGGTGAAAAAAGGGTGAGTAATCTACTAATTTTTTGTCGGTGACTATTAAAATTTTTTCCTGAGCAATTATTATGGAAGCTATAGATTATTCAGAAGAAATAGATTTTCATAAATACTGGCTAGTTTTCAAACGGCGTTTTTTGCCAGCAACCCTAGCCTTTGCTGGTTTTTTTGGTCTTGCAGCATGGTATGCATTCTCTCAAAAAACTGTTTATTTAGCAGCAGCTCAACTGTTGTTAAAGACAGATAATTCTTCTTTGACCGGGGTTGATAATTCAACTGGCACTATTGATAATGTGGCTCGCAAGAGGGACCCTTTATCTACGGAAGTAGAAATTATTATTTCCAGACCAATTATAGAAAAAACCATCAAAACTCTCAACCTCAGGGATAAAAACGGTGAATTTATCTCTCCTGAGTTCATTTTAAAAGAACTCAGTGTCAAACCAATTCCGGGGACAGACATCTTAACTATTTCCTATGAATCCTTTGATCCTACTTGGGCAGAAAGGATCGTTAACACACTGATTAAGGTTTACATAGAGAATGATCTCCAAACTAACCGAGCGGAAGCTGTCGCTGCTCGTGACTTTATTGAGAAACAACTCCCAAAAGTTGAAGCTACTGTCAGCCAATCAGAAGCGGATTTACGTAAATTCAAAGAAGCTAATAAAGTACTAGACCTGCAACAAGAAGCTAACATTGCAGTCGAGTCGATTGCCAAATTAGAGGACGAAATTTCTCAACTTCAGGCTCAGTTAGCACAGATAAATGCTGAGTCTAAGGGCTTGCGCAATAAGATCGGTCTGGATACACAGCAAGCTGTGGCAGCTACGTCTTTAAGGCAATCTACTGGGGTGCAGGATGCACTGAAACAACTCCAAGAGATACAAGCTCAGTTAGCAGTGGAGCGCACCCGCTTCAACGATGAATACCCAACAGTGGCTCAGTTGGCTTTTCAGGAAGCTGCACTATTAAAATTACTAAAAGAGCGAATAGCACAAGTCATTGGTAGCCAACAATCAGCGCCACCGGTTAAGAGTTTGTTAGAGTTTGGACCAATCCAGCAACAACTGACTGCAGAACTGGTTCAGTCCGAGGTACAGCGTTTAGGGCTGACTAGCCAACTAGCTGTTCTGAGGAATACTCAGTCGTCTTACAAAGAGCGGTCTAGAGTCCTACCGAAATTAGAGCAGAATCAGCGGGAACTGGAGCGACGGGTAGCTGCTGCACAAGCAACTTACCAAATTTTGTTAAGCAAGCTACAAGAAACTAGAGTTGCGGAAAATCAAAATGTCGGTAATGCCCTTGTGATTTCAGAGGCGATCGTTCCTGAAGAGCCGATTCAAATCCCCATCAACCTGATCCTGGCAGGGGGAGCTTTTGCTGGTATCTTAGTTGCGATCGCTACGGCTTTCTTGATCGACCTCTTAGACAAATCGGTTCATACTCTCAAAGAATTAAAAGAGTTGTTTAGATATACCTTGTTAGGGGTGATTCCAGATTACGGCAAGCTGGTCAGTACCAGCTATTTTGCTGGATCGTCTCAACAGAATGTTTTCCCCATTTTTCCAAGAGATTTGCCCCGCTCTGTCGTCGGTGAAGCCTATCAAATTCTGCAAGCGAATCTGAAATTTATCAGTTCTGATCGACCACTGCAATCGATTGTAGTAACCAGTTCTGTTCCTAAGGAAGGCAAGTCCCATGTCTGTGCTAATTTAGCTGCGGCTATGGCTCAAGTAGGACGCCGGGTGTTACTAATCGATGCTGATCTGCGTTATCCATCTCAACATCATCTGTGGGAACTAACTAACTCCTTGGGTTTAAGTGATATTCTGGTGGGTGAGGCTCAATTTCATCAGGCTAAACGGGAAGTAATGACTGGTCTTGATGTTCTGATGGCTGGGGTAATTCCTCCAAATCCTGTGGCTATTTTGGACTCTCAGAAGATGGCTTTACTGATGCAGAAGTTCTCACGAGAGTATGACTGCGTTATCATAGATACTCCAGCATTAGCTGGTATGGCTGATGCCCCAATTTTGGGCAAAATGGCTGATGGCATTTTACTGGTAGCCCGACCTGAAAAAACAGATTCTGCCAGGGCTAATGCGGCTATGGAAATTCTCAACAGCTCAGGTCAAAATGTTCTGGGGTTAGTTACCAATGGTGTCATCTTCAAGAACGAACCTGACGGCTATATCTACCGCAACAGGGAAAACTATACTCTGCCAGATTTCAGTCAAGAAAAGGCTGAATGTAAGTAAGTATTCAGCTATCAGCCGTCAGCTGTCAGATAATCAAAGGGATATAGTAAATAAGCTAGGGGGGTGCTGGTACAGTTGCTTGAAAATCCCTGCTTGTTTTTCTGTACCGACCCCGTGCAGTTAAAGCGCCTGCTAGCATCTCAAGTAGCGCATCAGCTGTTCGCGTAGCGTGGCCAAAGGCCTTTAGCTGTTCGCGTAGCGTGGCCAAAGGCCTTTAGCTGATGGCTGAATGCTTAGGAATGTAATCAGCCATAAAACTTTGGAAGCTGTGAATCTGTTATCCAGGAATCTGTTATCCAGAAGCTGCGCTGCCAGAACGTTGGTGGCGCATTCTGATCATAATTCCTAAAGTTATTTGCTTCATCATCCAGTAAAATACTGTCAGCACCACGAAAGTTACGGCCATTACTAGTAGTGGACCTTTAGAGGTTAAATCATGAATCATACTCTTGGCTAAGCTACTGGGTTGAGCAACTAAGTCCCAGCTGTTGAACCGTTGGAATCGTCCTAAATAAATACCAAAGGCGCACAGAGCATGAGTAATTAACTCAGCTAAAAATATCAACTTTCCTAACCTTCGCTGCTGCAAATACTCACCTAGGTTAATCACAGATAGAACGTAAGCTTCAAAACCGGTTAGGATAACTAGCAGATGTTGGGGAATAACAACTAGAGTAATGGTCCATACTGAGTAATTGCGGCGAATGGCTTGAATTAGATGAATCACATCGGTGAGCAGATAGGGCGCATTGGGCAAAAATAGGATAAAAACTGCTAAACCTATCCACCATAATCCGGAGTGTAAGCCAGATTTACTCCGGAATAGCCAAAAACTTAGAGCTAATGGTATTGATGCTAGAAACAAATTCCAAGCCATCCAGCCATTGTGGCTATGCCAAGCTTTCCATACCTCTGTCAGTAATGTGTCCATAGACATGATTAGTGAACCTTTGCTCTAGGGTAGATTAGCCTTGTTAAGTGGTATTGAATTTAATCCTTATCCTAACTCATCCGTTCAGCTTTGAGTTTTGAGCTTGAGCTTTCATAGGTCATACTTCATACTTAAGCCTTAAGTTGACGGTTGAAAGTTGAAAGTTGAAAGTTGAAAGTTTAAGGTTTAAAGTTGGAAGCCTTTGAAGCTTATCCCAATTCTGGCTCATTACCTATTACCGATTACCCGAGAAGGGATATGATAATCAGTCAACTGGATTTGAGATAACCATGCCTCACAATCGGATTATTACTCTGCTGAGTGATTTTGGCTTACAAGATGTTTATGTGGGTGTGATGAAGGGTGTCATTGCCCAAATTAACCCAACTTTGAGTATAGTAGACCTGACTCACCAAATCCCCCCTCAAAACCTAGCTGCTGCTCGGTTTAATTTGATCAATGCCTATCCCTACTTTCCAGCGGGGACAGTTCATGTGGCGGTGGTTGATCCAGGAGTCGGCAGTCACCGAAGAGCGATCGCTATCCAACTTTCACAGGGTTTCTTAGTTGGTCCAGATAATGGGCTATTCAGTGGAGTTTTGGAGCAATACCCAGTCATGGCAGCAGTTGAGCTAACCAACTCAGCCTACTGGCGCACGATAAACCCTAGCACTACGTTTCATGGTCGAGATATCTTTGCTAGTGTTGGAGCTCACTTGGCTAGTGGCTTAGCAATCGAAAGCTTGGGAGAGGTAATTGAGCCAAACACTTTGGTAATGCTAGATATACCAACAAAAACACTAACCGATGATGGGATGATTGGTTCTATCCAATATGTTGACCATTTTGGCAATTTAATCACTAATATCCCAGGGGCTGAGGTTGATGGCAAAACTTGGTCTGTTAAGATAAGCGATCGCATTATCCCCCATACTCAAACCTATAGCAATTGCCAACTTGGAGAGTTCGTTGCCCTAATTGGTAGTCATGGTTGGGTGGAAATCGCTGTTAACGGTGGGAGTGCTAAGTCTCAATTACAGCTGGATTGGGGAGATAAAGTGGAATTAAGCATTAAAAATTAGAATAATAATTAGTACCGAGTTCCTTTCCAGGATATTATGACCACATCACTACAACCATCTGAACCGGTAGTTTACCAAGGTCAGTTTGGCGAATTTACCATTACCGAAAGCGATCGCATTGGCGTAGTTATCTACCGCGCTGGCTTAGTGGTAGCAGCCTTGAGCTTTGCGATCGCCAGTAATTTAATTCTATTGCGAGGAGCTAGCCCAAGTATTTTAAATGTCCTGACTCCTCTTTATGGCTTATTCTGCCTTGCCCTAGGGGTTAGCTTAGTCACCATTCATATTTATCTAGCCCCCCTGCACCGCCTACTACAAATCTTTTGGGGCATCGGTTGCATTGCCTCAATTGCACTGGCATTTTCCAGCAATGAGCCCCTTGCTCTATACATTTATAACCATCCTATTTCTCTATTCGGAATTGGTTTTACCTTTGCAGCGTTAACCGGAATTTATTTCAAGGAAGCATTTTGCTTTAATCGCTTGGAAACTAAATTCCTAACTCCCCTAGTACCCATGCTGTTACTGGGACATATAGTTGGATTTTGGTCTACAGATTGGGAGATGATTCTGCTAGGACTCTGGGCGGTTTTGTTTATGGTGTTTGCCCTGCGTAAAGTATTGCAACCGATTCCAGATGATATTGGTGATAAGTCGGTTTTTGAGTATCTCAAAAAGAAGCGTGTGTAAGCTATAAGCTATAAGCTATAAGCTATCAGCTATCAGCTATCAGTTATCAGCTATCAGTTATCAGCTATCAGTTATCAGCTATCAGCTATCAGTTATCAGCTATCAGTTATCAGCTATCAGTTATCAGCTATCAGCTATCAGTTATCAGTTATCAGCCAAAGGTCTGTGCTCAGGCTACTAATCGGTGCTTTTGCATCAAATAAGCTGACCACTGACCGCTGACTGCTGAATGCTTACTCCAATTTTCATTAATCTCGAACTATTAAATCTCCTGTTTGCGCGATGGGCACGCTACGGGAACGAGGTTTATTTTAAGCATGATAGCTGACAGCTGACGGCTGAATGCTTACAAACGTGTAGGAAATTAATAAGCTGCTAGTGATTTTACGAATTACCAAAAAACAAGACTATAAACGAAGGAAGCAAGGGGACTGACGATCATCCTTTTTCAAATAATCCGGACAGATGGGACTTTGATTGGTAAGTACTAGAAAAGTGAGATGCTCTATAGCGGTTTTTAGCCTAATGAGGTACACCGGATTTTTTACCTTTTCTTTCTTCTGACTTTACTGCTCCCTGCTCCGAACGCGCCCCGCGTGGCCCACGGCCTCAGTCCCTGCTCCCTATAAACCCAAAAAATTGTACCTTACTAGCTTAAAAAGCGCTATAGACCTTATTAGTCATCAGTGATTATTAGTCATCAGTGATTAGGTGACCACGGTTTTCTCTACCGTAGACTATACCGTACATTAGTGACCACAATATCATTTATTTGTGGTTACTAATGACTAGTGACTATTGACGAGATAATTTTTCATTAAAAGTCCCAATCATGCGTTTAGTATGTAGGCGAAAACAGTGGGGTTTAACGGTTCAAGGATGGTTTGTGAATACTTTTTTGATTATTACCTGTAGTCTCTTTATGTTAACTCATATCCACCCATTTTTATCGATTACTTCTCCCATTAACGCTGATGCATTAGTAGTAGAAGGATGGCTACCGGACTATGCCTTAAAAGGTGCCATGGAAGAATTTGATCGGGGTAATTATCAAAAAATAATCACCACTGGCCTTCCTCTGCGTAAAGGATATTATCTGTCAGAGTATAAAAGCTATGCTGAATTGACTGCGGCAACGTTTATCGCACTGGGTTTTGAGCCAGATAAACTAGTTGCTGTTCCAGCACCAGATGTTAATGTAAATCGTACGTTAGCATCGGCTCAGGCGTTACGGGAGTGGCTATTAACCTCAGATGAATCAATCAAGTCTATTAATCTTTATTCATTTGATGTTCATACTCGCAGAAGTTGGATGCTATTTAAGCAAGTTCTTGGTCCTGAGATTAAAGTTGGAGCAATAGCTGCTAATTCCCTTGACTATGAACCAAAACAGTGGTGGGTTTCTAGTCAAGGAGTGCGGTCAATCATGTCTGAAACAATCGCTTATCTCTATGCTCAAGTTGTAAGTTTGAAAGTTTGAATATTGCCAAAATTGCTATAGCAATTATTAATTGGGTGAGGGAGTAGGGAGTAGGGAGTAGGGAACAGAAACATGTCTTAACCTTTACTTCGACTGGTATATTATTATTCATTCATCGTGCGATAGGTAGCTACTGCTGAAGGAGATATCCGATTCAGATAGCGGAAAATCCAATATTTGATAACCGAATCCAAGATAACTGGAAATGTGGCAATAAACAAAAATATAAACTCTCGACTTTCTGGTATTCCTAAATGTCGGGATACGGCTTCTAGGATTACTTCCCAACCGTGGGGAGAGTGGAATCCTACAAACATATCGGTAAACAAAATAATGATAAAGGCTTTGGCACTATCACTCAGTCCATAGATAATATCATCCATAAAAGATTTTAAAATAATTACATCTCGCTTGCTGTTCATGATAACTAAGGCAAAAGCAACTAGAGCTATAATGTCAGCAAAAATATTTTTAATGGCATTAGATCCTTGATTATAATAGTCTTCTGCCAGTTCGTTAGCTTTATGCTTAATCTCTTCTTCCATCTCCTCCTCAGATAGTTTAGGAGTAAACCCCAGTAAGCTTTTAAAGTGGAGTTCTTCTTCAAATTTTTTTAACTCTATCAGAGCTTCTTCTTCCATCTCATAATTTAAAAAAATAGCTGATTCATGGTTACTTCTAAAGTGATCAACTATGGGACTAACTAGAAACGTTTTAGAAATTTGATGGGTTAAAATAGGAACAATAGTTAAAATTAGGATAAACTTAATAGAGATTACGGTTTTACGTTGAGACCGACGAAAGGTTTTGACAACTTTATCTTCAGCTCGTGGATCGAGTTCCTGCTGAATTCTTTTGACCGTCCCTACAATTGACCTAGGTAATACACCGGTTTTATCCGTTACTTTCTTGGAGTTAGCTCCTTGATTATTGACCGATGAATTGTTGTCTGATTCCGAATAAGGGGCTTCTCGAAGATTGGAATTTTGGTTGATAACCTGTCTTGGACTGGAGTTAGTAATCTGATTATCTGGCTTTTGGTCTATGGGAATCAATGCTGCGGTGGATTTTTCCGGTTTTGGGGCCGCATACTTGTTGATAATTTCATCAATAAAATTTAATTTTTCAATAAGTATTGACTGCTGATCGCTGAGGTCGATTGACTCAGATAACCGATAATTTTGCCTAGCTTGTTGTTGACTAGTTTCGATAGGATTAGATCCAGTTAATTCATAATTTATTATAACAGAACGACTGGTTTTAAATTCTACTAGTCTAACGTTGATAGTCTTGATATATTTATTAATTTGTGCCTCAAAATAGGCAATAACGCTGTTACTATATTGACTGGTATCGGCGGAGATTTTTTTACCTCCAAAATATTCATCTTCAATCGCTTTAATTTTTAGGGCCGCTTTGTATGCCTGATCCAAGGCTCTCTCTGGTGTATTGAAGAACCATTGTCTAGCTGTGCGTAAGATAGTTTGAAGATTCATTCAATTCTCTAGGATCATACTCTCAACATCTAAGGGGTGCATTCTTACACCTAATTATTCCTAGAACTCTTACATCCTAGTTGTGCTATAATAGCAAATTACCTAAAGAAAAATTTTGTGGCTCAAAATTCACTGTGGATCATTGGCTCAACTCGCACTGGCAAAACAACTCGCCTTGTGAGTCAGTTTTACCAATGGGTTGAAGGAGGACTGGATTGGTCAAACCCAAATTCGAGTTCAAGATATCAAAGAACTCCCTCAAAAGCCCCAGGAATTTTAGTGTTTGCGGCTAATGACGATAATCGGCGTGAGCTGGCGGATCGGCTCACAGAGGTGATCCGGGGACGGTATCCAGTACTTTCCAAGACACCTTTAGGTTTTTTCCAAGATGAGGTAATGCTATTTTGGCCCTTGTTAATTGGGCGATTGGATATCAAGGCACAGTTTCCGTTGCGATTGCGTCCTGAGACTGAGCAGGACTTAGCCACCCAGCACTGGCGTACTGACCTGGATAATGATCTACTACAACTGCCAGGGGGGAATGATTACACTAGAGTTCGTCGGCTCCTGGACTTGTTACAATTAGCAGCAGTGAGTGGGATACCTGTTGAAGACATTCCCCACATGTTAACGGTCGGGATTCCAGAGGAGGAAGGAAACCCGAAACTTTGGTCAACGGTGGGAAAGCTGTTGCTAGAGTGGCGAAGCTGGTGTCTAGAGAGGGGATTATTAACCTACGGGATTATTGCTGAACTGTATTGGCGGTATTTGTTGCCAGACCCCACTTATCAGCAGTATTTGCAGCAGCGGTATCAGGCAGTGCTGGCGGATGATGTGGATGACTATCCTGCGATCGCTCGGGATTTATTTGAGACTCTACTCAATCAAGGGGCTGTGGGAGCTTTTAGCTTTAATCCTAATGGACAGGTACGCTTGGGCCTTAATGCTGACCCCAATTATCTAGCGGATTTGGCATCCCGTTGCTTGGTGGAAATCTTACCGGATTTATCGATCGATGCAATGCCGGTTGAATTGGCAAACACAGTAGTGGAATTAATTACTAATTCCATGTTTATTGATGATATACCTGAGTCTATCCAATCGATTCAAACCACCTCCCGTGCTCAACTGTTGCAGCAAACGGCTGGGGTGATTAGTCAAGCGGTGAAGTCTGGGCAAGTGCAGCCTGGTGAAATAGCGATCATTGCTCCAGGTCTAGATGCGATCGCACGCTACACCTTAACGGAAATCCTGACTAACCAAGGTATTGCTGTCGAACCCCTCAATGACCAGCGCCCATTAATTAGCTCACCGATGGTTCAGGGATTACTAACCCTACTAGCGCTAGTGTATCCTGGCTTGGGACGGTTAGTGAATCGAGATGCGATCGCACAAATGCTGGTAGTACTCAGTAGCCAACCACAAGTGCAGGAGTTGAAGGGTGAAAGGTTGAATGTTGAAAGGTTGAATGTTGAAAGGTTGAATGTTGAAAGGTTGAATGTTGAAAGGTTGAAGGTTGAAAGGTTGAAGGTTGAGAGTTCAAATCTGCAACCGGGAACCCTAATTGACCCTGTCCGTGCTGGTTTATTAGCGGATCACTGCTATGCTCCTGATCCTGAGCAACCTCGTCTGTTACCAGTGGAGTCGTTTCCTCGCTGGGATAGGTTAGGGCATCAGGCAACCACTGCCTACTCAGAGATTTTCCAATGGTTAGAACTACAGCGCGAGCAACAACAACAGGGTCTGATTCCTTCGTGCCTGGTAGTTTTCGACCGCGCTATTCAGAAATTTTTGTGGCATGGCTCTAATCTTGCCTATGAACAGCTAGCAGCACTGCGGGAACTGATGGAAACCGCTCAACACTACTGGGAAGTGAATGGACGCCTGGGGAAAGAGTTGAAGGTGGATGATTCCAGCCAAACCAAGCAACAACCGTCTAACCGTCAGCGTTCCACCCAAATTATCGCCCAATTCATTCTGATGCTACGTCGTGGCACCGTTACTGCTAATCCCTATCCCGTCCGCCGCCTACCCACAGCTACCAATGCCGTCACCCTCGCTACTATTTTCCAATACCGTGCCGCTCGCCGCTGCCACCGTTGGCACTTTTGGTTAGATGCCGGTTCTTCCCTCTGGCTCAGTGGTGGTGCAGCTACCCTTTTCGGAGCTCATCTATTTCTAAAGGAATGGTCTGGACGTCCTTGGACAGAGGAAGATAAAGTCCAAGCTGATCAACAGCGATTAGAGCGAATTTTGCGAGATTTATTCGGTAGAGTTACAGAGCGGGTTTACTTGTGTCATAGCGAATTAGCGGTTAGTGGCACAGAGCAGAATGGTCCGTTATTATCTTTGATAAATACTGCGTAAATACTGTTTCTTGACAATTCTACTGGAAGTTCCTGGGATATTTCTGTTAGAAGTATTGGCATGTTTGAGTTGAAGTTTGCCCAGGGTGAAGCAGCAAGCTAGATCCTTTTCGTATTAAAAACCAGAGACCAAGCCCAAGACAAGTATCCACAACATCACGCTCAGTGGTGCGCCAAAGAGAATCCCCACGATTGCCCAGCCTCTTTGGTGAGCTTTGAAGTGTTCAATACTCCGCCAGCGACGACTTTTCCAAGCCCATTCATTGCCCTTGGCACCGAGCGCGATCGCCATTAACCAACCCAATTGAGGCACCCATGCTATCAGTCCAATCCAAACATTATTTGTCATAGGCCAAAACCAAGGTATCAAAAAAGCTCCCCAGTTCCAGCCTTTGATTTCATCTGGTATCGGTATTCGAGGATCACCTAAACCCCCTTGACCTGAATTATTCACAAAGGTGGCTCGGGTGGGTCTGCTCAGTTTGTTGCTTTTGCGAGTATTTAGTGTCATGCCCAATTCTAGGGCTAGAATTGCTTCAGACGCACTTTTGAAGCGTTGCTCTGGAGCCGGTTCGGTCAGCTTCTGAATCCAGCTAATCAGGTTAGCACTGAGGTTGACTTGGTCTTTAAAGCAAATGCGCAAATTCCGCTGGGGCAAGTCAGCAGGTGCAGTCCCGGTGAGCAAATGAATCAACGTCGCTCCTAAGCCATACAAATCCGAGGCTGGTACTGCCCTACCACCAAACTGTTCCATGGGCGCGTAACCATAGGTTCCCACTACTGTAAATGTAGCGCCCTCTTTAGACGCCCGATCCTGCACTGACCCGAAATCGATGACATAAATCTGCCCATCATCTCCTAAAATTAGATTGCTAGGCTTAATATCTCGGTGTAGTACGGCTGGATTCAGCTGATGGAGAAATTCAAGAATTTTCAGCACATCCACAGCTATTTGGCGCACTTCCCCTTCTGTAAATCGTTTACCTTGATTTAGTTTTTCCTTGAGGGAGGAGCCAGGAATATAGTTGTGTACCAAGCAAAACCAGAGTACTCGGTCATCAATGTTAAAATAATCAAGATACTTGGGAATCCGGGGATGATTGAGCTGTTTAAGCACCTGTGCTTCTCGCTCAAAGAGTTTTAAATCGTCCCAATTAACGTCACCACCAAATGCCAGCAGTTTAACAACTACCAATTCTGGAGGTGACACTCTTATATCTTCAGCTAGCCAAGTTTGTCGTCCAGCATTATGTCCCAGTTGTTGCTTAAGTTGATAGCGCTCATGTAATATCTGTTCAGCTTCCAGCATCTCGGCTTAATGTCCTCAGGGGCTCATCCATCCCATCAGTGTGCTCGGTTAATCTCAAGCTACATGGGTGGATAAAGGGCAAAGGGCAAAGGCTAAAGGGGTGGATTAGATGATGATTTTTCTTACCAATCAATTTGTCTTACGAATCAAACCGATTTATCATTGACATTTGACCCCTCTAGCTCTAATATAGCCAGATTTTTTTGGGATGACAGGGATGTTGACAGTTTATTGACTTGAAATTCTTTGTTCATCATCACCTTCAACCGTCAAACTCTACACACTAGGCGTTAACTCATCCCAATCCCTCCACCACTGGATGGAAGTAAAACGCTAGTCCTAATACCACATAAGCTGCTAATAGCAACACTCCTTCGAGCCAGTTTGACTTACCATCAGAACTAATCGAATTAGTAATCAAAACAGCTACGGCTACTGCTACCAATTCAAAGGGATTAAAATCCAAATCCATGGGCTGACCCATAAACCACCCAGCCAGCACTAACACTGGGGCAACAAATAGGGCAATTTGCAGACTAGACCCCACGGCTACGGAAACTGAGAGATCCATCTTATTCTTCATCGCCACAGTTACCGCAGTGGCGTGTTCTGCTGCATTACCAATTACGGGCAGTAAAATTACTCCGGTAAACAGCGCTGTTAGTCCTAACTGTGATGTGGCAGATTCCAAGCTATCCACCAAAAGTTCTGACTCTAGTGCCACCAGCAGGGTAACCACTACCAAGACTCCTACCCACAACCAGATATTAGGCAGATGTTGAGATTCGGAACTGGCAATTTCACCCTCCCCTGTTTCTTCTGACTCCATTTCTGCCATTCCCACATCAAACAGATAGGTGTGGGTTTTCATGGAAAATAATAGAGTTAGCCCATAAACCAGAATTAAAACCAGGGCAACTGCCACCGAAAGCTGTTGTAATGTAGATTGAGGAATACCAATGGATGTGGTATCCATTGCTGTCGGTAGCAACATGGCAATCACCGCTAGGTTCATTGAAGAGGCATTCACCCGCGCCACAATGGGCTGAAACTCCTGTTCTTTGTAACGCAATCCACCCAGCAGCATCGCAAATCCCATCACTAGGAGTAGGTTACCGATGATGGAGCCAGTGATGGTGGCTTTAACCACTTCTACTAACCCAGCATTCAGGGCAATTAGGGCAATGATTAATTCTGTAGCGTTGCCAAAGGTGGCATTTAATAACCCTCCTAGGTTTGGACCGAGCACCACAGCAATTTCTTCTGTGGCTGTTCCCATCCATGCTGCTAAAGGAATAATTGCTAAGCAAGAGGTAATGAAGATAACTGCCGAGTTCCACTCTAGAAATTCAGCGGCTACTGAAATGGGAATAAACAGTAGCAAAATTGACAAAATTTGGTTTTTGGTGAGCATTTAGGTTTCTTTACCTCAAAAGAATTACTATTCTAGTTACTCTCGGGGACTAGGGCAGTATCGAAAGGGACTTGGTCAATCCCTCTTCCCATCCCCCCGTCTCCCTAAGCTGTCACGCCCCTAAGCTGTCACGCAGTTAATTTTTGGGTTGAGACTGATGGGGAGATAGGGAGGTGGGGGGATGGTTTGACGGTTTGTTTCATAACATGAACAGATTAAATTTAGACTGGTGTTAGCTAATCAACTTAGATAGGCCAATTAGATAGTCAAGCTACCTGTAGGGTGGGCAAAACCTTGCCCACCCTACCCATGGTGTCTGTGCGTAAGTCCTGAACTTAGATAGCCAAATTAGATAGTCAAGTACCTTACTCTGTAACTGTTGTGCTGCAATATTGCTTTTGGATACTCAACCATTCCTCAAGCGCATCAGTCTTAGGATATATTTTTTAACCATAGAAATTTGCTATGATCTGGTGAAGATTGATAAGATTACCGCAATTTGCATAAACTGATTGGAGTTACTTGAATTAAACCTTGCGGTTGAATTAATCATTGTGTTAAGCATTTAACGTTTGTCCCAACTATCCGCTGTCCCAACTATCCGCTACTTTTGTTCGTTACTGCCAAACCAGTATAAGTTTGCTCAAGGGTATTCGCGCTCCGAGTCCCAAACATGAAGTTATCGGGTTGGGTGAGCTGTGTTGCTGTTTTTTGAATGCATATTCCCATGACTTCAGTAGCTGAACTGCTAGTGTTACAAGCTGAGGAAATAAAGTCCACTGCTAAGTCCACTGCCAAGATCAAACACTACTCGACGCTCAACAATGACTCCCTAGATACGGCCACAGGTGTCTATATTACTATCCACGGTCATTTCTACCAACCGCCTCGGGAAAACCCTGATCTAGATACTATTGAGCGTCAGCCTACTGCTGCTCCGTTTCATGACTGGAACGAACGGATTTACTATGAGTGCTACCGCCCCAATGCCTTTGCTAGGGTATTAAATGACCAAGGGGAAGTGATAGATATTGTCAACAACTATGACTATTTGAGCTTCAATATTGGTCCAACCTTAATGTCATGGCTGGAAGATTACGATCTCGAAGTGTATCAGCGGATTCTGGAAGCGGACAAGAAGAGTTGCGTACGCTTAAATGGTCACGGAAATGCGATCGCTCAAGTGTACAACCACATCATCCTTCCCTTAGCCAATGAACGGGACAAATACACCCAAATCCGTTGGGGAAAAGCGGACTTCCGTTCCCGCTTTGGTCGTGAACCCGAAGGGATGTGGCTGGCGGAAACCGCAGTAGACTATCCCACCTTGGAAGCATTGGTAGCAGAAGATATTCGGTTTACTATCCTAGCCCCTTCCCAAGCTCAACGTTGCCGCCCAATTCCCAATGAACTCACCAGTGAACACAATAGTAATTCTCCATGGCAGGAAGTGGGAGGTGCTCAGATTGACCCTACTCGCCCTTACCGTTGCTTCCTCAAAAATGGCAAATTTATTGATATCTTTTTCTATGACGGCCCAATCTCCAGAGATATGGGCTTCAATGATTTACTCACCAGTACTGAACACTTCGCCAAGCGTTTGGGTCAAGCAGTACGTGGGGATCATCGCAGCGCCCAGTTGATTGCTGTGGCAACGGATGGGGAAACCTTTGGCCATCACAAAACAGGCACTGAGAAGTGTATTGCCTACGCTTTTACCCATGAGTTTCCCCAGCGCAACTGGACAGTAACCAACTTTGCCCACTACCTTAGCTTTAATCCACCCACCTGGGAGGTGGTACTGAAGCCAGTAACAGCCTGGAGTTGCTCCCATGGGGTTGACCGTTGGCAAGATGATTGTGGCTGTGGTGGTGACGGGAAGTGGCACCAAATGTGGCGTCGTCCCCTGCGGAATGCCCTGGATTGGTTACGGGATCAATTGATTGAGGTATATCAAGAGACTGGTAGCCAATTCTTCCATGACCCTTGGCTAGCGCGGGATGAGTATATCGAAGTGATTCGGAACCGTTCCCCAGCCAATGTGGACAGTTTTCTGGAGCGTCATAGTACTCACCCACTGACGACCGCCGAACACGTGGATGGCTTACGACTGCTGGAAATGCAGCGTCATGCTCTGCTGATGTATACCAGTTGTGGTTGGTTTTTTGAGGAAATCTCCCGTCTAGAAGGGGTTCAGATTTTACGCTATGCTGCCCGTGCTATGGAGTTAGCTGCTAATGTTGCTAAAGTCCAACTGGAAGAAGAATTTATCCAACGCCTTGCTCTAGCACCCAGTAATGTGGAATGCTTTAAAACTGGTGACCAGATTTATCGGCAACTAGTGGTGTCAGCCCAGGTTAGCTGCAAGCAAGTAGTAGCAGACTATGCCATTAGTTCCCTATTTAAAAACTATTCCCAAGAAGACAAAATCTACTGTTACTATGCCCATCAGCAATATTACCAGCTAAAACGAATCGGGGCATTAACCCTAGCTGTGGGACAGTTACAATTGGTTTCTGAGATAACTAGGGAAAGTGGTGATTTTGTGTTTGCCTTGCTATACCTAGGTGGTTGGGACTTCCACTGCTGTATTCAACCCCTTGCTGAATGTCGAGCCTACCGCCAGCGGTTGGAAAGATTATTTAATGCCCTCGAGCAAGCCAGTGCAGCCCACACAATTTTGGTAATGAATCAGCTGTTTGGGCAGCAAAATTTTAATTTGCAGCATCTGTTTCCTGAAGAGCGACACCGGATTATGCAGCTGTTGAGCCAGGAAACCTTGACCCGTTTGGATCAGCTCTATACCCAGGTTTATCGGGATAACTATAGAGCCTTGATGGCTTTCCAGAGAGATGGGTTATCTATTCCCAAGGAATTGCAAGTAGCAGCAGAAATTGCTATATCCAATCAGTGTATTACTGTGATTAGGGCATTAGATAGTGATAGCAGTGATCAGCAGGTGGTATGGAGTAGGTTGGCAGAGTTAGAAGCGATCGCAACAGCAGCGAATCATCTCCACTGTCAGTTGAATACCCTAGAAGTCAAGCAAACCTTAGAAAAGTTAATTTTGCGTACGCTCTGGCAAATTCTTTACGATAGCAACCCAGAGGAAGTGGAAGTCGATATTCAACGGCTAGACAAAATGATTGATGTTGGGAATCAGCTCAATCTAAGCTTATCCTTAGATCGTTGCCAAGAACTTTACTTGCAGTACTTCCATAACCAAATTTTGCCTCAGCTGATCCAAAGCCAAGATTTAAAGAAAGATAGTCAAAACAAAGATAGTGATAGCAATGGCAGCTATCCCTGGCTATGTAAAATGTGTACCTGTAGCACTGCCCTCAGTGCTTCACTTTCCCCAAGCCCCCTACTCAAGTTGGGTCAAACCTTAGCAGTGGATCTCAGTGGTTGGGTCACCAACCTGTAAGCATTCAGCTATCAGCTATCAGCTATCAGCTATCAGCTATCAGCTATCAGCTATCAGCTATCAGCTTTTGAATAAAATAAGCTGACCACTGACCACTGACCACTGACCACTGACCACTGACCACTGACCATAAAAATCTCAAAAAAGTTATAACACCGGGATTACAGCGCAACTATTAAACCCTTGGTTTTCGGCTTTAATTTAAGTTACATAATAATCCCGGTCGGTGTTACCCTAATTTAATTTTAACAAATAATAAGAGTTTTTGGTAGACTCTGCGACATTTTCTATAGCTGTTTACTAACCTCATTGAAAACTGCTATAGTTCAGATCGAACCAAGTTCACTAAGTGGCCAAAAACGGAAACAGGCACGACCAATGACTTTGTCTTTACCTAGAAAACCCCAAACATGGGAATCGTTGCTATTGTTGCGGTTGTCTCCCATGACAAATAGCTGATCTTCTGGCACCTGCACCAGTCCCATCTGATAATGGGGAGGTTGGGCAATGTAGTCCTCGTCTATAGGAGTACCGTTGCGATAAACTTTGCCATCTTTGACTTGAACCGTATCACCGGATGTGCCAATCACCCGCTTGATGAAAGCTTGGTCTTTTGAGTAACCCAAAATTTGTAATTGTGGCGGTAGTTCAAACACTATAATGTCACCGACTCTAGGGGTATGGAAACGGTAAGAGATTTTTTCCACCACTAAGCGATCGCCTATTCCCAAAGTCGGGTACATGGAATCCGAGGGAATGTAGCGAGGTTCTGCGACAAATACTCGAATCAATAGAGCTAAGGCTAGTGCGATCGCAATAATTTGGAAATTTTCCTGTACTTGCTTCCAGAATGGCGTGCCACCCTTGGCCTGTTGTTGACCCTGAGCATCTGCTTGCTGCTCCTGAACAGATTCAGAAGATTCACTCGGTGCTGCTAATTTCTTTTTCTGTGCATCCATACAAGATTTAAATTGACATTTAAATTGACGGTAAGGCAGATTTATGGGTATGACCGCCCCCCTAGCCCTAAACATCTTTACTAGTTTGGCAACTCAGCCAGGATAACACGCTTGATTGCCCTTTTGTGAATTTGCGTTAGTTTAGGAAGTGAGTACTGTTGTTGGACAATGCCCGTGCTGTTTCCACACTCTGTCCTACGTGCGAGTTTAGCGGTTTGTCTTCTGGGTGTGTTGAGTGCCTGCGCCAACACTAACCTAGGTGACGCTTTGCAGCGGTCTTTGGGAGCAGACCCCACACTGAAAGATAACCCACCCAAAAACTTGGGTCGGCCATCTCCGAACAAGCCTCAAAGTACTCCCCAGAAACAGAAGTCAGTACCGTTGCCAGAAGACTTCCCCACTGAGATTCCCCGTTATCAACAAGCAACCTTGGAACAAGTGGAACCCCTCAAAGATGCTGCTGCTCCAGGTAAGCTGACGATTTGGTCATCCCCTGACCCAATTAATTTAATTCAGAACTTTTACCAAAAGACCTTTGAGTCGGGAGGCTGGGAAGTCCTCGACCAGCCAGAAGAGCAAGATGGTGGCACATTCATCGTCCGTCGTAATGACTTGGATGTTACCCTTTCGATTCCTTCTCGTGCCACTACTGGCAAATCGAGCGCTGCCTCCTCATCAAAGCCCCCAGCGGTTGCTACCAACAGCAGTGTGACCACATTTGATATTCAGTACGTCCGGGATGGTAAGGATACCAAAGCTGAGAAACCAACACAAGCTGAGAAACCACAACCATCCCAGAAACCAACACAAGCTCAAAAACCAACACAACCTCAGAAACCAACACAACCTCAGAAACCAACACAACCCCAGAAACCAACACAACCCTCTGAGGTTGCGAGTAAGCCAGCTCAGGTCAGGTCAGGAGAACCTGAGAAATTTACTGACTTGGATAAAGTCCCCCGAGATTTGCGTAAGTATGTGGCAGATTTGGCAAAATTGGGAGTCTTAACCCCAGGCACAGCTAATCCAAAGACCAATGCTGATAGTCAAGGTACTCAGTTTGCCCCCAATCAAACCATAAGCCGCCGTCAGTATGCCCGTTGGCTGATGGATGCGAATAATCGGATCTATGCCAATCGTCCAGGATTGCAAATCCGTTTAGCATCCAAAACTACTCAACCTGCATTTCAGGATGTGCCTCGTACGGATCCTGATTTTCCCTATATTCAGGGATTAGCTGATGCTGGATTAATTCCTAGTCCCCTCAGTGGCGATTCTACGGCAGTATTGTTTCGTCCAGATGCACCATTGACTAGGGAAAATCTGATGGTGTGGAAAGTGCCTCTCGATACTCGTAAAGCCTTGCCCAAAGCCTCTATTGAAGCAGTGAAAGAAACTTGGGGCTTCAAAGATACCGCCGAAATTGACCCGAAAGCATTGCGAGCCGTCTTAGCTGATTTCCGAAATGGCGATTTGGCAAATATTCGCCGAGTCTTTGGTTATACAATATTGTTTCAGCCTAAAAAACCAGTCACCCGTGCTGAAGCAGGAGCAGCGCTTTGGTATTTCGGTTCTCAGGGTGAAGGGCAATCTGCAAAAGAAGCACTGTTTCTTAAACCTCAAACCAGTCAGCCATCAGGGGCACCAAAAGCTAAACCATCGAATTAGGTGCATACAAAACAGCTGAAAACAGCTTTTAATTGTGCTTAAGCACAATTACGAATAGCTATTGTCATGGGTTAGTAATTAGTGGTGATTGGTCAAGTGTGTCAATGGCAGACATGATATAGCACAAGTCAGAAGTCAGAAGTCAGAAGTCAGAAGTCAAACTCTTGCGCTTACTTAGGTTTGAGACTTTTGTCATGTCCGCGCCTGCCCTGGCGACTGCTATATCAAGTCCGGTTAATCACGTCTAAAATGGTTGATCTGATGCCTGTGAATTTTGAATTTTGAATTTTGAATTTTGAATTTTGAATTGCTAATTGCTTATGGTTAGTTAATTTTCAAGGTTCAATTTACTATCAACCAAGAAGGATAAGTATTAAATCGGACATGAGCTGAGATAATTATCTGCAATTAAGTTAAATAACATCATGAAGACACAAATTGCCGCTACAGGATTAGTCTTTTTCTCTTTAATGTTGCCCCTGAGGGCAAATGCTGTCGAGTTGTTTAGCAAGATGTATATCTTTGGAGACAGCCTCTCTGATCAAGGCAATCTGTTTAATGCCACCGTAGAGCGAATTCCCCCCAGTCCACCCTATTTTGAGGGACGTTTTTCCAATGGTCCCAACTGGGTGGATTATCTTGCAGGGGATTTGGAATTAAACCCTACTCTGTTTACCACTCTTGGCTCAGGTGCTATCCCTACTGAAGGCATTAACTTCGCTTTTGGTGGTTCTACTACAGGCACTGTACAAACTGCCCCTGTTCCCTTCTCTGGATTGGAAGTTTTACCAGGATTGCAACCGCAGATTGATGCCTTTACTGTTCCCCTAATACAAGCCGGTCAGTCTGCTGACCCAGATGCTCTGTATATAGTGTGGGCTGGTGCTAATGATTATCTACCCAACCAAGGCACTTTTGAACCATTTACAGAAACTGACACCACCTTGGCAAATTTGTCAGATGCACTCCAAGACCTGACTGATGTTGGGGCTAAGACTATTATGGTCGTTAACTTGCCAGATTTGGGCAATACGCCCATTGCTCTGGGAGTTGATGGACGTGTTCCTGGTACTACCGATGCCCTCAACACCTTGATAGAAGACCATAATTCTGGTTTGTCTGAACTACTGGATCAATTCAGTCAGACTGCCGACTCAGATGTCAATATCATCCCGGTTGATGTTAATTCTATATTTAAGGAAATTCTGGCTCAGCCGAAGGAATTTGGTTTCACCAATGTCACTACTCCTTGTCTGAATATACCAGCACAATTTGTATGTGAGAATCCCGAAGAGTTTTTATTCTGGGATTTACAACATCCAACCACTGGTGTTTATCGAATCATTGCGGATTTAGCCCTATCAGCATTGAACGATCCACACCCAGATAATAACCATCCACACCCAGCTAATAACCATCCACACCCAACTAATGTTCCTGAACCAGCAATGGCTTTAGGTCTATTTGCTTTGGGGGCTTTAGGAATAGGTTCTAAGAGAATAGGGAAGAGGGGATCGGGAATTTAGAATTTAGAATTTAGAATGCGCGAATCGGGAATCGGGAATCGGGAATCGGGAATCGGGAATTGGGAATCGGGAATCGGGAGTCGGGAGTCGGGAATCGGTAAAAATCCTGGTAGTGCTATACAATTCCTGACTTTAGCTCCCGAAACCTTGACCAGACCAACGCCTAAATCACTACATCTTTACCACTATCATCAAAAAATACTAGGAGTTTTTTCCTACTATTACCTGTTCCGAAGCTCCCTCTAGATACCGTTTTCAATTAGATCATGAAACCCAATTCTGAGTTATCATAACATCAAAAAATCCTAGGTTTTCTTTCCTACTATTCCCGACTCCCGATTCCCGACTCCCGTTCCCCTCCTGGGAGGGGTTAGGGGTGGGTTCCGACTCCCTACTCCCGACTCCCGACTCCCTACTCCCGACTCCCTACTCCCTACTCCCTCTTCCCAACAATGACTAACAATTACAACCAACTGTTCAAAACCATAGAAGAGTTAGTTATGCACCATTCCCCTAGTGGTGCGGAAGGGGAAATTGACCAATTGTTACTGCATCGGTTTCAAGCTTTAGGGGTGGAAACTTGGCAGGATCGGGCGGGAAATGTAATTGCTAAAATCCCTGGTAAGGATGCTGGTGCCAGTCCCATTGCGATTACTGCTCATAAAGATGAAATTGGTGCGATTGTTAAACGGATTGGTGACGCAGGACGGGTGGAAGTGCGCCGGTTGGGGGGTTCTTTTCCTTGGGTTTATGGTGAGGGTGTGGTGGAGCTGTTGGGGGATAACTATACCATTAGCGGTATTCTCTCCTTTGGCTCACGTCATGTTTCCCATGAATCTCCCCAAAAAGCGTTGCAGGATGATGCTCCTCTACGTTGGCAAGATGCCTGGATTGAAACTAAATGTAGTGCTACAGAATTGGCAGAGGCTGGGGTGCGTCCAGGCACTCGTATGGTGGTTGGTAAACATCGTAAGAGACCTGTGCGCCTTAAGGATTATATTGCTAGCTATACCCTGGATAATAAGGCATCCGTGGCGATTTTGCTAAGCTTAGCCCAACGGTTGAAAACTCCAGCAGTTGATACCTATTTGGTGGCATCAGCAAAGGAGGAAGTCGGGGCAATTGGGGCTTTGTATTTTACCCAAAATCAATCTCTAGATGCGTTGATTGCTCTGGAAATTTGTCCGTTGTCTGCGGAGTATCCCATCGAAGATGGACCAGCACCAGTGTTGCTCTCTCAAGATAATTATGGCATGTACGATGAAGGGTTAAATCGGGAATTGCAACAAGCGGCAGAAAGTTGTGAGGTACCGATTCAGTTGGCGGTTATTGATGGTTTTGGCTCTGATGCTTCGATCGCCATGAAGTTTGGTCATGTTGCTCGTGCTGCTTGCTTGAGTTTTCCTACTCAAAATACCCATGGTTATGAAATTGCTCATTTGGGTGCGATCGCAAATTGTATCGAGATTCTTGAGACTTATAGTTCATTAAGAATTAAGAATTAAGAATTAAGAATTGAGAATTAAGAATTGAGAATTGAATTCACCATTCTGCCTTCACCATTCACCATTAACCATTAACCATTAACCATTCACCATTCACCATTCACCATTCTTCATTCTTCATTCTTCATTCTTCATTCTTCATTCTTCATTCTTCATTCTTCATTCTTCATTCTTCATTCTTCATTCTTCATTCTTCATTCTTCATTCTTCATTCTTCATTCTTCATTCACCATTCTTCATTCTTCATTCACCATTCTTCATTCTTCATTCTTCATTCTTCATTCACCATTCTTCATTCACCATTCTTCATTCACCATTCTTCATTCTTCATTCTTCATTCTTAGTGTTATCTTCAACCCAGGTTTTGTAGGAACGCCGATGCCCTTTCGGTCTACCCACAACCACCATCACATCCGGGGCTTGGTTGATTTTGGGTTGTCCTTGTTCTGGATACCACAACAAATCCCCGGCAACGAACACATTAGGGTCATCTTTGAATAGGGCTTCCAGGCCATACTTAATGGTGGTAATTAGTTCAAATTGAAGGGTATTGTCCGCCAAGGGTTTGCCGTCACTTTCGGGATAGAAGATGTCATCGGTGGTGGGCTGAAGCTGCTGAACCATAGGAAAAACTGTTACCAGAGCTGATAACCCTATTCTATCCTACTAATTAATAATTTATAAATTATAATTTATAATTTAATTCTACCTTTTGTCTTCTACCTTCTACATTATTAATTCTTAATTATGCATTCACTAGGGTTATTTTATTCTGGATATAGGTAAGGATTTTACAGGCTTTCAGTCATCGCATACCTGAATTATCGAATGTTGAAACGACCTATCCTCGTCAATGCATAAAATATGGCAATTTAGAATGAAACAGCCCTGATGCATTCTTAATTCTTAATTCTTAATTCTTAATTCTTAATTCTTAATTCTTAATTCTTAATTTTTAAAGAAGAGCGATATATCCCTGCTTCAGCTTGATCTATTCTTTGAAAAGCAGCTTGGGAAAGAGCATCGCCGAAAATATCATTCAACGGAAAAATACCTCTAACCACTGACTTACCTAAAGAATAGGCTAATTTGCATAATTCACACAGAAGCACTGTCAAGATTTCTGGCTCTCCATGAAGATAACCAATATAAAACTCTTCCTCTGAAAGTTCCGAGTAACTTTGAATAGCTATACCTCGTAATCTTTCATTTTGTATTAATCCGAAAACTTTTCCCCCAAGCAGACAGTCTTTTACTAACTCAGGAGTAATAGTTTGACATTTAGGAATTAATTGTGTGTAAAAACTTTTTTTTTTATATAATATTTTTTTTCTAATCATTAAAGACCAAATATCATCAAAATGTTTCAGATCTAATTGAATTAATTGGTTGGTATATGAAGTAACAGTATCAGCATCAGCTTTATAAACACTATAACTATCTAGTTTTTTATCTCCTCGGCGAGAGATAATTTTCAACATTAGTTCATTCTCAGACAAGACACAGTAACGTAATATAGGAACATTTATTTTAGATAAATACTTATTTGTATGGGAATCTAATAATTTAGATAAACCTCGCCGTCGATAGCGACGATCTACTCTCAAAGAACTTCGCCAAGCTTCCTGTTTTGACAAAATAACGACTTGCTGCATCGCCACAGGGATATCATCAAGAGTAACTACAAAAACTTTATTTTCAGGATTGTTAATCCGTTTCTCCAATACTAAGTGCATGTAATCTTTTTGATTTTCCCACGTATATTGGCAGAAAGCCAAGATAGGTTCTACATCTGAAATTTTAGCTAAGCGAATCTGGAATTCAGTCATCTATCCTTTGCTGTGGGTGTCTTTACAGGTTCGGTGCGTTACGCTGGAGCGATCGCTATCCCGGCTTTTTGCCACCGATAAAACCATGTTGCCACGATGCACCCACTTTCGATAGTGTTCTGGTAACCTCTCCCATTGCTGATTACTTAAGTTGACTCGATTCATTAATGCACCCTGCCATCGCTTATTGTTTAGGATACAACGAGTTTGACAACAGGCCATAGTCCCAGGTCGGTAAACTGACTATTTATAATCAATTGAGAATTTAAACCTAGGGAAATGCGATCGCGTAGCGTGACCTTTCGGGCAAAGCCCAACGCTTCGCGAACGGTCAATCCCATAGCGGCGACCTAGGAGAATTCCATTCCATTCCTCACCCCGCCTCACCCCATCCATATTCGACTTAAGACCATAACAATTGACTTAACTTTCCTATCTCTGACTAAACCCATAGGTTTTCATTTAACTGAATGGTTTTCCGCCCATCCCAACTGTAATTGAGCCATCAGGCTTATGTACTTCCACGAAACAACTATCATTATATCCTGATGAAAATATGTGCGCTCCTAACTGAATAAGCGAATCCCGAAAAGATGCTTTAAAAATTGCGTTTTTTGGAATAACAATAGTTCTGGAATGAGGGTTATAACTGATCAGTTTACTGAGATTTACTAGAAAACTGGCAATACCTCCAGTAGATTCCAAATAGGCAATGAAATCATATTGAATAATCCAAATAATACTTACAGGTTTTGAGGACTCATTAAGTTTGTCAATTTCCGCGAAAACTTGAACACTATTGCAGTACTGTCCAAAATCTACAATGTAAATGCCTGATTCCAACGCCTGAATGGTTGCCTGCTTTACAGGAACAACCATTACAATTTTATGACCTGGAGGAACCATGAACTTTTCCGGCTCTTTCGGAAAAAAATCCCTTCTGATCCGATTAAAGTATTGGCGCAAAATTCCAAAATAGGATTCTTGGTCATTGTAAAATAAAAGACCTTGGAAGTCATTGGTTTTCTCAATCATGTCGAAGGCTTCAGCAACACTCACCATGATGAAACGATCCCCAAGCCTCCTATCATTCTTATTGATAAAAAACAGGACTAACTGAAGCGATTGAATAGTTACGGAAGGAAGCTCTAGGTTCATGCCCTCAGTAATAGTGTACTTCTCACCAGGTTTCATCTCAACCTTGCTACTCACAACTGGTGAATACAAATTCAAAGAGCTTAATCTACGATAGATTTCATTTCTGTCCCTATCTCTGTTATACTCGGCAATGTCAAAGATAAGTTGATTTGTATCTTTTCTGCTAGACTTAGGCTTTAAAAATTGCATACTTGACTATCTCCATAAGTTCGATAACACCATTAAAAACGCGATCGCGCCACCACTCCCCATCGGGTGCAGCTCATCTTTGTAAAAGTTCTGTAGTGGAGTGACCATGTTAAAATAGTGTAATAAAGCCAGGGAGCGGTGAGAACCATGGGTAGAGGAAGACGGGACAAGATTGCACTGAGTACAGAGCAAAGGCAAAGACTCGAAGCAATTAGCCGGAATGGACACGCACCAGCCAAAAAAATCCTTCATG
>NZ_JAAHHW010000065.1 GCF_010692325.1 Moorena sp. SIO3I8 | reverse complement strand
GTAGGTGCTACACTTTACTTCACTGGTAAAAAAAATATCTTCCCAATAATTTTGCAACTGATTGGGCAATTTCAATTTTTGAGCAACCCGCACACAAAAAGACTGTAAAAATATATCCAAGTCATGGCAAGGAAACTCATTAAGATTCAAATAAACCGTGCGATAACCCCTAGACTTAGCATAATCAAGAATCCGATGACTGAGTAAGGTTTTACCCATCAGCTTCGGTGCTTTAATCCGAATTAGCGCTCCTGGTTGTGAAATCTTTTGATAACACTCAGCATCTTGAGGACGTTCTATATAAAAGTCTCCAACGTGAGCGGTTGTCTGTTGTTGATTATTGGTGCTATTTGTGCTATTATCGTTTGGTAATTCAATACCCAGTAAGTTTAAAAATTCTGGTATAGACTGAGGCCGATCCCTAGCCACCAAATTCATACCATGGAGAATGGCTTGATTTATGCGATCGCTAATCTTGGGATTCAAATCCTTTGGTGGTGGTAATACAGCTCCCTCAATCCGGTCATCAGCTGATACTGGTTTCTTTCCAGTTAAGAGCACATACAAGGTAGCGGCCAAAGCATAAACATCAGTGTAGGGACCCTGTTGCGACCGCCACTCATATTGTTCCAGAGGAGCATAGCCTGGAGTCCGCCCACACAGATGAGTTTGGGTAACCCCAGGGACAAACTTAGTAGCAATACCCAAATCAATCAACACCGCACCAGAACCATCGTTCCGAACCATGATGTTATTAGGTTTAACATCCCGATGGAGCAACCCTTGCTGATGAATGTCCCACAGGGCGCTACCAATTTGCTGGATGTAAAGCAAGGCTTTCTCTTCCGAAAGCACACCCTGCCGTTTCACCAGAGCCGACAAGGTTTCCCCCTCGATGTATTCCATGATTAGGCAAGGCAATTCACCTTCTCGGATGATTTCTTCACATAAGCTAACTAGATGAGGATTCCCACAGCTACATTGGGCTAACTTTACCGCTTCGTTGGCGAAAATTTTCCAATATTCTAATAAATTATTTTGGCGGAGTGCATCATTACCGATAGTTTTGATAACAATGCGATCGCCTGTTTTATTATTTCGGGCTAAATAGGTAATACCCAGCCCACCTTCTCCTAGTTTTTTTTCGATAGTGTACTTACCGTTTTGTAGCCGATAACCAGGGAGCCAGGTATTATTACCTACGCCGTTGCTGTGGTTAGGTGGCTGAGTAGTTGAGGGAGGTTTGTAGGGAGCATAAGGCTCTGCCACATTAACAGCTATTGGTTGTGTGGTGCTGCTATGACCATTTTTAGGGGAATTAAACCAGCGTTTAACTCTGTTATTTAACTGCTGCTTTAATTTCCCACACACTGACCGATGCTTATTAGTTTTCATGGGAGATACCCAACCTATCCAGGATATTAATTTCGGTAGGGTTTATAGCGTTTGGATCTGGGTTGTAAACACAGGAATTGCTGAAAGAGGCAAAAGGGGAAAGAGATTCGGAGTTTTATTTTCCAAGAAAAAAAACCATAAAGATTTACATCTCAAACACAAACGCTATATATTTCCTTATCAGTAATTATAGCGTTTTTAATAATTATCAGAGCCATCCAATTTTCTTCACCTTACTTCATACTCCTACTCCCTAGGTAAGCAATCAGCAATCAGCAATCAGCATATCTAGCCAATGCAGACTATGGGCAATGTTTTCTTGCGCTTACCCTAGAATGCGATCGCGTCCATATACCATTTCCCGGAAAGTAGGATAGAAAAAAACTAAATTTTATGTTAAAGTTATTGTATATACAAAACGTATATACAATTTAATGGAATTTGAATGGGACGAAAACAAAAACCGACAAAATCAGCGAAAACATGGCATCAGCTTTGAAGAAGCACAGGAAATATTCTTTGGAATCGTTTTTACTTCAATTGATGAACGATACGATTATGATGAAATCAGAGAAATCAGCATCGGTGCCATACAAGGCGTTGTCATTGTCACCGTAGCCCACACCGAAAGAAACAGTAAAATTCGATTAATTTCTGCTCGAAAAGCTACCCCTAAGGAAAAGAGAAAGTATTATGAGTATCTCGCCCAAACGACTTGAAGAAATCAAAAATATTCCTGACTCTGAAATTGATACTTCAGATATACCTGAGTTAGACGATCATTTTTGGGAAAATGCCAAAATGGTTAAACCAATTACTAAAAAAGCGATTTCTATTCGCTTAGATAGTGACATCATAGACTGGTTTAAAAGTCAAGGAAAAGGCTATCAATCATCAATTAATAACGTTCTTCGTAGTTATGTGAATCATCAACTAAAGAAAAGTAATCATTGATGGTAAAACTATTCCCTTCATCTCGGCTAGAATTAGCTGAGATGATATCCCGTATGGGTTATACCAGTCATAAACTACAATTGAACCAATACCTGCCACCATCTGTGTGATCTAAATCCGCACTTCTCGCTAACCTTGTTAATTACCAACAGAGGTTAAGATTTTGATAACTAATTTTAAGGAGTGAACGGTGTTCAGGAGTAGCGATAGTAGTTCCAATTGGCAGTGCTCTTTGTCCAAGCAGCTAACCCCCTTGATCGGAGATTTAACCAGAGTCAAATCTAATCCTATCGAGCCCAAGACTATTGTAGTTAGTACCTTGATTGGGCTTTTGCTCAATTCTCTACCATGGTTACCAGCTGCTAGAGCTGAAACGGTGCAACTGGGAGTAGTTAAGAGTCTGGATAATCAAGGGCATTGGTCTGGAATTACCGAACGCTTACATTCAATTGGAGTTAACTACTGTATTGTTGACTTGACTGACGTTAAGAAAGCCTCTGACTTCGAGAACACTAACTTGCTATTTTTGCCCAATGTCGAGTTCCTCCACCCCAAACAATTCCAAGCGTTACAGGAATGGATCGCACAAGGAGGAAAAGTTATTGTTAGCGGTCCTACTGGGTTACTTTCCAAACCTGACATCCGCAAACAATTGCGTGAGCTTTTGGGTGCCTATTGGGGGTTTGCGATGACCCAACCCTCTATCCTCCATCCTTCCCCAGACAGTAACCAAACATGGGTGCAGGATACTGGAATTACAGGTATCATCCAGGGGGGCACTCTTATTCCTGCTGATCTTAATTCCACTACTGTTGCAGTCTGGAGTCAGGTTGACAAGCCCCCTGCTGTAGTAACCTCTAATAATGCTACGTTTTTTGGTTGGCGCTGGGGTATCGATCGGGTAGCTCCGGCGGAGGTCGATAGTGCTTGGTTACGAGCGGCTCTTGGTCGCTATGATGTCCAAGTCACTGATGTCAATCTCACTGATGTCCAACTCATCACTAATTCATCTACATCGTCTGAATCCTCTGATCACTCTCCACAACATTGTCGGGATATCGACACCACTATTGCCCAGAAACAGGTGGAAACAGAAGATGCAGAGTCTGGCAATAACACAGATGCTTCAGCCAAGCCTACTAATTCCCGATTAGCTCCGTCACCCAAGCCAGCAAAAGCCCCACCACCGCGATATAGAAGACGAATTCGAACCCTAAAGCAAGCTACTGCAATGGAGATGGAGTTAGAAAATCTGATTGGTCGGTTTGAAAGTGCTTTGCTAAGAGCCGATGCAGCTAACAGTAATCTGAATTTATCTACAGGTGCTGCTATCGAACAATTTGTCACTGCTGGTGCTAAGCAAGTGTCGGAAACTTCCGAGGAAACCTCTGAGGGTAAAACGAATGAAACTAACTCAGCTACTGACTCAGCTATTGAGGCATTGAATCAGGCCAGAGTGGGTTTGGAAAACTTCCGTCGAGCAGTGGCTCGCAGAGAGTATCAAAAGGCAAGTCAGCTGTGGATGACAGCACGAAATACCCTATGGGAAAACTACCCAACTGATCGTAAACTAGCCCAGTCAGAGATTCGAGCCATTTGGCTAGACCGGGGTACTATTGTTAAAGCCAAGTCTGAAAAAGATTTAGCTAAGATTTTTGACAAATTGGCTACAGCTGGTTTTCACACCATCTTTTTTGAAACGGTTAACGCTAGTTATACGATTTACCCGAGTGCGATCGCACCAGAGCAAAATCCCCTGGTTGAGGGATGGGATCCCCTAAAAGCAGCAGTGAAGTTAGCCCATGAGCGAGGGATGGAATTGCACGCTTGGGTTTGGATGTTTGCTGCAGCTAACCAGCGGCACAATGCGGTTTTGGATCAACCAGCAGACTATCTCGGACCAGTGCTATCCAAGAATCCAGACTGGGCAATCTTGGATAACGAAAAACGTGTGTTTCACAAGAGAACTAGAAAGGCTTTTCTTGACCCCGCTAATCCGGAAGTGCGGGATTATCTAACCAAGCTATTGGAAGAGATAGCCAGCAACTATGAAGTGGATGGGATTCAGCTCGACTATATTCGCTACCCGTTTCAAGACCCCAAAGCTGGTCATACCTTTGGCTATGGTAAGGCCGCCCGTGAACAGTTCCAGGAATTGACCGGTGTTGACCCCATTGAGATTGACCCAAAGAATCAGAACTTATGGCGACAGTGGACAGATTTTCGTATAGAGCAAATCGACACTTTAGTCAAGTCAGTGTCACAAATGCTGCGGCAGAAACGTCCCGAGTTGATTATCTCTGCTGCTGTATTTCCCATGCCTAGGGAAGACCGATTGCAAAAAATCCAACAAAACTGGGAAGATTGGGCGTCTCGGGGTGAGATTGACCTGATGGTACCGATGACTTATGCGTTGGAAACGGAAGAGTTACAAAAATTAGCCCAGCCATGGCTAACTAAATCCTCCCTAAGCTCAGCCTTAGTTTTGCCAGGAATTCGCCTATTGAATTTGCCCGATATTGTAGCTGTTGACCAAATTCAACTGCTGCGAGATTTACCAGCTCCTGGCTATGCCCTATTTGCAGTAGAAAATCTCAATGATAATCTCAGGGGCATCTTGACTCGCACTCAAGGACAACAAGAGCCTACCACTGAAGTACAAGTACCTTACCGTCAACCGTTCCTAGCTGCAGCAGAACGTTATCAGGCTCTGCAACAGGAATGGAGTTTTATGTTAGCAAATAATCAAATAGTAATTGGGGAACCAGACCTTTCAGACTGGGGACAACAAGCCGATACCCTCTCCCTGTTGCTGAATCGACTAGCCGACAAGCCATCCATGATGAGCTTGCTATCAGCACAATTGTCCATGTCATCCTTCCGTACTCGCTTTCAAACGTGGATGTTTGGACAATCGGTTGAGCAACCGTATCAAGTTCAGGTATGGGACAACCGTCTGGAAACGATCCAACGATTATTGCGCTATGGTGAGCGGACGCTCCAAAATCCACCATTAGCTAGTGGCCGGGAAACTGCCACCAATGAAGTGGACATCACTGAAAGTCTCGATCCATAGACGAGCTCCACAAGATAGTGGGTTATCGGGATTATAGACAATCCGACACGGACCAAGGATTTCTACTTGGTTGCCGTATATATTGTTGCCGCTGCGTTTTACGGAAATCACTGGCTTCCGTTCTTCGGGGCTTTTGTGGATATTCGAGCCAATGTTATTGCGGTTGACATTGATCTTAGCTATAGCCGGAGCACGATTAGTGCGCCATTTCCCTTTTGGTCCTCTAGTGCCCTTGGTGATTTGCGGGAGATTGTTAAACAAGGGAATAATCCAGAATTTCCCGCTTTTATAGGCACCCCGAACCCGACCCTTCTCTAGAAGTTGGCGCAATCGCCGAGAAGAAATACCTAAGAGAGATGCTGCTTCGGTAGTACAAACACACTTGTTCATTTTTCTCTTTTGTTTTAACTCTTCCTATATCACTATTATATAGGATAAATTAATCATTGACAAGGTCTAGTTAAAAAAATCTCTTCCGAAGTAACTATTGAGTTAAATACCCTCAGTTTGATGTCAGAAATTGGCGGTTTTTTTGAGGAGAGAGGAGACCTGACTCGAAGGTTTTAATTCTTGGATAAAGTTGGTGATGTCGAAGTGAGGTGGCAATAGCGATCGCATTCGCTAAAATAACTAGAGTAAAGTACGGAAAATATCATAAATTTGGCGGTGAGACATCCCGTCAGTAGTAAAGTAACCTAGTTGTATCGTCAGGGGATAGCCTGGGTCTGTTTTAGACCCATACTCGACACGACCCTCCTTTTTTAAGGGGCTTAGGGTACAGTGTTAGAAATGTTACTAACGTAAAGATATATTTAAATGAGTAAAGCTTTTGCTGCTTGGTTTAGCTGGGTTATGCCTGTGGCAGCAACGTTGTTGGCAACGAGCGTAACTGCACCGGTAGTCAGAGCACAAAACCTGTACAATCCGCAGCCGATTTCTCATAGCAAAGAAATTGTTGACACCCTGACTCAGAAAGATATTCCGATCGGGGATGGTGGCTTTGCCCGAGACTATGTAGTAACTCTTGATGCGGGAGACCAAGTTGCCATTGACCTGATCTCAGACAACTTTGACACGATGATCTCTGTGATCGCTTCTGACGGTTCTATGGTAGCGGAAAATGATGATGGACCCGATGGCAGTACTAACTCCTTGTTATTTGCTCGCATCACTGAGACAGATGAGTACATTATCAGGGTGCGTGCCTTTGGCTCAACCGGCGGTGGCAAGTTCAGATTAAAGATAACCAGACTTAAACCAATTTAGGGGGTTAGTGGTCGAGTCGGTAAGTACTCGATAAACTAACAGGTCGTCTTTGACAAAGAATTAGTAAAAGTAATTAGTTAAGGATCAGGGTCAGTAAGCACAGAAACAGGGCTTCTGTCCATTCCACCACTGCTCCGTAAGTGTCTCCAGTATGTCCCCCCAGCTGGCGGTGAAACCAGCCGCCAGTCAGTAGAGCGATCGCACATCCTCCGATGGCCATGGTTAAGGATAACCAAGTATTTGTGGGATCTAGCAACACTGGCACTAGAGATAAACTTAAGACAACGAATAATCCCAAGAGAATATCTTGGGGAATACGTATCCATGGTTTGTGAAATGCCCCTTTACCGGTGGGTTTGAGATAGGGATAAAATGCGATCGCTACTACTTGTCCCCAGCGTCCCCAAGCAGCTGCTCCCATCAAAGCTGCCCACCGATAAGCCCCGATATCAGTTAGGGCAGCGGTTTTGATCAGTAATAGAGTACAGGCTGCCATTGCCCCAAAGGCTCCTGTAGCACTATCTGCCATTACATCTAAACGGCGCTGGGGATCTGGAACTGCTAAACCATCAGCTGTGTCTATCACCCCATCTAAGTGTAATCCTCCAGTCAGGGCAAGCCAGCTGACCACAACTGCAACAGAGCGAGTAAGTGCTGGCATCCCCAACTGTTGCAATAAGATGTCTAATATTATCAGTATTCCCCCAATCAGCAATCCGATGATCGGTGCCCAACGGGCAATGCCCCGAAACTCCATTCCCCAGCTAGCTGGTAGGGGGATAATAGTATAAAAAGTTACAGCACTACTCAATGAACGGAAAAGTTGACGTCCCCATTGCCTAAATTGTTGTCCAGTGAAATACTTCATGGGTAACTGGTGTTACTGAAATTTATTGAATTTTCCTTTGAGCACCATCGAAAGATTGAGATAGTATTGTGTCATAAGCTGTTGTTATAAGCAGCAAGTTACCTCACCCTATGGCTTAGGTCTCAACAGCAACGGGCTGCTAATCTAGTTAGTTCGTGCCGACCAAAACGGCTCAATCAACATTCCTTGGTCGAAAAGTAGTTGGCAATGGGTTTATCCCATTTGGGGTATAAGCTGTTGGTGTTTACTCAATAAGGAGTAATCTAGTTGTCTAGATTTGACTAGTTGACTGTGAACTATTTAAAGATAAACACCTAACACGCGATTATTCCCTGCATCTATTGGAATTATCTGTTGCTGCGCAACGCCGCACGCTTACATGCTTATACCCTTGTATTAACAATTAAGCATGCTTAGATTAGGTATAAAGTCCGATAACCATTAACCCAAAACCTAACACCATTAACCTTTATTGTTGGTTTTAACCCGTTGCCGTAGCTGTGTTCTCATCAATTGGTTTAACCTTTAGGGTTGCCTCGCCAATCAATTAAATTAACCAGTTGCATGTCAATATCAGCCCTGAAAAGCATTATAGGCTTTTATCCATGAGTCACCACCAATCTAGACACCAACTCCCAGCTCCTTGCATCATTGAAACTGGCATTATCATCAACAAGCGAGATATGAAACGCTTGCTTGGTGATTTAGGTTGCGTCCGTTACATCCACACTCTCGATGGTCAGCTAAAGAACCAGGGGGAAGGGTTAGTTCAGGAAGTATTTGCTGATCCCCATTGCTCCACCCTGATTGCCAATCGGACACTTTACATCAATGTCCATAGTTTTGACTATTTACAACTGAGTCAGTCTCCAGAGCAAGAAGCTTACTTTGACCTAATTAGCGAAAATCGTCAGTTGCGGCTAATTCCCCTGTTGAATCCCTTACAACAAGAGTGTGTTGAGCAACTTCAGGCAGAAGCCCTTGAAGCTATGGTCACACAGGTTCTAAGCGCGAAATGGGATGTGCAAATTGATGATGATGGAGATTGTCCTTTTTAGGTTAGAAGGTTAGAAGGTTAGAAGGTTATAGGTTATAGGTTACAGGTTACAGGTTGATAAATGAAATTCAAGGGTATAAGTATTGGCTTGCTTCAAGTTGGATGCATCGAATACACAATATCAAAGACGCAAGAGTTTCACCTGGGTTAACTGAATTAGACGCTATCGTCTAGTTAACGATATTTCAAGACCTAGATCAACTTGAATCAACAGAAAATTAATTTTTCATTTCAATGTCAGGCTTCCTGTAGCCACACTAAAGCAAGAGCTGGGGTGTTTGTGACCCCCCATGGTGTGGTGGAAACTCCCAGGTTTATGCCAGTAGGCACCCTAGCAACGGTAAAAACTCTAACACCAGCCCAGTTAGAGGTAGCTGGGGCCCAAATGGTTTTGGCTAATACCTATCATCTCCATCTGCAACCGGGAGAAGCCATCATTAAACAAGCGGGTGGGCTGCATCGATTTATGGGTTGGCACGGACCAATCTTGACTGATTCTGGTGGCTTTCAGGTGTTTAGCTTGAGTCAGCTCCGTACTATTACCGAAGAGGGTGTGACCTTTCGATCTCCTCGGGATGGGCGGATGATTGATATAACCCCAGAACGGTGTATGGAAATTCAGCATGCCTTGGGAGCAGATGTGATCATGGCATTTGATGAGTGTCCCCCCTATCCAGCTGAGCGAACTGAGGTGGAATTAGCAACTCAACGAACCTATCGCTGGCTCAAACGCTGTATTGTTGCCCACAATCGCCCTGATCAACAAGCTTTGTTTGGTATAGTTCAGGGTGGAGTGTACCTAGATTTGCGTCAAAAGGCTGCCGAATCCTTGGTCGAGTTGGATTTACCAGGTTATGCCATTGGTGGTGTCAGTGTGGGGGAACCAGCTGAATTGATTCACCAAATTGTCGAGACAACCGCTCCATTACTGCCATGGCATAAGCCTCGTTATCTGATGGGGGTCGGTACCTACAGGGAAATGGTTTTAGCGATCGCATCTGGCATAGACTTGTTTGACTGCGTTATTCCCACTCGCCTGGGACGTCATGGTACTGCCTTAGTGCAGGGGGAACGCTGGAACTTGAAAAATGCCCGGTTTCGGGAAGATTTTTCCCCCTTAGATGCCAGTTGTCCTTGCTATTGCTGTCAGAATTTCAGTCGTGCTTATCTGAACCATTTAGTGCGATCGCGTGAATCTCTAGGCTATATGTTACTCTCTCACCACAATGTGACTGAGCTAATTCGGTTTACTCAAGCGATCAGGGCAGCCATCTTAAGTGATCAATTCACTACACAATTTGCTCATTGGCTGTTCACTTCATGTTAAGATACATGTCAATTATTAAATCTGTGTTGGAAAGGAAGATTTAAGATATGGAAGCTGCACTCCTGTTAGGAACATTACCCGAAGCTTACTCTATTTTTGGTCCAGTGGTGGACGTTCTACCAGTCATCCCTGTGTTCTTCTTGCTGCTAGCCTTTGTCTGGCAAGCCGCCGTGGGTTTCCGGTAAACTTCTGCCCCGCTAGAAAACCTGTTTGGCTCTAGGGGTTGGTTTTATGGATAAATATTGACAAATTTAGACATATCTCCCAAAAATCTCGCTAGTTGTGTCAGAAGGGAGTAGTACAAACCCAACGGATGAATCCGGGGGTGAGTAACCTCAATACCTGACCAACGTTTGTCTCTGATAAAGACTACGTAATCAATAAGCCCTACGATTCATCCTACCTATGAACCACTTAGGTCATGGTGGGATGATCAGTTGGCAGGGTTGATGATGGTGTAGATTAGTAGTGCGCCTGTAGGAAATATCAACCAGGGATTGAACCGAATAGTGTGGATAAAGCAATCAAAAACAGGAACGTTCGTAGTAGGGTATCCTGTGAGTAGTAAAGCTTGCCGATATCTGGGATAAATACTATCCACTGATGGTTGATATAAAATACAGGAAGCTGTTTGTATAGGCTAAGTGCAAATTTTTGCCGTCAAAACTGTCAATGTGGAATTACCCAAGATATTAGTCAGGTGGGCATCAACAATTGGGATAAGGGTGGTTGACCACGGCGAACTTGAAGACAAATTTAATATGCTCCGATTGATAGCTTGACAGAATAATCACGACTTGCTTCCTAAGCAAAAAAAAGCAAAATGGTAGTGTAAGCAACTTCGCTTCCATTGCTTCTGCTCAATCGATTAAATCGATCGGGAAAATATTCAGAGCAACCTTTCGGACTTAGATCAGGGCTAAGAATCAAGGAATGAGTCACTACTCTACAGGGTGATTAAACTGTTAATCGTATGATTAATAGAATCATCAAGGGTGAACATCAAGGGTGATTATTTCTAGTGATAATGATTATATATGAGTGCTCAGCTGGTAAAAGTGGCCACAGAAGAGTCACCAAACAACTCAAAACTTAGCCCCCAGGCGGAAAATCCCTCCCCCCCGCCCCCAAAACCGACGAAAGCTTGGTCGCGGCTGAAACGCTTGGGGGAATATGTTGGGATAAATCCAGCATTGATAGGGAGTTTGGCCGTAACTGGTTTAATGCTAGGGTCTAAGCACCTAGGAATGTTGCAGTTTTTTGAGTTAAAGGCTTTCGACCGGATGATAGAGCTGCGACCAGCTTTACCACCGGATGACCGCCTCTTAGTAGTAGAGGTGACTGAGCCAGATTTAAAAGGCACAACAGCTCCAGGAGGGTCTTCAATCAAAGATGCTGTAATGTATGAGGTATTACAGAAGCTGGAGCAACATCAACCCGCTGTCATTGGTGTCGATATCTTTCGAGACAGTCCAGTAGAACCGGGTCATGGCGAATTTTCTGAACTACTGCAAAGTAGCGATCGCATAATTCCAATTTGCTATCGGGGTCAATCAGAAGCATCCAGTGTTGCAGCCCCCCCAAAAATTTCTCAGCATCGTGTAGGCTTTGTTAATCTACTTGAAGATCCCGATGGAATCGTCCGGCGGGCTCCATTATTTTTTGACAATACCAGTGATAATACCAGCATCGTGGGTTGCACCACCAGATTATCATTCGGCTTTCAGTTAGCCCGAAGCTATTTGGAACAGCGGGGAATCAAGCCCGAAAACATCTCCCGAAAACAGATCAAGCTAGGAAAAACAGTCTATAAAAAGATATCTCCTACTGCTGGAGGTTACCAAAAGGGGGATACGGGAGGCTACCAAATTTTATTGAATTACCGCTCTGCTGATCACCTTGCCGATACCGTTACCTTAACTAAGGTTCTGAATGAGGAGATTGAACCAGACTTGGTCAAAGACCGGATTGTCCTAATCGGTATGAATGCTCCTAGTATCAAAGATGATGACTTCTTAACACCCTACAGTTTTGCTCAAAAAGAAAGCAAGCATATGCAAGGAGTCATGATACATGGTCAAATCGTGAGTCAACTGCTCAATGGCGCACTTGGAGAGAGAAGAGGACAGTTTTGGTTTTGGTCTGAGTGGACAGAAGGCTTGTGGCTTTGGGGTTGGACACTAATAGGGGGCGTGTTAGTTGGGGTAAGCCGCAACACTCGACAGTTAGTACTGTCTGAGAGTATTGCTTTAGGTATTTTGGTAGGAACATCCTACCTGCTATTTCTCAACTCAGGATGGATACCTGTCGTGGCACCTGCGTTGGCATTAATCCTTTCGGGTACTGGTGTAATGACTTACACCGGTTACAAAGCTAAACAGGAGAGCATAAAAGCAGAGCAAGAGCGCCGCAAAATTGAAGCAAAAGCTCAAGAACAGGAACAGAACTTAGCCCTGTTACAGGCGTTGTTGAAGGAAAAAAACGAAACCACCTCCAGCGCTAACACCAAAACTATACCGATACCACAAACCGATTTATCTCAAGAAGATGCCACAGCAATTTGGAACCCAACAGCAGGTGCAGACTCTGATGGCACATCGGTAGAGTACCGACCCCAAAATAACCTCCTAGCTGGACGCTACCAAACCAAGCGTGTTCTCGGTTCGGGTGGGTTTGGTCTAGTCCATCTAGCAGAAGATACTCAGCGACCTGGTTCACCCCAGTGTGTGGTCAAGCAATTGAAACCGGCTCGTAGCGATCCGCAATTCTTGAAAATTGCCAGACGCCTATTCAGCACTGAAGCAGACATATTAGAAATTTTGGGTAATCATTTAAAGATTCCTCGACTACTAGCTTATTTTGAAGAAGATCAAGTATTTTACTTAGTGGAAGAATATATTCCCGGTCAGTCCCTTAGTGACGAATTACCAGTAGATAAACGGCTTGGAGTGAAGGAAGTCGCAGATATACTGAAAGATATTTTAGAAATTCTCGTCTTTATCCACAAATACGGCGTCATCCACCGGGATATCAAACCTGGCAATATTATCCGTCGTCAAACTGATGGTCAACTGGTACTAATTGACTTCGGAGCAGTTAAACAGATTAAAAGCCCAGAGCAAAGTGAGGAAAAAAATGATACGGTTGCCATTGGCTCTCGTGGTTATGCCCCACCAGAGCAATTAGCGGGACACCCCAGTTTCAATAGTGATATTTATGCTTTAGGTATGATTGGGATTCAAGGATTAACTGGAATTCGTCCCTATCATTTGCCCATTTCCCCAGAAACTGGTGAAGTGATCTGGCGCAACCTGGCAGATGTACCTGAAGAATTTGCCCAAATTATAGAAAAGATGGTAAGCTATCATTTCGCTGACAGATACCAGTCAGCTGAGGTAATCCTGCAAGATTTCTCCAAAGTGATTGGTGGGTGAAGTATCCCAACAAGATCCGCTGAAGTTGGGGCTTCCAACTGGCGTCACAAGGACGGTCTTATTCGTCTTTCGGCAAAGCCGACGCTTCGCGAACAGGATTTCCCGTTTCATCCGCCGATGCCACGTTGGGTACTTCCGCGTACACAGAAAGTCCAGAACTGAATCTGGTGATGGTCTTACTCAGCGTCCACAGGCAGCTGCCCGTCTTCCACAGGCAGTAATTCTTTTTTTGCCGCTTGGTTTTCGCGGTTTATAACTGGTGTTCCAGTCGATTATGTCTCATGACATCTTGCGCTTGCCTTTTCGGTTCGCTTAGCGTCGGCGAAACCCGAAACGCTGTGGCGAACGGTGGTCGAGTTCGTTCACGCGCTTTGACTACATCTCTTATCCACCTAGCTCAACTATTATCAGCCCATGCCTGACCATGTAAACCTAAGCGAGTTATTTTCATAATAGCATATAATCAATCGTTCGGCTATCCATCCCCACCTTCAAAGTTGGATGGGGAATTTCGCCGATTTTTGTTAAAGCCATGGAGGAAAAAGCCAAGAGGGAAGACTATGGAAAAAATACCTTTAACTATGACTACACCTATTACTGATAATATCCAGCAGATTCGTCAACAGTTAAAGCCTAATGTCCGTTTAATTGCAGTTAGCAAAACCGTATCTGTAGACAAAATGCGGGAAGCCTATGGTGCTGGAATTCGGGATTTTGGAGAAAATCGCTTGCAAGAGGCTTGTGCTAAGCAGGAACAGTTACAAGATTTAGAGGGTATTTCCTGGCATTTTATCGGTCACTTACAAAAGAATAAAGCCAAACTTGCTGTTCAAACAATGGACTGGATCCATTCCGTTGATGATTTAAAGTTAGCCCAGAGTTTAAATCGGCGGGCGAATGAGTTAAATAAACGACCTAAGGTTTGTTTACAAATTAAGATTTTGCCCGATCCTAATAAATATGGTTGGTCTGTTGAGCAGTTATTAGAAACGTTACCAGAATTAGAAGCTTGCGATTCCTTAGATATTCAAGGGTTAATGACGATTCTTCCCTTGGGGTTATCGGAATATGAAATTTTTGATGCATTTGTAGAAGTTGCTAAATTCAAGGAACAGCTTAATCAAACAACTCAGTTAAACTTAAAAGAAGTATCAATGGGAATGTCGGGAGATTATTTGCAGGCTATTAAAGCAGGAGCAACGATGATTCGCCTAGGGAGCAAGATTTTCGGCAAACGTCAATAATTCTTGAGCATTTTTAACGGTATTTTGCCGTGCGACCCCGCTCGGGTTTCCCGACAAGCGTGAACGCGCAGCAAGAAATCGGTCAAATTGGCCAAATACTGCCAATTTGGCTAGCTTTACCATACCTAAGACCAGACAATAAAGGAGGTCGGAGTTGGATAGGAATAGGTGATCGAATAAATGTTTAACTTGAATTTCGTGGGGTTGGAAACAAATACTACAAATACTAGTGTAATTCTCATAGGTGGCAGTGGCAACGATACTCTCAACGGTGGCTCACAGGATGATACCCTCAAAGGTAGAGCTGGGGATGATATTCTCAATGGTCGAGGGGGTAATGACCGTCTTGAAGGGGAGGAGGATTCAGATGTTCTCAACGGTGGAGAGGGCAATGATACCCTGATTGGTGGCTCAGGGAATGATGTCCTTACTGGTGGACCTGGTCCTAGCTTTGGCTTGAGTTTGTTTGAGGTTAAACAGACATCTGATCATGATTTCCTCGACGGTGGCACAGGAAATGACACGCTCAACGGAGCAGATGGTAATGATACCCTAAAAGGCGGAGCTGGTGATGATTCCCTTTTAGGTGATGTTCGTAGGCGTTTGACTGGAATTCCCATAAACTATAATCCAGGTAGTGACATCCTTGATGGTGGAGACGGCAATGACATCCTCGAAGGTGGTGGTAGCAGTGATACTCTCATTGGTGGAACTGGCCATGATACCCTGATTGGTGATGGTGATGAGCAAAATGTCTTTGGTGGCGGGAATGATTATCTAATTGGTGGCAATGGTGATGATTCTCTAGTAGGTGGGGAAGGAAGGGATACCCTTACTGGTGGTCACGGAGCTGATATCTTTAAATTCACATTTACAAATCGTCCATTACCGATCTTCCCGCCTTCAATGCCTCCATCACAACCGCTACAACCTTCAACGGGAATCAACATAACTGATAGTTTTCTATTATCGAGTAACTCTGACTCGGAAGTGCCACGACCTGAAAGCGGAATTGACAGGATTACAGATTTCAATGTCCAAGAGGGAGATAGGATTGAAATTGATAGTTTTGGAGAACTTGATATTGATAAAATCTCCTACAATAAAACTACAGGTGCTCTGTCTTTTGAAGAGCAACAATTTGCTCAACTACAAGCAGGTCTTAATTTCAGTCCAGAGCAGCATATTGATTTACAAGTCTTCCCTCCTCGTTCCTTTGTTCCCCCTCCTCCTAGTGCGTTTTAGGCCAATTTAGTAATTGGTAATTAAGATTTTAGTAATTAGATTAGAATTACCAATTACTAAAATCTTAATTAAATTTTGCCGAGGTCACCCCTTGAGAAGATTTGGTATTCAACCTGACTTGATATTATTCCCTATTCCCTATTAATAATAATTTTATTCGGACAAGGAACACCTTTCTCAAAGTTAGTAATATTAGATAGTGTAGTTTCAGCAATGTTATCGAGGGCATTTTCAGTGAAGAAAGCTTGATGAGCAGTAATAATTACATTAGGAAACGTGAGTAAACGTTCAAAAATATCATCTTGAATGACTTCATTAGACAAATCCTCAAAAAACAAGGCAGATTCTTGCTCATAGACATCCAGAGCGAGATAGCCAATTTTCTTAGACTTGAGCGCACCAATAATGGCTTTGGTATCAATCAATCCCCCTCGGCTAGTATTAATTAGCATCACACCTGGTTTCATCTGCTCTAGAGCTTCGGAATTAATCAGATGATAGTTTTCAGGAGTTAAGGGACAGTGTAGCGTGATAATATCAGAGATAGCAAAGAGTTCAGCTAGCTCTACATACTTGACCCCCAAAGCTTGACACTCCGGGTTTGGATAAGGATCATATGCCACTAATTGACACCCCATACCAGTGAGAATTTGGGCTACGATAACACCAATTTTACCAGTTCCCACGATGCCTACAGTTCGACCATGCATATCGAATCCCAAGAGTCCATCTAGGGAAAAATTTCCTTCTCGTACTCGAGAATAAGCACGATGTATCTTGCGATTCAGGGCTAGCATTAAGCCAATCGTATGTTCAGCGATCGCATAGGGGGAGTAAGCGGGAACACGCACTACTGTCATGTCCAATTCTGTCGCTTTTGTGACATCCACATTATTAAAACCAGCACAGCGTAGAGCAATCAGACGAGTTCCCTGTTGCGCCAGCTTTTCCAACACTTGTCCGTTGAGGGAATCATTGACAAAAACGCATACTGCTGGACATCCTGATGCCAAAATAGTCGTTTGAGTATCGAGGTGCGGTTCAAAAAAAGTTAATTCATGACCGTATTGGGAATTAACAGCTTCCAGAAACTGTCGGTCGTAGACTTTGGTACTAAAGACAGCGACTTTCATAGAGGTAATGCCAAAACCAGCTTAATTAAATTGTAGATAAAAATTTAAAGAGTAGGTTTAAAGAAAAGGTTAATTTTATGGCAAGCATTTAACAGTCAGCTATCAGCGGTCATCTAAATGCTTACCTGCTCTTTTCTTTCTTTGGAGTTTAACACAGAGCAGTGGTAGAGATTGACACCAATTACCACAGTCTTAAATTAAGTTAAAGGATTAACAAATAATGAGTAGAGTGAGCTATAAACAATAGCTTGGATGCCTAGCAAAAATCATTGAGTCACATCTGGTTGCTTTGCAATCCGTTCATGATAGTTTTGATGCTCCCAGCTGTCAACAATAAAGGAAGAATTAATCTTCCCGATTGGATGACATTGTCTTGATGCAGAGCGGGAGTGGGGGTTTTACTCAAGACCGTAATGGTGCGTTTTCCGTAGGCGAATTAAATTCGCCACGGGTAGCACCTCTGCATCGCTGGATGAGGATTCTTAATTATCCACAAACGTAAATTTGTAAACCTCTTAAAGGAGATTTGTCCATGGCAACTGTCAAAGTGGGTATCAATGGATTTGGTCGTATCGGACGACTCGTATTCCGTGCTGCCCTCAACTACCCAGAAATCGAAGTGCTGGGCATTAATGACTTAGTTCCACCACAGACTATCGCCTATTTACTCAAATACGACTCAACCCATGGTCGTTTCAAGGGTACCGTAGAAGTTGAAGCTGATGGAATTGTGGTCAATGGCAAGAAAATCCCCTGTGTCTCAATTAAAAACCCAGAGGAGCTGCCTTGGACGAAACTCGGTGTGGAATATGTAGTAGAATCTACGGGTCTATTTACCACCTATGATGGGGCATCTAAGCATTTACAAGCGGGAGCGAAGCGGGTGGTAATCTCTGCTCCTACTAAAAACCCTGATTTGGTTCCCACCCTGTTGATGGGTGTCAATCACGATACCTATGACCCGGCTAAAGATAGTATCGTTTCCAATGCCAGTTGCACAACTAACTGTCTTGCTCCCATTGCTAAAGTGATTAATGACAATTTTGGGCTAGCGGAAGGGTTAATGACTACGGTCCATGCCATGACTGCTACCCAGCCAACGGTAGATGGTCCAAGTAAGAAAGACTTTCGGGGGGGGCGGAGTGCTGCTCAGAACATTATCCCCGCTTCTACGGGTGCGGCCAAAGCTGTAACGCTAGTGTTACCGGAACTGAAAGGTAAACTTACCGGCATGGCATTACGGGTACCAACACCGGATGTATCAGTGGTAGATTTGACCTTCAGGACTCAAAAGGCAACCAGCTACCCAGAGATTTGTGCAGCAATGAAGGCAGCGTCAGTTGGGGCGATGAAAGGAATTTTGGGCTATACAGAGGAGCCAGTGGTGTCCACCGATTTTCAAGGGGATCCTCATTCAAGCATTTTCGATGCTGGAGCCGGAATGGAACTTAATTCTAATTTCTTTAAAGTTGTCTGTTGGTACGACAATGAGTGGGGTTACTCTAACCGCATGATTGACCTGATGTTATCTATGGCAGCTAAAGGTTAGGTCGCCCGTAGCAGCTAGCGCAGGGAAAGGAAAAATCACTAACTACTTTCCCTGACTAGAAACTGGAGAAGGGGAAGAGGCAGAACAGACTCGAAGATACCCCAAGTTGGGAAAGACCAAACTTTCTCGTATCCCAGAAATAGTAAAGCAGATGCGATTCGGCGTTCGCGCAGCGTGGCCTACGGCCACAGCCGACGCTACGCGATTGACCGTAGGTCACGCGGGGCGCGAACGCATCTGCTGACTCGGTTTGAGATTAATAAATTATTGGTGATTAAGTAAAGGAAAGTATTTTCCTTGCCGATACTCCCAAGTGATGCCCTCGGGATCCCGAGAGCGACTCCACTGGCTGAAGTTTGGGTCAGTGCGCATCCTCTTGAGTAACCTGTCCCCACAACGGAAGCGATCGCAGAGCTTTTTGACACTGTAGGGTTCTAGTGAAATCCCCTGGGATGACCCATTAGTGGTGGGAGTAGTATCCTCTATTTCAGGTTCAAAGGTGTCTGATGATTCTTGATTAACCTGATTAAGCTGATCAACTAAAGGAAAGTATTTTCCTTGCCGATACTCCCAAGAGATGCCCTCTGGATCCCGAGAGCGACTCCACTGGCTAAAGTTTGGTTCAGTGCGCATCCTCTTGAGTAACCTGTCCCCACAACGGAAGCGATCGCACATCTGTTTGACACTGTAGGGTTCTACTGAAATACCCTGGGATGACCCATTAGTGGTGGCAGTAGTCTCCTGTATGTCAGGTTCAAAGGTTTCTGATGATTCTTGATGAACCTGATTAACCTGATCAACTAAAGGAAAATATTTTCCTTGCCGATACTCCCAAGTGATGCCCTCGGGATCCCGAGAGCGACTCCACTGGCTGAAGTTTGGCTCAGTGCGCATCCTCTTGAGTAACCTGTCCCCGCAACGGAAGCGATCGCACATCTGTTTGACACTGTAGGGTTCTACTGAAAAACCCTGGGATGACCCATTAGTCGTGGGGGTAGTCTCCTCTATTTCAGGTTCAAAGGTGTTTGATGATTCTTGATCAACCTGATTAACCTGATCAACTAAAGGAAAATATTTTCCTTGCCGATACTCCCAAGTGATGCCCTCGGGATCCCGAGAGCGACTCCACTGGCTGAAGTTTGGCTCAGTGCGCATCCTCTTGAGTAACCTGTCCCCGCAACGGAAGCGATCGCACATCTTCTTCACACTGTAGGGTTCTACTGAAATCCCCTGGGATGACCCATTAGTCGTGGGGGTAGTCTCCTCTATTTCAGGTTCAGAGGTGGCTGATGATTCCTGATTAACCTGATCAACTAAAGGAAAATATTTTCCTTGCCGATACTCCCAAGTGATGCCCTCGGGATCCCGAGAGCGACTCCACTGGCTGAAGTTTGGGTCAGTGCGCATCCTCTTGAGTAACCTGTCCCCGCACCGGAAGCGATCGCACATCTTCTTCACACTGTAGGGTTCTACTAAAAGTAGCTCTGATGAAGATTTAGCAGGAGTAATCTTCTTTTTAGCAGAGGTAGCTGATGGAAATGCTGTGGTGATATCGCCAGCTGGTAGAGCTTCGACGATATAATCTGCCAACGGCACCTCCTGGCTGTAAACCCCTTTAGTTGTGTGATACTTGATGATGCTTTCCCCGCTAAACCAATCTAGGGCTGTCCTCACGAAAAGCCACCCAGCTTGGGGGGACTTCTCCAGACATACTGGTGTCTTCTGCCCACTGGTAAGATTCACCAAGTTGTGTGTTGGCTTGAACATCCCCTTTTCGGGTATATACAGCTCATCTTGCTGACGTTTTCGTCTCGGACTACATTCGAGACAGTATTTAGGAGGCTTACCAGGATAGCACTCACGAGTAGTCATATGATTGCATTTGGGGCAAAAAAAGGTAACTGGACGGGTATGGATCGTACGAGTGTGAGCACGCACGATAAAGGTTTGAGAAGGCATAAGTGGTCAAGATATCAATAGTTATCTAGCAAAAGTTATCAAGCAACCTGAGTGTGATATAGTTGTTCTGGTGCCGACAGCAATTCTAGGTATATCCCTAGGCAGTAGCTGCCGTAACTAGATCATCTCTATCATCTAGAGTAAGCATTTCTGCTGGTTTGATGATCTTAGGCAAAACTTCGTCAGCAATAACTAAACTCCTAAATAGTTAATACTGATCGCTTTTGCTGGCATCAGCTATTTTTGATAAAGTTTAGTATGCTGCTAACGTTACACAATAGCAGATTCAGGCTAAATCCGTGATACTACTAGAATCGAGATTAATATTTGATTGTGCGATCGCACAATTGCGACCTTGTATTTGTGAGCCGATTTCCAACTCTCCTAACCCTCCAAAGTCCGAACTGTAAGCACCTGGGGTGGTGTCGAATCCGGGGGATAGAGAAAATCCACCTGTAGCTGCCTAACTTCTTCAGGGGCTAAATTCAACGTCACCAATGGATGCCCTGGCTGTCCTCGTCGCTGCACTAAATGCACATAGCGCGTCTGAGCCTTTCGATCATCATCATCATAATTTATTCTGAGTGTACCCCGAAAGAACACGTTTTCAACCCGTGGGTTCAAAAACAGCAGTCGATCAGTACCCCCCTCATCCTTCAATGGCGTTTGCAGCGATACCGTCAGCGTTTGGGGTTGATTAGTAGTATTCTTCAATGGTAAAGTTATATTGTATTCTACCCCATAATTACTGTGGGCAAAGTAGGCCGTATCGGCATAGCGCCTTAACATCGGTGCACTTTGAATTTGCCCTGTACTCAGAGTAATCAGATGTAGAGTCCCCACCACATAAGAAAATGCCTGCCCTAGCTGAGGAATACTCAAATAGTTAACATTTGGATTATCTTGAATCAGCACTTGCCATTGAGAACCTTGGGAAACACCAGCCACCCGACCAAACACCGTCGGTTCTTGAGGTGGTTCGAGAGGAGTGGGTATTGGTCCACGGGGTTGAGCTAAGCCGCCCGTATCCAGTAAGTCTTGCCATTCTGCTACCGTAGGTTCCCGATAGATTCCATTGCCATCACGAGGGGCTTTCATGGCTAAGTTAGCCACATAGACCATCCCATCACTCCGTAACCGCATCATGGTAGAACGACCATTAGAAGCTGGTGATCGTTTAACTGGAATTGGCTGATTCATTAACATTTGGCTTTGTTTTGCCTTCAGCACCAGTTTGGCGGGAAATAGTTCTTGGAGAATTCCCCTGAGTACATCATTCATTGTCCGACTGCCAGGACCAGCATAGACTGTACCATTGGGATTATCCACCATATCCGGCAACGAGATAAACGGTGCATCTGGGGTAGACAGATAACTCGCCCCTTGCAAGACCTCCACTGTAACAGGTGTTTCATTGGGATTATAAACTATCAATCCTTGATAAAGGGGATGGGTTTCCGCCTGAGTCTCTGCTCTAGCAATATGGTGGGTAAAGATATCAAACCGTCCATTAAAGCCATAATCAAGGTGGGCTGAAGGAACTTGTTTCCCTTCCGGTGAAAACGTAGACAGCAAAATCCCCTCACTTCTGACTAGTTCTGGACTATTGCTATTAAATACAGGCACCTGATCCAATTGCCCTGGTAAACTACGAACATCATCAGAAGAGACTTCCACTCCAGCAATATACTGAGGTGGAACAGCATAGATGTTTAACGCCCGACACAGCAAAGCCGCTACTTCACCACGGGTAGCACTCTGATTTGGTTTGACCTGTTTGATATTGGGATAGTTAACCACAATAGTATTAATTGCTGCGGATGCGATCGCATTTTTAGCATACTGGGGAATCTGGGTAGCATCAGTAAAATACCGTCTGAGAGTTCCATCGGGTTCTGACGGGATAGGGTAATTCTTGGCTCCTGCTAAAACGGCGATCGCTTGCACTCGAGAAATGGACTCATTCGGTTTAAATCGTCTGCCAGGATAGCCCGAAAAAAATCTTCGCTTGTAGGCATCTTGAATCACATTTTTGGCCCAATGATTACTAGGTACGTCCTTAAAACGAATACCACCCCGCTGAATCGGTGCTGAGGGAAAGGCATTCAGCATTAAGACAGCAAACTCAGCGCGGGTAATTCTAAAATTAGGACGAAATTTACCATCCGGGTAACCACTGACCAACTTACGCTCCCGCAGTTGGTTGATACAATCTCTCGCCCAATGATTTTCTAGGTCAGGGAAAGTAGCGGTATTGGTCATCAGTAGTAGTATTTAGTCTAAACTGCTTGAGTCTGGGCAACTAACTTGAAATTTTTTACTTCAAGCCCACGATCAGTTCTATTTATGATAATGTTGGTCAATTAACCGGGGTGTTATCCCCTTTAACAACATACTCAACATAGTCCCTATGTATGTTGCTAACATAAATTTCATAATAAAACAATAAAAACTACGATTGGTTCAATGACTGACAATTCTCAAATCCAAGACGAACAAAACTCGGAAGAGGATTCGACCATAGACTCTTCCCAAGATAACCTAGAGGAAAAAGTTATCAATCCATCAGTTATAGAAACTATTCCGGTTGCTCCAGAGGGCTTTAAGTCTGGCTTTGTGGCGATTGTGGGACGCCCGAATGTGGGCAAATCCACACTGATGAATAAACTGGTAGGGCAAAAAATTGCCATCACTTCGCCAGTGGCTCAAACCACCCGAAATCGGCTGCGAGGTATCTTGACCACACCGGAAGCTCAATTGATTTTTGTGGATACGCCAGGGATTCACAAACCTCATCATCAGCTGGGTAAGGTATTGGTGAAAAATGCCCAAATAGCGATTGAGTTAGTGGATGTGGTGCTGTTGGTGGTGGATAGTACGGTGGAGGCGGGAGGAGGCGATCGCTTTATTGTTGATCTACTGAGCCATACCAAGACACCAGTAATTTTGGGTGTGAACAAATCAGATATACAACCTCGCCAGAGTAGGGGAGCATCAATCGATGCTAGTTATGCTAAACTAGCTACTGCTCAAGGCTGGGAAGTCGTCAAATTTTCTGCCCTGACAGCTGATCGCTTAGACCTATTGCAGCAGAAATTAATTGAGCGCTTAGAACCAGGACCATATTATTATCCCCCTGACTTCGTAACCGACCAGCCAGAACGGTTTATCATGGGGGAATTGATTCGAGAGCAAATCTTACTCCTAACTCGTGAGGAAGTCCCCCACTCGGTTGCTATTACTATTGATTTAGTGGAGGAACAACCAAAAATCACCCGTATTTTTGCTACGATCAATGTAGAGAGAGACTCCCAAAAAGGTATTTTGATTGGAAAAAAGGGTACTATGCTCAAACAAATTGGTACTGCTGCTCGTCAACAACTTCAAAAGTTAGTTGCTGGTCAAGTTTACCTGGAATTGTTTGTGAAAGTAAAACCGAAATGGCGACAATCTCGCTTACGGTTATTAGAGTTGGGATATCGGGTGGAGAAGTAATAGTAAGTACGCTATATCTATAGCATTTTTATTTGATATGTAAACCTAGGATTAATATAAAAAGAGGACAGGTAACAGGATATTTTTAAATACCAATTAACCATTACTACTTCATCCTTAACAATTATTCTAAACGGCAAATACTTGTTCAACTGTCAAAGCTAACTCGGTAAATGTTTGTGATTCAATTTTTTGATTTCCTGTAAATTCTGTCAAATCATAAAATCCATCAACTAAACGCAAAACCGAAACCTTAGACTTAATTGGATCAACAATCCAATACTCAGGCACTTCCCGCACTGCGTATTCAGAACGCTTGTAGCGGTAATCATCTTGGGGATTACCTGCACTGACAATTTCTACTGCTAGTAGTGGTGCTGATTCCAGCACCGCTGATGACATGGAACGGATAGCTTGCCGCTGATTTTCTGAGATAATGACTAAATCAGGAATTCTAGATTTATTCTCAGCTGTGCGAACCCCAAGATTACCAGGCATAACAACCCAATCTAAACTAACCCTGTCAATTTCTCTATCAAATTGCTTGAATAGAAAAAGCATAATCAGGGCATGTAGTCCACTAGCAGGTGGCATAGCAACAAGCTCTCCATTAACAAGCTCATACTTGTAGTCAGTGTCATCATGGTAGGAAATATAGTCTTCAAATGTGTAAAACTTTTTGGCAGTTTGAATCATTTGAGTTGCCTCCTAGAAAACCGGTTTATTAGTGTAGTTAAGGTGGGTTTTGTAGACGGTTGACGGTTAACCGTCTACACAAACCTATTGTAGGTTCACTTCTAGTGGCCTATTTCTATTGATCTACTGACTCTTGCTGCTTTTCGATTTCCGGCTCTTCGATTTCCGGCTCTTCCATTTCCTGCTCTTGATCAGAGATAGGTACTAAAGCAACCGCTGCGATCGCATCTTCATCATCTAACTTTTGCACTCTGACCCCAGTTGCCATGCGAGATTGGGGAGAAATAGCATCAACAGCTTGACGAATGATAATCCCTCGACTAGTGACTATCATCAATTCATCCCCTTCATTAACTACCTGTAGGGCTGCCAGTTGGTCTTTGGGTAAACGGAATTTGGTTGAGCGAACTCCCATACCCGCACGGTTTTGTAGCCGGAATTGGGATACCGGTACCCGCTTGCCATAGCCTCCCATGGTAACAATTAATACCCAAGGACCCTGAGCCGCTGTTTCCACCATCTCAGAATCACTAAGGTCTTCTGTCTCTTCCTCTGAATCCTCAGTAGCAGCTAGACTAGCGATGATTTGACCGGACAAAATATCCATACCGATTAATTCATCATCACCCTTGAGTTTCATAGCCTTAACTCCTCTGGTCGCACGACCGAGGGGGCGGAGTTGATCATTGTCACACTTGAAGTGAATTGCCATGCCATGACGAGACCCAATTATGATGCTGTCTTCTTCCCTAGCACGAAGTACCCACCGCAACTGGTCTCCTTCCCCGAGGGAAATAGCAATTAATCCATTTGCCCGAATTTTGCTGAAAGCATCTAGAGCAGTTTTCTTGATGTAACCCTTATGGGTTAACATGACTAGATATTCATCATCTGTAAATTCAGATACCGGTACAATAGAAGTAATTTTTTCTTCGTGGGGAATGGGTAACATCTGCACAATCGGTACCCCCCTGGCGGTGCGAGATGCAGCGGGGATTTGGTAGGCACGCAGAGAGTAGACTACACCGCGATCGCTAAAAAATAAAATGCTATCGTGGTCGCAGCAAGTGAAGAAATGCTCTACCTCATCATCATCTTTAATTCTGGCAGCAGCTTTCCCACGAGTTGCCCGAGCTTGAGCTCTAAACTCATCCACAGGCATGCGTTTGATATACCCTTGCTCAGTCAGCAGAATCACAGCTTTTTCATTAGCAATCAGGTCAGTATCATCCAGTTCCCCTTCAACCTGTTGAATTTGTGTGCGGCGTGGTGTGGCAAAGCTCTGTTTCAGTTGCTGGGCTTCAGTTTCAATAATCTCCAGGATGCGACTTCGGCGAGCTAGGATATCCCGTAAATCCGCAATCCGAACTTGTAATTCCTCATGCTCAGCTTGAATCTTTTGGGCTTCCAAAGCAGTAAGACGGCGCAGCTGCATTTGCAAAATAGCATCTGCTTGGGCTTCAGATAGACTAAATTCTGTCACTAATTGTCCTCGTGCTGTAGTGGTATCCGCCGCCCCCCGAATCACAGCAATCACAGCATCTAAGCTATCTAGGGCAATTAGTAACCCTTGCAGTAAATGATCCCGTTCCTCAGCTTTGCGCAATTGATATTGAGTCCGTCGGGTAATGGTTTCAATGCGGAAATCCAGGAAAACATTTAAGAACTGCTTTATGGTCAGCAATTGGGGTTCATTGCCCACCAGGGCTAGCATATTTGCTCCAAAATTGGTTTGGAGGGGGGTTTGCTTGTAGAGATTATTCAGGACAACTTTGGGATAAGCATCGCGCTTTAGTTCGATTACGATGCGCATGCCATTGCGATCGCTTTCATCCCGAATATCGGAAATGCCATCAATGCGCTTATCATTAACCAATTCAGCAATCTTTTCGATTAAGCTTGCCTTATTGGTTTGGTAAGGTAGCTCAGTAATAATAATGGCTTCCTTGTCTGGACGACCTCGTTGCCCAATGGTTTCAATTTCTGCCACACCTCGCATGGTGATAGAACCCCTACCACTGGTGTAAGCATCTTTAATACCCGATGTTCCTAAAATCTGTGCCCCAGTGGGGAAATCTGGACCAGGGATATACCGCCTTAACTCCTTATCAGTGATTTCGGGATTATGGATCAGGCCGACTAAGCCATCCACCAACTCTCCCAGGTTATGAGGGGGGATATTGGTTGCCATACCCACAGCAATCCCCGATGAGCCGTTGAGCAGTAATTGGGGAATCCGTGCTGGTAAGACAGTCGGTTCTTGCTGGGAACCGTCAAAGTTATCAACAAAGTCTACAGTTTCTGACTCAATGTCCCGAAGTAGGGCATTGGTAGCGATCGCTTGCAAGCGGCACTCTGTGTAACGCATTGCCGCTGGGGGGTCGTTGTCTACTGAGCCAAAATTTCCATGACCATTAATCAGAGGCGATCGCATGGAGAAATCCTGAGCCATGCGCACCAAAGCGTCATAAACAGCAGTATCCCCATGGGGATGATACTTACCCAACACTTCCCCCACCACACGAGCGCATTTGCGGAACGGACGGTCTGGGCTTAAGCCCAGCTCATGCATCGCATAGAGAATCCGTCGGTGTACTGGCTTGAGCCCATCCCTGGCATCTGGTAATGCCCGACCTACAATAACGCTCATGGCGTATTCTAAATAAGACCGGGACATTTCGTTCCGCAAATTTGTCGGGACAATGCGTTCTTGGGATGTACTCATAGTTGGACAAACTCCCTTATTATCGAGGATTTTGCTAAATAAATCGGTTAAAATCTCTCAAAAGAGGCTTTTAACACCTTTTTTTTCCAAATTTGGCTGGTTATTTTTAAATTTTAACACAAAATCTCGACTATAGCCGGTAACAGAACCACGGGCAAGGCTTAGACAATGAGCAGATTCGCGCTTCTTGTGCAAAAATTATGGGAAAAAGACAGAAAATTTCCTAGGGCAGCTTAGGAATTTCACCTCTTCTTGCTCATGTTGACTGGCGGTTTATACCACCAGGTTGTTTTCCTCCCCTGACTAAACCTCAGAGGTTCCCAACAACTAAGGAGTTTTTGATGAAACTATCCTATGTTTTGATCGGCTTAGCTATTTTTGCCATCGTTTTGAGACCAGATTTAATCCCTATCAGCCTCGCTCTAGCTCTGATCGCCTTTGGTGTCGTGTTTGGTCTGTTTAGGGATCACCTGATGAAGTAATCGGTAAGGTTAATCTATTCACAAGTACCTTGATCTAAAGCGTTTTTCCATCATTTTGGCTGAATCGTGCTATAATATGTTTCCTGTCATTTACTCCGATGAGTTTCTTGAACACGATAACGGTCGGTTTCACCCAGAACGACCAGAACGTTTAACTGCGATTGTTGATGCTATCAAAGCTGCACCTTGGGCTGACCAAATTAAGTGGCAGTTACCGACAGCGGTAGAAACTCGTCGAGTGATGCCTCTAGTACAACAAATTCATAGCCAGCGCTACATTGAGACAGTTTAAGAAATCGCTAGGAGTAATGGTGGCAGGTTAGATGCGGACACAGGGATATCCCCCCGCAGTTACGATGTTGCCCTACTCGCCGTTAGTGCTTGGCTAGATGCGGTAGATCAAGTCCTCACTACCAATAATTCAGCCTTTGTTCTAGCCCGTCCCCCTGGTCATCATGCTGAACGTCAGAGAGGGATGGGGTTTTGCTTATTTTCCAATGCTGCGATCGCAGCTTACTATGCCTTAGAGCAATCGGGAGTCGAACGAGTTGCCATCCTAGACTGGGATGTCCATCACGGCAATGGTACTCAAGATGTTGTGGAACGAGATGCTCGCATTGCCTACATCTCCCTTCATCAATCCCCTTGCTATCCTGGTACAGGCCAAGCCAGTGAACAGGGGTTTCACAATAATGTCCTTAATCTTCCCATGGCACCAGGCAGCACGTTAGCAGATTACCAGCCGATGTTTGAACAGAAAGTGATGCCCTTTTTAACCAAATTTCAGCCAGATTTATTGATTGTCAGTGCTGGTTATGATGCTAATGCCGCCGATCCCTTGGCAAATATTGCCTTGCAGCCAGATGATTATGGGCTATTTACCAAGTATTGTCTGCAACTAACTCGTCGGATTGTTTTTGGTTTAGAGGGGGGGTACGAACTCAGTGCTCTAGCTCAGTCGGTGGTAGCAACAATTAAACCTTGTTTGGCCAAGGAGAGTTGATCTGGCTAAGTATAGATAGCTATAAGTATAGCTGGTTAATTATAGCTGGTTAACTATAGCGCTACAGTAGGCGGCTATACTCAAAACAATTAAATGTTTAAATCCGCCATACTGCCTTAATTGTTTTGGAAACAACAGTAGTTAGATCAACTTAACTGCTCTAAGTCCAAAAAATAGAGTCAGAGCCACAACAGTGGCAGCAGCTAGAATTCCAAAGTAAGCGATTGCTGCAGATATCATATTATTCTCCCAAAAATTGACTAGTGTAATAATATTACATAATTTTACCTCATATTGAGTCTTATTCCTCAGAGCAATAGTCAACCGTCAATAGTCAACCGTCAGCTGTCAACGGTGAACAATCATGGACGACAAGAAATTTTTTCGTTTTGTGTGGCGCTTTAATGCTATTGTTATTATGGCTACTGGATTGCTAGCAATAGCGGTTTTGGCTTTTGCTGCTATCGAGATAGTCAAAAGCACTACGAGAGAGCGGCAGGGGATTAACATTGTTAATGTCGATGACGATAGCTCAAGCTCTCAAGAGTGGGAGCTGGGTAATCTCAGGGAAGTTGATGGCACAACCTATCTAATGGTGCCGCTTTACTCAGACCAATCTTATACGCAATCCTATTATAGCAAATCGACACGCTCAACTAGAAACTATTTGTTTTTGGATAGTGAAACAGGTAAAAGCAAATGGCTCTTTGCTAAGAATGACTATTTAATTGCTAGCGATAGCTTCATTTCAGAAACTAATGATAGAGCTAATAACAGGGTTGAATCTAAACCAGTTATAGCCGTTTTATACAACCTTATTAAACAAGATACCAATGGTGATGGAAGATTAACAAACAATGATAGTATAACAATAGCATTTACACATCCCAATGGTAATGAATATCAGGAAGTAGTAAGTGGAGTAGATAGATTTTTGGGTTACAAGGTCAAACACGCAAATAGCCTATTAATTTTGTACCAGCGGGATGGTATTGCCTATTCAGCAAAGGTTTCTTTAGATAATTTCGCTCTCTCCAATGAAACAGAATTACCTAAAGTAGGTCAGCCCTGAATCTCACCCTCGATAAACTGAATCCTACTCCCTACTCCCTACTCCCTACTCCCGCGCAACCCAGGACGAAAGTACTTCTGGTAATTAAAAACTGCTATAGATAAGAGTTTCAACCCTTAACCGAACCGGCTAAAATCCCCCGCACAAAGTACCGCTGTAGAACAAAAAACACAATCAGTGGTACAATCATTGTGATAAATGCACCAGAGGTAAGAAGATGCCACTGCTGCCCACGATAACCTACTATATTTGTTAATCGGATCGTTAACGGGGCAACGTCTGGTGTAACTCCGAGATAGACTAAAGCAACTAGCAAGTCATTCCAGACCCAGAGAAATTGAAACACGGCAAATGATGCGATCGCAGGCATGGATAGAGGCACAATCAGCTGGGTAACTATGGTTAGATGAGACGCACCATCCACTGCTGCTGCTTCGATTAACTCCTGAGGCAAACTAGCAATATAATTACGCAATAAATAAATTCCTAAGGGCAAACCATAGCCTGTGTGGGCTAACCAAATACCTAATAATGTACCGGAAAGTCCTAGATATCCGTAGACTCGCAATACCGGAATCAGAGTCATCTGTAACGGGACTACCAGCAAGCCAACTACTACCATAAACAGGACTTGGCGACCAGGAAATTTCATCCAAGCAAACCCATAGGCAGCAACAGTAGCGATCGCAATCGGAATAACTGTAGCGGGAATCGAGATAGCCAGACTATTGAAAAATGCCTGTCCCATCCCTTCGGAGGTAATCACATCAATATAGTTACCCAGGTGGTATTGGGTGAAATTGAAGGGGTGTTGGAAGACTGACCACCAACCGGTTTTGAGCACATCATCTCGGTAGCGTAGGGAACTAATGAACAAGCCAACAGTGGGTAGAGTCCAGATCAAGGAGATGGTAATCAGGGTCAGATGAATCGGGATTTTCCAGAAGAATTGCTGTAGGTGTTGGGATTTTGCTACAAAGAGCGGTTTTGGTGCCATAGCTGGGTTAAAGTCATGTCTGGAATTAGTCTATTTTTTGCCAAGATAAGCGCTTTGTGCAACCAATCCCACAACAGCAGTCGTTAAACAAGTGGGCAAAACAACTGGGCAAAACAACTGGGCAAAACAACTGGGCAAGATGCGTTCGCGAAGCGGCTCCAAAGGAGCATCGCATCACCCCAAGCCTTATAGAATTTCAACCATAGCTAGAACAGTTGCTTAACTCGGTGACGCCATCAGAATCAAATTTTAACTTTAATCTGAATACTATAACATTTCTAAATCAATTAGAAATAATAAATAATAATTACCGTTTTTGACCTTAACCAAAATCCTTCTATGTCTTGATGCAGTCGCGAATGGGGGAAATCCCCTTTGGCCTCACTGGCTCACCTGTTCCCTTGCTGCATCGCTACTTGATTAACTCTTGCCTCTTGCCTCTTCCCTCTTGCCTTTCCCAAGCGGGAGTATGTTCACAATTCAAATAATAATTATATATTACTATTAACGGCTGTTCTCCTGCTCTCGAAACCGACGGATATTGCTAATCATAACCGGAATAATAACTAGTAATAAAATAACTGCGATCGCACTACCTCGTCCAAAGTTCCGATAATTGAACATTTCCTTAATCATACGAGACGCAATCACTTCCGTATTTTGATTACCACCGGTCATCACCCAGACAATATCAAAGACTTTTAGGACCGCTATTACTACAGTAGTCACAACCACAGCAATAGTCCCTCGTATCATCGGAATAGTAATTGTCCAGAAGATTTGCCACTCACTAGCTCCATCTATCCGTGCAGCTTCGATAATATCTTTGGGGATACCTTTGATGGCAGCAGAGAGCAAAATCAAGCAAAACCCTGTCTGCAACCAAATCATAATCACAATCAGAGCATAATTATTAATCGAGCGCTCCACTAACCAACCTACAGGCTCAAATCCTAAACTGGTAATAATGCCATTGAGTAAGCCAATTTGTTCTGAGCCAGCTGGACGAAAAGCATAGATAAATCGCCAAATCACGCTAGCCCCCACAAAGGAAATTGCCATTGGCATAAAGATTATAGACTTGGCTACGGGTTCATAGCGTACCCGATCCACCAGCACCGCAATAATTAAACCCAATGCTACACTAAACCCTGTTACCAATACCAACCAAAGGACATTGTTACGAAAAGCGATTAGCATAGTAGGGTTGGTAAAGGCAAAGATGTAATTGTCCAGTCCCACAAAATTTTGCGATCGCTTATCCAAGAAGCTGATATAGATAGTATTGAGGGTCGGCAGAATCAGGTAAGCGGTTAGTAATGCTAAAGCAGGGGCTAAGTATACCCAAGCCACAAAATGCGTTCGCGTAGCGTGACCGTTCGGGTAGCTTGGCCTTTTGGCCAAGGTCAATCGCGTTTTATTGGGTAGCTGATTTACCAAGCCATTCATGCCATATAATAAAGCTATCACCCCACCACAGCCTATGACAACGGCGAGAATGAAAGTAACTATTTTGAGCAATACCATCCTTCATTGCCTCATCACTTCATCACCTGATAACCTTATCACTTGATCACCTCATATAAATCTCTCACCGAATCCCGTTTATTGCCATGCTCTAAATTATAAAATTTATAATTTTTTTGCCACAGTTCCAGTTCATAGATAGATATTGATTTAGCGATAATGTCAGTGCTCCTTGCACGATCACCTACTTGTGGATCGGTTGTAAATACTCCACAATGAATTTGGTTAGTTGATATATTCCAATAATGTCTCAATTTGTATTTCCAATCAATGACTTGTTCCACTACCTTATTTCTATGCTTATTTCTTCTAGTTCTTTCGTGCTTTCCTGTCGCTTCAGTATCAATATATTTAGTTTCAATTAAAAATATTTTTTTGTTTTTACTAAGATAAACAAAATCTACTTTACCTAAATTTGTATAGTCTTGGATTAGGGCCTTTTCAAACAGGATGAGCTGACTACAGGTTGGAAATAATGAGTTGATATTGAAAAATAGATATGCCTGTAATAGCAGTTCCTGATCATAGGGAAAACCAATAACCCCTATAAAAAAACGTCTCATATCTTCTTCACTTTGTGGCTGTTAACCTTGGCAATAGGAAACAAATTTATCAATCTGACTAGTATCCATAGCTTATTTCTTATTTAAACTTGAGTTTGGCCTAAAGGGGGAATCCTAAACTTACGGTGTTGCTCAATTATGGAAGATCCAAAGGTAATCGGTAACTGATCCAACTATACTTGAGTACCCAAATCCTATTCAGCAAAGCCAAATTTATAGTAGTCACTGACATCCTACTATATCCTGCCTGCTTACACCCCAAGGGATTGCCGTTACAGCGGAGCGAAGCGCAAGTGCTGATATTGTACTCAGATATTTAATCGTAATTAATGCCTAAACGGCACTATTGTCCCTTTCGCTAAATGGTGGCGAATAACTGACTTAATTTGATTTCAGTATCTTATATCATGTCAGGATAATTACCCTTAATAAAAATATCCCCCATCTGGCCACACTTCCCGCGCCCGGACCCCTTAATTATGGGTATTCAACCAGACTTGATATTATAGTTACCGATTTGGCAATTGTGCTAAAGTAACATTAGAAGGCGATTTTAAATAAATATTTTTTTTTACAATGACTAATCCCTAATTCCTCATACTTAATCTGGCCAACTGTCCTCAATAGTTTTCAGAACTGTATCCACATCTGTCCCACCAATATAATCAACAATGCCACTCCAGAATGTCCCGGTACCCACGGCTCCTGGCATCATATCCGAACCATCGAAGCGCACCATATCCGCATTGGCTAAGATTTCCGCTTGACGTTTAACAATGTCATTGGGGTAAGCATCCAAACTAACCTGTTTATGGGGTGAGACATAATCTCCCTGACTTGCCCAGATAGTATGGGCTTGGGCAGTTGATAAATACTCCATCAACTTCCGTGCTTCTGGAGTATCCTTAAACATAGCAGTCACAATACCAGACACTAACACTGGCACTCCCAATTCCTGTTTAATACCCGGTAACAGAAAGATACTCACATCCTTATCTAGCGCTACATCTTTAGGTAAGAAGCTAGTGATAAAGCTAGCTTGGCGATGCAGATAGCAACCTGGGGGGTTATCAAATAACGGTGCAGTTGCGTCACCAAAGGGAGTGCTAATAATACCAACAGTGCCACCAAACACATACTTAGGATTAAGGGCAATGTTGCCAAACTGCTCAAAAGCATTCTTAACCGCTGGGTGATTAAAGGGAATCTTGTGAGCAACCCACTGGTCATACACTTCCCCACCAACCGTGCGCAACATAATATCCTCAATCCAGTCAGTACCAACCCATCCTGTAGCCGCACCGCTTTCTATTCCGATGCACCAAGGGACACCGCCATCTGCCACAATCTGATCGGACAGTGCCATCATTTCATTCCAGGTGGTAGGGATTTTGTAACCAGCTGCCTTAAACGCAGCTCGATTGTACCAAACTAAGCTTTTGACCGCCGCCCTAATCCACACCCCGTATACTTTACTATCGACAGTTGCCAAATCTAGCCAGTTTTGAGAATAAGCAGCAGATAACTGAGATTTGTCCATGAAGGTATCTACAGGTACCAGTTGACCTTCCCTAGCAAAGTCAGCCATCAAACCCGGTTGAGGGAACATGGCAAGATCGGGAGCATTTCCAGATTCCACCAACACAGGTAGGAGGGTGGCGAAATCACTACTGGCTTCATACACCACCTTGATACCCGTTTCTTTAGTGAAGGGTTCTAGTATCTGTTCCATGATTTGCTCCCCTTCCCCTGTCATTACTCCCAGGATAGTAACCGTATTGCTTTTAGGGTCTCCACCCTTGGGGGCACAGGCGACTAAAACTAAAGATAAACCTAGAAATACAGTAGGAAATACCGTGTTAGGAGCCGGTTTAGTTCTAAATTTCGCAAAAAATTCTCCTATATGCTCGATAAAACCTATCTTGATCCATAATTTGGGTCTGAACATCTTTCAATTATGAGCCTTAGCAAATAATGACACTCATACTGTGAGTACAATTCCGTTCTAAGATAACCCCACTCAATGACTTGAGCAACAACTTAGGGAGGGGAAGCTTGAGAAATCAGAATACACAGATGAAAGACTCTATGTTTGAAAGGCAGGCTTGATCAACGTAAACCTTCAGCCTACTAGGTGGTGTGTTACGGGACCGACTGTCGCAACACTGGCGCTCGGTGTTGAAAATGAGGGCAAGCCCGCCCTTAACCAACCCTACGCACCCTACGCAACTAAGCCCATGCTATGGTTGCCAGCTATCAGCCATTCATGATGCTGGCAACAGAACGAACCGAACAAAAGGGCATCATGGCGACATCACCTACAAAAAAAAGCTTAAGCTCAATGCTGTTCGCGCAGCGTGCGCGTAGCGCATATGCTTACCAATAAACGGTGACCTAGAAAAACTACTGATTTTAGCCTCTATCTATTTGTTAGAACTTTATACTAACTTCACATAACTAGGATTCGAGTTCGACGTAAACTGGACAATTTTGAGAGTTTATCCCTATCCCTAGGCTTTATTTATAGGGTTTATAAATGAGATGTAAACGTAGGATGTCTTTTTTTATTGGACACTAAAACTCTGGAGCTGTTGCCCTTATTGCGTTTTGCCTTTTGTATTTTGTATTTTAATAAGGTAGTATTTTCACAAATAAAATAAAAACGCTATCTGATATTAATGGGGCTTAATTGCTAATAAAAGCCTTAAATAAACATTCATAGTTAATACTGAAAATACTCCCTTACTTTATTTATATTTAATTTATTTAAATTTCTGATTTTTGTACGGATTTACGTTTTTTTAAATTTTGCATATAAACCGTAAAAAATACCCCCCCCCAAAAAAATATACACATATCAACCTTGAACGGAAACAGAGATATTTCATGATTAATTTAATATTAGGGATTTTAACTAGGTAAATTTTATGGTTTGTAACCCAATACCCTATGAAATTCAGTGCGTTTGACTAGTTATCGAATGGGGTTATAGCTACGATTCATGGCAACTGGCAATAAGCCATTAAACATCAACAATCAGGAAGTTCCCTGACGACCAAATCATTCCCGTAACTAGGCTTTGTCAAGCAGTAAGAATTAAATAAAAGCAATGTCTGACACATTTTCCTCAACTCATCCACTTCTGAGTGTTGCTCACTGGGACACTCAGACTATCAGCTACAGCTTCTATAACAATGCCAACGGTGGTTCTTATTACGGAGATGAAACGGGGGTTTCAGAGATATCAGAAGAAACCAAAGACAATATCAGAAGCATCTTCGAAACTCTGGAAAGATACCTTGATGTTGATTTCCATGAGGTACCAGATACGACAACAGACTATGGTCTATTGCGCTACATGGTATCTGATGGTCCGGGCTATTCCTATGCCTATTTGCCTGAGGGATTTAACTTCAATTTCGGCAATGGGTGGGATGTGGCCGGGGATGTGCATTTGAACCCAGCCTACGACACCACAGGTAAGAACGGAAACGGATTTGCTGACGACCCAGGGAATCATGGCTACATGACCCTGATTCACGAGACATTACATGCTCTGGGTTTCAAACATCCTAATAAATACGAGGACCATGATCACGGTCCATTTTTGCCCTTTAACGAGGACAATACCACCAACACAGTAATGTCGTATAACTTTGCTGGGAAATCAGCGATTACCCCAATGATTTACGACATTCAAGCATTACAGTTAATCTATGGAGCTAGGGAGTATAACCACGGGGATACTACTTACTCCTTTGACAGCGTTTATTACTACACAGATGGTAGTGAGGATTATGGTGCAACCAAACCGATTAAGCAAACCCTCTGGGATAGTGGTGGTGAAAATACTTTAGACTTTTCAAACCTGGCTTTTTTGAATACAGGTTACCACTTTGATATGAATGAGGGGGGTATTATAACCACCCAAAACGCTTACAATGGTAGCTCTTATAAAGCTAGGACCGATGACAGCGGAACAAAATACCTTACGTCTGAATCTGGAACTGCGATCGCATTCGATACAATTTTTCACAATCTGATCAACTCCAGCAGTAACGATTACATCATTGCCAATAGTGCAGCCAATATCTTTAGCGGTTATGAATTGGGAATTTCCACGGGTGATGATATTATTGAAGGTTGGAACTATCTAGATACTTTAGATCTTTCCGAATATGCTTCCTCTAGTGTAACCCAAACTCAAGAGGGTTATGACCTGATTCTTGATCTAGGCTGGGATAGTTCGATTACCCTCAAAGACTACTATGCAGTCTCTCAAAGCGATCGCCTTAACATTACCTTCGAGGAGGATAGTCAACCACCTGTATGGGAAGAGATTATTATTCCGGACACCATAACAAATATTAGCGACGTTCAGTATGTGGCAGAGGAGCCTCAACCTACCAACACTGCTCCGACGGATATCACCCTTGATGGCAGGAGTGTCAAAGAATTCAGTAAAAATGGCACTACCATTGCTAAGCTGACTACTAAGGATGTTGATTCCGGAGATAGCCATACTTATAAATTATTAGATGATGCTCAAGGTCGCTTTAAAATTGATGGCAATCGACTAAAAGTCAAAAATGGCCACCTCATAGACTTTGATGACAACTCTAGTCACTCGATCAAAATCCGCACCACCGACTCCGGAGGTAAAAGCTACGATAAAACTTTCACCATTGAGGTCCTTAACCAGAATTTTGCTCCGACGGATATCACCCTTGATGGCAGGAGTGTCAAAGAATTCAGTAAAAATGGCACTACCATTGCTAAGCTGACTACTAAGGATGTTGATTCCGGAGATAGCCATACTTATAAATTATTAGATGATGCTCAAGGTCGCTTTAAAATTGTTGACGATCAACTAAAAGTCAAAAATGGCACTCTCTTAGACTTTGATATCAACTCTAGTCACCCGATCAAAATCCGCACCACCGACCAGGGGGGTGAAAGCTACGAGAAAACTTTCACCATTGAAGTCCTTAACCAGAATTGGAAAAGCAAATCGATTAGGGGAGACCGTTACGATAATCGGCTTGAAGGCGGTCATGGTGATGATAGGCTTTGGGGTAATGGCAATAATGACACACTAATTGGTGGCTCGGGTCATGACACTCTTTCAGGAGGTTCTGAGGATGACACTCTTGTTGGAGGTTCCGGTAACGACTTTCTCAGAGGAACTTGGGGCAATGACAATCTCTATGGTGGGTATAATGATGACACTCTCGGAGGTGGTCAGGGAGATGACTACCTTTTTGGGGGTGTTGGCAATGATAGGATCATGGGAGATGTGGGTAACGATACCCTAGAAGGTAGTTCAGGTCAGGACACTCTAAGCGGAGGTTCGGGTGATGACCTCATCGAGGCTGGGACAGAGGATGATACTCTCAGAGGAGGTGAGGGAAATGACACCCTCAAAGGTGGCTCTGGCAATGACTACCTTAGAGGAGACCAGGGAAATGACAGCCTTGAGGGTGGCTCTGGTAACGACTATTTGATTGGAGCTTCGGGTAATGACAGTCTTGA
>NZ_JAAHHW010000064.1:19637-38832 GCF_010692325.1 Moorena sp. SIO3I8 | reverse complement strand
CCATCTAAAGATGCGGGGATTCTCTGTTCTTGGAGTTGCTCTAACCTCGCAGGCTTAGGCCATTTGTAACAACTTCAACCAAGGGCTTAGATCATGTCAGGATAATTACCCTTAATCAAAATTTCCCCCATCTCCCGATCTCCCGATCTCCCCATCTCCCGATCTCCCGATCTCCCCATCTCCCCATCTCCCCATCTCCCCATCTCCCCACACCTCCGTTCTTTGTTACAAATATGAGATGCACCCGTTGGACAAGCTTAAATCCTATAACCAACACTCCTCAAGGTGAGAGAATAAATTAACCCTCATCCTCCAAATCGATAATACTCCCAAATTCATGCCATCACGACCAACTAGAGTTGGCAGGTGACCCACTGGAGCCCAGATTACGGAAAATGTCAGGTCTTCATAATTTTTCCATCGTCTTCTGAGGTGCAATCCTTTGCGCTGTCGCCATCCCACACGATGACCAAATTGTTGATAAAGCTTAGTTTGATACGCTAATAGGTTAGGGAAATAATTACTGCGGGAAATACTGTTTGGGTTGTAATAAGAACTTAAAACATAAACGCTTCGGTTGAATTCCAGTTTATCAACGTTATTATCGTCACTATCAAGTTTTCCCCCAAGCTTCTCCCAAATTTCTTTTTGCAAACTGAAGCCGAATTGCCCACTGCTATACTTTAGCCAAAGCCCCTCAATGGTGTGTAGATCGGTACAGGGAAAATTCTTGATTGACTCAGGGTCGATATTGTTGTCTTCTTCTCGATCAACTGCTTTGACCATCAGAGCAAAAGTTTCCTGATCGGCTTCTTTCCATTTACCGGCTCTTAGTAAATCTCGCAAGTTAGAGTAGTCTATGCCTTGATCAGAAATGAGTTGGTCAGGTTGGTGTAGGTCAACAGTTATCCCCAACTCCTTGTGTTTTTTAGTTAAGGTATATTGAACAATTTCAGGAATTTTACCATACCGTTCATAGTTTTCCACAATTTTGCGATACTTGGCTTCGATTTTGCGATACTCACTATCGGGATCATCGTTGGGGTCTTGATTCATTAAAATAGTCAGTAAAATATCCAACCCTTTATTATCGAGAAACAGGGCTGGCTCGATCTCGGGCTTAATAGTCTGGACTTTTTCGGTGGCATAGTTATGTAATTCACGAACATAGATTAAGCCAGCCCTATCTCGGTCTGCTGCACCAGTTTCAATTCCTTCCACTAAGTACTGGGTGTAAAGGGAAGAATGAGCTGGTTTCTGTTCAAAAGAGGTTTGTGTAGTTGTGGAGGAGGTGAGAACTGCTCGCCCTGGAGCACTGAGTTCTTCCTTGAGATTGACACTCACAGGTTCTGTCAGCCAACCGTCAACTGAAGCACTATAGTAATCACACTCAAGAATTACTATTTGTTGCTGAGCATCACTACGACTCAATTGCTGGTGTAAAAAAGAAGCAGGCAATGTAGTACCTTCAAGGTTGTCTTTAGTCGTGATGCTAGTTGTTAAATACAGTTTACCATCCTGATTAATAATTCCTTTGCCAGAGAAAAAAACTAGGGCTAAGTCATTGACACCACATTGGTCAACTAGGTTATTAATTGCCTGTTTTATGGTTTCCAGATTGGGATTGATCAGCAACTCTACCCGATTAAAATCCCCTAGGGTTTTCTCTTGCAAAACTCGCTGCATTGCTTCCACATCATGGGATGCAGCTTGATGGGTAGTTAAACCTTCTGCATACTGATCAACCGCGATCAGCAGTGCTACTTTCTTAGCCATTTACTTTTTCACATTTTGCCATCTCTTATCTTCTTATAGCATTTATAAAATCGGTGAGGTAGACAAGTTTTTGATTTTAGGGAACAGCGGATCTCGGAATCGGGAATCGGGAATCGGGAATCGGGAATCGGGAATCGGGAAAAAATATTGTGTACCTCATCAAGAGGAGAACTGCTATATAATAATTAAGGACTGATTAGATTTTCAGAGCTTTCCTACTCCCGACTCCCGACTCCCGACTCCCTACTCCCTACTCCCTACTAGTCACTGGTCTTGGTTAACCATTAGAATCGATTTAATTTTTCTTTTGATTCGATTTCCGTTTTTGTCCACTCTGCCATAAACGGTTTTGCCGTTATAATGAAGAGCGGAGGAGCTTCCTCCATCTAGATTCATGGCTTTTTCCACCCCGACAATTTTCAGGAAGGTAGCTAAGGCTCTGAAGGACATACCGGAATTTCTGGGAGCTTCTGGTTTTTGAGCCACCATTACTAACAAAATGCTGCCATCAGGAGTAATACCGACTGCACTTCTAGCATTGGGTCGGCTGCTCCCTAGGGCATCTCGTATGACTTTCCCATTTTCTACAGCTACAAAACCTTCGGTGACTGATGTAATTTGTGGAACCAGCAATGGACCACTGCCTAGGGCATCTAATAATTGACAACCGGGGGGGGTCGGTTCACTGTGTAGAGTAATATCGTAGCGGACTGTTGACCCACAACGGTATCGCCGAAATTCTGATCGATTGAGAATTTTATCCATGTAGGGCTGTAAGCTGGGATTTTGGATCAGCCCCTGGTTGTCACGGGGATCTGCTACTAGTTGCCCTTGCTTGATTACAATCGAGGTGGTCTTCTGATTTTTTGGGTCAAAAAAACCGCCGTTGATGGCAGCTACAGCTTGGTGCTTTTGGGCTAAATCTTCTAAGGTGATTAACTGTTCCGATATGGCGGGAGTAACGGAAAATCCACTATCAGCTGGAATTAATAAGGTATGAACCACACTAAAGTCTAGAGGATGGGATTGGTATTTGATCTGTTTCTGGGGTGGCGAAACATCTGAAGAAAGGGCATCGGGTGGCTGGTGATCCTGGATAGATAACCACGCAACCGCTAAACCTATGGCAATCAAGCTCAGCCCAAGGATTTTTCTCACGTTCTTTTAAAACCAAGTAACTATAGCAAAGGGAACAGGGAGTAGGCAGCGGTGCGACTCCCCGCTTTTTTAAAGCTAAGCTTGAACCCGGAGCGTAGGGAATATAGCATCAAAAATTATCACAATTCCTACACGGATCCCTATTTCGTTGAGTACATCAAAAAGATTAATGGTAGACCATTGCGGGAGGGAGATTTTGTACGACAGGGTGAATTGCTGGCAAGAGTAGACCAGCGTAAGTTAGCGTCTGATGTAACGGTGGCGGCAGCAGCGGAGGTGGAAGCTACCAAAGGGGTAATCACAGCCATGGCTAGTTTGCAACAGTCTCAGGCATCGGTGCGGGCTGAGCAAGCGAATCAAGCCAGAGCTCTGGCAAGTCTGGCTCAGGCTAAGGCAGATATGAAAAAGGCGATCGCAGCTCGGAATTTGGCGGAAACTGAGATGAAACGGTACCAAAGACTGTGGCAACAGGGGGTTGTTTCTGCAAGCGATCGCGACCGGGCGGTCACCCAATTCCAGGATGCGCAAGCAGCGGTTTAAGCAGCGGAGGCTGGGATTGTATCAGCCCAGAGTCAGATTCGTGCAGCCCAAGCCAGTTTAGAGGCAGCGCGAGGTGAGTTGATTGCGGCTCAGGCTCAGATAGATACCGCTGAATCTGCGGTTAGCTCAGCTAAAGCCCAGCTTAACAAGAGGAATGTTATCCTCAAAGACACGGTGTTAAGAGCACCGTTTGATGGTATAGTTGCTTATCTTAACATCAGGGAGGGCTTGTGACAGGTCATGCGATCGCTTACGACCAATCCTGACAACTAGTGCTACGACGATAATTGGTTTATTGCCCCTGGCGTTTAGTGAAGCTAATTGGTTTCCGTTGTGTATGGCAATTATCTTTGGCTTGATGTCGTCTACGCTAATTGCATTTCTGATTGTCCCTGGTCTGTATTTACAGTTGACTCCTAATCATAAGCCTCAGGATTCGTAATAGGAATTATAGCAGTTTTAAATTAGGTGAGGTACAAATTTTTAGGTTTTAGGGAACAGGGAATAGAGAAGAGAGAACAGGTAAAAAATCCTGTGTACCGCATAGTTTTGAAAAACGCTGTAGTTGCTCCAGCAGAACGAATAACGCTAGACTTTCATAGCTATGAACAGCAATAGCTACGAAGCTTCAAAATAGATTGGTAACGTAATAACTATGGCCTTTTCGGTGAGGAAAAACAAGACTCTACCCAGTGTGGGTGATACCGATACCTCTGATAAACATCTGACCTGTGCAGAGTATTTTGCAGGAATTGGTTTGGTCAGATTGGGGCTAGAGCAAGTAGGCTGGAAAGTTGTCTTCGCTAATGATTGGGCCTATGACAAATTTGAAATGTACTCTGCTTACTTTAAGGATGCAAGCAAGCACTATAGAGTTCAAGATATTTTTTCGGTTTGCCATTCCGATATTCCCAATACTTTGCTGGCGACGGCTTCATTTCCCTGTATTGATTTATCATTAGCAGGCAATTTAAAGGGTATTCATGGTCAATACTCTAGCGCTTTTTGGGGTTTTACTCAAATTCTTGACAGTCAAGGGAATAAGCCTCCCCTTGTGATGCTTGAAAATGTGACGGGTTGGCTTACTTCAAATGGTGGGCAAGACTTCCGAATTACCATTGAGGAGTTGAATCGGTTGGGTTATGCCTGTGATGTTTATGCCATCAATGCAGCCCATTTCGTGCCTCAAAGTAGACCACGAATTTTTGTGATTGGGGTGCATACATCCGATGTGAATCAGAACATGTTGATTTTTGCAAGGCGTTCTTCGTCACTTAAAACTCAAGCACTTGAAAAAGCGATCGCAGCTAATCATGATCTGCGCTGGAATTTCATAGAGGTTCCACCACTGCCTGAAAAGGTGAAAACTGGCTTAAGTGGTGTTGTAGAGAATATATCGGATCATGACGAGCGTTGGTGGCTTGAAGATAAAGTGCAACGCCACTTAACTATGATGTCCCCTGTAAATCTAGACTATCTAAAAGAATTTCAGGATTTATCCTATTACTCTTACTGCACCATGTACAGGCGTGTTCGTGAGGGCAAGCAAAGAGCAGAACTCAGAAAAGATAGCATTGCAGGCTGCCTAAGAACTGCTAGAGGTGGCAGTAGTCGGCAAATGTTGGTCAGAGTTGGAAAGGGAACTATCAGAATGCGTCTGATGACACCTCGTGAATATGCAAGGCTACAAGGTGTTCCTGATGATTACCCGATTCCATCACAAATCAATCCAGCTTTGAGTGGATTTGGTGATGCTGTCTGTGTACCTGTGATTACCTGGATTGCTTCCCATATCTTGAATCCTTTGGTTAAGTTGATTCCAGAAAATACCTTAGCACTCCATCGCTGATCTCCAAAAGCTTAACACCTTGATTCTTGACAAACCCATAAGTTACTGAGCGTCGAAACCGCTGTCTCGCTTCGGCTTGATAATTTTGAAGGAGTTCGGGTAACCATTTATCAAATTTGGAAAGCATTTTGGCACGCTCGACTAACCAAACTTCAATATTGGTATATGCTTGACTTCTGGCAATAAAAATATGATCAACAGATTTATCATCAGCTAATTTATCCAGTCCGTGATTCCTGTGATATTGGTACTCAAAGCTGCTTCCAATAACAGCAGATTTAACTTCATAGTTGATCAAATCTGCCCCGTCTCTTCGTCTTGCTCTGTCATTGACCAAGATTGCTGCAAATACCTCCCAATCTTTTGAACCTACGCTTCCTTGTACAGTGAAGCCGTATCTTTGATATATTTCAGCTTTATCTTGACTATATTCCAGGATAAATCTTCTATAAAAAGAATACGCTTCTTGGACTTGCAGAGTCGGCACTTAAATCTTCCTCATCTATGCTAACTGTTGCTTGCTCCAAGCTACTCCCGACTCCCGACTCCCTATTCCCTTTGCTAAACTAATCAACCGGATGTCACATCATACAGCATAATCCGATGACCGTCGTAATCGCAGAATGCTTGTTCAGTGAAATGGAGGTTTGGTGGTCTAGTAAAGTAATTGGGCTCAATGGTGTCAAGTCCCAGTTCACGGATTTTCTGAATGGTTAGGGTCAGGTCTTTTACTCTGACCACCAGTGCTAGACGATAGGGAGTGGTAGGGGTGGGTAATTCAATTCCTTTGACTTCGGTCAGAGCCAGGGCTCTAGGTTCGTCTTCTGTACTGAGTGATGCAAATTTGAGCTGAGCACTTTTGGGAAACTGAAACACTTGGTAGAGGTAAGAGTCTGGGGATGCTTCAGCGAGATAGTCGAGCTTAAATCCTAGGATATCTTGGTAAATGGTGAATGCTCGTTCGAGATCAGCAACGACTAAGCAGGGGCGCTTGATGTGAAGCCCATCTAGATTAGGGGTATTGGGATTGACTGAGGGCTGATTGGTTTCCATTCACCCACTTAATTTTACCTTAGCTAATTATATAGCAAATTGAATAGGGAGTAGGGAGTAGGGAGTAGGGAATAGGGAATAGGGAGTAGGGAGTAGGGAGTAGGGAGTAGGGAGTAGGGATAAGAAAATTGAATGTACCTCATATAGTTAATTATAGCTGAAAGTTACCTATCAAAAAATTTTGCGATCGCATTCGCAAATCCATGAAATGAGCTGTAACTTTCGGATACAATAGAAACAGTTAATCCCAATTTTTCAGTATTAGCAGCGGTATAGGGACCAAAGCAAGCAACGACACAATGGTTATAATCCTGGGGGGAGTTAACCATTGTCAAAAAAGCGGTTACTTCTGCGGTGCTACTAAAAGCGATTACATCTATCTTGCCTTGACTAATCAGATTTAATTCTACATCATAGATAGTTTGATCCAAAATTCGGGTTTGATAGGTCAATACCGGAGTGACTTTCATGCCTAATTCCTGTAAACCCGAAATAAAATTTGGGATGACATTAGGCTCTGGTATCCCGACCACCTCTGGAATAGGAACTAATATAGTTTTCTGATCAATAGTTGGATAGTTAGACAATTCAGTAACAATTCCTGTTGGGCTAGCTTCAGCGGGAACTAAATCAGCTGTTACTCCAAAATCATACAATCTTTCGGCATCTTTTCCAATCGCAGATAGTTGACAATTTTTCAGCACAGATGTAGAAATACCCAAGGATGCCATGCGCTCAAAAAAAGCGTCTATTCCGTTGCGACTAGTGAAAGCAATCCAATCAAATTTATGAATTTGCCTGAGAGCAGCATCTAATTCAGGGGAATTTTCCAACAGACAGGTTTCAATAGTTGGCATCACTATGGGAAGTCCACCCTGATTAATGATTTGTTGAGATAACCGAGACCCATAGTTTCTCGGTGCTGTTACAATGATTCTTTTGCCATAGAGAGGGAGTTGATTGGAAGGAGATAGAGGGTGCATCTTTTTATTGTAAATCTATATCAATACAGGGAACAGGGAACAGGGAACAGGGAACAGTAGTCAAGAGCTCCAAGGATTTTTTAGTATTATGCTAAATTAGCATTAAGTTTAATGATTATTTTATAAATGCTATAGATAACAGTTATAAAATAATTAAAAAAATAATTACAGTTTTTGTGAATACCAAAAATAACTATATAATTAATTTAATCTTGCCTCTTGCCTCTTGCCTTTCCCAAAGAGATTATGTTCACAAATCAAATGGAAATGCTATATAACCGTCCTAGTGCGAAACTAGTACAAACATTAATCTAGCGTTTTTCATACTTATGAGGTACATTCAACTTTAGTTACCCCTACTCCCTACTCCCTACTCCCTGTTCCCTGTTCCCTGTTCCCTGTTCCCTTTGCTATAGATGAATAAATTAGCACTTACCTTAAAAAATCCCTTTTTCACGGATATCAAGTGGATCCTAAGCCTTTTCCTGGCTGCCCTTTTCCTTTGGGGTATTTTTCTGGGAAACGTACCCCTACGAGACTGGGATGAAGGCACCAGGGCCCTGATCGCTAGAGAAATCTATCGTACGGGCAACTGGCTCCATCCTACTCTGTGGGGAGAACCTTATCTACTTAAACCCCCTTTGATGGATTGGTTGATTGCCTTAAGCTATAAACTAGGGGGTGTCCAAGAATTCACTACTCGTCTGCCTGGTGCTTTTTTGTCAGCTTGTGGAGTACCACTGCTCTATTTAGTAGCACGAGAACTATTCGTTGAACGTGTCAGTGCAATATTTGCCGCTAGCGTCTACTTGACTCTGTTGCCAGTTGTGCGCCACGGACGTTTGGCGATGCTGGATGGCATGATCAATACTTGGTTTTTGCTGTTGCTATTGTGCTTACTTAAAGCTTGTCAGGCTCAGTCTTATTGGGCAATTGGGATCGGAGTTTGTTTAGGACTAATTACTTTCACAAAAGGTCTATTAGTTGTGCCTCTAGGGGCAATTGTCTTGGTCTTTATTCTGGCAAATAAAACGTTATGGTTGTTGAAAAGTCGCTATTTTTGGTTGGGCATAGTCCTAGGTTACGCACCGGTTTTGGTTTGGTATATTGCCCAATGGCAGCATTATGGAGCAACCTTTTGGCATGTTCATTTTATCTCGCAAGGATTCGCTCGCATCTCTCAAAAGGTGGAAGGGAATCAAGGCTCACCATGGTATTATCTTTTGGAGTTAATTAAGTATACTTTCCCTTGGCTATTGTTTTGGCTAGGAGGATTATATTTAGCTTGGCGAAAACCCCTCACGAGTTGGGGAAGTTTGATTTTAATTGGAACTATCGGCTATTTTACGATTATTTCTATGATGGGAACCAAGCTGCCCTGGTACATTATGCCTGTTTATCCCTTTTTTGCTATAGCTGTTGCCGCTCAACTCACCGTATTTTGGCAATATTGGAGTCGTTATCCTAAGATTTTAACAATTAGTTTAGGATTTATCGGAGTAGCTGGTTTAGGGGGATGTATTTATTTTATATTGGCAGATCCCCAACCGGTTTTAATCATTATGGGTATGGTGGTAAGCCTAACCATGACCCTAGCGGCTTTTAAAATTAAACAGCATAACCGCAATTTTATCCCAATTTTATTGATAGGGATGTACATGGCTTTGGTATTATTAATGAGTTCTCACTCTTGGCTCTGGGAGTTAAATGAAGCATTTCCAGTTAAGCCAGTGGCGGCTTTGATTCAGGAAAATACGGCTCCAGGGGATATTATCTATACGTCTTTTCCCTATCAGCGTCCTAGTTTGGATTTTTATAGCGATCGCAAAGTAATTCCCCAAGATGAAAAGACTTTAAAACAGTTGTGCTCAACTCAATCTTACCTGCTGTTGGACAACTCGACGTTAGCGGCTTTGCAATTACCTAACCAAGTATCTTTAGGAAGTGCTGAAGGGTTTACGTTAGCTAGAGGGGTGGGAGTCGGGAATCGGGAGTAGGGAGTCGGGAGATGGGGAGATGGGGAGATGGGGAGATGGGGAGATGGGAGTGTGGGAAGGGATGGCCTTTCGGCCACCCTACGCGATCGCATTAAACAAACCCACCAATCCCAGCATTCTTATACCTAATTGAAATAAGGCATTACTTTCAACCTCATAACCTCCTAACCTTCAACCTTGGCCAAAAGGCCACGCTACGCGAACAACCTTCAACCTCCTAACCTTGGCCAAAAGGCCACGCTACGCGAACAACCTTCAACCTTGGCCAAAAGGCCACGCTACGCGAACAACCTTCAACCTCCTAACCTTCAACCTCCTAACCTTCAACCTTCAACACAATAACCTTCAACAAAATAACCTTCAACAAAATAACCTTCAACCTGCTAACCCCAAAAAACTAGCCGCAGAAATACTATCCACGGCTAGGAAGTTACCTTATGTCATTCAGTTTTTTCACCTATCCAGACGTGATCCTATCTGATTAGACCCGATGGGTTAGCCGGGGGGAAAGCCCCCCAGGAATTTAAGGTTTTACGGGATAATCAAGTACTTGACGGTAATTGTGATGAACTCTCCCGGAATGCCCGTCGGCTGAAGAGGAGTCCAGTCGGAAATTTCCGTGTAACGGAGTACATACAGGGTATGCATCGTATTAAGTATGGCCTTGCGGGACCCCTTTAAAATGTGCTGAACAGGGATTTTTTTTGGAGAAGACTCTTCAGGAGTATTGTCTGAATTAGGCGGTAATTGTGAAGGCATAAGGTTAACCTCTTGCTTAATGTTTGCAATTATAATAGTAATGATTATTAAAGTATTTGTCAAGAGTTTTGAAAATTTTTTTTTGATGGGTAATTTAAAGAAAGCGATCGCATCCCATCAGCAATCTGTTTTTTTATGAGTAGTAAATTTTGGTAATTGGGAGTCTGGATAATAAATTTACTGGATATAATAATTATTTTTACTATGAGGTACAAAAAGAACCCACTAAATTCCTAGTGAAAAGGGGTACTTTGAGAAAGAGATTCCCCTAAATCTCCCTTAATAAGGGGTACTTTGAGAAAGAGATCCCCCTAAATCCCCCTTAATAAGGGGGACTTTGAGGTTGATAAGTGTACCTCATACATCCAATAAACGCTATATCATAAGTATGATCAACCCTAGGAAGCGATCGCGTATCGTTTCTGTCAGAGCATCGCTTTTTATTATGAGTAGCATAGGGGATAGTAAATAGTGAAACTATTAAACTTAAGTTGCATTTTTAGTTGTGCTATGCTAAATTAGCAGGAGGTTAAATTATCTATTAATAAATTGGGTGCATGTCAATTTTGTTAATCCCTGATTCAGATCCCCCTAAATCCCCCTTAAGAAGGGGGACTTTTCAATCTAATTCCCCCCTTGTTTAAGGGGGGTTAGGGGGGATCTATGTACCTAATTACAAAGTTGACATGCTCCCTAATAAATTCTATATAATAGCGTTTCCATATAGTAATGAAGTAAACAGTATTTTCCCCGATTACCTACACCCTACACCCTACTCCCTACTCCCTACTCCCTACTCCCTTTGCTATCTATGATTAACTCTCAATCCTTAAAAGCTATTCAAAACGCTAGAATAAATGACCACATTGGTAAGCCCCTTTATGACTCCTATTGTTTCTCCCAGATTCCCCAGATGATCTATCATCTGCTCACCGGTCAAGGAAACATGGGTTTACCTAGGAGTGTATTAGGAGAATTACCGGATCGCTATGATAAGGTTATTCTGATTTTTGTTGATGCTTTCGGGTGGCGTTTTTTTGAGGACTATGTTGAACAATCGGAATTTTTGAAGCGGTTTGTAGTAGAAGGTGTGGCTTCTAAATTGACTACCCAGTTTCCTTCCACAACTGCTGCTCATGTGAGTACTATTCATTCAGGGCTTCCGGTTGGTGAGAGTGGTGTCTTCCATTGGTTTTACTATGAGCCGCTGTTGGATGATATTATTGCTCCCTTGATGTTTTCGTTTGCGGGTGATAAGCAACGGGGAACCTTACACACAACTGGCATTTCTGAGCAAAGCCTTTTCCCTACCCAAACTCTCTATCAAAAATTGCAACAGTATGGTGTGCAATCTTATTGTTTTCAACACTACAATTATGCTTACTCTCCTTTTTCACGAGCGGTGTGTGATGGGGCAACTACTGTTTCCTACAAAACTATTCCTGAAGCATTAGTTAACCTGACTGAAGCAGCGATCGCTGAATCCGATAAGAGCTACTTTTTTCTGTATTTGGATACTGTTGATGGCATCGCTCATAAATACGGTCCTGGCTCCCTCCAGTTCCAGGCTGAAGTTAGCACGCTTTTGCTAACCATGGAGCGACTTTTATATCAAACCGTAGCTGGTAAGCTGAAGAATACATTATTACTAATTACGGCTGATCATGGACAAATAGAAGTTTCACCAGAGACTACTATTTATTTGAATCAGCTTAGCCCTTCTATTGAACAGTTTATTAAAAGGAATGCCCAAGGTAAACTGTTGGTGCCAGGGGGGTCATGTCGGGATATGGTGTTGTACATTCAGGACGACCATTTGGATAAAGTCTATGATTTGCTGACGGAGCAGTTGGCAGATCGAGCAACAGTGTACCGCACCACGACATTAATTGAACAAGGGTATTTCGGTATAGGTGAACTCTCCCCATTATTGCTTAATCGGTTAGGTAATTTAGTGATTTTACCCCATAAATATGAAACGGTTTGGTGGTATGAAGAAGACCGTTTTGAACAACACAAGTTGGGCGCTCATGGGGGATTGTCACGGGAAGAGATGGAAACGATTTTGTTAGCGATTGATTTTTGAAGGGTTAAGAAGGTTGAAGGTTGTTCGCGTAGCGTGGCCTTTTGGCCAAGGTTTGGGAAGGTTGAAGGTTGTTCGCGTAGCGTGGCCTTTTGGCCAAGGTTTGGGAAGGTTGAAGGTTGGTTGGTTGTTCGCGTAGCTTGTAGGGTGGGCAAAAACCGTTTGCTTCAAATGAGTATTAATGATTAGATGACTTTGCCCACCCTACTTTAATTGCTATTTTTTTTCCCTACTCCTTTGAAGCTTGTAGGGTGGGCAAAAACCGTTTGCTTCAAATGAGTATTAATGATTAGATGACTTTGCCCACCCTACTTTAATTGCTATTTTTTTCTGATAACTGAACCACTACTCCCTAGGGTCTACTCCTTACGGCATATTCCCTAAGAGATATAGCGTTTTTACTAGTTATGAGTTACGCAAGAGTTTTTTCCTAATTGCTCCAAATAGATAAAAAAAGATCTAAACTACAAAAGAATCTTCTGTACTGTGCTATTGAGTCGTCAAATTATAGATGACTACTTCTGAGCTAGAAACTGCCCTTAATTGCTATCAAGAAGCACTCTCTAACCTAAAAGAGTCTCAATCTCCTCAAGTAAAGGAAGTGCTAGAGATTTTCAATGCCAGGGATGCTGTGCAGGCCGTTTGGAGTCAGTGTAATCACGTATCTACAACTGATCAACAGCGACTGATTGAGTTGGACCGTGAGCTTAAGAGCAAAGCAGGGCAGATTACCAAAGTCATGGACTTAGCTGAATACCGAAACAGTTTTCAGCCTCAAGCCGCTGCGTGGTGGTGGCGATTGGAAACAGAAGCACCACCCCATCTCTGGGACCGCTGGGATTGGTTGTGGAGAGGGCTGACGGTGGGCAGTTGGACAGTGAATCTGAGCTTGTTGGTGGATCTTGTGCCCCGATTTCTGAGTGCGGGGACCGGAGTTCCAGGAGTAGCAGTGGTGGCGTTTCCGAGTATCTTAACCCTATTGCAAGCCAGAAGCGAACTGACCCAGGCTGGAAAAGAAGGGTTTGAAAAATTACTCAACAGGCTGCGTATTCCCAAGCCTTACCATGAAGAAGCCAAATTCGCTTCCACATTGTTGCTGTTTGGGGTTCTAGTTACGGTCGATGTCCCCTATTAAGGGGAGCACCTCCGCTTCAGAACTGGGCGTGAGACTTTCACCTCACCCAGCTCCTGGGTAAACTCAGTCTTTTGACCGGCCTTTCGGCATGCTCCAGTGTATCTGTTGGTGGCAGCTCCGATGAACTGCTAGTAAGTTCTTCGTTTTCCGGTTGTCGTGGTTTCCATCGATATGATGAAGATGTACAGACTCGTCTTCTAGGAACTTCAATCCACAGTGTCCACAAGAATGGTTTTGCCGTTTCAGAGCGTCTGAAGTAGCACCGGAGTAGAGGCGGGAATTCCTTTTGCTCCAGTAGACTAAGTCGCCGTCATAGGGTGACTTAGTCCCCTTGACGTTCACGTGTTGGTTCTGTTTGTAACCTACTTTTGGGAATGCCTTTTTGCATAGTTCGTTGGCCTGATACCGGTTTACTTTCTTTTCCTTTCGGAATTTTCGGTTTGCGGTCTGGTTCATGAACCATAAGCTATCCCTTGAGCTACTCATATCGCAACTACTGTGATAGTTACGCCATCCGCGAACAATTGGGGCTAACTTTTTGGCTTTTACTTTGGCACCATAATTCGAGCAGTTGACCACGGTTTTAATCTTCTTACGTATGTTTCTGTGGTTTTCCTCTGAGGGAATACACGAGAATTTTCCGTCTTTTCTGGCGCGGAATCTCCACCCCAGGAAGTCAAATCCGTCTGTCGTTTTGGTCAGCTTGGTCTTTTCTTCACTGATTTCCATTCCTCTTTCTGCCAGAAAGTTTTTTACTTTTTGGAGAATTTTTTCAGCGTTATCTTTTGGCTTGAGGATAAACACCATGTCGTCTGCGTATCGCAGGCTGGTGTGTATATCTTCTATTCCGTTAAGTGCCACATTTGCTAGTAAAGGGCTGACCACACCACCTTGGGGTGTTCCTTGCTCTAGGAATTCCGGATTGATGCCTGCTTTTAGGCACCTGAAAATCCCCTGTTTTAGGCACGCAGGAGCTAACAATCTATCCATGATTGAGCTGTGTGAGATGCGGTCAAAGCATTTTTTTATGTCTAGTTCGATTATTCGCTTGTTTATACCGTTTTTGTCGGATTTCAGGTGTAGGAATAGCCGTTTTTGCACGTCTTGTGCGCTTCTTCCGGTCCTGAATCCATAACTGTCGGCACTGAACGTTGCCTCGTGGGCTGGTTCTAGGGCGAATTTGGCTAGACATTGCCATGCTCGGTCGGCTATGGTTGGTATCTTTAACATTCGGGTCTTTCCATTCTTTTTAAGGATTGGATGTTCCCGTAGTCCGCTATGTTTCCAGTCGTGGCCGTAACGGGTCAATGTTTCAACCAGTTCCATGCGTTCCCTGAAATTGAGTTTTGACTTTCCGTCAATTCCAGCAGTTCTTTTGCCTTTATTTAGCTGTGTTACTTGTCGGACAGCCAGCAGTTGTGCTGAGCGGGATTTCATAATCAGTTTCTGTAGAGACCTGGCTTTCTTCAGGTCACCTGCTTGAACCGCTTTGTATACACGCTTTTGTAGGCGGAATAAATTTTGGCGGAGTTTCTTCCACTTCTGATTTTTCCAGAGTTCACTATGATTGCTCATGTGTCTAACCGTGCTCTACTAGAGTTTGTATATTCTGAATACCCGCAGGCAGTTTCTACCTGCATCCTACCCGGTAGTAGGGATTAAGTGTGACATCACTTACCGTAGGTTCGACCGGCCTACAGACCTATTTTTGTGCTACCGTTTTTACTTGTTCCATTCATCAGATTGTTGTGGTGATTTAGGGTAGTCCATTTTGCCTATTCCCTCCTCGGAGATTACAGTTGTCCAGGACAGAACACTGTGAGGATTAGGGAATCAAGTCTCGCATGTACTAGTCAGATTGCGGCTCCGAAATTAGACACTTTTTCAGGACTTTCGCTACTGTTACCCATGTCACCTCCCCGTTAGCGGCAGTGTCACCCATCTGATTGGTGTCTGATTCCGCCCTGGTGCCAGCTTCACTCTGCAAGGGTGTCGCCTTGCTCGGTGTGGCCAAGATAGGGAGTCACTAGTCTCTTCTAGGGGTCGGGTTTGCACCGCCATCCGGATGAATAGTTGTAATCTTTCGGGGTTGTCCCCGCGAATTACCTAAGTCTTACCCCTCCTGGTAAAGGAGGCTCTTACTTAGAACAAGCCGCACGTCCTATTATCGTTGAACAAGCCAGCTTTTTCCGATTGGTACAATCGCCAGGGAGTCAAGAAATATAATCAGGGGCATTTGGCTGGTGCTGAAGCTAACTATCTTCAGGCTTTGGCTCTCCATCCAGACAATGCCAAGGCTCACTATAATTTAGGGTCCCTCTACGAAGACCTGCAAGACTTCGATAAAGCTAAGAGTCAATATCAATTCGCTGTTAAGGAGAATTTGATTAAGGCCAAGAACAATTTGGCTCGCTTGTGGATATTGGAAAACAAACCAGAATTGGCTACGCCTCTGCTGTGGAAGAGTTTACAGGAGACGGAAAATCAGCCTTTGAGAGTCAGATACAACTTGATGAAAAATTTCGGTTGGGCATTGTTACAACAACAGGAACTAGACCAAGCGGAGACCATTCTAACGGGAGCGATCGCTTTAGCTAGCACAGCGGAGGGAATGGAACAAATCACAACTCGCGCTTCAGCCCATTGTTTGTTGGCTCAGGTCTATGAACAGCAAACCCGCAATGGCGAAGCGCTTCAAGAATGGCAAAAGTGTTGCCAGCTAGGTTCAATTGTTAATCCTGATCAACCGAAATGGTTAGTTTTAGCTCACAAAGCGTTAAAGGAGGCAGGTAAACGATCATGCAATGGCAAAAATGGAAACTTTTGATTGGCTTAATCCTGGGGCTGAGCTTGGTAGTCAGCTTAGCTAGACCAGCTCGTCCGATCGGAAATGGTTTAAATCTAGTTGTGGCTCTTCGTCCTCAAGGTCAGGTGAAACTTAAGCGTTCCAGTTGGCCGGATTATCAGCCAGCCTTTATTGGTGCATCACTGGGGGCTAAGGATCACCTCTTACTGGCCAGCAATAGTTTTGCCAAAGTACTATGCCAGAACTTAACGGAGTGGCAACCGGAAGCTGGCAGAGACTATATCGTCTCTGAAGGCTGTGCTCCTACCTCAACGCCAAAGCTATTGGAATTCGACGAGGATACACTGCCTGAGAGACGAAACAATAATCCAGACATTCCCTATATTCTCAGACCTCGGGATACCTTCCTGCTCAATCAGCAACCGCTCTTGCGCTGGCATCAGGTTGAGGGCGCGAGCACTTACCAGGTGAGAGTGACTGGTCCAGGGGTGGAGTGGAACCAGCAAACTAGTGCAACGGAGATAGTTTACTCAGGAAAGCAGTCCCTACAACCAGGGGCTCGTTATTGGTTGATTGTCGAGACTGACCAAGGCAAAAGTTCTAAGGACGAGGGAGTGTTCGGCTTTACCATCCTCGATCAGGAAAAAGCCCAGGAGGTATCAGCAGCAGCGGAGGAAATTAAGCAAAAGCAGTTGAGTAAGCCAGCAGAAGCACTAGCTTTGGCTCATTTGTACCGCAGCAATGACTTGAAAACTGAAGCCATTAACCTGCTGGAAACAATTTTGGCTGATGGATCTGAGTCGCTCCGGGTTGATCAACTTCTGGGGGACATTTACAAACAAGTGGGATTAAATCGCCTAGCTAGGGAGCGTTACCGGCAAGCCCTAGAACTAGCCAAGGCAGCAGGAGATTTAGACACTCAAGCTCAAGTGCTTGGGGGACTGGCAGTCACCAGTGCCATCATCGGTCAGAAGAATGAAGCGATCGCGTGGCTAGAGAAAGGGAAAGAGGTTTATCAAACCTTGGGAGATCAGGTCAGGGCAGGTCAACTGGAACAAAAAATGGTTAAGATTTTAGGGGGCTAATCGTTGATGAAGGCAAGGATCTCAATCAAGCAAGGGCTGATGGCGGCTACGGTAGTGGCTGTGATCGGAATGAGGGCAGTTCCCGTGCCACCATGGGGACAGACGGGTATAGCCCAAGCTCAAGAAAGCTCACCATCAACTGAGTCAAGGGAGTCTGTCATTAAAAGAAAACTAGCAGAAGCATCTCGACTTGTTAAGCAAGCGTTGGAGCTTTATGAACAAGGAAAGTACTTAGAAGCCATCCCCCTAGGGGAAAGAGCATTAGGGATTCGACAACAAGTCCTAGGACCAGAGCACCGAGATGTGGCAGAAAGCCTCAACTACCTGGGGGAACTGTACTTACACCAGGGGAGGTACTCAGATGCTGAACCCCTCTACCAGCAAGCCTTACAGCTAAGAAAACAGTTGCTAGGACCAGACCACCGAGATGTGGCAGAAAGCCTCAACAACCTAGCGGAACTGTACTTACACCAGGGCAGGTACCAAGAAGCCGAACCCCTCTTGCAACAAGCCTTACAGCTAAGAAAACGGTTGCTAGGAGAGGAACACCCACAGGTAGCATTAAGCCTCAACAACCTAGCGGAACTGTACTTACACCAGGGCAGGTACCAAGAAGCTAAACCCCTCTTCCAGCAAGCCTTAAAGCTAAGAAAACGGTTGCTAGGACCAGACCACCGAGATGTGGCAGAAAGCCTCAAAAACCTGGCTTTACTGTACTTGAACCAGGGCAGGTACCAAGAAGCTAAACCCCTCTTCCAGCAAGCCTTAAAGCTAAGAAAACGGTTGCTAGGAGCAGAGCACCCAGATGTGGCAGAAAGCCTCAACAACCTGGCTTTACTGTACTTTAACCAGGGGCAGTACCAAGAAGCCGAACCCCTCTTCCAGCAAGCCTTAAAGCTAAGAAAACGGTTGCTAGGAAAGGAACACCCCCATGTGGCCACCAGCCTCAACAACCTGGCTTTACTGTACTTTAACCAGGGGCAGTACCAAGAAGCCGAACCCCTCTTGCAGCAAGCCTTAGAGCTGACTAAACGGTTGCTAGGAGAGGAACACCCCCATGTGGCCACCAGCCTCAACAACCTGGCTTTACTGTACTTTAACCAGGGGCAGTACCAAGAAGCCGAACCCCTATTCCAGCAAGCCTTAGAGCTGAATAAACGGTTGCTAGGAGAGGAAAACCCACAGGTAGCATTAAACCTCAACAACCTGGCTTTACTGTACTTTAACCAGGGGCGGTACCAAGAAGCGGAGACCCTGTTGCAGCAAGCCTTAGAGCTGACTAAACGGTTGCTAGGAGAGGAAAACCCACAGGTAGCATTAAGCCTCAACAACCTGGCTTTAGTGTACTTTAACCAGGGGCGGTACCAAGAAGCCGAACCCCTGTTGCAGCAAACCTTAGAGCTGACTAAACGGTTGCTAGGAGAGGAACACCCACAGGTAGCATTAAGCCTCAACAACCTGGCTTTAGTGTACTTTAACCAGGGGCAGTACCAAGAAGCGGAACCCCTCTTGCAGCAAGCCTTAGAGCTGACTAAACGGTTGCTAGGAGAGGAACACCCACAGGTAGCATTAAACCTCAACAACCTGGCTTTCTTGTACTTTAACCAGGGGCAGTACCAAGAAGCGGAGCCCCTATTCCAGCAAGCCTTAGAGCTGACTAAACGGTTGCTAGGAGAGGAACACCCACAGGTAGCATTAAGCCTCAACAACCTGGCTTTAGTGTACTTGAACCAGGGGCGGTACCAAGAAGCGGAGCCCCTGTTGCAGCAAACCTTAGAGCTGACTAAACGGTTGCTAGGAGAGGAACACCCACAGGTAGCATTAAGCCTCAACAACCTGGCTTTAGTGTACTTTAACCAGGGGCGGTACCAAGAAGCCGAACCCCTGTTGCAGCAAACCTTAGAGCTGACTAAACGGTTGCTAGGAGAGGAACACCCACAGGTAGCATTAAGCCTCAACAACCTGGCTTTA
>NZ_JAAHHW010000064.1:0-19537 GCF_010692325.1 Moorena sp. SIO3I8 | reverse complement strand
AGTGTACTTTAACCAGGGGCGGTACCAAGAAGCCGAACCCCTGTTGCAGCAAACCTTAGAGCTGACTAAACGGTTGCTAGGAGAGGAACACCCACAGGTAGCATTAAGCCTCAACAACCTGGCTTTACTGTACTTGAACCAGGGCAGGGACCAAGAAGCCGAACCCCTATTCCAGCAAGCCTTAGAGCTGAATAAACGGTTGCTAGGAGAGGAACACCCACAGGTAGCATTAAGCCTCAACAACCTGGCTTTCTTGTACTTGAACCAGGGGCGGTACCAAGAAGCCGAACCCCTGTTGCAGCAAACCTTAGAGCTGACTAAACGGTTGCTAGGAGAGGAACACCCACAGGTAGCATTAAGCCTCAACAACCTGGCTTTACTGTATCACACTCAAGGTAAGATCAGCCGTGCCCTTGAGCTGTTGGAGCAAGGATTGAAGGTAGAAGAACGGAACCTCCACTCCAATTTGGTTGCTGGTTCTGAGCCTCAAAAGCGAAAGTACCTTGATACTATCTCTGGTAGCACAAACACAGTCATTTCTCTGCACCTCAATACAGCTCCCAACAATCCCAGAGCAGCACGTCTGGCCTTGACTACCGTCCTCCGGCGAAAAGGTCGCGTTCTCGATTTCATCACCAACAGCCAGCAAATCCTGGGTCAACAGTTAGACCCTGAAAGCCAAAAGTTACTGGAAGACCTCAACGCTACCCGGACTCAACTAGCTAACTTGTTCTACAGCCAAAGCTTAGACCCTAAAAGCCCAAAGTTACTAGATGACCTCAATTCTAACCCCACTCAAGGAGCCAATCTGATCTACAAGCGACTACCAAATCTACCTCTTAAATACTATCAACAGAGGTTGAATTATCTCTCTGAACAAGCCAACCAATTAGAGGATAAAATTAGCCGTCGTAGCCCTGACTTTCGCACAGCTAACCAAGCTGTGACTCTCGAAGCCATTCAAACGCTGATTCCAGCTAATACAGCCCTAGTGGAACTGGTCAAGTATCAACGGGGTTCCCCTCGCTACGCTGCCTACGTGCTTCATTCCCAAGGAGACCCCCAAGGCATTGACCTAGGGGAGGTTAAGTTGATTGAAAAAGAGTTAGAGCTGTTTCGCCTCTCTATTCAAGACAAAGACACACCCACCGCTCAGTTGAAGCAAGCTGCACGGCAAGTGGATCAGAGGTTGATGGATCCTGTGCGCCAACTGTTAGGGTCTACTCGACAGATCTTACTGTCCCCAGAAGGAGAGCTCAATCTGATTCCCTTTGAAGCCCTGGTGGATCAGCAACAGCAGTATCTGGTAGAAAACTATCGCTTTACTTACCTTACCTCTGGCAGGGACTTACTCAGATTATCCCAGGAATCTGCTAGTCAAACAGCTCCAGTGATGTTGGGCAATCCTGACTTTGACCGTTCTGCTGGTGAATTAATTGCTAATCAGGATCATAGCAATCTCGCCAGTGCCGACCTTACCCGTTCCATTGACCTATCAACCTGGGACTTTTCACCATTACCAGGCACTGCCGATGAAGTAAAAGAAATTGCTGACATGCTAGGAGTAGACCCTCTACTGGGTGGTAAGGCCACAGAGTCAGCAGTCAAAGGAGTCAATAGTCCCAGGATACTGCATATTGCTACCCATGGTTTCTCTGAGAATGCTCCCAATCAAGAACTGCCCACACTCTATGACAATCCCATGCTGTTGTCCGGACTAGTGCTAGCAGGGTTTAAGCAGAAGCGAACTGGTGCAGAGAATGGGGTACTCACTGCTTTGGAAGCCGTAGGACTTAACTTGTCTGGCACGGAGTTGGTGGTCTTATCCGCTTGCGATACCGGTTCCGGACGGATTAGTTCAGGAGAGGGCATCTATGGCTTGCGTCGGGCGTTTGTAATTGCTGGTTCACAAACTCAGCTAATCAGTTTGCGCAAGGTACAGGATAAAGCCACTAAAGAGCTGATGCTGGCTTACTATCAGCGCTTGCTAGACGATAACATGGGGCGCACCGAGGCTCTGCGGCAGACGCAACTGGACATGTTGAAAGATGAGAGGTATCAGCATCCTTATTATTGGGCGAGTTTTATTGTTTCGGGGAATTGGAGACCGATGGGGGGTGTGGGGAGATAGGGAGATAGGGAGATAGGGAGATGGGGAGATGGGGAGATGGGGAGATAGGGAATAGGGAACAGGGAACAGGGAACAGGGAACAGCTTGTAGGGTGGGCAAAAACCGTTTGGTTCTTTTGAGTATTCTAGATTATATTAGTTTGCCCACCCTACTTTAATTGCTATTTTTTTCACTCCCGACTCCCGACTCCCGATTCCCGACTCCCGACTCCCGACTCCCGTTTTAATATGGAGAATACACAAGACTATCTACAAACCAGTGCAATCATCGATTGGCAACATCCTACAATTCTGGAACTGGCGAGGACAATTGCCCTAGAGCATCAAACATCGAATGCGATCGCCTTTGGCGCGGCTGAGGCCTTTGGCCACGCTGCGCGAACGCCGATCGCAAAAGCCTGTTTTGAGTGGGTTCGAGACCACATTTGCCATAGCGTTGACTATAAAATGAACCCTGTCACCTGTCGTGCCTCGGATGTACTTAAGCATAAAACCGGTTATTGTTACGCAAAAAGCCATTTGCTAGCTGCCCTATTACGAGCCAATGGAATTCCAGCAGGCTTTTGTTATCAGCGATTAAGCATTCATGACGATGGTGAGCCTTACAGTTTGCATGGTTTAAATGCCGTTTACTTAGCTGAATTCGGTTGGTATCGAATTGATCCCAGAGGAAACCGTGAGGGAATTGATGCTCAATTCAATCCCCCAAAGGAGCAATTAGCTTTCAGCATTCGACTTCCTGGAGAAGCTGATTTTCCTAACATTTTTTCTGAACCACTTCCTATAGTTATCGAAGCATTACAGGCTGGTAGTACTTGGGATGAAATGCTTGGTAGTCTTCCAGATGTTTTGTTGGAGGAATGGGAAGAATTAAGAATGAAGAATTTAGAATTTAGAATTTAGAATTTAGAATTTAGAATTTAGAATTTAGAATTTAGAATTTAGAATTTAGAATTTAGAATTTAGCTGCGTAGGGTGTGTTAGGGGCGGAAAGCTTCTGATTTTTAACCTCCTACCAGGGTTGGGATAGTCCGCCCCGTAACGCACCACCTGTAAAGCTAGGGAACAGGGAACAGGGAACAGGCAAGATGCGCGTTCCAGCAATAGGCTTCCCTTAAGCGTGGTAAATATGGTAAGTGTTGTAAGTGTGGTTAGGGTGGGTAGAGAAAAAAAATGAGCGATCACAGAATTATAAACTAAGCGATCGCTACATCCAAAACAAGCAATCTGTCCAGTATTTTACCATTCGGAAACCTTAACCTATCCACTATTAGCTATCAGCTAATGCACTAAGCGCACGCCTGAATGCTTACCCGAAACCTGGACAGGCTACGGGATGCTATTGAAGAGCCGGTACTGGAACGCCCTAAAAAACTTTAACAAAACTCGCGAAATTCCCCACCCTCTTCCAGGGTGTTGAAGTTACCGTAAGTAGAGGGTCGCCTTTAAGGTTGGTCGGCTATGGGAAAAAGGGTTAAAACTGTTTGATTAAGGCTCCACTCTACTAAGGTGCGCGTCTCTAGGATGGATAGCGAGACAGAAAATTTCTTTTATCCCTTGACACATTACTGTGAAATACATATAATAGTAAGCATGGTCGATTTTGAAGTTACCGTAAGAATAAAGAAGCCTTAATCACAAAGATTTAACCCTTTTATGCATAGCCGACTAACCATAAAGGCTTCTTTATTCTAAGGTTTCATCTCCAACAAGTTTGAGTGCAATGAAACATAAAGCCGTCAAAGTTAGAATTTATCCCACACAAGAGCAAATTCAAGTGTTAGCTCAGCATTTTGGATGCGCTCGTTGGTGGTGGAACTATGCTTTGAATCAGTGCATAGAAACCTACAAAGAAACTGGCAAGGGGCTAAAACAATCTGCACTCAACTCTATGTTGCCAAAGCTCAAAAAACAAAAAGAGACTGAATGGCTAAAAGATTGTTACTCTCAGGTTTTGCAATCCGTGAGTCTCAATCTTAGTCGTGCATATCAAAATTTCTTTGTTCGCGTCAGCGTGGCCTACGGCCAGGGTAGGGCTGAATATCCTAGGTTCAAATCATATCATCATCGTCAATCAATTCAGTATCCCCAGAACGTAAAACAAGTTGGCAACTACTTGAAGTTCCCTGGAAGATTAGGCATTATCAAAGCAATAATCCATCGACCACTAGATGGAGAAATTAAAACTGTAACCGTTAGCAAGACTCCATCTGGAAAATATTATGCTTCGGTGTTAATGGAATATGAGCCGGATGATTTGCAGCCTTCCAAAAAAGGAAATGTTATCGGAATTGATTTGGGTATTAAGGATTTTGCTATTACCTACGATGGCGAAAAGACTTCCAAGTTTGGGAATCCAAAGCACTTAGCCAAGTCCGAAAAGAAACTGACTAAAAAACAGCGTATCGCTGCCCGAAAGAAAAAAGGCAGCAATGGACGCAAAAAGGCCATAAAGATTGTAGCCAAGGTATACGAACGGATTAGAAATGTCCGCCAAGACTATCTGCATAAACTATCTAGAAAGATAGTTGACAACAACCAAGTGGTGGTAGTCGAGAACCTAAATGTCAAGGGCATGCTGTGCGCTACGCGCACGCTTCGCGAACGTAACCATAAATTAGCTAAAGCAATTTCTGATATGGGTTGGGGAACCTTTGTAAACTTCCTGTCTTATAAGTGCGAAAAAGAAGGAAAGGTATTAGTTGAAATAAACCGATGGTTTCCTAGTTCCAAAACCTGCTCTAATTGTCATTACCGAATCAAGGAGTTGCCACTGGATGTCAGGGCTTGGACTTGTCCAAGTTGTGGAACTCACCACGACAGAGATGGTAATGCGGCAAAGAATATTAGAGCAGAAGGGATCAGAATGCTATCCTCCTCTGGGACGGGGGAGGTCAACGCCAGTGGAGAAGAAGTAAGACCAAGACGTGGACGCCCGTCCAAGTTAAGGCATTCTTCCGTGAAGCTGGAAGCCCCGACTTGGCCTTTGGCCACGCTTCGCGAACAAAGAAGTAAGTCGGGGTAGTTCACGCTAGAAACTGTAGGATTAAAGTCAGTAACTGCGAATGGCACGATGGTTAAAACCACCTCCAAACTCACGTTTGACCAATACCTGGAATATGATGACGGCACAGATAACCGTTATGAGCTGGTTGATGGGGAGTTAGTACAATTGCCACCGGAGAGTGAATCAAATAGTTGGAGGGCGATGTGGCTAATGTATCAATTAGCCCAACACATTAACCCTCGTTTAATCAGGATACACGATTGCGAATTGCAAGTTCCAGGAAATCCTCAAAACCGCTATCCTGATTTGGTAGTGCTTACGGAAGCACATCTTCTCCAAACGGAAAAACGCCTAACTATCACCCTTGATATGGAACCCCCACAGTTTGTTGCGGAGGTAGTTAGCCCCTACAGAAACCAAAATGATGAAAACTACCAACGTGATTACAGTGATAAAGTAAAACAATACCAACAAAGGGCTATTCCTGAATATTGGATTATTGACTCCCAAGACCAATTAGTAACTGTCCTAGTCTTGAAAGACGGTAGTTATCAAAAACAAGAATTTAGTGGGAATCAGCAGATTGTTTCTCAGACTTTCGGTGATTTGAACTTGACCGCTTTACAGGTAATCAATGGGTAAGCTATCAGCTATCAGCTATCAGCTATCAGCTATCAGTTATTAGCTATCAGCCGTCAGCTATCAGCCGTCAGCTATCAGTTATCAGTTATAAGCTATCAGCTTATGCGCTACGCGCACGCTACGCGAACAGCCATTGGCTGTAGGCCAAGCTACACCGAACAGCTTTTGAATAAAATAAGCTGACCACTGACCACTGACCACTGACCACTGACCGCTGACCGCTGACCGCTGACCGCTGACCGCTTACATGACCTTTTGCATCCTAAACCGTTCAAACCCTACCCCACTGAGGAATACAGTCTCCGGTTCAATAATAGTAAATCCCTGTTTGAGAAAGAAATACTTAGAAATTCTGCTAGCTTCAGTATAGAGACAAGTAACCCCTTGCCTTAACGCTTCATCTTCTAATTGTTGGTAAATCGCTGTAGCATAACCCTGGCGAGAGTAGTCTTTTGCCGTAAACAGTAAATCAATGTGATTAGCGGGATGTAATTGACCAAAAGCCCCCACCTTATTGCCATCAACCGCAACAAGTGTTATTCCCATACTCAGCCGTTTGGTAAACTGGTCGGTATCCTTAGGATAGGATGACCAAATCTCTACTTGTTTACTATCATACGCTTCTGAAGCTATTTCCATGATAGCATTTTTGTAGACATCGACAACAGCGTTTGCATCTGATAATTTGTATTTACGGATTAACATTTTTTTATCGGATATCCCGATTCCCGATTCCCGACTACCGATTCCCGATTCCCTTTCAATTTAACTTATAGCGAGCAGTCCACTGTATTTTCCTGAAAAATGGAATATCTTTCAAAACTCTCAGCAAACCAAGTTTATTTTCTGGTTCGTCAAGATAAAACCAATCATCCAGGAATTCAATACCTGGATTCCAACCCTCCAAGTCTTTACTATCTCGAATTCCAAACTTGAACGTAGCATCGTTTCCCAAATGCAAATCCCGTTGTAATTTTCTGTTCATTATTCCTTGCAGGGGCTGCTTTAACCAAGCAGCCTTGAAAAATTCAGCAATAAGTTCACAGCCAGGAAAAGTTGATTGCAGTTTCAAGACTAATGATTTTACTTCCTCTTCTTGAAGGTACATAAGCACCCCTTCTGCCAGAAAGAGTAATGAATCAGGGTTCAACTGTGTTATTGCTTCCATCCATTCATAATTCAAGACCGAAGATGGAATAAAGCGATAGCGGTCAGTTTCTGGCAACAGTTTCTTTTTAACCGCTATCACCTCTGGGAAATCAAGGTCATAGAATATCACCTTACCGTTATCGATCCGGTGGAAACGAGGATCCAAGCCACAACCAATATTAACAACAATTCCGTGATGCGATCGCTCCAGGAAATTTCTGACATAATCATCATAGCGTTTGGCGCGCATAGCAATATGAACCACCAATTTTTTTTCTACCTTGCCCTTAGCCAAGCTTTGATAAAACTTGTTATCTGACTGGGATAATTCAGGGTTTAATTTATCAGTAATTTCAACAGCTAATGGATCATCTAAAATTGTGTCTTTTGACTGACTTTCTAGGGCATGGCAATACAAAGTCAGTAGGGATGTTGCTGCTACATCACTGATTTCAGTGTTGAGTAATTTCGGAATTTCCATATCAGCTATCAGTGGTGCGTTACGGGACGGAATTTCCCAAAACTGGCTACCGAGAAAATCAGGGCGAGCCCGTCCCTAACGCACCCTACGCAACTCGACCAGATCTCGAACGGGCAGGATGCCCATTCTACAGGTGCGATCCGTGGCGAATTTAATTCTTAATGGGTCAAGCGCACCTAAAAACTTTTCCAATCATTCCATTATTCAGCAACGCTGTTTTTTTTCCGATTCCCGATTCCCGATTCCCGATTCCCTATTCCCTACTCCCTACTCCCTACTCCCTATTCCCGACTTCTGAAAGAAGTGTAAGCTGTGTTGAGGGCGTATATACCAATCTACTATGGCAAGCATTAACGATAACTACCTCAAACTCAAAGCTGGCTACCTATTTCCCGAAATTGCGCGACGGGTCAATACTTTCGCAGAAGCCAATCCCGATGCTAAGCTAATCAAGCTGGGGATTGGTGATGTTACCGAACCACTACCAGCCGCCTGCCGCACCGCCATAATCAAAGCCGTTGAAGAAATGGGCGATCGCGCCACCTTCAAAGGTTATGGTCCAGAGCAAGGCTACCCTTGGTTAAGGGAAAAAATTGCTAGCCACGATTTCCAAAGTCGGGGGTGTGAGATTGACCCTGGGGAAATTTTCATCTCCGATGGCTCCAAGTGCGACACTGGCAACATTCTCGACATCTTTGGCAACGATAACAAGATTGCCGTTACTGACCCAGTTTATCCCGTGTATGTAGACACCAACGTCATGGCTGGTCATACCGGGGATGCTGATGATAGCGGTAAGTATGAGGGTTTAGTTTATCTACCGATTACCGCCGAGAACAACTTCACCGCTGAGATTCCCTCCCAGAAGGTTGATTTAATTTACCTGTGCTTCCCCAATAACCCTACCGGAGCAACCGCTAGCAAAGACTACCTCAAAACCTGGGTAGACTATGCCAAAGCTAATGGCTCGGTCATTTTCTTTGATGCAGCCTACGAAGCCTTTATCACTGACCCAGACCTACCCCACTCCATCTACGAGATTGAGGGAGCAAGGGATTGTGCCATTGAATTCCGCTCTTTTTCCAAGAATGCAGGCTTTACCGGCACCCGCTGTGCATTAACAGTAGTACCAAAGACCCTAACAGCCAAAGCATCCGATGGTTCAGATGTAGAACTGTGGCCACTTTGGAACCGCCGCCATTGTACTAAATTTAATGGGGTTTCCTATATTGTACAACGGGGCGCTGAAGCCGTTTATTCTGAAGAAGGCCAAGAGCAAGTTAAAGCACTAGTTAACTTCTATCTGGAAAATGCCAAAATTATTTGCGATCAACTAACAGCCGCTGGATTAACAGTATATGGTGGCGTAAATGCCCCTTACGTTTGGGTCAAAACACCTAATGGTCTATCCAGTTGGGACTTCTTTGATAAATTACTCAACACTGCCAATGTAGTCGGAACCCCTGGTTCTGGATTTGGTGCTGCCGGGGAAGGTTATTTCCGCATTTCCGCATTTAATAGTCGGGAAAATGTAGAAGAAGCGATGCAGCGAATTACCGATAAATTCAAAGTGTAGTTTTAGGGTAGGGTGTAGGGTTACCAGGTGTAGAATTTAGTAATAAATTAAATAAATTTAATCTGCTATATCCTACGCTCTACACCCTATTTAAAATTATAATTCGCCCCAGTTGTCGGTAAATTAAAATCGGCAAATTCCCTACTCCCTACTCCCTACTCCCTACTCCCTACTCCCTACTCCCTACTCCCTATTCCCTTTTTTTAAAATAAGGAGAAAAATTATGTCAATTAAAGTCTACGGTATCCCCAACTGCGGCACTTGCAAAAAAGCATTGAAATGGCTCGAAGATAACAGTATTGAATATGATTTCATCAACACAAAAGAGCATCCACCAACTGCAGAGATGATTAGCAGCTGGGTAGAAGCATTGGGCTCTAAACCAATGCGTAATACCTCTGGGAAATCCTATCGTGAAATAGGTGAAGAAAAAAAGACTTGGACCGATGAACAGTGGGTTGAAGCCTTTGCAAAAGATGCGATGCTCCTGAAGCGACCCCTATTTGTCAAGGATGGCACAGCGGTATTGGTAGGGTTTAGAGCCAATGAAGAAACGATACGAGAGAAATTGGTAATATAGAATTTTTATAGCAATTATCAATTGCTTGAGGTAATTGTGTTATGGGTTTTAGGGAGTAGGGAGCAGGGAGCAGGGAGCAGGGAAAAGCGGATGACCAGAACAGTACCAACGCCCTATTTGGAATGCTATTTCACTTTCGATTTAGCATAAAAAATAAATGATCAAACTATCAAAGCGATAAAAAGGGATAGCCTACCATAACAGATACTGAAGAACCGTAAATTTTCTTACCCCTACTCCCTACTCCCTACTCCCTACTCCCTACTATAAAATAAACCAAACTATCGAGCCCAAATTTCAATGAGTAAAGAAACAGATATAGTTGTAATTGGCAGTGGGATTGGTGGTTTATGCTGCGCCTCTCTTCTAGCTCGCTACGGTTTTAACGTTACAGTCTGCGAGAGCCACTCAATCCCTGGTGGTGCTGCTCACGCTTTTGAGCGCAATGGATTCAAATTTGACTCCGGTCCGTCTCTTTACTCAGGTTTGTCTTATAGCCCTTCTTCCAATCCTCTGCGACAACTGCTAGATGCCATCGGTGAGGATTTATCATGGGAAACCTACAATACATGGGGTTGCCGTTTGCCTGAAGGGGACTTTGACACCTCCGTTGGTGCGGATCAGTTTTGTGAAGTTCTAGCCAGGTTTCGTGGAAATGATGCTGTAACCGAATGGCGTGAGCTCCAGCGGGTGATGGAACCCCTAGCTAAGGCTGCGATCGCAATTCCCCTCACTGCCATCCGTTTTGATCTCGGCGCAGTAGTCACCCTCAGCCGATTTGCCCCCTCTTTCCTACGATATGCTGGGGATTCTATCAAGCTCAGAGGACCCTTTAGCCAGATTATGGACGGTGTTCTCAAAGACAACTTTAGCCGTAATTGGCTCGATTTGCTTTGTTTTCTATTATCTGGACTACCAGCGGATGGAACCATTGCGGCAGAGATGGCCTTTATGTTTGCGGAATGGTATCGACCAGGGGTAGTGCTAGACTATCCCATTGGTGGTAGTGGTGCCCTGGTTGATGCCCTGGTGCGAGGATTGGAAAAACATGGCGGTCAGTTGATAGTTAATGCTCATGTTGAAGAAGTGATAGTCGAGCACAACCGTGCCGTAGGTGTGCGTCTGCGGGGCAGCAAAGAAATCCGAGCCCGTAAAGCAGTAGTGTCTAATATCTCAGTATGGGATACCCTCAAACTACTGCCAGATTCAGCAATACCAAAATCCTATCGAGCCAAGAGAAACGCCACTCCTGAGTGTGACAGCTTCATGCATCTGCACTTAGGCATTGATGCTGAAGGACTAGAAAAAGACCTAGCCTGCCACTACATTATCGTTAATGACTGGGAAAAAGGTGTTACCGCTCCCCAGAATATAGTAGTGCTATCGATTCCATCCCTTCTAGACCCATCCCTAGCACCACCAGGAAAACACGTGATTCACGTTTATACTCCAGGTAACGAACCCTATGAACTCTGGCAGGGCATGAGTCGTAGCAGTGAAGCCTATGCGCAACAAAAGCAGGTGCGTGCAGAAATCATGTGGAAAGGATTGGAGCGGATCATTCCAGACATTCGTTCCCGTTGTGAAGTCACTCTAGTCGGTACACCGCTCACCCACGAACGCTTTCTGCGCCGCCACCGAGGTTCCTACGGTCCAGCAATTCGAGCAGGAGTTGGCATCTTTCCTGGTCCTGGCACACCCCTACCTGGACTAATGTGCTGTGGAGACTCAACCTTTCCCGGTATTGGTTTACCAGCAGTTGCCGCCAGCGGGATGATTACTGCCAATACCCTTGTACCGGTTTCAAAGCATTTGGAAATGCTGAAAACGATTGGGTTATAGCAAGGGAAGTATAGTTTAGGACATAGTATTTGAGTTTAAAGGGAACAGGGAGCAGGGAGCAGGGAGCAGGGGGAAGAGTGTGGGGAGAGGGGGTAGTGTGGGGAGAGGGAGGAGAGGGAAGAATTAGTTTGAGATTAATTTAGTATCTTTAAATACTTTTTTTCTCATTGTCTTGATGTATTTTATCATCTGAGTCAGCATCTCCCCATCTCCCCATCTCCCCATCTCCCCATCTCCCCATTTCCCCATCTCCCCATCTCCCCATCTCCCCACACCTACCTCCCTACTCCCTACTCCCTACTCCCTACTCCCTACTCCCTGTTCACGGATCACCAACTAGCAGGAAAGCAGCCCAAAAGTAGGGATGGCTAAAGCTTTGATTTCCAAATTCTGACAATTGTGAAGATAACGCAATTCTCTTACCAGAGATATATAAGTGATCATTCTCAATCCGGACATTGCCTCGAATCATTGCTAACTGTGCCTGTCGCAAGGCTTCAGTTTTACTGGGTGTCTTTTTCAACTGACGGTAAAACTCAGTAGTCAGCCCCATAGCCCCTTGGTCACTGACAGACCAAAGGGTTGCTAAAGTGGAGTCAACCCCTGCCTGAAACGCTGATCCAGCAAAACCTAGCTCTGCTTCCCGATTGCCTAAAGCAGTTTGGCAAGCGCTGAGTACCAACAACTCTACCGATGGCTCAGAAAATAGATTTTCCAGTTCATCGAGCCCCAGTTTTTTGTCCCACATTTGAATATAAGAATTTTCAGGAGCTCCCTGATTAAACTGAGCATGGGTAGCTAAGTGAATGATGCCAAATTTCCGTTTTTTTCGTTGAGCCTTTAAATTTTCCAGAGTGAAGCTTTCGTTGAGAAAATAGTTACCTTTCCACAGTTTGTTGATAATTGTTTGTAACTCGACTTTTACCCAAGGCAAATCCTCTTTATCAGAAAATTGGGAGGCTCCCATCGCCAGCAGTCGGAAGGATTGAACATTGGTAAACCGAGAATAGGTCAAACTAAGACTAGGCACCAGGCTGACACTATAATTTTCCACTAGATAGTTCTTTTGATCGTGCAGAGCAGCCAGGGGTAGGGAGCGCAAACCCTGATCCATGGCAAATATCAGGCTGTCGATCTTATTAGCTTTTAACTCAGACTCCAACGGTGCGATCAGCCATTGGTAAAGTTGCTGAGCTGGTTTGAGATGCTCCTTATCATCAAAGCTTCGGGGATTTATCAGTGTTCGATGAAAAGTCCTGATCTTAGCTAGGACCTCAGCACGATTTGCGTTATAGACTCGCCGCAGAACTGGATTACCCTCTGCTGTGATCAGCAACAGTTCTAGCTGGTCATCGGTTTTTTGTAAGCATTTTTCCGGTTCTGAAGATAGATCAGAGGCTTGGTAACCAAATCGTCGGTCAATTTCGGCTGCTGGGATTGCTGGAGTTTGGCATCGCGTTCCTGGTAATGTCAGGGAGTTTTTGACAAAACTGACATAAATAACCCCACTCTTGAGACCCGTCTCCCGCTCAAGCTCACGAATGCGATCGCGCACATCATTCTGAGTATAAATTTTGGTCTTGAGCTGTCGCAGAAAGTATGCCTGATATTCTTCTGTGAAGGCTTTTTCTATGCCATAGACTAGGTCACTTTTAACAGTCGCCTCCAGTGTAATTGGTTGCTCTACCAATGGTGGAACCTCTGGCGGTGTTATTGATGAGTTATCCGGTGTGGGGATTTTTGAGTCTACCTGTTGTGAAACTTTTAGATCATCCGGTAGTAAAACCGTTACATCATCTGGTGGTGTATCTGTACCGGTGTCACCATCGGTTGGTGTATCGATACCGGTGTCACCATCGGTTGGTGTATCGATACCGCTGCCACCATCGGTTGGTGTATCGATACCGCTGCCACCATCGGTTGGTATATCGATACCGCTGCCACCATCGGTTGGTATATCGATACCGCTGCCACCATCGGTTGGTATATCGATACCGCTGCCACCATCGGTTGGTGTATCGATACCGCTGCCACCATCGGTTGGTGTATCGATACCGCTGCCACCATCGGTTGGTGTATCGATACCGCTGCCACCATCGGTTGGTGTATCGATACCGCTGCCACCATCGGTTGGTGTATCTGTACCGGTGTCACCATCATCCGGTGGTGTACCGGTGCCACCATCCGTTGGGTCTCCCGGATTAAAAGTAATCTCTCCTGGTGTACCTCTGATAGCATCTAACCGTGAGTTAGATTCTATTTGTTCTCGTATTGCTTGTCTATCAGCTTCGCTAGTAATGTCAGGAGCGAAGACTATGATATCACCAGCATTTCCACCCCTCTGAGCTTGTGTGTTGATCTCAATATTATCAAAGTTAACATTGTTTGAATCTGGAACCTTAAAGGTTATATTACCAGAATCTCCACCGTTTGATGCCTCGGTAATAATTGTGAGAGTCTCACCATTTACCTGAATGCTTCCCTGTGCAGTTTCCAAGGTTACATCACCAGAATTACTACCCCCTGTTTCTGTCGTCCTAATCGTGGTAATAATCAAACCATCATTATTACGGAATATAATGTCGTCTTGAGCTGATAAGATTACAGGTCCAGCATCACCCTGATCAGAACTCGTATCGATATTACCAATAGTGATACTCCCTTCCGATGAATTCTGTTCGAGATTAGAAAATTCTGTGCCCTCTACCGTGACTGATTGATTAGGATCAAAATTAACTGGATTACTCAATTGATCCTCACTCAAACCTGCTCGCAAAATCAGAGAGCGGCTTTGGGTCAAATTATCAAAATCTGGATCGGAAGTGGGAATCGAGCCAGTGGTATCTGGCTGTGTGATCTTTATATTTCCCCCCTGAATACTTCCGGTAGATTCTACTTTCAGAGAAGCTCCTGTATAATCCCCAAAGATGACATCGCCTCTAGAGATAATAATCGGGTCATATAAGCTCAGAAAATTACCTGGTTTACTAGATAAATTCAGAATCGAGAAACTACCATCACTGGCAAAGTGAGCATCTCCGGAAATAATCCCATCACTAACTAAACTGAGATTACCGCCACTCTGAAAAGGTGTCTTGGGATGATTCAGTGCCAGAATATCAATACCTAAATCCCCCTGAATGTAGAGGTCTCCTCCCGCTATAGCATTGAAGGGATTCTCAACAGTATCCCTTACCACCACTTCATTCTGAGCCAGTAGGTTTAAGTCTCCCGTAGTAGACAGCTGGCTTTCTACTAGAGTCAGGTTATTTTTGGCCGATAGGGTTGCAGTCTGTGCCGTTACTTGCTTTGCCGCTACATCTCCAGAGGCCAAAGTGATGCCTGAATCCTGCAACGTTACAGTACCATCACCATTATCCTTGAATTCTGTGGCATGACCTACATCAGCGCCAGTTAAAAGTTCAGGAAATTGCACAGGCGTCAAGGATTGTTGGTCAGTTAGTAGGGGCTGAATTTCCAAATTGAGCAAGTGCCCCTCTTGGCTAATTTTCACTAAACTTTCCCCTGGTACAGCAGCTACCGTAATTTTTCCATCTTGTGCTACCAGTTCTCCAGTACTGATCACAGTGCCACCGAGTAAGGTTAGGTTATTTCCTGGTGTCACCTCTAGCTGGCCCTGATTGATAATGGCTCCTGGTGTACCTAATGTCTCGAACCTAAAGACACTAGGTGTTCCAATTAAAGAAAAGTAGTCGTTGTTACCAAAGGCACTAAACCAATTATTATCACCAAAGCCAATACCTGTAGCGGTGGTAGCGGTGAATGCTCCTGGGATGTTCAGCTGGGCATCGGCACCAAAAATTATCCCCGCTGGGTTCATTAAAAACAGGTTGGGGTTGCCCCCTGTGACTTGGATGAGACCGTTAATCACTGAAGCGTTGCCACCTGTAACCCGATTGAGAATGTTTTTTATACCGGGTTGAGACAAAAAATTAACAATTTGGTCTTGGTCTAAACCAAACTCCTGAAAGCTGTGAAATAGATTAGAGCCATCACCTGATCGAGTACCTCCGTCAATATCAAAGCGATTACCATCTTGGATAACTTCCGTGTCAGTGGTGTGATCGGCTTGAATCGGCTGTGCTATTGTCGGTATAACCCAAAGAGGTCCTGCCAACACATAGAGAACGCTCAGGGATTGACTAATTCTACTCACAGCTAATTTCATCTGGCTTATTCGTAAAATCTTTCTGATACGGTTATCTTAATCGGTTTTAATTTTAAATTTAAATTGCTGAATACTTAACAAGGTTCATCGAATCTTTTTTTATATAGTTAAATTTATTATTATCTTGATAAATGGAATTTCATGATCGTTAATAACTTCACATAAAAATGCTCATCTTTATAAAAAAAATAAATAAAAATAACTCCTATAGCTAGTGGTAATACAACCATCCTAGTTTAACCGTAAACAAAATAATGTAAAATCTGGATTAATTATTATAAAATTACCAAAAATTATCGTTTTAAAAACTCATATATTTCAGTCTAGTAAGGTACGCAATGTTTTTGCCTGTTGCTTCTTGCTTCTTGCCTGTTGCTTATTGTCTCTTCTATGTTCCCTGTTCCCTCCTCTATAATTACCCATGACCCATTACCTATGACCACTAAAAGAGATATGATCATAAGTTAACCGAATTTGATCTCAGATGTTCCAGAGTGAAACCATTGCTGCGATCGCAACAGCAGTTGTCCCCCAACAAGGCAGTATCGGTATTGTGCGACTGTCAGGAAGAGATGCGATCGCAATTGCCCGTACTTTATTCCAGGCACCGGGGCGTCAGGCTTGGGAGAGTCACCGGATTCTCTACGGCTATGTGCGTCATCCCAAAACCCAACAGCTAGTGGATGAGGCATTGCTGCTGATTATGCAAGCTCCCCGTTCCTACACTCGTGAAGATGTGGTAGAGTTCCATTGCCACGGTGGGATCATGCCCGTCCAAAAAGTGTTGCAATTGTGCCTCGAACAAGGAGCGAGATTAGCACAGCCAGGAGAATTTACCCTACGGGCATTTTTAAATGGGCGCTTGGATTTGACTCAGGCAGAAAGTGTTGCGGACTTAGTGGGGTCTCGCTCCCCAGCAGCCGTTCAAGCCGCCCTAGCTGGGTTGCAGGGCAAGCTCGCCACACCCATTCGGGAAGCCAGAGCTACTTGCCTGGATATTTTGGCAGAAATTGAGGCTCGAATTGATTTTGAGGAGGATTTACCGCCCCTTGATCAAGGCGCAATTGTAGCTCAACTTAACAATATCTTAACAGAAGTATCCCGACTATTAGCCACAGCGGATCAGGGTGAACTATTGCGCACGGGTTTAAAAGTGGTGATCCTTGGGCGACCCAATGTCGGAAAATCGAGTTTATTGAATGCCTGGAGTCGATGCGATCGCGCTATTGTCACTGACCTTCCTGGTACCACTCGGGATGTGGTGGAATCTCAGTTAGTGGTAGGGGGAATCCCGGTACAGGTACTCGATACAGCAGGAATTCGCGAAACCGCTGACCAAGTGGAGAAGATTGGAGTAGAGCGATCGCGTAGTGCAGCCATGGCGGCTGACTTGGTATTACTGGTGATTGAAGCAACCACTGGCTGGAGTGCAGGAGACCAGGAAATTTACCAACAGGTGCAAGAACGTCCGGTAATTCTAGTGATTAACAAAACTGACCTAGCCAGTGAATCTACTGAATCTACCCTATGCTATCCTAATACTATAGAGCAGGTAGTGAAGACAGCTGCTGCCTACAATCAAGGGATTGATGCTCTGGAGAAAGCAATTCTTGAGGCAGTAAATCGTGGTAACCTGCAAGCCGCTGATTTAGATTTAGCCATTAACCAACGACAAGCTGCTGCGTTGACTAGGGCGAAAATGTCTCTTGAGCAAGTGCAAGAAACTATTGCGAAAGAGTTACCCTTAGATTTTTGGACCATAGATTTGCGTGGAGCAATTCAAGCCTTGGGAGAAATTACAGGAGAGGAAGTAACCGAATCAGTGCTTGACCGCATTTTCAGCCGTTTCTGTATTGGGAAGTAATATTAAGTTAGGTTGAATACCCATAATTATAGGAAGTGTGGGGAGATGGGAACCCACCCCTAACCCCGACCAGGAGGGGAATATGGGGAGATGGGAACCCACCCCTAACCCCGACCAGGAGGGGAATATGGGGAGATGGGGGAGGTTTTTATTAAGGGTAATTATCCTGACATGATATAAGATCCGTTTGTTTGATTACTTATCTTATTTCTGGGCTAGGAAAGGATACAGGTGAATAATGGGTAATCAGCAAAAGGCAATTATCCATTATTCACTATTTTTTACCTCTTCCCTCTTACCAGCTCGGAAGCTCCCAGCTCGGAAGCTCCCTAAAAACCTCACCCAAATAAGAATTGCTCTACAACTTAGAGACTGTTTATAAAGTAAATCTTAAGAAATATCGAGTACTGAATATGCGTGGTTTAAGGCGGACAGCTCTCGCTACAGGTGAGCTTTTCAAGTACTCGCCGCCTATCTCACCCTACACAATAATTTAAGCTTTATTTAACTTTAACCAACTTTAACCTTTATTTAACAAAAAGTATCTTAGAGACTGAATTTACAAACTTTTGTTAAATGCTAAAAGCTTAACTGTGACTATAGCCCCCCTTAATAATCTGTTACACACTTAACTGGCTAGCTGGCGTAGATAGTAGATTGGGACAGGGTTTTAAGGTTTTTTTATAATTTTAAAATAGGCAATTTAAGCGATGCAGCAAGGGAACAGGCGGTTTCCCTAATGAGCGACGGCATCAATAAAATGCACAGCAGCTTAAGAGGGAAACTTGGAACAGATGAAAGTCCCCCGTGACATAAATGGCAAAACCTCTGGTTGAGAAACACCCTTATATATCACGAATCCATTGTAATTACTTATTAAGTATTTTTTTGAAAATTTTATTATGTGTATTTTTTTTTAAAAATGTAAACAAGTAACCAGTATTGAATTTATTTCGCCTATAGTGAATTTTTGTCAGCCTTATAAAAAAAAGGAGTTTGGATGTTAACTTATCAGGCAAGTAACTTGCCCAAATTTGATAAATCAATTACTGATTATCAGAACTTTCTGGAGCAAAACCACTTTATTTATGTGGAAACTGAAGATCCCAATTTTGACTGGATCGAATTTTCAAAATTGGTCACAGGTGGTGAGTTAATCCTGCAATATGGGAAACCAATATTCTATGTCAGATATGAACCAGAATTGATCAAATTTTCCGATGCCAGAGGTGAAAGGCGTTTGCTTCCTCATACGGAAGCCAGCGATTATCAAACCCCACCGAACTATCTAGTGCTTTGGTGCAAAAAGCCTTCTGATTGTGGTGGTGGGATGACCACGTTGGCTTATGTGGAAGGATTCCTGAAGACTCTTACGGAAGAAGAAAAGAAAAAACTCATGGAGACTCGACACCATTTTGGTGCCACGAGGGGAGTCCACGCCAACCGCACCAAGGGAGCAATTCATCCGATCCTGTCATTTGAGGGTAAGAAGCCTGTTTTCCGCTTTTCTTGTAACTATATTAAATACGGTGACTACAGCCCCGATCCAGAAAACCTAAAGCCCTTTACTCCCGAGCCGTTTTTGGGAGAAATTGCCGACCGATTTCTAGCGTATTACGAGGAAAATCACATGGCTATTCGGATGAAGCAATACTCATTGTTGCTTTGGGACAACAAATGTATAGCACATGCAAGAACCACCTATAGCGATCCCACTCGAGAACTACAACGCATCTTCTTACGGTAACTGTCAACTTAAGAGTTAAGTGTTAGCTGACTCATGTAGCTGACTCATGTAGCTGGCTAATGACATCCTGGTGATTCCTACACGCTTGATTTGGTGAGTTGTTGAAAGGATAAATGGGTGAGGGGGTAAGTAGGAATCGCCACAAGTTAAAAGGTATAGCGCTACGGGCAAGGCCAGAGGAATCCCCCCTAACCCCCCTTAAGAAGGCAGGGCTGTTTCAAACTTTAGTAAGTTAACGATTATTGGAGATAGGGGGATAGGGGGATAGGGGGATAGGGAAATAAACTAAAATTTACCGAAAAATGCCCAAATTTAGTCATTAAAATCTTA
>NZ_JAAHHW010000063.1 GCF_010692325.1 Moorena sp. SIO3I8 | reverse complement strand
TAATTGGTAAAATATATCATCGACGTATAACCCGGTTTTCGCTGAGGTATAATAACTTGCTATGACTTGGTCTTGCTGGGCAGTTTTTTTCTGTAACATCTGTGTCAATTCCTCCAGTTTTGCTTGATCAACTAAGTCGGATTTATTTAAGGCAGTAATAATCAACCCTTTGGGATTGATGGATAAAAACAGATCGATATGATGAACAATGTGCTCAATGGTTTCCATGCGAGTTACATCAGCAACAATAATTGCACCCTGAGCTCCTTTTAAATAAGTTGGTGAAATTCCCTTAAATTTAGTATGACCTTCTAAATCCCAAATCATCAATTTTATATCCAGCAGTTCTGATCGGGTTTCATCCTTAAATTTTATGATTTTGCGGGAAATTTTCACTCCGACTGTTGAAAGATATTGGTCACTAAACACACCCTCCACAAATCGGCGGATTAGGCTAGTTTTGCCTACACCAAAGTCTCCAACTAGGCAAATTTTTCGATCAATAGTGGACATTGTTACTGGTTGCTGACAACTGGTTTGAACTCTCGGGGATTGTAAACAGTTGTTAAGAGATGGGCGTGGCTCCACATCTGAACAAGTTTACGATATGATTTCTTCAGCGGACTTGAACACCTAATTGCTCACCGACCGTATGTTCCCAGACAGCACTATGGTTTTAGTGTTAGTGATCTATTGCAGTAGTTGGATCACCTCCTGATTTGAGATTTAATACACATTTAATATACAAGGGACTAAAGTCCATAACTTGTTGTGATCTCCTAGCTAAACCAAAGGGGCTTTCAACTGGATTTCTTGGTAAACGGATCAAATACGACACATCGATTTAACCACAGCGGTTGACTAGCATCAACATCTGGGGGGCGTTTGCCAACCCCACGCACTTGCAGCCGCTTGGGATCAATGCCTTGCTGAACAAGCACATCTTTTACCATTTGGGCTCGTTGTTGTGCCAATCCCTGATTTTCGGTAAGTTGACCCCTAGGATCGGCGTAGCCGATTATCCTCAGGTGCTTTTGAGGATACCGCTCCAGAAATTCCTTAATTGATCGGATTTTAGTGCCTATATCCTCTGGTTTCAACTGGGCTGAACCAAGATCAAAGTAGATCCGGCTGGTAAGGTCTGATCCGTGGAGTTGTAAATTGTTCTCGACCGACTTGACACCAGGAATGTTCTCAAAGGCTTCGGTAATCTTAGGGAAATCTTTAGCATAGAGTATCGCTCCTTTTACGGTCACCCTGCCTTCTGTATAAGATGCTACAATTACCACTCCATCCATTTGATTCAAGGTGTTTCTCACCCGTTGGACTTGAGCTTTGGTTAACTCATCAGTATAAGGGAGTTCGATCACCTCAATTCGATTATCCAACGCTAAGTTAGGGGCCGCAGCTTTGGCAATTTGCTCGACGTTTGAGCGCAGAGCCTGATTCGGTAGCTGTCCAGCTAGCTTTAGTCTCTGGCGATTGGCTTTAACTGTTAAACCATAATCAGACACTTCTGGGGCATAATAGGCGAGGGCAAGTTGAGTTTTTTGCTCAATGCGACGGTTTATTTTAGCCCTATGCTGATAAATTCCCCCAAATACAGCGATTAAACCCAGAAGCCCCAAGCCAACCACCAATAAGGCTGGCGGTTTCTTGCCTTTTTTCCGATTTTCCTGAGTATCACGACGCCCTTGACTAAGGGATTGATCTAATAAATTTTGTAAAATTCCCTTGACTCCCACCGGGATAGTTGTATGATATCCATCAAAAGACTTGATCGGTTTACCATAATGGGTAATAATAGTTTCTAGGCTTTCCCGCAACTGATTAATGAACTGGTGGGTGGGTTCCCCTTGAACTAACACCGCCAGGTAGCAGTATCCCTCTACTTCCAGGATGATCTTGGATGTACCATAGTCAATAGCATCGATTTCTGCCACATCCCCAGACTGAGCGATACAGTCATTGACAAAGCTACGGATAGCGGTGAGCATCCCTGCTACCATATCTGACTCTAGGTGCTGGCTGTCAGAGGGTTGTACCTCAGCAATCACTAAACCAGAGTCTTTATGAATCAAAAAGATCGCTCGCGCCCGAAACAGCATCACCTCCCGAAACAGCAATTCCGCTTCAGAAACTCCCTGCACCTTAGCGCGAATCTTGCGCTTAATTGCTTCAACGCTGAGGGCATTTTCCAGTTTCTCATTGATAGCTCGGATTTCTTCTGCTAAGTATGTGGAAATGGTACTGCCAATGACCGGATACAGAGCATTTACCATGGCGTCTCGCTCAATTATAATCTGTTGCCGGATCGCTGCTGCCATTTCTGGTGCGATCGCAAACCCAACTTCCTCTGGACACTCCATGATCCGGGAGGAAATAGCTATTGGAACTGCCGGAGCGATCGCTTCTCCCACACACACTTTATCCTGTTGAGTTCTGTGGTCAATGACTTCATCAATGATGGGAGTCAGGGAATCGGTAACCGAGGTACTGAACTGAGCTACTGTGAGATCCAGGAGCTTAGCCATCACTGGTAGCAATAGATTAATCAATTCTTGAGGTTGATAAATCCGATGCTCAAGCCTGCCTTGTCTCTGGGCTAGCCTTTCTATCTGGTCACGAAACTCTGCCATTTCTGGAGATATCACCAGTTCTTGTAAAATCTCAGCCAAGGTGTCTAATTCCTGGGAGGTGTCGTGATCAGACTTTGATTGCAGGTCTTGGTTGGTTTTTGTGGTTTCGGATTGGACTAACTTCTCAGCTAATACTGGATCTTCGGAATTTTGAGGCATTTGCGGCAGATGCTCCTTTGGTGTAGGAAGCTGTGGTGATGGGTTCTGATCGGGAAAAACTTTGACACCGAAGGATTGGGGTTGATCCCTTTCTTGAGCTAATGGTTCTTTCTCCTGAACCCTAGACGGGAGGCTGCTACTCCCACGGTCAGTTTGAGGTTCAATAGCCGGAACCTCAAGGTCACCGGATGAATCGGATTGTTTAATAGTGTCTCCCTGATCAGAGGTCATCCCTTGCTGCTTAGAGTTAGGATGTTGGCTAGGTTTATCCCTGTGATCAATAATCTTGAGGTCAACGAGTAAATTAAGTAAATCCTTCAACTCGTCTTCTGTACTCGAATTGACCTCAATTGACTCTGATCTAGAATTTTCCGGCTGAGAGGCATCAGCCGGATTTTGGTTTGAAAATGCCACTGGTGGCTATCCGTTACTATTTAACCTTTTGGAAAAATCAGCGATGCTCAGCAAAGAGCCGCTACGCGAACGCACCTTGATTTAAAACTAATCTTAGCGAGAAAATCAAGTTAATTTTTGTTACTGACATTGCCGGACTGTGCCAAGTCTATTCCAAAGTCTGAGTTTGCTTGATTAACTGGAGATGCTCGTCATCATTAGTAGCAGTTTTCTCCATGACCGTACCATTATGACCTTTGGTCTGTGGTAACCCAGACCACCCATCACTAGCTTCTTTGAGTGCTGGAACCAATTCAGTCCCTTTGAGCCTCAAACCCAACTCTAACAACATGTCTCCGAGATCTGCTTTCGAGGCTTTGGCATCTTTGAGCTGTGCAAATTTAGTTTCCAGCTCGGCCAAGATCTGCTTTCTGAGATTGATCACATCTTGCTGATGCTGTTCTTTAGTTTCTGAAAGTTCCTTCTTTAGGGAGGTTGACTGCTTGTAGACTGTCTCGTCGAGCACCTCAATACTCTTAGAAAACTTTTTGTTGAGCAGCTCAACCCGCTCCTGAATCTCATTCCTCTCTTCGGCTGCAGTTAAACTAAGAGTACTTATTTTTTTTTCCAGGGAATCTACAGCAGCAGCCATTTCTTTTGAGAGAGTCGTTTTGATCTGCTCAACGCGATCGCGTATTTCCTGCTGCCACATAGATAAGTCAGACTCTATCTTCGTGAAGCGAGTATCATACTCTCGCAGCTTAGAGCCTACTATTATATCACGTATCTTCTCAAGATTTCCCAGTCTTTCCCGCATTTCTGCTTTATTGATTCCATCCATGACCATAAAACTCAAATAAACAATAAACACTTAACCATAAACAATTACTAGCTTGCCTTGAATTCAAGGAGCGTGCCATTTATGTTATCAATCAGATGCTGCTGTCAACCGGAACCGTTGTGTGACAAACATCTTTACCCCCATCACTAACGATACAAAATACTTAAAACCTATTACTATTAGCTTAAAGCCAATACCCTTAATCATCTGCACCAAGGATTTCTGCTTGACCGAGTAGGGGGTTGGTCAGGGGAAACTGGAAGCTTGTGGGATTTATGCATGGGCATGAAAGTTCCGTCTTATATCAAGTCCGGTTGAATACCCATCAATCTTGTAGATTGATGGGGAGATAGGGATATCGCCAGATGGGACAGATTTTTAGGAGATTTTGATTCAAAATCCCCGTTGATACTATATCAACGGGGATTGGTTACTCTTCGCTTTCGATTTCGGCTAAAGATTTCCAGCCTGCTTGCCACAAGCCAGGATCTTTAAGCTGTTTAGCATTCAGCCAAAAACGGACATTCGGGTCACAAGAAGCCACCATTTCAGCAAACACCCACTTTCCTTGGTTTTTACGATTGACCACTTGGAAATGCCGCCAGCCCCAAGTTTTCTGTTTAGCTGTCCATTTTGAACCCACAAGATGAGGGAATTTCTGTTTTTGAGCCATTTCCTGTATGGTCTGGTTTCACTTTCCCACTGAGCACTCACAACTTAGCACTACGAAGAGAGTTTACGCCTTGCCAGTAGACGTGCGGCTAGGATACCGCCGATAAAACCAAATAAATGTCCTTGCCAAGATACATGGGGCTGTGAAGGTAAGACACCCCAAACTAAACCACCATAGAGGAAGCCGACTAGAATTGATAGAAAAATTGAGGGTAGGTTTCGTTCAAAGAAGCCTCTAAATAGCAGAAAACCTAGGTAGCCAAAGATCAGCACACTTGCCCCAATGTGAACTGAATTGGGAGCGCCCAACAGCCAAACCCCAAGACCACCAACCACCATGGTGATGCTGGTAACTACGAAAAAGTCGCTAGTTTCTTGCAACATTACAAACCAGCCTAGGACAAGAAAAGGTATAGTGTTGGAAATCAGATGAGAAAAACCACCGTGGAGAAAAGGGGCAAATAAAATACCCCGCAGCCCAATTGGGTTGCGGGGAATGATGCCATATAGATCAAGTTTCCTTCCAAAAATGAATATATCCACCAGCTCTACAATCCACATCAGAGCGACCCATCCACCGAGAATGATTGCCTGAGTTTGTAACTCACTGGTTATTGATTGTCTTTCCTGCCTAGTCATTGTTGATGAGTTTATGGTGAACAATAATATCGAAACCAATAGACAAATACTGACATTGGCTTACTTCGCAGGTGTTGCTCCATGTCTACAGACTAACTTAATTGATCAAGGCAATTAACCAATGACTAATGACTAATAACTCAACTAATAACTAATAATTATAAATATTTACAGGTTCTATCGCCTCTGCTAGCTCAAATCCAAATACCCGGGAGTAAAAATACAACTCCCCTTCCAGAGTCCGTTTAATCGTTTCTGCTTTACGAAAACCGTGTTGCTCCCCTTCATAGGTAACATAGGCTACAGGTAACCCCTTAGCCTTCAAAGCTGCCACCATCATTTCTGCTTGGTTAGGGGGGACTACCTTGTCTTCTAGCCCCTGGAAGAAAATTACAGGACACGAAAGTTGGTCTGTGAAATGAATAGGCGATCGCTGTTGATATAAATCTTTACGTTCTGGATAAGGACCGATCAAGCCATCTAGATACCGGGATTCAAATTTGTGGGTATCCTTGGCTAGTACCTCCAAATCACTTACACCGTAGTAGCTAGCGCCAGCTTTAAACACATCTCGGAATGTCAGAGCAGCTAGAGTTGTATAACCCCCAGCACTTCCCCCTGCAATGGCCAGTCGCTCACCATCAACTAGTCCTTGCTCAGCTAGGTACTTTGCTCCATTGGTGCAGTCATCAACATCCACAATTCCCCAGTTGTTTTTAAGGCGTTGACGATAGTCCCGCCCATAGCCAGTACTGCCTCCATAGTTGACATCTAGGATGGCAAAACCACGAGAGGTCCAGTATTGAATTTTTAGGTTAAAGGTACTGGAAGTCGCTGCCGTAGGTCCACCGTGGCTTTTGACAATTAGGGGTGGTTTTTCGGAGGTTGGTGCAGTGTAGTCTTTGTTTTGTGGTGGGTAGAAGAAACCATAGGCGGTCAGTCCATTAGTTGTGGGAAATGCGATCGCTTCAGGCTGCGATAGATAGCCAGTATCGATAGCTAACTCACGCTTACTCCTCAGTACATTTATTTGTCCATTTGTCAAGTCCAACTGAACAATAGCGCTTGCTTCTGTTACAGAACCAGCGATAAAAACCGCTTGATTATCAGCTACCTTTAGGTCGGAAATACTGGTGTATGGTGTAGCAATCACCGACCGCTGCTTCGTTTTTAGGTCAATACTAGCTAAATGCCAGTTTCCTTCCTGAGTATAGGTACATATGATTCGATTGGCACCATCGAAGCCATAAGTAGACATACCAAAGACCCACTGGGGTAGTCCAAACTCGGCTTCCATTTCACACAGGGGTTCGATTGCCCCTTGGCTTGGTTGCCAGCGGTAGAGATTCCACCAATTAGTGCGATCGCAAACAAAGTAAAGGACACCATCTGGTGACCACTCTGGCTGAAATACCGACTCATCCCCCCCACCAGCAATAGGCTCTGCAACACCTATAGAACCATCGGTTAAGATTGGAGCTACCCATAGTTGAGTACCATCCCAGGGCATATGGGGATGATTCCAGGTTAGCCAAGCGAGTTTAGAGGAATCCGGACTTAGGCGCGGCGAGGAGTAAAAGTCACAGCCAGAGGCTAGCACTTGAATATCTTCACCGTTTTCTTGGCTGATGCTAACCAAGGTATTGACTGGTTCCCCATCCACCGTGTGGTTTTCTCCCACACAGATTATACGTCCTCTTTCCTGGTCAATTACCCCATCACCATAGCGCCAGTTAGCTATGGGGGTTAGGGGTTGGGGTTTGGAGTTTGGGGTTTGTTGGTACAGACGTTGGTCAGCAAAATTAGAGAAGTAAATTTTGCCATCCTTAACCGCAAAACCACCACCACCATACTCGTTAACCCGAGTACGAGCATTGAAGCGCTCGGGAGTCAGATCAACAGTTTTGCCATCAGGGGTGCGTCGCACGATTACATTGCGTCCAGCTTCCGCAGGTCGCCCTTCAATCCAGTAAACATCCTTTTCATCAAGGGCAATGCTGCCCAACCTAACGCTGCTTTGAACAATCATGTCAGCGGTAATAGGGGATTTCCAGGAACCATAGGGAACAAGGTGTGGTGGTTGGGTCATGGAAAAACTGCTGTAATTGCCTCTAACTTGCTTGGGCTCTATCTACTATCATAACCTGACTACGTGTCCATGGTTAGCGTTAAAGTAGGGATTCCCGTACATTTACCCAAATCGGGCTTGCTTAAATGCATCCGATTGCGCTAAAAGAGTATAGAGGGGCTTCCTTGCCGTACAAAACTCTACAGATCGGCGCATTAACGCAAAGGGGAAGCATTGTAGTTCAGGTATTAGCAAAAGCCAATCCAACAACAGAATTGATTTAGAGATTTTAGAGTATGACTCAAACAGTTACTCACCCCATGGTGAAGTTGCAACGCCATGTGCGTTCACTGGCGGAATCCAATATTATTAAACCCAGTGACAGCCTTTGGAAAATTGCCCTGCTCTATGGGGACAAATGGTCCCACTGGAAACAGGAACTGACTGAATTCGGGTTTACCATGCAAGACCCGATCAGTGACTTACTAGCTGTGGAAGCCTGGGACGAAGAATGATCTGATCCAGTGTCAGGTTAAGTACTTATCGATCTCTGTTGTTCGTAAGAATGAAAATTGACATAAAATTGACAATTAAAACTTGTCAGTGGTCAATTTGCTATTAACAATTTGCTATTAACAATAGAAAATTGACAATTGACAAAAGGCGATCAACGGGGATCAACCATTTTTAGAAGTAATTAACCGGACTTGATCTGACTTGTTTCGCTCCCGTTTGGTGTCCACGCTTCAATCGGTGGAGCTTGGCTATGGATGAGGATACAGCGCGGGTAGGGTTAGTATATCCTTTCTTGATTCCCTTGCCCCCCCTTATCCTAATCACTAGGGATCGCCAAATTCTGGCCGTGAAATTTCTGCTCATATTCTAAGACGCCGACTCCTAAATACAAGCAACCAAAGCCTGGATCAGCTCTTTTGCCGTTTGGTAGCGATCGCAAGCTCTTGGTTGGCAAACCCGCTCAATTACTTGCCTTAATTGGGGAGTAACAGTGGGAACGCCTGATACATCAAACCGATATCCTGAACTACGCCTTTGATAATACTTTAGAGGAGCTTCCCCGGTGAGCAGAAATATTAGAGTTGGGCCAATGGCGTAAAGATCCGATTGAGTGCAAGGCTGACCTCGGTCTTGTTCAGGAGCACTATATCCCTCGGCACCAATCCGTGTGCCTGGTATTGTGCCAATTTCTTTAACAGCACCGAAATCCAACATCACAATTCGGTTATCTCGATGGCGCACCATCAAATTCGCGGGCTTAACGTCTCGGTGGATTAGAGGCGGCTGGCGGTCGTGGATGTAGTCTAAGATATCGCAAGTCTGAATCATCCACTCTACTGCCTGGGGCAAGGTGACTGGTCCAGTGCTCAAGACACGTTTTTCTAAATCTTCACCGTGGATCAGAGCCATTGCTAAGTATTTTTTCCCCCCTTCCACAAAAAAGTCGTAATACTGCGGAATTCCGGGATGATTCAGGGTTTTCAGGGTGCGAGCCTCTCGTTCAAACAGTTCTTGAGCCTTGGAAATTTGAGCCATGTCAGCATTCATTTCCTTCAGTACTAGTAGGAGTGGGTATCCATCCTTGCTGTTAACTTTGTCCCAGGCAAGATAAGTGGTTCCCATTCCCCCCTGTCCCAATGTCCGCAAAACATGGTAGTTGCGAATGACTCCCTCGACTGGCACCAAGGGTTGACCACAGTGAATACAGAACAAATTGCCTGGTGCATTGCCTTGGTGTTGGCATGGCTTAGTAGTCTCAGTCAAGGGCTTGGGTGCTAGGGAAGGTAGTTGCTGGGTTTGAACTTGGAATTCCAGCCTCGGACCTTTCTGGGCTAGCTGAATCAGAGCCTTTTCCGGCAGCACCCCCTGGGAAACCAAGACACCATTGAGGAAGGTGCCATTGGCACCCTGATTGACCAACTGCCACATCGGACCCGATGGGGAAGCACTAGCCCTGAGTTCCAGGTGATGTCGTGACACGATCGGGTCATCGACAATCACATCATTATCAGGAGCACGACCAATGCGAATCGTAGATTTGCTCTGAAAGCTCCACTGCTGCACTGGAGTGGGGCTTAACGGATCTAATAGGGTCAGTGTGACCATAGTCAGTTGTCCTTTGTCCAAAGTCCTTTGTGGGTTTTATCCTTTGTCGGTTTTATCCTTTGTCGGTTTTATCCTTTGTCGGTTTTATCCTTTGTCCAAAGTGACTAACCAGAATCTACTGGCAGCTACTAATCACATACAACTAATCACCTAATGACTAATCACATACAACTAATGACTAATCACATACAACTAATCACCTAATGTAATTTTGGTTGAGCCAAGTTTGGTCGCACCTTCACCCGAACTAGGATTAGTGTAATGTTGTCGTGACCATTATGCTCATTTGCCAGCTCAATCAAGTTAGCCAGACCCTGATCGAGGCTAGCTCGGGAACTTAGTAAAGGCGCTAAGTGAGTTTGCCAGTGATTTTCCAACAGGTCATTATCTGACAAACCATCAGAACAAAGTAAGAATATAGTATCTTCTGCGATATCTATGAATTGCACATCCGGATTTAGGAATTGCTCACTGCGCGGTCCAAGGGCTTGAGTTAGTTGATAGGCATCAGGGCGAGAGTAAGCCAGCTCTGGATCTACTCCGTGCTGGATTTCTCGTTGACCCACCTCGTGGTCTATAGTGATTTGCTCTAAGCCCCGTTTGCGAGTTAGACGATAGACCCGACTATCTCCGACATGGACAATCCCTACCTTGGTATTTTGAATCAACATCATGACTAGAGTCGTACCCATGCGACCGCTGCCAGAGCGAGCATTTTGTTGGTTGATATCGAAAATCGCTTGATTTGTTACATATACCGATTTCCTGAGACTATCTTCTGTGGGAAACTCGTCTTGCCAATTTTGTTTAAAGTAATTCTGGAGTACCTCTACTGCCATAGAACTGGCTACTTCCCCAGCCGCATGCCCTCCCATGCCATCGCAGAGAATATATAAACCACGAGCTTGTATAGTTCGACCAATGGGATTTTCCTGCTTTTTGAGTTGGGTCTCGATGCCAAAACAATCCTCATTATGATCTCTTTGATGACCAATATCTGTACTACCGAGATCATCGAGACTCTGCAAGCTCATTGGCAACAGTACCGTTGGCATGTCATCCCCTTGTTGCTCTTTTCCTGGTAGATCAGACAATAATTCCTGGCTATCAGGAGGTTCAGTGTCTGCCGTTGCCATTTCTGAGAGTACAGCCTCAGTTAATTCCATACCGGATTCGTATGGGTCAGATTCTTGTTCGTCAGCAATCCCTTGCAGATGCGATCGCAATTCCTCAATGGTTTCAATTTCCTTAGTACACAACTGCCGGACAACCGTTGACAAGGAGGTAAATTGGGTTCGCTGGGACTCGTTAAATAATCGTTGCCACAGTTGTCCCAAATCCTCTAAGGTTAGCGGATTTTCCTCCATATCCGGATATAGACGCTCCAAACCTAGTGCTTGGTCTTCATCCACCCGGAGATTCGTCAGTTCCAACAGACTCTGACGACAATGCCAAGGCTCTAGAGCTTGCCAAAGCTTTGCCATTTCATCGAGCCAGTATAGGATTTGCAGTTTAGAAAACTCTTCTGACCCCCACAACTTACTCAGTAACTGCCATTCTGAACGGTTTTCTAGCAGGATTATCGCCTTACCATTTTGCTGCCAAACATCATGAATTTCTGGCACACTAGGATAACATAAGTCCTTGAGAGCCAAATAGGGTTTAGCACTCTGTGGGATATCTAGGACTTTCCAAACGTCTACGTTTTCTTTCGAGGAAGGTTTTGGCTGCTCTTGGGTTGTCGATATATCGAATTTCTCTGGAGACAATTTTGTTTGATTAATCAGGGTTTCTAGGGGAGACTTTTGTAACGGTTGGCAGTCCAAAACTGTGACAAAGATACTATGGTCTGTTGTCTTACTTTCCCCTATCTGAGAGAGTTTCTCAGGTTCTAGTACTCTGTAACGCTTACCTTGGTCTAGATAGACAATTGTTGCTGTTTCTGAAGTTGGGTTTTCGAGATTAAGAATTGACCAGGTGGAAGCTTCAGTAGATTGAGGTTTCTTCTGTATTGGGCTAATCTCTAGTAATGGCTCCTCTCCAGATTCTAGTTCCACTTGATCACAGCCACCTCTGTTGTTTATCGATGCTTCATCAGCGTTGACTGTTGATGCTTGGGACAAGGTGCCATCATCCCCTGGCTCTGTTAGTATAGTATCCGATTCCGTTAGCCACTCTTGTCTTGTTTCTAGGAATGATGCTGGCTGGGTTAGTTCCCTCTCGGTCTGGTCAGACTCTGGTTGCGACACCGCTACTGCCGTAGCCTGATCAGTTGAGGACTCTGACACCTCAACTGGGGTTTGAGGAGAATACTGCGGGGAGGTTGCCGAATTTTGCTGCTTAGAAATAATTGCCCTCCAAACCGTTCCTGTGAACGCACCGCAGTTGTGACAAGTTTCAGCATTTAGGGGCACTTGGCTAGCGCATTCATGACAAGTTTTATCGGTTAGGGAAGTTCCACATCGTTGACAAAACTTGTTGGTATTTGGGTTCTCGAACTGACACTGGGGACAAACTAACATAATGGAACTTCCTTAATCCTTAAATTCCGCGCTTTGGTGGGTAACTTTTAAGATTTAATCTAACTGCCATCTAGTTGGCCACGCTGTAATCTATAATGGCAGCTTTTAGCAGCATAGCCTGATTACAATTTTTACGCTCTCGTGCCATGTCATGCTATAATTAAAGAAATTTTTTAAGTAACTATTTTTTTTCTAGGCTACACCCTATAGTCTACCCAGGGAGCATAGGGGGGATAACAACCAAACGGGAAACTAGCTCTATTATCGCTCCCTTATGGCAAAGCCTCTCCTCTTACTACAGCAAACAGCTGCTATTGTTATACACAAAACTTTAAACTTTTTTTGCGGTATGGCTAATAATATATTATATCTATCTCAGTAGAGCTTCTACTCTCGGGTCAATCTGGGCAAGCTTTTGTTTATGAACATTAAGCTATCTTTAATCATTGCTGCTATCTTAGGGGTAACTATAGCAATTGCTCTTCATCTATCATCTGCGCAACCGGTCAGCATATCCCTAAAAACTAATGATAACTCCAGTAAGACCATTCAACATCAACAAGCCAAGACAAAAAAGCTTGAATTAATCTTAAAAACTAAGACCTGTGTAGAGTGTGATCTCATGGGTTTTGATTTGAGTGGAGTTGACTTAAGTGGAGTTGACTTTAGCAGAGCTGACTTTAGCCAAGCTAACTTATCCGATAGTAACCTAGAGAAGGCTAAACTCAAAGATGCTAAAGTGATTGGTGCTCGTTTGGAAAATGCGAAGTTAACCTCTGCTGACTTAGATGGCGCTGATTTTAAAGATACTAACTTGAAAGGTGCTGATCTCAGTGATGCTAATCTGCTCAATATCCGATTGGCTAATGCTGATTTAAGTGCTGCTATTCTTAATCGTACTGAGCTTCGAGAAGCTGACTTGACTGGTGCCAATATGGAGCATGCTGACTTGAGTCATGCTAGTATTTATGGTGCAATTTTGAGGGAGGCTAATCTAACTAGTGCCAACCTTTATAAAGCTAATTTGCGTTACGCCAATTTGCAAGATGCGGTATTGAAGGGTACTAATCTAAAAGGTGCTGATTTACAATTTGCGGTTATGCCTGATGGGAAAACTGTTTATGGCACAGATGATTACTAATTTCTGGTAAAAAAAATTAGGCGTTGGTGAATCAAGCGATGAATAGGAGTAGAGTGGGCATCCTGCCCGCCCGAAAATATATTGAAACTGGCAAGATGCCAGTTCCACGCCTGATGTGCCTAGGTCAAGCGCACCTAAAAACGCTTAAAATCATTCCATTATTAAGCAACGCCAAAAATTAGGCTGCTCCTGGATTAAGTCGCCTCATTTGCCAGGTAGTGTAGGTCCCAATCGGACTCCAAAGTATGTAGGGAAGTAGCAACAAAAACGCCACGATAGATACGGGATAAATCAGTAAAGCCAGGATAAGACTTAATAAGGCACCTGTGCCACCAATAATGGTGCCAACTGTGAGGCTACGAAATAGGAACATCACGGGTGTATAAGCGATGGTGATGATTTCTAGTAGTAGATATAAACCCATCAGCAACCAGGTGCTTCGGCTACCTGGGTCATTTTCCCAAACTATATACGCTGACCAAGCACCGCAAATAAAGATAGTTATCCAGATCAGGGGAATTGCTCTCTCGAAGGTGAGCCATCGCGGACGACGTAGGCGATAGAACCATCTGACTCCTTCGGGTGTGGTGATTAAGTTACCAGCAAATGCTACTAGCAGGGTTACCAGTCCAATTACCATCCAAGATTTAATCATGATTTTGGCCTTGCTCCTAAATTCCCAATTTCCTCAAAAATGAGCAAAAATGTCTTGAATATAGCGGTTTTAAAGGGTATGAGGGACAGATTCCTCGGTTTTAGGGAACAGCGGATCTGGGAACAGCGGATCTGGGAACAGCGGATCTGGGAAAAAACCTATGTAGCTTATAGTTATGAAAAGCGCTGTATACTAAAATAATCGAAAAATACGTCTTCCCTCCTCTCCCCACACTCTTACCCCGATTCCCGATTCCCGATTCCCGATTCCCGATTCCCGATTCCACCCTTCTGCTCAACTAGTTCTTAGATTTATTTGTTATAATACTTGATAATTTTTGGATAAATTCTGCCGTGAATTCAGTAAAGGCTTTGGCTCCAGTTGCTTGGGGTTCATTGATGACTACCGGTCGAAACTCATCCACGGCTTTGGCAACCGCAACATTCCTGGGAATTTCTATACTAAAAATTTTGTCTTTCCCAAAATTATCGGTCAATCGGTTCTTGACTTGTGTAGCCATATTGGTGGCGTGACCAAGGGAGAAAAACAGAATCCCAATCAGGGTTATGCCAGAGCGATCGCTTTGTACGAGCTTTTTGATCTGACCTTCTTCCAGGATGCCAATCCCAACCACTGATAAGGGTTCAGGTTTGGCAGGAATGATATAAAAATCACTAGCAATAATTCCACTACGAGTGATAATATTCTCACTTGGAGGGAAATCCAATAGAATAAAATCGTAGGTTTGTTGAACTGGCTCAAGGGCACGCTTAATTAAATAATTCTCTAGCTGATTCCAGTTGTTTTCAAACTCTTGGGGATTATCCTTTGACTGAGAAAACAGCAATGCAGCCAATAGAAAATCATTGTAGGTTTCGATATCCCCTGGCAATAAATCTAGTCCATCGACTCGACAAATATTGCGCTGAATCGCTTGTTCAATGGGAATATATGCCTGAGTGGGTGACTGAATGACTTGATTAATTATTTTTTTTAAGGTTCGGTCTTCCTTCTTGAGTTTAGCAAATTGGACTGGAGGCATCAGGCTTAGGGTAGCATTAATCTGGGTATCGAGATCAACGATTAATACTCGCATGCCATAATCTTTGGCAAGACAGGTAGCAAGGTTGACGGTGGTGGTAGTCTTGCCAACACCGCCTTTCATATTGACTATGGAAATGGTGTATCCCAGTTTTGACAAAAAGAAAGAGGTAATATAACGTGAAAGTCATTGCAGTATACCATAACAAAGGCGGCGTGGGGAAAACCACAACGGTGGTTAACCTAGGGGCAGCTATCCGAAAAAACCGCAAAAAAGTGCTTGTCATCGATCTTGATAGCCAAGCTAATGCTACCTTTGCTACCGGACTGGTTAAATTTCATGACGAAGCATTTGATGATATCAAAGAGTGTAATATTCTCCATGTTTTGCAATCTGAGGAATTCTTCTCAATCTCGGAAGTAGCTAGAAAATCTGAATTCAGCAATCCAGAAATTGATGTGGTTCCTGCTCACATCGATCTGATGAAATATGAACTTGATATGAATCAGCTTGATTTTAGCCTGCTCATGCTGATGGATAAACTAGAGGATGTTAAAACTTACTATGATGTGGTAATTATTGATACTCCGCCTTCTTGGAATTTATATGCTAGGATTGCTTTAATAACTGCTGACTATTTAATCATTCCTTCAGACCTCAAGCCTTTTTCTAATCAAGGATTACTGAATGTAAAAGATTTCATCAGAGCTATTAATGGCTATAGAAAACAAGTCAAGATTAAGCCGCCCCTTAAGGTTTTGGGAGTGTTGCCTTGTAAAATAGCAACCAATAATATGTTTATACAGCATACCTTGCCAAAACGGATAAAAGCAATTTCCGAACGATATGGGTTTGATGTGATGAAGAGTGTTATTTTCGATCGAGATGATTTGGCAAAATGTGCTGAACAAGTTGAAAAAGTAGACAATCAGGATATACCGTATCCTGTGTCTGTGTTGGATTATAAGCCCTATTCTATGGCTTCAGAAGAATTTAGGTCTCTTGCCCAAGAAGTTTTGGAAAAAATAGGCATGTAAACTATAGGGTTTGTATTTGATAGGTGAACATAAGATTGATGGTAAATCGGGAATCGGGAATCGGGAATCGGGAATCGTCAATCGAATCGGTAGGGAGTAGGGAGCAGGTAAGAGGTAAGAGGAAATAGGGAACAGTAGTCAAGATATCAAAGGAGTTTTTACTGTTATGATAAATTAAGATTATTTTTCGTGATAGCATTATAAATGCTATATAAAAATCCGTGTAGTAATTGTGATAATTATTGTCCCCTAATCCCGACTCCCGACTCCCGTTCCCCTCCTGGGAGGGGTTAGGGGTGGGTTCCGATTCCCTACTCCCTACTCCCTACTCCCTTTACATTAATGATAATGACAGAACGCCTAATTATTTTCAGCCGCTATCCAGAGCCCGGAAAGACTAAAACCCGGATGATACCAGCTCTAGGAGCGGATGGTGCGGCAAACCTTCAACGTCGGATGACCGAACATACTGTTGCCCAGGTCAAGGAATTAACAACTGGTCGCCCTGTGTCTGTAGAAATCGATTTTGCTGGTGGTAATCAACAGCTAATGGAGAATTGGTTAGGCTCGACTCTGGTCTGTAAACCTCAGAGTGATGGGGATTTGGGCAAGCGAATCACTTCAGCTTTTGAGTTATCGTTTGCGGAAAGCATGACCAAAGTTGTGATAATTGGTATTGATTGCCCCGATTTGAATAGTTCGGTGATGAATCAGGCATTTGAGGCTCTAGACAATCATGATTTAGTACTTGGACCAGCCAAGGATGGTGGCTACTATCTGGTTGGTCTAGGTCGATTGATTCCAGAGTTGTTTGTGGGAGTGAGTTGGGGAACATCTGAGGTTTTGCAGCAAACCGTGGATATTGCTAAGAGTCTTAACTTAACTATGGCGATGCTTTCCGAGCTTACTGATGTTGACCGCCCAGAGGATTTATGGGTAGTATCAAATTTGATGGGAGTAGGGAGTAGGGAATCGGGAATCGGGAATCGGGAATCGGGAACAGGGAGTAGGGAGTAGGGAATCGGGAATCGGGAATCGGGAATCGGGAATCGGGAATCGTGGCACAGGCTTCTAGCCTGTGATGTAGCCCATAAGCTGATAGCTGATAGCTGATAGCTGATCACTGATAGCTAATAGCTAATAGCTTACATTTTGGAACTTTTAGCACTATGGAGTTTTTCTGAAAATATTGTAATCAGCTCCATCATGTCTGTAACTAATTCTTGTTCAAGGCTGATGTCTTCTGATGACTTGTTGATAATTATTACTTCTGTCTTGAATTCTTCACACATAGCAAAGACTAATTCAGCGCTAACTCTAAGCAGCCTATCTTTGTGAGTAATGACAAGTCTGCCAACATTCCCCTGCATGATGCGCTTGAGCAGTTTCTGTAAGCCTTTATTTTGGGAATTGATTCCGGCACCTGAATCTTGAATTGTTTCATACTGCCAACCATTAGCAGTACTAAAAGACTCTAAAATTTTGATTTGCTTGACTAAGTCTTCTTTTTGGTCTTGATCTGAAATACGGGCATAGTTAATGGTTATGCGATCATCGATCTGACCGACATTCCGTGGTGTAATGTGTTTGATATCGGCTACATAAAATCGCCGATGGCCACTGGGAGAACGTTGTGACCTAATCTTTCCTGCGTCTGCCCACCTCCTTAAGGTTTTAACTGAGACTCCTAGCTCACTGGCTGCTTCTCCAATACTAATGGTTAACCCTGACATGTTGGATTTCTCACCTTATTTGAATCTAGTTTGTATTTAGTTTACCTTTTATTATATCGCTATTACGTAATAAATGTCTAAATATGGATAGAAATTAAGGGAACATTGGTTATTTCCTAGTCAGGGATGCTAATTTGTCAGAAACAATGCTAAAGCTGTTGCGTGATAGTAAAAATTTCAATTATCATCCCGGTTCTGAATGAGGCTAGTCACATAGCTGATACTTTGGCTACGGTTAGGGAAGCGTCTAATGTGGAAGTGATTGTGGTAGATGGGGGCAGTCATGATGAAACCGTTGCGATCGCACAATCACTGGGTGCTAAGATTATAGCTGCTGGTACCGGTCGCGCTAGTCAAATGAATGCTGGTGCTGCGGTGGCTACCGGAGATATTCTACTGTTTCTCCACGCTGATACCCGTTTACCAAAAGGATTTGATACCTTAGTTCGCGAAGGGTTACAAAACTATGATACCGTGGCTGGTGCTTTTGAATTAGCGATTGATGCTAACCTGCGGGGGGTAAGGCTAATTGAACGGATGGTGAATTTGCGATCGCGTTTTTGCTCTTTGCCTTACGGTGATCAAGCTATCTTTATCAAGACTAAGGTGTTTACAGACCTTGGTGGTTTTCTTAATCTACCGATTATGGAAGATTTTGACTTGATGCGACGCCTCCGCCACCTAGGTAAAATAACTATCCTTAATCAACCTGTCTTAACATCAGGACGCCGCTGGCAGACCTTGGGGGTTGTCAAAACTACATTAATTAACCAACTGGTGATCGTTGCCTATCATTTGGGGGTTTCTCCTCACCGGATTGTGGGTTGGTATCGTCGGGCAAAGGGGTGAAGGAATCGGGAATCGGGAATTGGGAATCGGGAATCGGGAATCGGGAATCGGGAATTGGGAATCGGGAATCGGGAGTCGGGAGTCGGGAGTCGGGAATCGGGAGTCGGGAATCGGGAGTCGGGAATCGGGAGTCGGGAATCGGGAGTGGGGAATCGGGAATTGGGAATCGGGAATTGGGAATCGATGTGTGACTATTTATAAAAAAATAGTGGGTACGCTTAGTATACAAAAGCTAATGATTTTATAAATGGCAAATGTTTTCGGAGACTGACAACCATAATCGGGAATCGGGAATCGGGAATCGGGAATCGGTATATTTTTCGGGTGGTGGATGTTGTATTTGTGATTTTCAAAAAATAGTGGGAACGCTTAGTATACAAAAGCTAATAATTTTATAAATGGCAAATGTTTTCGGAGACTGACAACCATAGCGATCGCTTTTCTACCATAGAGCCACTCCCGACTCCCGACTCCCCACTCCCGATTCCCGATTCCCCACTCCCGACTCCCGAACTCTAGTTTAAGCATGAGCAATTATAATCAAATTCAGTCTTATCGAGATTTGCGAGTTTGGCAAAAGGGAATGGATGTGGCCGAGAGTTGCTATGTGATCACCAGAGAATTCCCTAAACAGGAAATGTATGGGATGACTGCACAGATAAGGAGAGCAGCTGCATCAATTCCTGCTAATATTGCAGAGGGATATGGACGGGAGTATCGAGGAGAATATGTTCAATTTCTTAGAATAGCTCAAGGCTCTCTCAAAGAATTGGAAACCCATCTTTTCTTATCGGTCAGAGTGAAACTGGCTACTTCTGGAAGCATTAATCCGATTATAGATGAGTGTGAAGCTTTAGGAAGAATGCTACGTTCTCTGATTCGGTCATTGCTAGATAACTCATAATTCCGGAGTCGGGAATCGGGAATCGGGAATCGGGAGTGGGGAATCGGGAGGAGTAGATAGTAGACCTATGCGCAAAAGTAGTTTTCTGATAGTGTTTGCATCAATTCTTGTCTACTGTTCTGGTGATCCCCTGTTCCAGACAACTGCCGCGAAGTCAAGTCTTTGTGTGACTAGTTAAACAATAGTAGACTTCGTTTGATGGAAATAGTTTTGTGGAATAGCCATCTTGGTAGAATAGCCATCTAACGTGGAACGGGCATCTTGCCCGTTGCTCCTGTTACAATTCTATTCGACTCCCGATTCCCGATTCCCGATTCCCGATTCCCGATTCCCGATTCCCCACTCCCGATTCCCGACTCCCGACTCCCGATTATCCATGACTACACAAAAACAATGGCGTTCAGAAATTACTGCACTTCCCTCTTGGTTGCGACGTCCTATTGGTAATGCTAGTGACATCTCAACGGTGCAGCGGATTATTAAACAACGGCAAATTCACACCATTTGTGAAGAGGGACGTTGCCCCAACCGAGGTGAGTGCTATTCTCAGAAAACTGCTACATTTTTGTTGATGGGACCGACGTGTACACGGTCTTGTGCATTTTGTCAAGTAGATAAAGGTCATGCTCCCATGGCCCTAGACCCAGAGGAGCCGCAAAAAGTGGCGGAATCGGTACAGTTATTGGGGTTGCGGTATGTGGTGCTGACCTCTGTGGCCAGGGATGATTTACCAGACCAGGGTGCGGGTTGGTTTGTCGCTACGATGGATGCAATCCGCAAACTCAATCCAGGTACTGAGATAGAAGTGCTAACGGCAGATTTCTGGGGGGGTAAAGGTGAGCAGGATCAAACCTCAGCAGAGTTGCAACAGCAACGGATAGCCACGGTGGTGGAGGCCAAGCCAGCCTGTTACAACCACAATATTGAAACAGTGCAGCGGCTACAGGGCAAGGTGCGCCGGGGAGCACAATATCAGCGATCGCTTGATGTGCTCAGCATTGTCAAACAACTCAATCCCACCATTCCCACTAAGTCCGGATTAATGTTGGGCCATGGGGAAACCAAAGCAGAAGTGATTGAGGCTATGGCAGATTTAGGTAAAATTGGATGCGATCGCATCACCCTCGGTCAATATATGCGTCCCTCTCTCCAACATTTGCCCGTACAAAAATACTGGACACCGGAAGAGTTTGATGAGCTAGGTGCGATCGCACGGGATATGGGATTTGCCCATGTTCGTTCCGGTCCTTTGGTTCGTAGTTCTTATCATGCTGGGGAAACATGAAGGTTGAAGGTTCAACTGTTAAGTTCTAGGGAATCGGGAATCGGGAATCGGGAATCGGGAATCGGGAATCGGGAATCGAATCGGTAGGGAGTAGCTAATCGGGAGTAGGGAATCGGGAATCGGGAATAGATATATTTTTCGGGTTGTGGATGTTGTATTTGTTATTAAAAAATTGGGTACGCTTAGTATACAAAAGGTTTGGATTATATCATAAATGGCAAATGTTTTTGGAGACTGACAACCATAGGGATCAGCGCGTTTCTACCATAGAGCCACTCCCGATTCCCGACTCCCGATTCCCGACTCCCGATTCCCGACTCCCCATTGCTACCCTTTAACCTTCAGAGCATAATCCCGGAATCGTTCTAAATCTTCCTGGATAGTAGATTCAACTAGGTTACCTAAAAATAAGTTATCCATTAACTGACCAAGAATGCCGGGAATTGCGTAAGCAATGGTCAGCTTAACGATACTGCTATCTTTACGGTCGTAGAAGCGGACTGCACCTCGATTGGGCAAACCATCTACTGATTCCCACTGAATAATCTGATGTGGAACTAATTTCAGAATTCGAGAGAGCCAGCTAAACTCAAAACCTGTACTAGCAAGTTTCCACCGGGATAAGTCAGGATCCTCTTTTAGCACTTCTACTGAGTCAATCCACTTCATCCAGCGCGGCATTTGCTCTAAATCTGACCAAAGCTCCCACGCTAACTCAATGGGAACTTCTACTTCAACTTGTACACTATGTTCCAGCCAATCAGACATAGGGTTTTAGATTCCTCAAGTTTTAGTGATTATATCGGGAGTCGGGAATCGGAACCCGATTCCCGATTCCCGATTCCCGATTCCCGATTCCCTTCTTCAACTAACCAAAGACTCAATCGCCTTAGCAGCACGACGCCCGGATAGGGTAGCTCCTTCCATACTATCGATATAGTCTTGTTGGGTATAGCTACCGGCTAGGAAGAAATTAGGGATTGGGGTCTTTTGGTTAGGGCGATAGGGGTCCATGCCAGGGGCTTCTCGGTATAGAGACTGAGCGAGTTTTACGACACTATACCAGGTCATGGTCAAGTCTCGTGAGGAGGGAAACAAATTATGGACTTGGTGAAGCACATGTTTTGCGATCGCATCATTACTTTGTCGAATAAATGGGTCTCCTGGGGTTAGTACCAACTGCATCAGTGACCCTTCACCGGCTTTGTAATAGTCACCAGGACTAGTCAGAGCTAAATCCGCAAAGCAGGAAAAGTCAGCATCGGGAGTATACAGTAGATTATCCATCCCTGCTGCTTCTTGGAGTTGCTTGCGTTTCTCGGCATCATGAAGCTCTGTGACCCAGCCATCAAATCGTAGTTGTACCGTAGCCACTGGTACCGTATCCAGCTTGTAGATATTATCGAAATCAGACCACTTGCGCCATGATTTGGGTAACAGCCGTTGAACACCAGGCACATCAACGGCACAGACATAGGCATCAGCAGTGATGGTTTCTTCGGTTTCCCCTTTGGCAATCACTAAACCAGTGACTCGGGTTTCCTCTGGGGTTTCGGTAAACAGAATTTCCCTGACTTGGCGGCGAGTGTGGATTTTTGCTCCTCTTTCCTCTAAATAGTTAATAATTGGTTTATGGAGGTACTCATGAGGAGAGCCTTCCAGCATTCGTAGTACCGATGCCTCGGTTCTAGCCGCAAATAACTGGAAAATCGTTAGCATACAACGGGCAGAAATATTTTCGGTATCGATGAAACCCAGAGCATAGGCAATGGGATTCCACATCCGCTTTAAACTACCGTCGGAACCACCATGACCGCGAAACCAATCAGCGAAACTGACGGCATCTAGGTCACGAATCGTTTTCATTGCGCCATCGAAATCTATCAAGCCACGAACCAGAGGGCTAATCCCCAGGGCAATGGAGTTTTGCAGCTTATCCTGGAGGGAGAGCTGGGAGGTGGTGAAAAACGCTTTTAGGCCATTAAAGGGAGCACCAGTAATGAAGCGAAAGTCTAGCTCACCCTTGCGTCCATCCTGATTAATAAAAGTGTGAGTATGCTCCTTCAGGCGCAGAAACTGGAACGCTCCCACCTTCTTCATCAGGTCAAACAGGTTGTAATAGCAGCCAAAGAAGACATGCAACCCCATTTCGATGTGATTGCCATCCTTATCTACCCAGCTTCCCACCTTTCCCCCCACAAAGGGACGGGATTCAAAAATTTCCACCTCATGACCAGCATCCACTAATTCTACTGCTGTGGCCATGCCCGCGAGCCCCGCACCAACAATTGCTAAGCGCATTCTCCCTTATCCTTTCAGTTTCTTTACATATTTTAATATATTCCGGGAGTGGGGAGTCGGGAGTGGGGAGTCGGGAATCGGGAGTGGGGAGTAGGGAATCGGGAGTGCGTTCGCGTAGCGTGACCGTAGGTCAATCGCGTTTGAGTGCTGCGGTGGGGTAGCAATCAGTAATATTTCTATAATTTCTTCTTGAACTTGGTAACTTAGCGCGTTTATCATACGTGATGAAGTACCTTCAATTTCAATTTTCTTCTGCCTGCTCCCTGCTCCCTGCTCCCTGCTCCCTCCTCCCTTTAAGCCTAAGCATTCATAATATCCTCCAAAAGCTGCTCACTTTCTGACAGCCCAATAAACCCTTCTTGTTGTGCTTGTTTAGCTTTAATAGCTATAAGTTCGTCTTCTAATTCTAAGAACCTTTCAAATTCTTCTATAGAAATAACAACAGCAACATTACGCCCTTTTTTAGTAATTTTTACTGGCTCTCTTCGAGCTAAATCCAACAGTTCACCAAAACGGTTTTTTGCCTCAGATGCTCCAAGGTTTTTCATCACTTTTTAGGTAAAAATACTAGACATTAAGTCTATTTTAGTCAATAGCAGCATTTGATGTAGGGTGGGCAGTGCTTAGCTTCGAGATTGTCAGCTTTTTAATTGGTATCAACTACTGCCCACCATCGGATTAATTTTATTAAAAATTTAGACTTTTAATTAGAGTGCTCTTGCAGCCAGTTGAGTAAGTCCTCACTGGTCTGAAAATCCCAGATGGCTTCTGATAAACGGTTTAGGTCTTCGTTGGTCAAGGCTTCGATTAATGCCAAGCCATTAATCGTTAGTTTGCCAAAGCGGCTCTCAAGCTGTCGCAATAGTAAATTTCTTTCCCCTTCTTCTCGTCCTTGCCTTTTCGCGAAACTCAATGCACCTCGCGCGTCTTCCAAAACCATCTCCTGTTTGCGGAGTTTTTCCACTTCTGACACACTCAACCCCGCTTGATTCGCTATGGTTAAGGCTTTTTCCAGCTGTGGGATTTCCCTGAAGTTGTCAGGAATAATTTCTAAGTTTGGCGCTTCTTTGATAAAATATATCCACTTATCTATCACACTTTCTAAATCTTCCAGTTGCTTAGTAAATTTAGGAAGTTCCACAAACACCAGCTTTAATTCATTTTCCTGATAAGGTAAGTGGTCTTCTTCCTCTTGAAAGTAAAAACAGCTAATTACTTTATCGCTGGAAGGGAATAACTTAAAATCCGTGATAGTTAAAGCAATGACTGGATTTATATCGAAATATCCCTGTCCCAATTGCAGTTGATTTCCATAGGTTTTGCACAAGTTATAAACCACTCGCTTCTTGAAACCTTCCACATTCCAGAGTTGCATCTCAATGATAACAGTTGTTCCATCCTCTAATACTGCCTTAACATCTAGATAAGTGTCTTTTAAATCTACTACATCCCCCGCGCTATAAGGATCAATAATTTCTAAATCCTGGATGACGTAATTACCAGAGTATATCATAGCATTGAGGAAAGAAATTAGAATATCCTTACTCTGATCTGAACCAAATATTTTCTTGAAAGCAAAGTCAGTTTTAGGACTGATGAATCTCATGGTTTTATACCTTATTATAACAAAAAAATATATATAGTATTTTAACTAAGGGAGCAGGGAGCTTAGCAGCAGGAGTAATAAATGATAAAAGCTATAGCATCTCTACAGAAAATATCAGATATATTACTGGTTATTTACTATTATTTATGACCTATTTATTATTATAGCCATTTTCAATTTATTAATAAAAAAAAATTCCTAAATCCCTTGACAGTAAATTAATTTATGTATATATTAATTATGTAAGCAGTTTTAAGGAATTACTACTGATGAATGACAACCTTCCACCCAACTCCGATGAAAATACCAACCCTGAAAAGCCAGGTCGCAAACCTAAAAAAGTCAAGCACATCTTGGTCGGTTCTCCTAAACAAGTTCGCAAAACAATTAATGCTATCTATTCCCTTAAATACGCCTATCCCGACGAGTGGAGCGCTTTCGAGCCTACCGGAAAATCTGGTCAGGTTACGACTTTTTTGATTCGATACTTATACCTAGACTAGGATAGTAAATTGCCAGGGCGTCGCCCTGGCGACTATCAAGGGTTAAAGTTGTTTTGTGGAGGGGTATATATCAGGATGAAGGATGAGTTGGGAGGTGGTTACTTTCGAGTAGTTGCTGACTAATTCGATAGTTTATCAGTAGCGATTTAGATTTGAGTGCAGCTCAGCTGTACTTGTGGAAGCTTACAAAATAGAAATCGGTCAAGACTTGGGGTTAACCAGAACTTGACCGAATTTTTTTTATTGATTTATTGGTATAGTTAAGCTGTTCATAATTTAGATTGGGATACCTAACAACTGCTGCGAAGTCTAATAACTTCCACCAGCATTAATCAGCCCTGCCCTCTAGATTTCATCCACCATGTCTAAAATCTGATTATATAAGGCTAGAGACACTCTAAACTCTGAGGTAGCAATTAAGGCATCCATCAACGGCTTGACAGCAACGATGAGATTTTGGTGTTTCGCCTCAACTAAAATACCCAGCAATCCAGTAATCCTTAAGCCCAGACGATCGGCTTCTGCTCGACCACGACGCTCATCAATTAATAGCAAGTCAGCATTGATTTCTAGGGCAAGGGCAATCGCCTCAGATTCTCCAGGATCTAAACTCACCTCACTCTGAAGATGTTCAACTACTTCATAGTTAAGCACTTGCCTGACTTCAAGCCAGGAAGCAGATTGAACTTCGAGAGTGCCAGGAACAGGAGGATCAATGTCTGCAAGTTCACGATAGACTGCTTCAGGAATAATGACTTGATTATAGAGTTGAGGCAGAAGCTGCAAGTGTTGAATGGCTGCCAAATTTGTGATTGCTGATGTATCGCTAATAACAATCACAACCGTCCTAACTCCCGCAAATTTTTCAAGTCAATTTCAAAGTCTTCAACATCGTAGTAGTAAAGGGGAATTTTGCGCTGCTTGAGAAATTGGCGAAACTCGTTGGGTTGCATGTGAGCCAGTCGGCTGGCATAGTTCAGTGTTAGGCGACCTGTTTGAAACAAGTGTAATGCAATTTCCTGACGAAACTCACTTGGGGTAAGCTGGGATGCTTCTAGGATTGTGTCTGAAATAACAATACTCATCGCCAAATTGCCTTATCTATCGTATTTCTAACGATAGCTCAAAAACTTTCTGTTTTTACTAGATTTCAGCTAACTTTTACTAGCCCTCCCATAACTGTCTGGCTCATGGAGGTTATTTCGTTTGCGATCGCACAAATCAATGCTGCACCTAAGCCTGGTCAGGGATAGTCGGGGTCAACCTCAAGATCAATAAATTGTAACAATGCAATAGTTTTCCAACACCCTCTTCTCCCTCTTAACTTACTCATCCCACACCCCCCATCGGTTTTTCCTTTAAATTGCGACAATGCAATACTTTTCCAACACCCTCTTCTCCCTCTTAACTTACTCCTCCCACCCTCCCCACACTTCCCACACAACCCACCCTCTCCCCAAAACATCTCACTCTAATTACTCAAATAAGCCTCTTGTTCCAAATTATCCAGTAAATCCTCAGCAATTTGATACCAAGCTGCCCGGAATTGAACATCCTCTTGTTTATCGGAAAGAGTCTTTCCTTTTAATTGTGGATATGTACTATAAAAAAATTGATCAACTTTCTGATAAAAAGTACCTGGATCAATGTTCAAATCTAGACAACGCTGATAGATTTGCTTTTGCCGTTGCTGCTCTGTGTTACTCACAGATGATTGAGAAGGCAATGATGGTATAGATGGCAATTTCCAGGATATCTTGGGTAATTTTGGTGTAGTAAACCCTCCTCTAGCTACTGCTACCGTTCCAAACACTACTAATAAAGCAATGGACATAGAAAGACCAAAAAACTTTAGTTCACGGTTAGTGGATTGCTGTTTGCGATTGAGCACAGCAGTGAACGTTGTTTTAATGGTTTGACCAGGAGCAGCCACTAAGGTAGCAATCTGGGTAAATAGTGTATTTGGTTGTTTATTTGGTAGCTTAGTTGGTAGATTATTTGGTTGTTTAGTTGGTAGATTATTGGGTAGCTTAGTTGGCTGCTGGCTACTTACCGGCTGGGGAATTACGGTTTCTAGGGCTTCACTGACATCTTGGGCTGACTGATACCGTTCTTTAGGAAGATTAGCCAGCATTTTAGCCAAGACCGATTTGAAGCTGGGGCTAATAGTTATCTCTTGCCAAAGCCAGGTGGCGTGATAACTATCATAAAGGTCTAGAGGCTGTTTACCGGTTAGCAATACTAAAGCAGTTACTGCTAAAGCGTAAAGGTCGCTAGTGGCATCAGCTTTACCATATCGTAACTGTTCATCTGGGGAGTAACCCCGTTTGCCCACTTGAGTTCCAATCACGTGTCCGGTTGATTGGACAATGGCAGTGGTTACCATTTCTTTGACACAACCAAAGTCAATTAATACTGGCTTATTGTCAGAATTCCGTTTAATCAGATTATCCGGAGAAATATCCCGATGAATGATCTGCTTAGAATGAATATAATCTAAAACTGGCAAGATGTCTTGGAGCAGTTTAATCACATCTGCTTCCCTAAACTTTTGACCCTGGACTAACAGCTGGTGATAGGTTAACCCTTCGACATAGTCTTGTACTAAAAAGAGATAATTTTTACGACCAATACTGGTTCTAAGTAACTCTCGAAAACAAGGAATTTGGTTATGTCTGAGCTGGTATAGCATCCCAGCTTCTCGCTCAAATAATTCTTGAGCTTTTTGTAACTCATAGTTGTTTTGAAGTTGGGGAGCAAATTCTTTAAGTACACAACGCTCTTGGTAGCGATTAGCATCTTCAGCGAGATAGGTCCGTCCAAAAGTTCCTTGACCTAAGTCGCCTAAGATTGTATAGCGGTCTTTGATAATTGCTCCAGGTTTTAAGGTATTAGACATAATAGCCGCCAATAATTGATAATCTATAACGCTGGGTGTGGGGAGGGTGGGGAGTGTGGGAAGTGTGGGGAGGGTGGGGAGTGTGGGAGGGGTGGGAAGTTACTGGTCATCAGATAGGGGAGTGTGGGAAGATGGAGAGGACAGAAGAGAAGAGCGATGGCAATTAAAGAAGATGGGAAAGATAGGAGCAGAAAACGAAAAAGGTAAAAAGTATTTTAGAACTCATGAAGATTTGGTTATTTATCAATTGGCATTTGAGACAGCGATGCTAATTTTTGAACATTCTAAAAAGTTCCCAGTTGAAGAAAAATATTCATTGTCTTGATGCAATAGCGAGTGGGGGAAACCCCCAAGACCGCGCTGCATCGCTAACTGATCAAATTCGTCGTTCCTCTCGCTCAGTCTGTGCTAATCTCGCAGAAGCTTGGATAAAACGGAGATATAAAGCCGCTTTTGTAGCTAAACTGAATGATTGTGAGGCAGAGGCAGCAGAGACTCAAGTTTGGTTAACCTTTGCGGTGAAATGCCAGTATCTCACGGTCGAACAAGTCAGAGAACTCTACGGAAATTACAATCAAATTCTTAGTGGATTAGTCAAGATGATCACCAATCCAGATAATTGGTTACTCGACTAACTCCCCAAGCTCCCGAAGCTCCCCACACTTCCCCATCTCCCCATCTCCCCATCTCCCCATCTCCCCATCTCCCCATCTCCCCATCTCCCCATCTCCCCACACTTCCCACACTTCCCACACTCCCCACACTCTCTTAATGACCCAGCATCTCTTGTGCCTTCTTAATATTGTCACGAACTGATTCAGCTGATATCTTGAGGGAGGACAGTTCATAATCTGTCAACTTTAATTCCAAAATTTTTTCGATACCTCGACACCCCAATCGGGTGGGTACCCCTATAAAAATATCTTTTAAACCATATTCACCCTGAAGGTAGGCAGCTGCGGTGATTTGGCGGGATTGGTTGTGTAATATTGCTTCTACCATCAAACAGGCAGATGATGCTGGAGCAAAATAAGCACTGCCAGTGCGCATCAGTTCTACAATTTCTGCTCCGCCTCGGCGAGTCCGTTCGATCAGGGCTTCTATCCGGTCTGGTGTCATCAGTTCCGTGATGGGAACACCGCTAACGGTAGAGTAGCGGGGTAGTGGCACCATTAGGTCCCCATGGCCTCCGAGCACTACAGCATTGACATCCGCAACGGATACACCATTTTCCATGGCAATGAATGTCCGGAATCGGGTAGAATCCAACACCCCTGCCATGCCCATGACGCGATGGGGTGGTAAGTCAGTAGCTTGCCAGGCTAGGTAGGTCATCACATCGAGGGGATTGGTGACCACGATTAACATGGCATCTGGGGATTTTGCGATCGCATTTTTAGCCGCTTCCACCACAATTTTGGAATTGATCTGTAGCAGGTCATCCCGACTCATGCCTGGTTTCCGGGGACTTCCTGCCGTAATCACCACCACATCGGAACCAGCAGTATCAGCATAGTCATTAGTTCCGATAATTTGGCAATCGTGACCTTCAATGCCCCTGGCCTCCATTAAATCGAGAGCAATGCCTTGGGGCATACCTGGTTTAATATCCAGGAGTACGACATCGGCCAGATTTTTCTCAGCAATCCGTTGGACAAGAGTACTCCCTACTCTACCACCACCGATTACGGATACACGGTTGTCGTGGCAGGCAATTGGGGAGTTGGGATAGGGTACCATGATCGGAATGGGTAGGGTGGAAATGCGTTCGCGTAGCCGCTCTTAACGAGCATCGTCTTCAAAAGGGATGCTCGTTAAGACGATACTTTTCAGGCCGGTTAAGACGAGATTTCCAACTGGTCAATACGTAACCAAATGTTGGGGGTAGGTACCCGACCAAATTTGACCAGGGCATAATCCCCCTTAATATCAACAATTTCCCCATCGGTTTCAAACAGATAAGAGGAAAAGCGGGGGTCACTTGCTTTTGCTTCCAGGCTACCCTCTAACTGGGCTTGGATAGCCCGAACCAATACTCCCTTTTTAATTTTCCCAGCCATAAAATCTCTTTTGTCTTTCCTCTTCTATTCTATCGGGGGAATGAGAAATCGGGAATCGGGAATCGGGAATCGGGAATCGGGAACAGGGAATTGGGAATCGGGAATCGGGAATCGGGAATTGGGAGTCGGGAGTCGGTAAAAAATCTTGTTTACCTTATTACCATGAGAACCGATAATTACCCTTAATAGAAATCTCCCCATCTCCCCACACTTCCCACACTTCCCACACTTATCAACGCTGACAGTTCGGACAAAAGTGAGCTGAGCGACCGACTAACTTGGTTCGCTGGATGGGGGTGCTACAGATACGACAGGGTTCTCCGGTGCGACCATAAACCCAGGCAATCCCCTTATAGTTGCCATTGACTCCCTGGACGTTGATAAAATCACTAAACGTGGTACCACCAGACTCAATCGCTTTTTCCAATACTTGGATAATCGCGATGCTCAGCTTTTCGATCTGCTCTAACCCCAAATCTTTACAAAGGGTTTCTGGTCGAATACCACTCAAGAATAATGCTTCATCGGCATAGATATTACCTATTCCTGCTACCAGGGATTGATCGAGCAAGGCTGTTTTAATCGCACGCTGGCGGTGATGGAGCTTACTAACTAGGTAATCTGTAGAAAATTCCTGGGAAAACGGTTCTGGTCCGAGTTGCTTTAGACCAGTGATAATAGTTTCTGGTAATTGGGATGGCGGAATCCACCACATTCGACCAAAGGTGCGCTGGTCGATAAACCTTAACTCCTGGTTGTTTGGGAAAAACAATCGCACTCGCGTGTGTTTTGGGTGAGGCTGGTCTTGACTTAGCCATAGCAGTTGACCAGTCATCCGGAGGTGAACACCTAACCAACCGGCCTGATCACTGTCTGACTTGCTTAGTTTAGCGAGTAGGTATTTGCCCCGTCGATACCAATCACTAATGGTGACAGTTTTGAGTTGGGCTAAAAAATCTTTCGGAGAAATAGGGTGGGCGATGGTGCGCGATAGTAACACCTCTCCACCCTGGATTTCTTGGCCTGTAGTCACTTGATTTAGACCCAGGCGAATTGTTTCAACTTCTGGTAGTTCCGGCACGATTGAGTGCTTTAGTTAATCAATGGTGAGTGCAAGCGTGTTAACTTAGCACTCTACAGACACCAGGAACTCAAATTCCTGAGTCTGGCTAGGTTAACCAACTACTTCCAGTTCAGTCGGTGCATAGTTATTGGTGTTAACCCCAGAGGGGCTACCGCTGTAGCCAGTATAGTTGACCTTATCAAAGCGGACAATCACTGGGTATTTGATACCACTCTTGTCTATACTAGCCACAGTTCCCACATCGTTATACCAGTAGGATTCTTTTCTTTTAATCCGAACTTTTGCACCACGTTTTAGTTCTGCCATAAAAAAATTTACCTTACGCTCTAGTTCTACAGCGTACTACTCAATTAGGCTTCTCCGTTGACTTAATTGTTTAAGTTTTATTAATTTACCTCTAGGGAGTAGGGAGTAGGGAGTAGGGAGTAGGGAGTAGGGGTAAGAAAATTGACTGTATCTCATGAGTATGATTAACTCTATGATTACCCTTACTAAAAATCTACTACGTTTACCAGGCTTACCACGCTTACCCTGTCTAACACACTCTTCCCCCTATTCCCGACTTCTCGGAGAAGTCTATAGAGTTTCGTAGTAAGCGTAAGGTACATTTAAATTTTCTTCCCTGCTCCCTGCTCCCTGCTCCCTGCTCCCTAAAACCCTGGACTTTGTACCCCAACCAATTGAGAACTCCTATAATCTGACAAACGCTGCCAACTCAGCTTTGATGTTTCCTCATCGAGATGCCAGCGTAATAACTGAGCTGGTTGACCAATGTTGAGGGTTGGTAAACCGATGGCTTGGCGAGGGGAAACCGTTGCGAGGGCAATGCCATTCTCAATGCTACAAATCCCCCACTGGACTAAATTCTCTACCCCTACCAATAATGGCAAGGTTGTCCCAGATAATGTCCCATCTGGTAGCCGTGCTGTCCCATTTTTGACCTCTATCTGGCGGGTGTCCCAGGGATAGACGCCATCGGGTAATCCTATTGGTGCTAGGGCATCGCTAACTAGAAAAATCCCTTGTTCATAACCCCCAGCACGGAGCAGCAATTGGATCATGGTGGAACAAACGTGCTGACCATCGGCAATTAGTCCACACTGGACACCGGGAGTAACTAGGGCAGCTCCGAGTAATCCTGGTTTGCGGTGATGGAGTCCTGGCATGGCATTAAAAGCATGGGTTACCATGGATGCCCCATGTTCAAAGGCGCTTTGGGCTTGCTCTGCTGTAGCTTGGGAGTGACCAAGACTAACGATTATGTTGCGCGATCGCAAATACGGAATCACCTCACCAATGCTATCTAACTCTGGCGCTATGGTAATTAGTTTAACCAGATTACCATAGTATCCCAAAACTTCCTTGACATTTTCAAGAGTAAGTGGTAATAGATACTCAAGAGGATGAGCTCCCCGTTTTTGGGGATTGAGAAAAGGCCCTTCTAGATGGACACCCAAGATGCGGGCGCTTGGGGTCTGGTAAGGTTGGGAAGGGATAAATTTAGCAAAGACAGAAAGCGATCGCTGAATCTTCTCTACAGAAGTAGTCACCAGAGTGGGTAAAAAGTGATCGACACCCTGATGCCAAAGGAATTGACAAATATCCTGGAGTAAAGGGATGTGGTGAAAATCCACATCGGTGAAGGCTAAGCCTAGCCCCCCATTAATCTGCAAATCCACACCCCCTAGGGAGACCCAATCCCCAGCAACGTCAAGGATAGCCGGGTTAGGAAGAGTTTCTAGCTTAGGAAGAGTTTCTGGGTTGGGTGCGATCGCGTCAATAATTCCATGAGCATTAATGTGAATATTCTGTAAACCGTGGTAACTAGGGACACGAGCATTGATAATATCTAGAGTCATTAGGGAATGTGGCGAAGTCTAATTCATCTACCATCAAACATGATCCATGACCAATAACCAACCGTTAATTGGGATTATTATGGGCAGCGATTCCGATTTGCCCACCATGCAAAATGCGATCGCAGTATGTGAAGACTTCGGTGTTCCTTCGGAAGTGGCGATTGTCTCCGCCCACCGCACCCCTGAACGGATGGTAAATTATGCCCAAAACGCTCACAAGCGTGGACTCAAAGTTATTATCGCTGGTGCTGGGGGGGCGGCTCATCTGCCTGGGATGGTAGCGGCCCTAACACCCTTGCCTGTAATTGGGGTTCCAGTGTCTAGTCGTCACTTGCAGGGTATCGATTCCCTATACTCAATTGTTCAAATGCCTGGGGGAATTCCCGTCGCTACTGTAGCAATTGGTAATGCCAAGAATGCAGGGTTGTTAGCAGTGCAGATTTTGGGGACTCATCAGCCGGAATTACTAGAGAGAGTGCAGCAGTATCGCCAGAATTTAGCCCAATCAGTGATGGAAAAGCAAGCATTGCTGGATGAGTTAGGTTATCAGCAATACTTAGGGCAGATGAGTTAATCTGGTTGCTGAGACTTTCAGAAGGTTAGCATTGAAAAAGGGCAAAAATACCCATTAAATTGCCATTAGGGTAAGCCACTATAGGGGGGATGTGACAGAAAATAATTCGAGGGCAATCCGACTCGTTCTACTACGTTAAGTTGGGGTATCTCAAAAGCATGCTACGGAAGGGAAGCATCTGTTATAAATGAGCCGAGACTAAAGGCCATAGGACTTACGAGGTTGAGTTTGGTGTTCAGCTGAAATACCAATACCCGATCCACACCAAATCCAACTCATGTCAACAAAAAATCTAGGAGGTAAATAAATTTAATGGAACATCGTGGTGTTACAGTATGGTTAACTGGTCTTAGTGGTGCTGGAAAGACCACTATTACTAAGGCATTAGAAGAAAAACTAAACGCCAAAGGATGTAAGCCCGAAGTCTTGGATGGGGATATCGTCCGTCAGAACTTAACCAAAGGACTCGGATTTAGTAAAGAAGACCGGGATGAAAACATTCGCCGCATTGGCTTTGTTGCCCATCTTTTAACCCGCAATGGAGTTATTGTATTGGTATCCGCTATCTCTCCTTACCGTGAAATTCGAGAGGAGGTCAGGCAAAGGATTGGTGACTTTGTAGAAGTTTATGTTAATGCTCCCCTAAAAGTTTGCGAAGGCCGAGATGTCAAAGGACTTTACAAACGAGCTCGTGATGGAGAAATTAAGAATTTTACTGGTATTGATGACCCCTATGAGCCACCATTAAATCCGGAGGTAGAATGTCGCACTGACCAAGAAGAATTATCAGAAAGTGTGGACAAAGTTCTGAAAAAGCTGGAAGAGTTAAATTATATTTCTAGTACTTGAAGCAGAATCTTTATACCTTAACTAAAGGACTCCACGTACACGCTTTGGAGTGGGAGTCGTATCTTGAGACAATTCTTGAGACAATTCTTGAGACAATTGTAGAACCTAATTATTATTCCTAGAGTATGCAAAGCCCGGTGTTAAGCCATCCTTCACAAACTATCCCAGCTCACGGTGGTCAACTGGTCAACCGTGTCGCTACACCTGAACAACGGCAGGAATTTTTGGATAAAGCTGAATTTCTGCCCAGAGTCACACTGGATAAACGGGCTGTCAGCGACCTTGAAATGATTGCTATCGGTGGCTTTAGTCCCCTGACTGGCTTCATGGCCAAAGAAGACTACGAATCAGTGGTAGACCGGATGCGTCTAGCCAATAACCTACCGTGGTCAGTTCCGATCACCCTCTCGGTTACCTCTGAAGTAGCTGCCCCTCTGCAAGAGGGGGGGTTAGTCCGTTTGGATGATACCAGTGGTCGGTTTATTGGTGTATTAGAACTGACAGAAAAATATTCTTACGACAAAACCCATGAAGCGGTGCAAGTTTACCGCACTGATGAAGACAAGCATCCTGGTGTGAAAGTCGTGTATGACCAGGGAGAGATTAATTTAGCTGGTTCAGTATGGTTACTGGAACGGTTACCCCATCCCCAGTTTCCCTCCTACCAAATCGATCCAGAAAAATCGAGAGCCATGTTCTCGGAACGGGGTTGGAAAACAGTGGTAGGTTTCCAAACCCGTAATCCCATTCATCGGGCTCATGAATATATCATCAAATGTGCTCTAGAAACCGTAGACGGTCTATTCCTTCATCCCTTAGTGGGTGCTACTAAAAGCGACGACATCCCAGCCGATGTGCGCATGCGTTGCTATGAAATCATGTTGGAGAATTATTTTCCCAATGACCGCGTGATTCTGGCAATTAACCCTGCTGCCATGCGTTATGCAGGCCCAAGAGAAGCCATTTTCCATGCTTTGGTACGGAAGAATTATGGCTGTACCCATTTCATTGTAGGACGAGACCACGCTGGTGTGGGAGACTATTACGGCACCTATGATGCCCAACACATTTTTGGTGAGTTTGAGCCAGGTGAGTTGGGGATCATGCCGATGAAGTTTGAGCACGCCTTCTACTGCACTCGCACCCAAGGTATGGCTACCGCCAAGACTAGTCCAAGTACACCGGAGCAGAGGATTCATTTATCCGGTACTAAGGTACGGAAAATGCTGCGTGAGGGAGAATTACCACCACCGGAATTTTCCCGACCTGAAGTGGCAGCAGAACTGGCTAAGGCAATGCACGAGAGGAGTTGAAGGTTGAAGGTTGAAGGTTAGACCGTTGAAGGTTAGACCTTTGAAGGTTAGACCGTTGAAGGTTGAAGGTTAGACTGTTGAAGGTTGGAGGTTAGACCGTTGAAGGTTGGAGGTTAGACCGTTGAAGGTTGGAGGTGAGGCGGTTATTTGGTTATTTGGTTATTTGGTTATTTGGTTATATTCCAAACCTTAAACCTGTAACCTTAAACCTATAACCTTAAACCTATAACCTTCAATCTGTAACCTGTAACCTGTAACCAAATAACCTTCAACCTGTAACCTGTAACCTGTAACCTGTAACCACATAACCTTCAACCTGTAACCTGTAACCTGTAACCAAATAACCTTCAACCTGTAACCTGTAACCTGTAACCAAATAACCTTCAACCTTCAACCTTCAACCTTCAACCTTCAACCAAATAACCTTCAACCTGTAACCTTGGCCTTTCGGCCACGCGCTTCGCAGCAAAGCGGGACGAAGTCCATCGCGTTAAACCTTTAACTAGTGAACTAGTGAACTAGCTCAACTGGGAATCCCACGGCTTGTGGCCGTGGGAGCGCCAATCCTGGTAGGCTGATAGCTGAAATCTGAAAGCTGAAGCGCGGATATGGGACTTAATCGCCGGACTTTTCTGCAAAAAGCTAGTTTGGGATTGGCAACATTAGGAGTAAGTGAAACATTACTATCCCTCCTAGGGAATAGTGGTTTAGCTGTTCCTGGAATAGACCGTTACTTCCAAGTATTAGCACAACCCCTTGGGCGAAAGTTAGCCCTACTAGTGGGTATCAACAAGTATCCTCGTAGCACAGTCTTGGATGGCTGTGTTACTGATGTAGAACTACAACAAGAACTATTGATTCATCGGTTTGGCTTCAACCCGAAGGATATACTGATACTTAAAGATCACCAAGCGACTCGCGAAAATATTGAAACGGCTTTTATTGAACATCTGACGGAGCAAGCGAAAGCGGGTGATGTGGTAGTCTTCCACTTCAGTGGCTTCGGTAGCCAGGTCAAGCTATCTCAAGGGTATCAAACCGATACGTCTGTTGCACTTCAAAATAGCTTGGTTCCAGTAGATGGGAGCCTGACCAAAAAAAAACCTAAGGTAGCCAACGATTTACTGGAAGAAACTCTAGTTTTGCTATTGCGATCGCTCTTCACTGACCAAGTCACTACAGTACTCGATACTAGCCACACGGTAGCTGATAGCCTCCTCCAAGGAAATATTAAGGTACGCTCTAGTACTAACCCACCAGCCCAAGAGGCTAGTCGGGACGAACTGGCTTTTCAAGAGCAACTGCGGCGGCGGATACAGGATTCTGGGAAAGGGATGGTAAACCAGAAATCGGTCTCGGTTGTGCCTGGATCGATGAATCCTATGGCAGGTCTGGTTCTCACCGCTGCTGAACCAAATCAAATGGCCATGGAGGCTAAATGGAATGGTTTCAGTGCTGGCTTATTTACCTATGCTCTTACTCAGTATCTGTGGCAGGCAATACCAACAACCACAAGTCAGGTGAGCCTGACTCACGCTGGTGTGATGGTTAATCAACTGACAGGTACACAACAACAGCCCAGGCTAGGGGGTCAAAGTAGTCTTGAGCCAATACCTACCTATTATTTGCCCCTTGACCCTAGCATGGGAGCGGATGGTGTGGTCACTGCCGTGGAAGATAATGGTCAAACGGCACAGTTGTGGTTGGCAGGATTACCAGCAACAGTTGTGGATTACTATAGCAACAACTCTGTATTGAAATTAGTTGGTGCTAAGTCGGGAGTCTCTCAACTACAAATAACCTCTAAAGATGGTCTGACTGCTAAGGCAAAATTTATTGGTGCTAGTACTAATAACAATCAGCTACAAGTTGGGCAGCTGGTGCAAGAAGCCGTCCGGGTGTTACCCCGTAATATTGGTCTAACGGTAGCTCTGGATGGGAACCTAGAAAGAATTGAGCGAGTAGATGCTACCAGTGCCTTTTCTAGTATCTCTACTGCATCGATAGTGCAAGCAGGGGAACAACCTGCTGATTACTTGTTTGGGAAAGCACTCTCTTCCAAAAATGCTGGGGGAGGGGGTTATGGAATCTTTTATATTGACGGTGAACCCATACCCAATGGAGTTGGGGAAGCTGGGGTAGCTGTGAAGTCAGCAGCTATGGGATTGGCTGGTAAACTGAACACCTTGCTGGCAGCGAAATTGCTGCGTCTAACTGCTAATGATGGGTCTTCCGGTCTAGGTATTCGAGTATCCCTACAGATGATTGAACCAGAGCAAAAGCTAGTGATGCAACTCGAAACATCACGGACAGCTTCCTCCTCACGGGTAGATTTGGTAGGTGAGGGTGAAGCTAAATCTCAGGCTGAGTTGACACAAACTTTGACAGAAGCAGGTGTTCCTATTTTGCCGGTAGGGAGTCGTCTCCATTATCAGATCGAAAACTACGGTGACCAACCGGTCTATTTCTTGCTATTAGGGTTTAATACCAGTGGCAATGCGATCGCACTATATGAACTGCCATTTTTGGAGACATCACAGACTTCAGAAAACTCTCCATCTATCAAAGATGCTGTAATTGCTCCTGGGGAAACCCTAACTCTGCCATCAGCCGTAGCTTCTGTTGGTGGGATTGTCTCAGGTCCTAGTGGAATGGTGGAAATGCAACTTATTTGCAGTCGCTCTCCCTTCACTGAGGCCAGTAAAGCTCTCGACGCTGTGCCATCTCGTCGCGGAATCGGAGCACCAATTGATGATTTGTTTAACCCCTTGGATGTGGCCAAGGCGGTGTTGCAAGACATACATGATGCTAGTGCAAATTCCCTAGATTCTTCCCTCAGTATAGCTGCTGATTCCTACGCCTTGGATGTCAATACTTGGGCAACTCTAAGTTTTCTCTATCGGGTGGTTTAATTTCAGCTTGTTAATTGTCAATTGCTAATTGGCAATTAACAATTGATGCATAAGTGTTTAAGAGGAAATAGGGAACAGGGAACAGGGAACAGGGGGAACAGTGTGAGGACAATACGGTTCGGTTAAGCTTGAAAAGCATGTAAACTGGTAATTGTCATCAAGGTGCGAAGGGCAAAATGCAACTCAAAGAATTCTCCTTGGTTGTACCGAAGATTGAATCAGGTACAGTACTC
>NZ_JAAHHW010000062.1 GCF_010692325.1 Moorena sp. SIO3I8 | reverse complement strand
TCAAGGAAAAGAAGTAGCAATGATAAGTGAGTTCTTTTGGAATTGGTTGCGCCGTGTACTTGGAGACTTGTTCGCACGGTGCTTTGGGGACGAAGCGGGAGCAATCCCGCTGACTTACCCGATTTACGCTTAATAAAAATCTCCCCAATCTCCCTATCTCCCCATCTCCCCATCTCCCCATCTCCCCACACTCCCGTTAATTATGGGTATTCAACCGGACTTGATATAACTATCACTTCCGCTTCCAATCCATAATGTTCCAAGTATTGGTATCCCATGGTGTGAAGTCATAACCTTCCAACTGATTGCTAAACCCAGCTACGTCAGCCCGATGGACAATGGGCAAAACTACCACATCATCTTTAACCAGTAAGTCATTCATCTGGATAAAGATTTTCCGACGTTTTTCTGGGTCTAACTCCTTTGTAGACTGCTGCCAAAGCTGATCGTATTTCGGATTACAGTAGCGAGAGTGATTTTGCCCAGACCATTGATTAGCTTTCTGGGAAATTTCATCACAGGTATAGGTTTTCAGATACGCACCAGGGTCAGGACTATCATTCCCTGTGGTGTACATTTGTAGGTCAGCATAAAAGCGTTGATTAGTATCGGTGTTGGCTGGATCACCAGAGAAATAAATACTGGCATCAATACTCTTAAGTTCTACCCCAACTCCAATCGAGGCTAGGGTCTGTTTAACAATTTCCTGGGTCTTCTGGCGGACAGGATTGACCGAAGTCTGAAACAACACGGTCATCTCGACCCCATCCTTATCCCGAATCCCATTACCATTGGTATCTTTCCAGCCTGCTTCCTCCAACAAGGCTACCGCTTTTTTAGGGTTAAATTCATAGGTAGTATTAGGGGAATTATATTGCTCTGGTAACACTAAGAAATTCCCTGTGGCTTTGCCCGTTGGTCCATAAAGCTGTTGAGCAATGGTTTCCCGGTCTAGGGCTAGGTTAAAAGCCTGACGCACCCGCTTGTCTTTGAAAAACGGATGGGGGAATTTGAGACTAGACCGTTCTCCAGACGGAGCTTGTTGATTGGGGTCGGTTTGATTCATTAAAATCCGTTCTACCAACGCCCCAAAGATAGCCACGACTTTACCTTTACCCCCTGCTTCTAGTCGCTTCAACACAGGTGCTTCCACTTGCAGATTGTAAGCATAATCCCCATCACCAGTTTGTAAGACTGCTCTAGCAGCAGAGGTAGCATCACCACCGCCTTTTAATTCTACTCGCTCGAAATAGGGTTTATCCCCTTCTCGGAAGTTAGGGTTTGGCTGATAAACTACGGTATCCCCTGGCTTAAATTCTACGACCTGATAGGGACCGGTTCCTACAGGCATCAAGTTGGCTGGCGCTTGTCGTGCATTGGCACCATTGAAATCTTGATATAAATGGCGTGGCAAAATCATGCCAGCACTACCGGAAAAGACTAAAAACCAAGCTGGATTAACATCCTTGAAGTTGACTTTGACTGTATAGTCGTCGATTGCTTCAACGTTTTTGATAGTTTTATAGGTACTAGCACTAGTCGAGCCTACTGCTGCATTGGTGATGAATTCGTAAGTGAACACCACATCAGCAGCGGTGAAAGGGGTGCCATCGGACCACTTTACATTGCGCTTTAGTTTCCAAGTCACCGACTTACCATCAGCCGCAATTCCACCATTCTCTACCGTAGGGACTTCTGCTGCCAAAAACAGCACCATCTCCCCATTTTTGTCATAACTAGTCAGGGGTTCCAGGGTAATCCGACTGGCTTCGGAATCCTTGTAACCATTGGAAAGATGAGGATTGAGGATAGTGGGTGCTTGCCAGTACAGTAGCTTCAAAGTACTGTCCTGGTTGGACTGTAAAACTCCACTATCAGGAGAATTACAGGCAGTTAAACACAGAAGACTCAATAGAATCAGGATATAGTATCTAGTCAAAAATCGTCCCACCAACTTTTCTCGTTCACATAAATTTGCCGCAATTGTTGCAATTCTGCCTCAAAAAGTACACCTTTGACTAGACCAACCAATTTTCCCCACTGATAAAGATTAAGCTTTGAGGAAGCTTGCTTAAACTGCTGGGCGTAGAATCGGCTCCAAAAACCCAGGGATTGCTTGGATTTGTGCCTTTTCGCCGTTTAAGCCAGCGGTCGTAATCTCCAGTTTTTGGGGGGTCTACCCCTAAAATTGGCGGAAAATCGGCGTAGCTGACAAATTGACTGACACCTTTGGCGTGTACGTAAACAACGTGCTGCCAGCAATCGATGCGATAAATTTCCTCTGGTTGGATATTAAAAAACAAGGCTACCGTATTTTCAGTGACCGAAAATCCTGAGGGCGCAAGCCCCTGAATTCTATTCATGGGGTTAGCCCGAACGGGAATTTATTCCCTAACTGTTCGGGGACTTTTAAATCTAGATTGTAGTCTATAATAGTAAGTAAAGTAAGAACCCAAGGAGGTGATACACGAGTGTTGGTCATGGAGTTCAAGGCTGTTCTCAAAGAGCCTCAAAGGTTGGCAATAAATGAAGCCATTAGAACGGCTCGCTTTGTCCGCAATAAAGTACTTCGGTACTGGATGGACAATCGTGGTACAGGGAAAAAAGAACTCTATCGTTACAACACTCAACTAAGAGACGAATTCAAGTTTGTCAGAGACCTCAACAGTCATGCTTGTCAGGCATCAGTTGAGAATGTAGAACGCGCTATCAAACGTTTCTTTGATAATTGCAAGAATAAAATCCCTGGGAAGAAAGGTTATCCCCGTTTCAAAAAGCATTCTAGGTCAGTCGAATATAAGCAATCTGGATGGAAGTTATCCCCAGATAAGAAGTCTATAAAATTCACAGACAAGAAAGGCATTGGGCAAGTCAAGCTCAAAGGCACCTGGGACTTGTGGTGCTTCGACCAGAAGCTAATTAAGCGAGTTCGGATTGTTCAAAGAGCCGATGGGTACTATGTCCAGTTTTGCGTCAAGGTAGATAACTCAGAACAGCTAGAAGCTACTGGCTTTACTGTGGGGTTAGATGTCGGATTAAAAGAATTTTACACTGATTCTGATGGCTATGCTGAACCTAATCCTAGATTCTATCGCAGTGGAGAGAAACAATTAAAATTTTATCAACGTCGAGTTTCCCGAAAGAAGAAAGGCTCTGCTAACCGGAAGAAAGCTATCAATAAACTAGGTAGACAGCACCTCAAAATAAGTAGGCAGCGTGAAGAACATGCCAAGAGACTGGCACGTTGCGTAATCCAATCTAACGATTTGGTCGCTTATGAAGATTTGAGGGTTAAAAATTTAGTTAAAAATCACTGTCTCGCTAAGTCTATTAATGATGCAGGTTGGTACCAGTTTAGGGAATGGTTGGAATATTTTGGGCAAAAGTTTAGGCGGGTAACTGTTGCAGTGAACCCTGCTTATACAAGCCAAAATTGCTCCAGCTGTGGCAAAGTGGTCAAAAAATCATTATCTACTAGAACCCATGTCTGTGAATGTGGATGTCAGCTAGACAGAGACCACAATGCTGCCAAAAATATTTTAACTAGAGCCTTAAGTACGGTGGGGCACACCGGAACTTTACTTAACGCTTGGGGAGAATTGGCCTCTACTCTTCCTGATTCCGGTCTGGTTGAGCAAGTCAGCTCGTTGAACCAAGAATCCCCCTGATTCTATCAGTGGGGAGTGTCAATATACTTCTATGGATAAATTAGCCAGGACGTTTGATGTAATGGTTCAGGACTTAGTCGAGATTGTAGAAGAGTAAAGGAAACCAGCTAGTGTTGGCAAATGCGTTCCCGTAGCGTGACCTTTCGGGCAAAGCCCAACGCTTCGCGAACGGTCAATCGCATTTTTGATTCACATACATCTCAATAATTCCTTGAAAATTGCTAAATTCTTAAATCTTTCTAAACTTAAGCTATCAGCTATCAGCTATCAGCTATCAGCTATCAGCTATCAGCTATCAGCTATCAGCTATCAGCTATCAGCTATCAGCTATCAGCTATCAGCTATCAGCTGATGCGCAATCGGTGCTTTTGAATAAAATAAGCTGACAGCTGACCACTGACGGCTAACTACTGACGGCTGACCACTGACCGCTGACCACTGACCGCTGACCACTGACCGCTGACCACTGACCGCTGACCACTGACCGCTGAATGCTTAGCCATCTCAAGGATCGGAATTGACGGGATTCTGTTCAAAGGATCGAATTGTCCCAGCACGACAATCCCGCAGCCAAGTCTTAACCGCTTGACCAATAACACCATTAGTACTTTCCCGTGGCGGTGTGGGAAGTTTGCCTTCTGAAACAGAACCAATACGGGAAAAAATCATCACTAAGCGCCAACCATCAGAGCTTTTGGTCAAAAATAGCCAGTGATAATTCTGAAGCTCTACAGCTTTATCCTTGAAATACTTGCGCTCTAGGGTAGTTAGAAAGATTTGTTCAAGTGCTTCGGTATCTGTTGGGTTAGGTACGGTCGTGGATTGAAACGACTTAAGGGGCAGAGGTTCAAACTCTGGCTTTCCTGCCACGATGACATAACTGAAATTGTCCAGAGTCGAGTCTGAGCGCCGCGCTCTCTGAATCACTCGATTGGCATAGCTAGGTAAATCCTTAAGCAATAGGGAGGTTAAGGTTTCCACCTCTACCGAACAGGTTTGATCGGGTGAAGGTTCAAGGTTGGCAGGTCGGAAGAACCTTGAAGGGTTAAGGTTGGGAGGTTGGAGGTTAGTAGATTGTTCGCGTAGCGTGGCCAATAGGCCAAGGTTGGCAGGTTGTTCGCGTAGCGTGGCCAATAGGCCAAGGTTGGCAGGTTGAAAGTTGAGAGGTTGAAGGTTGGTAGGTTGAAAGTTGATAGGTTGAAAGTTGATAGGTTGGAGGTGGTTTGGTTGTTGGGCTTTGGTGTTCGAGTAGGGTAGGTTGAACAGTAGACCTCTTTCAAAAGTAGTTTTCTGATACTGTTCTTGATGCAATAGCGAGTGGGGGTTTCCCCCAAGACCGCGCTGCATTGCTTTTCGTGAATCCTTGTCCACTGTTCCCTGTTCCCTGTTCCCTGTTGCCAACTTCTGAAAGAACGCTAGTTGAAACTGTTCTGGGAAACCTTCCAGGTTCAACTTGCTAAGGTTCAACCCATTAATCTGTAATCCCAAGTAAGCAATGAGAAGTAATCCCATCAGCTGAAAGCTATACACTAGTACCAGCTAATTCCTCACAAATCCTATTCCAGGCAGCCACTGGGTCGTCAGCAGCGGTAATTGGTCGCCCTATGACTAGGTAATCTGCACCAGCTTGTAGAGCAGCTACTGGGGTCATTGCCCGTCGTTGATCACCTTGTTCGGACCATTGGGGGCGTACTCCTGGACAAACCAGGAGAAAATCATCACCACACACTTGTCGTAGCTGTGATACTTCCATGGGGGAGCACACTGCCCCATTCAAACCTGACTCTTGAGCTAGTAGTGCCATTTGTAAGACAAATTCGGGCAACTCGATCGGAATTTTCAGGTCAAAGGCCAAATCCCGGGAATTGAGACTGGTCAGTAGAGTAATACCAATTAACTTCGGGGGGGGACATCCCGCTGCCAAAGCTCCCTCAACTGCCGCTTCAGCCGCTCGTTTAAGAGCATTGCGACCAGCAACGGCATGAATGGTGATTAAGTCCACACCATAGGCGGCTGCAACCCTTGTTGCTCCAGCTACCGTATTGGGGATATCGTGAAATTTAAGATCCAGAAATATCCGCTTTTGCCGATGTTTGAGAGCATGAATAATCTCAGAACCAGTGCTCACAAACAGTTCCAGACCTACTTTCCAAAAGCTAACCTCAGGCAACTGTTCCACTAATGCGATCGCATCTTCCAGGCTCGGCACATCCAAAGGAACAATAATCCGATCTTCAACCATCAACCTCCTAACCTTCAAGCTTCAACCTCCTAACCTTGGCCTATTGGCCACGCTACGCGAACAACCTTCAACCTCCTAACCTTCTAACCTTCTAACCTCCTAACCTTCAACCTCCTAACCTTCTAACCTTCTAACCTTCTAACCTCCTAACCTTCAACCTCCTAACCTTCAACCTCCTAACCTTCAACCTCCTAACCTTCAACCTCCTAACCTCCAGTGATACCTTCAACTAACTAAACGGGCAAACTTCTTTTTCCCCACCTGCAAAACCTTTCCCACCAATTGATCAGGGGAATCAAAGGTCTGGTCAACCGCTGAAATGCGATCGCCATCCAACTTAACACCTCCCCCTTGAATCTGTCGCCTTCCTTCGCCACTACTTTGGCACAAACCCGATTCTTTAAGGATATAGAACAACTTAGCGGGAAACTCCACAGAAGACAATGAAAACTCTGGCACAGAATCCCCCGTACCAGTAGTGCTACCCTTTACTAAGTTTAGTGCTGCTTGCTGAGCTTCTTTTGCTGCTGCTTCACCGTGATATTGGCTCACAATAGTCAGAGCCAATTGCTTTTGCTGCTCCCGTGGCTGTTCTGGAAGCTGATCCAATGGCACATTAGTCAACAGCTCAAAATATTGCTCCAACAGATCATCTGGTGTCCCCTCCAGCTTCGAGTACATGGTCAGGGGATCATCTGACAAGCCAACATAATTCCCCAAAGACTTCGACATTTTCTGTATCCCATCCGTCCCAATCAAAATTGGCAGCAGTAAGCCGAACTGGGGAGATTGCCCAAAATGCCGTTGTAAATCCCGTCCCAAGGCAATATTAAACTTTTGGTCAGTTCCCCCTAACTCCACATCAGCCTTGACTGCCACAGAATCATAGCCCTGCATCAATGGGTAGAGAAACTCATGGAGGAAAATAGGATTTTGTTGTTGATAGCGTTCAGCAAACCCTTCCTTAGCCAGCATTTGCCCTACGGTCATAGTGGCTAACAACTCAATAATCTCAGACAAATCCAACTGGTTAAGCCACTCAGAGTTATAGCGAATTTCTAGCCGTCCTGGGGTGTCAAAATCTAGAATAGGGCGCACCTGTGACAGATAAGTTTCAGCATTTTCCTTGACCTGAGCTGGTGTCAACTGGCGACGCACCTCAGACTTCCCAGTAGGGTCACCGATTCTAGCGGTAAAGTCACCAATAATTAAGACAGCGGTATGACCAGCATCTTGGAATGCCCGTAACTTTCTGACTGGGATACTATGACCTAAGTGGAGATCGGCACCGGTTGGGTCTATACCTAACTTGACCCGTAAGGGACGCTCAGCTTGCTTGAGCCGAATAGCTAGATTTTCACTCGGATCCTGAGAATCCGATTGTAGGGGAAAAATTTCACTGGTACCTCTGTCTAGCCAAGCTAGCTCGTTAGAAAGGGGGATTTCAAAATTTGACATTGGTTGGGACTATGGTTGGGAATTAAGTAGGTTAGTTAGATTTATTTTAAGGATCGTTTACAAATTCTAAGCAGCTAGACCGACACTTGCCATGCACCATGTCTAAATGCCGCTAACTATTATACAAAAGGCCGTTGACAACCCTTACGACATGCCCATTAAGCCCACTCTTCTTGATGCAATAGCGAGTGGGGGAAACCCCCAAGACCGCGCTGCATCGCTTGTAACATAGCGATTAAATCCCCCACCCTTAAGCTTCTCGAGGGTTCAATCGGTGGATGCATCTGCCACAGGGACTGCATCAAGACGGGAAATGACCGTCGTAGAAGACAAAATGGTATGAATTGGCTGGAATTAACCCTAATTCAAAAATTATTTATCGCTACAGTAGTTGAAGCTGAAGTTGAAGCTTACTTATAGGGCTTGACACTTATCCATAACCTCCTGGCATTATTAAGAAATTCGATGCTCAAGACTTGTAAGTAATCCTGCTCTGCCCACCTATCCTTGGAATTGTCTTATAGAAAGGTACTTAGAGAAATTCAAAAAAACACCCCAAGCACAGCCCCTAGCTTACATGTCTGTTCTTTAGTAAGGAAATGAAATCACCGTGTCATCTAGCACTATTCCACAACCACAAGATCGGAAAAATCGGAAAAGAAAGCCTTCACAAGTATTGCAGTTTGTGCAAGGGGTGGCTCAGGTAACTGGAGGGACTATCCTCGGGGTTACCATGTTAGCTAGCTCGATTGTAGCTGGTGGACTTGTGGGCTTAGCGACTAGCTTCCGTAACCTGCCAGATGTGCGCATGCTCCGGAACTACACACCAACAGAAACAACCTACATTTACGATGTCAAGGGTAGACCCCTAGTTAGCCTTCATGGGGAAGCAAATCGGGAAGTGGTCGAATTCGGCCAAATCAACCCTCAACTCAAGCGGGCTGTACTAGCTATAGAAGACAGTCGCTTCTACATGCACTATGGGGTTAACCCCAATAGCGTTGGTCGTGCTTTCTTAGTCAACTGGAGACAAGGGACAGTAGTGGAAGGGGGTTCTACGATCACCATGCAGTTGGTGAAAAACCTGTTTCTGTCTCGGCAACGCACCTTTAGCCGCAAAATCACTGAAGCTGTACTCGCTATCCGAGTTGAGCAAATCTTCTCTAAAGACGAGATTATGGAATTGTACCTTAATCAAATCTATTGGGGTCACAATAACTATGGCATTGAAACAGCTGCCCGGAGCTACTTTGTTAAGCCAGCCTCTGAGCTATCCTTAGCCGAGTCAGCGATGTTGGCAGGGCTAATTCAGTCCCCAGAAGAATACAGTCCCTTCAGCAACTACTCTAAAGCTAAAGAGCGACAAGCCGTGGTCTTAAGGCGGATGCGGGATTTGGGATGGATTACAGCAGCCCAAGAAAAAGAAGCTAAGGAACAGCCCCTGTTAATTGGCAAAAGTACCTCCTGGACGACCAGTAAATTACCTTTCGTCACAGAAGCTGCTGTCGTGGAGTTAAAAGAGCGATTTGGTCAGGAGGCGGTCACCAAGGGCGGAATGCGAGTTCAGACCACGGTTGACTACTACTTCCAAAAGCAGGCAGAAAAGATCATTAATCGTGCTCATTACACCCTACGTCGCCGTGGACTTTACGATAATCAAGTGGCATTAGCCGCCGTTGATCCCCGTACCCATTTTGTGAAAGCGATAGTCGGGGGGTACAGCTATGAAAAGAGCAAGTTCAACCGTGCTACTCAAGCTCGACGTCAGCCTGGGTCATCCTTTAAGCCATTTGTTTACTATACTGCCTTTGCCACAGGTAAATATGCCCCCGGTTCCACTGTTTACGATACCCCCGTGCGCTATCGAGATGGTAGAGGCTATTACAGACCCAAAAACTATGGTGGTGGCTACTCTGGTGCCATGAGCATTCGCACCGCAATTGTTCAATCGAGCAATGTGCCAGCGGTAAAGATTGGCAGGAGAGTGGGACTGGATAAAGTCGTTGATGTGGTTAAGACCCTTGGGATTAAGAGTCCCATGCAACCAGTGCTATCCTTACCCCTAGGGTCAGTTGGGGTAACACCATTGGAAATGGCAGGAGCCTATGCTACCTTTGCCAATAATGGCTGGCACTCTGACACTACTTTAATTGTCCGAGTGACCGATAGTAAAGGCAATGTGCTGCTAGATAATACCCCTAAGCCTAAGCTGGTGCTAGATCAATGGGCGGTTGCTTCCCTTAACCATACCCTAACCGGTGTAATTAACGGAGGTACCGGAAAATCTGCCCACATCGGGCGTCAGGCGGCAGGTAAAACGGGAACAACCTCTTCAGAGCGAGATGTGTGGTTTGTGGGATATGTACCCCAGATGGCTACGGCAGTTTGGATTGGTCGAGACAACAACCGACCCCTTGGGCGAGGGGTAACAGGTGGTGGCTATGCCGCACCGATCTGGCGGAGGTTTATGGCTTACGCTTTGCGGAACGAGCCAGTGAGATACTTCCCTCGACCCACAAAATTTAAGCGTCCTCGATCCAGATAAATTCTAGATAAAATAGGGATATCAGCCGTCATGATTGGCGGCTCCCTACTGACGCACTCTCAGCCCTCAGCTGTCTTGGGAGATGTCCATCTATCCCCACCCCCACCAAAGGCTAACGTACTACGATTGTTTCTCTACGTCTGACTTCATCCGCTCCAATGTCATGTTCATCTGGTCAAACATCTGCTGAGGGGTGATCCCAAACTGACCTAACTGAGTATTGAGCTGCTCTATGGTCATCTGAGCCATGAAGTCATCAGATAATTCGAAGCGCTTCATAAAAATCCGATAGCGCTCCATCATCTGTTCCATCTGATCGATGAAAATCTTTTTGCCTTCACGGTCAAACTTGCCATAGTCGTTGCCCAATTTAATCAGGTCTTGGTAATCTTCAAACAGCTGTTTTGCCTCTTTTTGGACAATTTCCGAATCAAAAAAACCCATTGCTCTTACCTGTCAACCGGTTTGGTTGTACTCAATCGCCGCTTCTAATCACATTTTAATGTAGCGTTAAACCTGGACAAAATTCGGTTTTCCGTATTAGTCCGTTGAAGGTTGTTCGCCCAAGGCGATTCGGTGTAGGGTAGGTTAGTCAGTTGAAGGTTGAAGGTTAACGTTCAACCTATAACCTGTAACCTGTAAGTTTCCACTCTGAGATAAGTAATTATTATAGGAACATAGGATTGACAGTATTTGGATCTCCACCAAGCTATTCAACGCGGGTCAAAGCAAGTATGTTGAGCAAGCCAAAAAGCCGCAAAGTCGCTTCCCTACTGGCCTTGAGTGGGGTAGTTATCCCCGTTTGTGGATTACACAAATTTTATCTCGGACAACCCTTCTGGGGAGTAATGTACTTACTCCTGTGTTGGACACCCATTCCTCGAATTGCCAGTGCTATAGAGGGGGTGTGGTATTTACTACAAAGTCAAGATCAGTTTGACCTCAATTTTAACCTTGGTATTGAGTCTACAGTATCTTCCTCAGACAATCCATCGGCTGGGATTGACCCGGCCAAGGTAGGGGAAATTGCTGATGCCCTAAGACAGCTAGACAGCCTGCGTCAGGAGGGACTAGTGTCTGAGTATGAATTTGAACAAAAACGTCGTCAATTACTTGACCTAATTGCTTGAGTTTCATGGCAATTTTTGATTGGCTATCACCCAAGACTCCACAAAACCCGAATCAGCAATCAATTCAGCAGAGGCTAAAGCGTGACCCCTACTATCGGCTACAATCTACAGAAGAAATTGCTGTAGCTGCCAAATTGGGGCTCACCATTGATGTGAATCAAGCTGGTGTGGATGACTGGCTGAGATTGCCAGGGATATCTATCCATCAGGCGCGATCGCTTTTTGAACTCACCAGCAGCGGTGTGCAATTTTGTTGCTTAGAAGATTTGGCCGCTGCCCTAGGTTGGTCAGTACAACGTCTGACACCCTTGCAACCAATTTTGAGGTTTTGTTACTACGATGCGGAGAGTTTAGTAACGCCTCAGCTAGTCAACCCTAACACTGCATCTCTAGAACAGTTGACGAAAATTCCAGCAGTGGACTTGTTTTTAGCTAGAGCGATCATGCAAAATCGCTTTGATGGTGGCCCATACCGTAATTTAGCTGACCTTCAACGACGCCTTGAGCTTAATCCTCAGCTGACATCTGAGTTAATGTACTATTTAATCTTTTGAGATTATTAGTTTGAGCTTACTAGTTTGAGATCCTATCCAGTTGACTACTTATCCTTCTTGGTTGGGAGTCACTTAAAACTAGAAACTAGAAACTAGAAACTAGAAACTGGAAACTTGTCAGTGGCGAAGTCACAACTGACAACTGACAACTGACAACTGACAACTGACAACTGACAACTGACAACTGACGACTGACAGCTGACAGCTGATAGCTGTTGGCGTAGCCTGCGCGTAGCGCATATGCTTACCACAAAAAACAAAAAAGGAACAGACTACTAAAGAGTGGTCTAGTTCCTACACAGAAGTGGTTGAATCAGCTATGCCGACGAAAAAATCCGGTAATCTTTCAAAGTTTTAGGTTAGACCAATTCCTTAGACTTGCGCTTTAATGAAGTCAAGCTTAATCCCAGTAAGCTTAGGCTAAACAAGCCCATTGTCATGGGTTCAGGAACAGGTTTAGAATTGGAAGGATCTCCAGGATTGGCAGTTATATCAACATTAATATCAGCCTTGGTAAGAGTAAAAGAACCCGTAGCACCTAGCCAGCCAGACATACCAAAGTTAGTGTTTTTGCCATTAGCTCCAACCCCAACCTGGAAGGCGTATTTACCATTTTCAGGTTTTTGGTAAAGATTCAGTTCCTTGCCATCGTAGAAACCTAGGCCAGTTAAGGTAGCCCGAGTTTCATCCATGTTATAGTAGTACCAAGTACTAGTATCGACGGGGCCACCTTTTTCTACGTATTCAGACTTTGGTAGTTCCTTTTTCGGTCCTCCCCAAGGTTCTGGTGTGCTATTGAACCAAATATCAACGTCCCATTTTTTAGTATCATCTAACTCGGAAACGATGGTACCCAACAAATTAGCAGTCCCATCATTGTATTCATTAAAGATACCTGAAGTGTCAAATACAAACCTCCCTGAGTCCAACTCAGGAAACCAGAAAGCGTGTCCTGACAAATCAGTGTCTTCTGGGTAGATATGAGCTTCATCGGCTAACCAGGACTTGAGGATATCAGCTGCCTGGGCTTCTCCTACTGCTCCCAAAACTATAGACCCTAAAACTAATCCACTGCTTAAAAATTTAGTTATTTTCATTTTTTAGACGCCCTAGTTATTTGAATAAATTAATTAATTGACTTGAGTCTGTAACTAATTGGTTGACTAATTGTTTGACTAACTCGTTCGCGTAGCGTGGCCAACGGCCAATCATAGCCTGAGCTATCAGTAAAATCACTTTCAGTAAATTAACTGATATTTATAGTCTGCCAATCTGATGGTTGCGATCGCGTTAGTGCTAACGTATAACTTTTGTATTATTTTTGTATACAGCGTTTTTCATAACTATTAGGTGCGCTTTCCGGATCTAATTATTAAATTCGCCACGGGTCGCACCTGAGGTACACAGGATTTTTTCCCTCTTCCCACTTCCGACTTCTCTGTTCCGGTGATCCGCTGTTCCCTGTTCCCTAAAACCTTAGGTACGCTCTTACCATTAAGAATTAAATTCGCCACGGGTCGCACCTCAGGAATCTGTACCTCACCCAATTGACAACTGCTGTAAATTCATAGCAATAAAAAAAATACCATCACCTTTCAACTGGCTCCAAACTTGATTTCCTGACCCGGAGCTAATCTCTAATCATAAGAAAAGAGCCCCTGGATTTTTTCCGTCCTATTCAGGACTATCAAGGAGCCACTTCTAACCCAATCAGATCAAGTCCCGATCAGGGACTGCATCAAGACAATGGTGTTAACTATACCAAATTATCGAAAACTACTTCTTCCCTCCCCCCTCTACCCACGCGCCCCCGCCCCTCTAACCACACTCTTCCCCCGATTCCCGATTCCCAATTCCCGATTCCCGATTCCCGATTCCCGATTCCCGATTCCCGATTCTTTGGGCGTAGCGATATAGCTTGACAAGTGAAGCTTAATTGAGGGAAACTCTAGGTTATCCTATGGGAGGGCGAAGCAAAAGCAGATAAAACCTAGGGTTTCAGCCATTAATTCCTTGCCCGAATTACTTACTTGCCCGAATTACTGGCTCGAATGGGTCGCCCTTAACCAAAAATCCACGACGCCAGACTTTCCATCGGAGGGGTTCTATGCCGGAAAACACGATTTCAGCAGAAATTCAGTCATCCCCCAACCACTCTAGACAAGCTGCTTTAGCTCTACAACAGCTTGGCTTTCGGATACTGCACATTGGACCGACTATCAGTGTACAAGCCCCGCAATCCCTGTGGGAATCAACTTTCAATGTTTCCTTCCAACCACAGCAGAAAACCCTGATCCAGGAGATAGATGGCAGTGAGGTTACCTATCCCAAAGCTGCGGTTGACAATCTACAAATTCCTGAGCAACTACAAACCTTGGTAACTGGGGTGATGTTTGTAGAACCCCCAGAATTTTTCTGATCGCTCAAGCGCGGAAGCTGAGGCCGTTGGCCACGCGGGGCGCGTTCGCTTCATCGCGTAGCGTGGCCAACGGCCAATCCAGTTAACGATAATCCGAACATTGTCCAGGCTAGAGGGACGATCGGGTCGTGCCTTTACTGTATCGTGCCTCTAGTTTTCTATGGTCAAATGTTCAATAGTAAAAAGTTGCCAATAAAATTTTAAACTAAAGCCGAACAAAACAAAAGTACCCACGAGGGTGACGTCAATATGTGATCACAGATACCAAACTAAAGAAGTAAACCAAAGAAGTAAAACAACTTGGTTTGTTGATCAAGAAAGACAGCGATAGTCATCAACCGCTGATCTAACTAGGATTTAACTAACAGGAGAATTATGATACAACAACTACAGACGGGAGTTGAGCGAGTTTCCTTTGAAGCCATTCTCGTATCAGAAAGTGGCCAGTCCATGTTCGCCACTGACACCTACCTCCAACCGGAGAATCTTCAACAATTTGCTCCACCCCCTGGACGGGGCATTCAAGCTGCAAATATTTTACAATCCCTTGGCTTTCGCGTCCAGCAAATCGGAACCTTTTCCATTAGTGCTGATGGACCACGGGAACTGTGGGAACGGGTCTTTAGCACCCGAGTTGAACGGGATAGCCAACTCATTAGCGAGGCTCATCCTCAACTGGGAGAAGTGACCTTCTTGCGCCATGTTGCTGGTGCTCCCTTTAGCATTCCCGAAGAGCTATCTGGGTTGATAGAGCGCGCTTATCCCCAACGTCCACCCATTTTATTTGAGTCGCCACTGCCTCCACGGGTTCGTTATCATCACCTCAATGTTCCCTCCGATGTAGCTATGGTATGTCGCTCGACCCCTGTCCACAAAGTCGGGGTAACCGGTAAAGGCGTTTTAGTAGCAATGGTAGACACTGGATTCTACAAGCATCCCTTTTACGAGTGGCATGGCTACAACTACCAGGCAACCCTGGCACCAGATGCTAAAAACGTGGAGCGGGATGAGAGTGGTCATGGCACCGCTGAAGCAGCAAATATTTTTTCCAATGCACCGGATATTGACTTTATTGGTGTCAAAATGGGGAGTAACCCCACCCTGGCCTTTAAGATGGCATCGGATTTACATCCAGCGGTGATGAACAACAGCTGGGGCTTCAGTATTCCAGAAGGGCCTCTACCGAATTTCCTCAAGCCCCTAGAGGCAGCAGTTATTGAAGCAGTCAAAGAGCGTGGTATTACTGTCTGTTTCTCTGCTGGTAACGGACACTATGGATTTCCTGGTCAGATGCCGGAAGTGATTTCTGTGGGTGGAGTCTATGCCCACGATACTGTTGAGGGCAATGACTTTCGGTTAGAAGCTTCCAACTACGCCAGTAGCTTTGATAGCCAAATTTATCCAGGACGCCACGTCCCTGATCTTTGTGGACTGGTGGGAATGCAACCCCGGGCTGCCTATATCATGTTGCCCGTTGAACCAGGGGACGAAATTGACCGAGGCTTGGGCGGTGGTCAGTATCCGAATCAGGACGAAACGGCTACTGATGATGGCTGGGCAGTGATCAGCGGTACTAGTGCTGCTTCTCCCCAAGTAGCGGGTGTTTGTGCCTTGCTTAAGCAGGTGCAACCTGGTCTGTCTCCATCCCTGATTAAGCAGATTCTACGGGCATCAGCGCGAGATGTTAAGCTGGGCAAAAGCTTCCATGGTCAACCGGCAGGAGAGGGACACGATGGAGCAACTGGCTCCGGTTTGGTGGATTCCTATGCAGCCTATAAGTTAGCTCGCTCCGTGACCATCCGCAATGTTCATGACTTGCCAGCACCTCGATGAAATAGTGGTTCTCAAATAGGTGAGGTATATTTGAGATTTTAGGGAGTCGGGAGTCGGGAGTCGGGAGTCGGGAGTCGGGAGTCGGGAGTCGGGAATCGGGAATCGGGAATCGGGAATCGGGAGTCGGGAATTGGGAGTCGGGAATTGGGAGTCGGGAATATCACCACACTCCCATAAATCCCATATATCCCTATATTCCCATCTCCCCACCTCCCCATCTCCCCATCTCCCCATCTCCCCATCTCCCCATCTCCCCATCTCCCCACACTTCCCTCTCTTCCCCTGCTCCCTGTTCCCTACTCCCTGTTCCCTTTGCTACATATGCTGACTAATAAGATAATCGCCCATCGTGGGGCTTCTAATTGTGCCAAAGAAAATACTATTGAAGCTTATGAGAAAGCGATTGAACTTGGGGCTGACTTTATCGAATTTGATGTCAGAATAACTAAAGATGGGGTATTGATTTCCCATCATGATCCAATGATAGCTAATCAAGCTATCAGTCAGTTAAGGTTTGCTGAAATAAATCGCATTGCTGGTCAGCAAGGGTTTAGAGTTCCTACGGTTGAGGAAATTTTAAGACTGACTCGTAACAAAATTAAACTAGCGGTTTAATTAAAAGAAGAAGGCTATGAAGAAAAAGTCATGGCCTTAGTAATGGGATATATCAAAATAGATGACTTTGTTATTTTATCATTTAATGTTTCATCGTTAAGATGGATAAACTTGAATTACCCTACGGTTAAAACGGGATTGTTATTAAGCAAAAAAAAGAATAATTTTCTGATTATATTACTCAGACTTTTGGGAATTTGGGTGTTTCAGAAACTGATCAGACTTACCCCCGATATCCTAGCACTACAGTGGGAAACGTTAAAATTTGGTTTATTGGAAATTGCTGCTAAACAGGGCAAACCGGTTTTTGTTTGGACTTTGACACTCCCCGTCCTATAAGAACGGGGATTCTCACTTCAACGAGCCAACTTGCTCAATCAAGCCGGAGCCAGAAAGAGTAGAGGTCGATTCTCCATGAGCGTTGGGGTCTATGACCCAAGTTCCGCTGTGCCCCAGCGTACTCAAGGCTCTTCCTAAAATGTTGATTGCGGCGTTGTGTTCGCGTAGCGTCGGCTTCGCCGAATCGCGGTCTAATTGACAACCACATTTGCAGGTATGAGTTCGAGTCGATAATGACTTTTTCACGATCTCACCGCAACTAGAACAGTTTTGACTGGTATAGGCAGGGTTTACGGCAACGGTTACTCTGCCAAACTTTTGTCCAAAGTGCTCTAACCATTTACGAAACTGATACCAACCTGCGTCATTAATAGATTTGGCAAGACAGTGATTTTTTACCAGGTTTTTGACTCTAAGATCTTCATAGGCGACCAGGTCGTTAGACCGGATTACGCAACGTGCCAATCTCTTGGCATGTTCTTCACGTTGCCTACTTATTCTAAGATGGTGTCTGCCTAGCCTATTAATGGCTTTTCTACGATTGGCTGTTCGCGTAGCGTGGCCTACGGCCTTGCCTTTCTTCTTGCGGGATACCCGACGTTGATAAAACTTTAAACGCTTCTCCCCTCTTCTATAAAATCGAGGGTTTGGTTCAGTATGGCCTCTAGAATCGGTATAGAAATCTTTTAATCCAACATCTAGACCAACGTTTGCATCTGATGGTTCTAAGTGCTCGTTATTATCAACAGCAACACAAAACTGTACATAATAACCGTCAGCTCTTTTTACTATCCGGACTCGCTTGATTTGGTTTTTATCAAATCGCCACAAATCCCACGTACCCTTGAGTTTTAGTTTCCCGACCCCTTTCTTGTCAGTGAAGGTTATTGACTTCTTATCAGGGGACAATTTCCATCCTGATTGCTTATACTCAACTGACCTGCAATGGTTTTGAAATCGTGGAAACCCCTTCTTGCCAGGCACCTTTTTCTTGCAGTTGTCGTAGAAACGGGCGTTCGCGTAGCGTCGGCTTTGCCGAATCGATGACCATGCTCTTTCAGAAGCAGCCTGGCGAGCAGTCGAATTTAGCTCATTAGCAAAAGAGAACTGCTTAGCTAAGACCTTGCAGTATTTACTGAGGTCATACTTACCAGTCCCTTTCTCATCCATCCAAAGGCGAATACAAGAGTTTCGGATAAACTTAACTGTCCGAATTGCCTCATCAATGGCTGAGTACTGATGCTTTTTGCCGTACGCTTTGAATTCAATAATGATCATTGACCTAAGGTCACGCTCCGCGAACGGATATCGACCTTTTCCGTTACTGTTTTATAGTACCACACTCAGCGACAAATATCAGGATAGATCTAAAAAAAAAGCCGTCCATTGAAGTTACCTTAAGATAGTGGAGCCTTTATGGTCGGCAGGCCGTGAAAAGGGTTAAAACTTATTGAATAAGGCTCCACTATCTAAGGTTTCGTCTCGTAGAAGGACGGGGCTTTAAACCCAAATTTTTTGGTAAATAATCAAAAAATGATTGGAGAGCTTCTACATGATACTCGGATACATGGTATCATTACCGACAAACCTGACTTAGCTCGTAAGCTATCAGCTATCACCAGTTAGCGGTCAGCCGTCAGCTTTTTAATAAAACAGGTAAACATTAGCTATCAGCTATCAGCGGTCAGCCGTTGGCGGTTGGGCACGCTACGCCAACAGCTTTTTAATAAAACAGGTAAACATTCGTTAAATCTCTTTTAGCGCTGCTGTCAGGGATTCATAGTGCTTGGCTGAATGCTGAATGCTGATGGCTGATGGCTGAATGCTGAATGCTGAATGCTGAATGCTGAATGCTTACAGATTATTGACTAATCTTGAATATACTCTTCGCCATTGATCATCGCTATCTCGGCTCTTACAAATTCTCGTCCTAGGTAAAGGGCATGATCGAAACGACTTAAAGGACAGGGTTTAGTTTCTTCGGTAATTTTCATGCCTAGTTCCTTGGCTGTCCTACCTTTGAAAATAGCGGTGGGAGTACGGTTTAATTTAACATCGCAGGGAAATGGTTCTCCGGTTTCTGGATCAACTGCTAACCCTTTCTCATTAATTTTGTTACTGTAGTGTTCGGCACAGATCAGACTTGCATCTCGGTCTATGTAAATAATAAAGTAGCCCTCTGGATCGAGTTCAATAAAGCGTTTGGAGAGCTTTTCATCAATAGCAGTAATGTTTTGGGCAGTGATCATCATGGGAACGGTCAAGGGCTAAAGCTGATGGCAAATCCCAATATTATAACGTTAACAGAACAATTAGACAAGCTCAGAGATGAGGATAACAGGGAAACACAGCGGGACGCAGCAGGTGTGGGAGGTGTGAGGAGTTACTTGGTCAGTTACTTAAAAAAGTTGATAAATTTAACAGCCATACTTACTCTAGATTTAGTATAGTAGAGCTTGGGAATTAAATAGTTAACCCTAGTGGTAGTGTTGTACCTTGGGGTTACCCATCCATGGTGTAATATATCTAAGATTCTGAGCAACGAGTGAAAAGGCCACAAACCCTCTCGGCAAAAACTATAAGCCAAATCAATCCAGATTTAGTATAGTAGAGCTTGTGAATTCCATAGTTAACCCTAGTGGTAGTGTTGTACCTTGGGGTTAGCAAGCCATGGTGTAATATATCTAAATTCCGTCCAACCAGTGAAAATGCAACAAACCCTATCGGCAACAACCATAACTCAAAATCAAGGGAATATTAAGGTGATCAGACGGGATGGTTCTCTGGCTTCCCTTGATATTTCCAGAATTCGTTCTGTTGTTGAGTGGGCTTGTGCTGGCAAGGATGTCAATCCGATCACTCTAGAAGCCGGACTCACTACTCGCTTGCGTGATGGTGTTACTACCAGAGAGATTCAGGATAACTTGATCAACTGTGCCCTGGAAATGTGTAGTCCTGATCAGCCTGACTGGCGCTATGTAGCAGGACGACTGCAGATCTGGAGTCTCTGGAAAGATACCCTGGTAAACCGTGGTTATGAGTACGGTGACTACCCTAGAACTGTTCGCTCTAAAGTAGAGTCTGGTCAATATGACGCCAGTATCTTAACCTATACGACTGAGGAGCTAAAAGAAGCAGGTTCTTGGATTAATCGGGATTGGGACACGGATTATGATTATGCAGGAGCTGTACTGCTAACTCGTCGGTATCTCCTAGGGGATGAGTTGCCCCAAGAGGCATTTTTAACTTGTGCTCTGCTGCTAGGGTCAGTGGAAGTCCCGGAAGATAGACTAGGTTGGGCAAGGCGATTTTATGAAGCGATCGCACAACGGAAAATATCTCTAGCGACCCCGATCCTGGCTAATCTCAGAATTCCTAAGGGGTCTCTGTCTTCCTGTTTTATCACTAGCATTGATGACAACCTGGAAAGCATCTTTGAAGGAATTACTGATACGGCCAGAATCTCCAAAAACGGTGGTGGTGTTGGGGTCAATGTTAGCCGGATTCGCTCAACGGGTAGCTGGGTGATGGGCAAAGCCAATGCTTCGGGAGGGGTAATTCCTTGGATTAAACTGCTAAACGATACTGCGATCGCAGTTAATCAAGGAGGCCGTCGGGCAGGGGCAGTCACCGTTAGTGTGGATGTGTGGCATCTCGATGTGCCAGAGTTTCTGGAGATGCAAGCGGAAAATGGGGATCCCCGGCGCAAGGCTTATGATATCTTTCCCCAATTGGTGATTCCCGATGAGTTTATGCGTCGGGTGGTTAATAAAGAAGACTGGACGTTAATCGATCCCTATGAAGTACGGATCAAGCTAGGGATTGAGCTATCGGAACTTTGGGCAGAAGAGTTTGAAAGCGCCTATCAAACTATTGAAGCAGCCATCGGCGAAACCCTCACTCTCTACAAGACCGTCAATGCTCGGGAACTCTTTAAGACGATTATGCGATCGCAAGTAGAGACCGGAATGCCTTACTTGGCGTTCAAGGATACCATTAACCGCGCTAATCCTAATCAACACCAAGGCTATATCCCAGCGGTAAATCTTTGTACCGAAAGTTTCTCTAATGTCGAAATTGGCAATGCTGCTCACTGTTGCAATTTGGACTCAATCAATCTCGCCAATATTGAGGAAACTGAATTGCCCAATATATGTCGTCTAGCAGTGCGGATTCTCGATAACACGATTGATTTAACCACTCCTCCTTTTACAGCAGCCCATACCCACAATCACAAATACCGCACCATCGGAGTAGGTTGTATGGGATTAGCGGATTGGTTAGCTAAACGGTGGCTAACCTATAACAACCTCAAGGAAATTAGTAACTTATTTGAGGATATTGGCTACTACTGCACCCATGCATCTATGGAACTGGCCATGGAACGTGGTGCTTATGCTGCTTTCGATGGTAGTGAGTGGAGTAAAGGTAAGCTAATTGGCGCTAAACCAGTGGAATGGTTTGTAGAAAATTCCCAGCATCAAGAGCGTTGGGTAGCCCTATCTCAGGATATTCAAAAATTTGGGATTCGCAATTCTCATATTACTGCGATCGCACCCAATACATCCTCATCCCTAGTACAAGGATGTACCGCTAGTGTCTTACCAGTTCACAGCAAATTCTTCTATGACAAATGGGCAAAAGGCACTGTACCCATTGCCCCACCCTTTATTAAAGACAATTTTTGGTTCTACCACGAAAACAAAAACTTTGATCAGAAAAAAGTTGTTACAGCAGTCGCCACGATCCAGCAATGGATTGATACTGGGATTTCCATGGAATTGTTATTTAACTTAAACCAAGGAGTCTATTTCCCAGACGAACCTGAACGCACCCTCAAAGCCAAAGACATCTATGAAACCCTAGTCATGGCCTGGGAATTAGGATGTAAAGCCGTCTATTATATCCGAACCGTCCAGCGTGACAACTTCAAAGAATTAGACAACACTTGTATCGCTTGCGCTAATTAGTGATTCTGTGGAACAGGCTTCCAGCCTGCGCGCGCATCGGTCAGTGGTCAGTGGTCAGTGGTCAGTGGTCAGCTTTGTAGAACAGGCTTCCAGCCTGTGACTTCACTGAGATTATAGCAATTCTCTTTCCCATGAGGTACAAAGAGATCCCCCTAAATCCCCCTTGAAAAGGGGGACTTTGAGGTTGATAAGTGTGAAGCATCGGTCAGTGGTCAGTGGTCAGCTTTGTGGAACAGGCTTCCAGCCTGCGCGCGCATCAGCTGTTCGCGTAGCGTGCGCGTAGCGCTTAGGCTGAATGCTGATAGCTGATAGCTGATAGCTCTTGCTCCCCACACTCCCTGTTCCCGATTCCCGATTCCCGATTCCCGATTCCCGATTCCCTACTCCCTACTCCCTACTCCCTACTCCCTATAAAAAAATGCTAACTACAATGCCAATTAACCCTATCTTTAATCCAGATGGGGATGATAAAACTGAACACCGTTCAATTTGGTTTGGTAATACCACCAACTTGATGCAACTCAATGATGTCCGTTATGCTTGGGCAATTGGGTTGTATCAACAGATGCGGGAAAACTTCTGGATTCCCCAGAAACTAGACCTAACTCAAGACGTAACAGACTACTCCAATTTAACGCCAGCAGAACGTTATGCTTATGATGGGATTCTATCCTATTTAACTTTTTTAGATTCCGTTCAAACCTGCAATATTCCTCACATCAAAAGTAGCATTACTGCTCCAGAAGTTAGTCTGTGTATGGCGGAACAAATTTCTCAGGAAGGGATGCACAATCAAAGTTATCAATATATCATAGAAACCGTTATCCCTACTGAACATAGAAGTAGAGTCTATGAATTCTGGCGCACTGATACAGTGCTGAGGGATAGATGCGAATTTGTCGCCAGCTTCTATCAAAGGTATGTTGATAATCCCACCCCAGAAAACTATTTTGTTTCCTTACTGGCTGACTTTTTATTAGAAGGAATGTACTTCTATAATGGTTTCATTTACTTCTACAATCTCGCCTCTAGGATGCTGATGCCAGGCTCAGCAGACATTTTTAAAATGATTAATCGAGATGAACTGAGTCATGTCCGGCTTTATCAAAAGTTAATCCCCATGGCTATGGAAGTATTTCCCTATTCCAGTGAGCAAATTTATGAAATGTTTGCCACAGCAGTGGAGCATGAATGTCGCTGGACTAATCATATTGTTGGTAACGATATTTTAGGGATTACTGAACGGAGTACTGAACATTATACCAAGTATTTGGCTAATATCAGGCTACGTTCTATTGGATTAGAACCCCTTTACCAGGGGGAAAACTATCAAAAGAGTCCCTACAGCCACTTAGAGCGTTTTTCTGATACTAAAAAAGATGCTCATACTAAGGCCAACTTCTTTGAAGCTAGCGTAACTAGTTATGTGATGTCTTCTGGGGTCAGTGGTTGGGATGAAATCTAGGGAGTAGGGAGTAGGGAGTAGGGAGTAAACTAGAAATCAAACCATCCAAATCCACCAATCGATTTTCTGTGACTAGAAGCCGCGAACCATTTCCCAGTCTGCTGCTGTATCACGCCCTGAAGTGGTCAGTGGTTAGCCCCTTAGTCCATACCTATTTCCGGGGTCGCATTTATGGTGCTAAACAAGTACCCACCTCGGGACCCCTGGTGGTGGTGAGTAACCATGCTAGTGACTTTGACCCACCGATTTTAGCCAATTGTGTCGGACGTCCAGTAGCCTTTATGGCCAAGGAAGAATTGTTTCGTGTCCCAGTCCTGAAACAGTTTATTGAATTGTATGGTACTTACCCGGTTAAGCGAGGCTCAGCAGACCGGAGTGCCCTGCGTTCTGCTCTCAATTTCCTCGACAATGGCTGGGCGGTTGGTGTGTATTTGGATGGCACCAGGACACGGGATGCTCGCATTCATAACCCCAAGCTTGGTGCCGCCTGGATTGCTGCCCAAGCCCAAGCCCCCCTGCTGCCCGTTACTTTGTGGGGAAGTCAAGCAATTGTTAAAAAAGGTTCCTTGATGCCACGGTCTGTACCCTTAACCGTCCGCATTGGTAAGCTGATTGCTCCTCCTAGTTCTAGTAACCGAGACGAATTGCAAGCTGTGACCCAACAGTGTGCTGCAGCGATTAATGCTCTCCATGATTTGGGACGTTGATTATGTGGGAGTAGGGAGTAGGGAGTAGGGAGTCGGGAGTCGGGAGTAGGGAATCGGGAATCGGGAATCGGGAATCGGGAACAGTTGCGTAGGGTGTGTTAGGGACGGGCTCCCTCTCATTTTCCGCCTCGTAGTCAGCCTTGGAACAGCCCGGCCCGTAACGCACCACCGGGTCCAACAGCTTTAATGAGATGCACCCCAAACCCCAAACCCCACACCCCACACCCCACACCCCACACGTCCTACCTAGCTTCACCAATAACCGTAAAAGCCGCCCAAGCTTTCGGGTCTGGATTACCATCTTCATCATTGAGCATCGATAACATGGCCTCTCGCATGGCTTTGGCTTTATCCATTTTGTGGGTGTAAATATTCGTATAAAACTCCCTCATCAACTTGGCCGTATCATCATCAGGCACTTGCCATAAGGACACCACCAAACTGGGTACACCGGCGGCAATCAAAGAACGGGATAAACCCACTACCCCTTCCCCTTTTATCTCACCCCTACCAGTATCACAAGCACTCAGGACTACTAACTTTGCGTTCAATAAGGATTTTTCCGGTAGTCCGTAACCAATCAGAATTTCATCACTGGTGAGAAAGCCATCATGGTCTGGTTTCTCAGGAGCTAATGCGATCGCACCTCGATAATAAATACCATCGACTAAACCATGGGTGGCTAAATGGATAACCGAAGCATTGGCCATTTTTTCCACAATGGTTGATTCTGTTGCTTCTGCTCCAATTAGAGCGGTGGTATTCAGCAATTTAGCAATGGTTAAGGCTTCTGTTTCTGCACCCGATAGAGACTTTAACGGTTCTTGTTCCTGTCCTACTGTAATGGTGGGCATGGTGGGATTACCCACAATCAATGGTGTTCCGTTGCTGTCTTGGACTCGATGCCAATGTTGACGGGTAAACGACAGAGATTGGATCGAAGGAGCAGTGAGAATGGTATGGTTTTCGATTAGATAATTTCCGTCATCATCTAGCAGAGCAGCAAAGGGAACCAGAAATAGTGCTTGATGGGGAATGAAAATAATACGGTCTGATTCGCTTTCAGGTAATACGTCAACAATGGGAGTAATCAGGAGTTGGTAGAGTTGGTTTAGTGGATGACTATCCTTAGGGTTTGGTGGTGAAGTAGGATTCTGATTACCTCTACCTCTGACAGCGACATAATCACGAGTGACTTTGACTAGTTCAGCTAGAGTGGTATCTTCGGGTAAGGTATGACTACGGAAGGTAATCTCACCTGTGGGAGCAATTACCCAAATATAAATTTGGCCACCAAAAATGGAATATTCCACCAAAGTGGCTTGTTGTTGTTGAGCAATCTCTTGAATGTCTTTAAGAGTAGGAGCTTTAGTTTTTTGAGTAGTTTCAGATAACTGTGCCGCTAATAAATCAATCAGAGCGCGGTTGCGACCCCGTTCGGAAATCTCTAAGGCTTGTTTTGGTTTTCCTTGAGCAATCAATACCTGTTGTAAAAGACGATAGCTACGAGCTTGTTCTTCAAAAATAGAAATCTTCCAATCATCTTTGTTACGGAGGAAGTGGCGGATATATTCCAAAATTTTAATGGCATCATACAGGTGAATTTCGGCTGGTTCTAGTTGATTTATTTTTAATAAGGTAACACCGAGATTATTTAGGGAGGCAGCTTCACCTTTGCGGTCTCCGATATCCCTAGCAATAGCTATCGATTTTTGGTAGTAATCAATCGCTTTTTTGTAGTCTCGCAGATTATCGTATGCAATACCCAGACTACCCAGGGAGGCAGCTTCACCTTTGCGGTCTCCGATATCCCTAGCAATAGCTATCGATTTTTGGTGGTAATCAATCGCTTTTTTATAGTCTCCCAGATTATCGTATGTACTACCCAGATTATTCAGGGAATTACCTTGACTCAGGCGGTTTCCGATTTCCCTAGCAATAGTTAATGATTGTTGGTAGTAATCAATCGCTTTTTTATAGTCTCCCAGTTGACTGTATGTAGCACCCAGATTATTCAGGGAATGACCTTGACCCAGGCGGTTTCCGATTTCCCTAGCAATAGTTAATGATTGTTGGTGGTAATCAATCGCTTTTTTGTACTTTCCCAGATGATAGTATACAATACCCAGATTATTCAGGGAGTCAGCTTCACCCTCGCGGTCTCTGATTTCCCTTTTAATAGCTAAGAAGTGTTGGTAGTAATCAATGGCTTTTTTATAGTCTCCCAGAGGAACGTATGCACTACCCAAATGATTCAGGGAGCCAGCTTCACCCTGGCGGTCTCCGATTTCCCTTTTAATAGCTATCGATTGTTGGTGGTAATCAATCGCTTTTTTATAGTTTCCCAGATGATAGTATGTAACACCCAGATTATACAGGGAGTTAGCTTCACCTTTGCGGTTTCCAATTTCCCTAGCAATAGCTAAGGAGTTTTGGAGGGAATCAATCGCTTTTTTGTACTCTCTCAGATGATAGTATGCATTCCCCAGATTACCCAGGGAGTTAGCTTCACCCAGGCGGTAACCGATTTCCCTAGCAATAGCTATCGATTGTTGGTAGTAATCAATCGCTTTTTTGTACTCTCCCAGAGTACGGTATGCATTACCCAGATTATACAGGGAGTTAGCTTCACCTTTGCGGTTTCCAATTTCTCTTTGAAAAGCGATTGATTGTTGGTAGTAATCAATCGCTTTTTTGTACTCTCCCAGATGATGGTATGTAGTAGCCAGACCAATTAGGGAGGCACCTTCAACCTTGCGGTGTCCGATTTCCCTAGCAATAGCTAAGGAGTTTTGGAGGGAATCAATCGCTTTTTTATAGTTTCCCAGATGATAGTATGTAACACCCAGATTATACAGGGAGTTAGCTTCACCCTTACGGTATCCAATTTGTTTATAAATCACCAATGCTTGCTGCCAAGATTGTAATGCTTCTGGGAACTCACTGCGACGAACGTGACTCATTCCCTGCTGAAATAGTTTGTCCGCCTCGGCTTGCTTACTGTCTACTTCAACTATGGCATCACTAGGGGTTATAGTTCCTTCTTGCTCTGGGCTAACCGTGTTTTGTTCTTGAGCCAGTGCTAGTACAGTGAGGAAACTAGCCACAACAGGGAGTACCCCAGGGGTGAGGTAGACAGTGAGAAGTCCCAACCATAAGACTTGCTTAAGTTTCATATCGGATATTGAATTATTCCCTACTTGGCCATATCTGAGAGATTTCTGAACCTATGCAATGATTCAGGGAGTCGGGAGTAGGGAGTAGGGAGTCGGGACTCGGTAGTGGTGCGTTACGGGACGGGCTGTCCCAAACACACCCTACGCCACTACTATAAAAATAGCGATCGCATTATAGCTGGACAAGGGTTATAGGGATAGCTTCGGCCACTATATTTTACGAATCATTGAGGAGTGCTATATATTGAAATAATCTCGATTTCCATTACTCGATGCATTGGTTTGGTTGGCTTTTCAGTTGTGATCAGTTGATCTGCTTTAATTTGCAGTGCAGCTGCTACATGAATCGCATCCATCCCAGCTAAACCATAGGTACAGGCAATTTGTTGGGCATTTTGGAGAATTTGCTCTAAGTCAGTTGCCCAATGGTTGACAGCATTAAAGAAGGTTTCGTAAAATTCTGTTTCATCTTGTTGCTTGTTAAAAATTGCTTTAGGCAAGACTTCTAACTGCACGAAGCGACTTGAGGCAAACTCCCGATTTTCATCGTTAAGAATTTGATTGGCTCTAATGCTGATTGACTCAATGCCTTGAAAAGCGGTAATCAGTACACCAGAGTCTATGTAAGTCTTCTTACGAGTCACTCCATCCACCTCGACGTGCAGCCAATTCCAGTTCAATGTCCTCTTCGTTGAGCAGTCGTAAGCCAGCAGCAATTGCTCGTTGTCGAATTTCCCATAATTTTTGGGCTAAGGGAGTTTTTGGTACAAAATCCGATTGAGGGGGTGTTGTTTCTGACTCAGATTTAAGGAGTTCAACAAACTCCAAAACTTTTTGCTGTTTTTCCGGTGCCAGTTCTCGCCAGTGTTTAAGTAGTTCTTCTTCTTTACCCATAAACACCTCCCGATGGAATGATAATTCTATTGTATAGGAATAGGGAACAGCGAATAGGGAACAGGGAATAGGGAGCAGGGAACAGGAATAGGCAAGAGGCAAAAGGCAATAGGCAATAGGGGCAAGAGTTCCGAACTTTCCCCACACCCGACTCCCGACTCCCGACTCCCGACTCCCCAAATTCTCTACCTCGCTTCACCAATAACCGTAAAAGCCGCCCAAGCTTTCGGGTCTGGATTACCATCTCCATCATTGAGCATCGATAACATCGCCTCTCGCATGGCTTTGGCTTTATCGAATTTGTGGGTGTAAATATTCGTGTAAAACTCCGTCATCAACTTGGCCGTATCATCATCAGGCACTTGCCATAAGGACACCACCAAACTGGGTACACCTGCGGCAATCAAAGAACGGGATAAACCAACTACTCCTTCCCCTTTAATCTCACCCCTACCAGTATCACAAGCACTCAGAACCACTAACTTTGCTTTCAATAAGGATTTTTCCGGTCCTGCGTAACCAATCAGAATTTCACGACTGGTGAGAAAGCCATCATGGTCTGGTTCCTCAGGAGCTAATGCGATCGCACCTCGATAATAAATACCATCGACTAAACCATGGGTGGCTAAATGGATAACCGAAGCATTGGCCATTTTTTCCACAATGGTTGATTCTGTTGCTTCTGCTCCAATCAGAGCGGTGGTATTCAGCAATTTAGCAATGGTTAAGGCTTCTGTTTCTGCACCCGGTAGAGCGGGTAACGGTTTTTGTTCCCGTCCTACATTAATTTTGGGCATGGTGGGATTACCCACAATCAATGGTGTTCCGTTGCTGTCTTGGACTCGATGCCAATTTTTACGGGTAAACGACAGGGATTGGATCGAAGGAGCAGTGAGAATGGTATGCTTTTCGATCAGATACTTGTGATTATCATCTAGCAGAGCAGCAAAGGGAACCAGAAATAGTGCTTGATGGGGAATAAAAATAACACGGTCTGATGAGTTTATTGGTAATAAGTCAACAATCGGAGTAATCAGGAGTTGGTAGAGTTGGTTTAGTCGATTAATATCCTTAGGGTTTTGTAGTGAAGCAGCATTTTGATTACCTCGACCTCTGACACCAATTTGCTGACGACTGACTTTGACTAGTTCGGCCAGAGTAGTATCTTGGGGTAAGGTATTACTACGGAAGGTAATCTCACCAGTGGGAGCAATCACCCAAATATAAATTTGGTCATCAACAATGGAATATTCCACCAAAGTGGCTTGTTGTTGTTTAGCAATCTCTTGAATATCTTTAAGAGTAGGAGCTTTGATTTTTTGAGGAGTTTCAGATAACTGTGCCGCTAATAAGTCAATCAGAGCGCGGTTGCGACCCCGTTCGGCAATCTCTAAGGCTTGTCTTGGTTGACCTTGAGTAATCAAGACGTGTTGTAAGAGACGATAGCTGCGAGATTGTTGTTCAAAAATAGAAATCTTCCAATCATCTTCGTTACCGAGGTCTTGGCGGATATCTTCCCAAATTTGAATAGCATCAAACACGTGAGTTTGGGCTTGTTTTAAATGATTCTTTTTTAAGAAGGTTGCACCGATATTATTTAGGGAGCTAGCTTCACCCTTGCGGTTTCCGATTTCCCTAGCAATAGCTAAAGAGTTTTGCTGGTAATCAATGGCTTTTTTATACTTTCCCAGATTATCATATATAATACCCAGACCAATCAGGGAGTTAGCTTCACCCAGGCGGTCTCCGATTTCCCTTTGAATAGCTAAAGAGTGTTGGTGGTAATCAATCCCTTTAAAGTAGTCTCCCAGATTAATGTATACATTGCCCAGATTACCCAGGGAGTAAGCTTCACCCAGGCGGTCTCCGATATCCCTAGCAATAGCTAAGGAGCCTTGGTAGTAATTAATCGCTTTTTGATAGTCTCCCACATGACGGTATGCACTACCGAGATTATTCAGGGAGGCAGCTTCACCGTTGCGGTCTCCGATGTCCCTATCAATAACTAAGGATTTTTGGTAATGATCAATTGCTTTTTGATAGTCTCCCACATGACCGTATGCACTACCGAGATTATTCAGGGAGGCAGCTTCACCGTTGCGGTCTCCGATTTTCCTTTTAATAGCTATGGATTGTTGGTAATAATCAATTGCTTTAGAGTAGTCTCCCAGATGACCGTATGCACTACCGAGATTATTCAGGGAGTTAGCTTGACCCAAGCGGTCTCCGATTTTCCTTTTAATAGCTATGGATTGTTGGTAGTAATCAATTGCTTTTTTATAGTCTCCCAGATTAAAGTATACATTCCTCAGATTATGCAAGGACATAGCTTCACCCTTACGGTATCCGATTTTCCTAGCAATATTTAAAGATTGTTCGAGGTAATCAATGGCTTTTTTTAAGTCTTCCAAATAACCGTATGCACCACCGAGATTATTGAGGGAGTTAACTTCACCTTCACGGTATCCGATTGCCCTAGCAATAGCTAAGGAGTTTTGGTGGTAATCAATCGCTTTGTTGTACTCTCCCAGATTATCGTATGCAAGACCCAGATTAGTCAGGGAGCAAGCTTCACCCAAGCGGTCTCCGATTTTATTTTTAATAGCTATCGATTGTTGGTAGTAATCAATCGCTTTTTGGTACTGTCCCAGATTCTTGTATGCAAGACCCAGATTAGTCAGGGAGTTAGCTTCACCCTTGTGGTCTCCGATTTCCCGATGAATAGCTATCGATTGTTGGTAGTAATCAATCGCTTTTTTGTAGTCTCCCACATGATAGTATGCAAGACCCAGATTGCCCAGGGACTTAGCTTCACTCTTGCGGTTTCTGATTTGATTATAAATCACCAATGCTTGCTGCCAAGACTCTAATCCTTCTGGGAACTTACTGCGACGAAGGTGACTAAGTCCTTGCTTAAATAGTTTGTCCGCCTCTGCTTGATTAATGGCTACTTGAACTATGGCATCCCTAGGGGCTAAATTCCCCTCTTGCTCTGGGCTAACCGTGTTTTGTTCTTGAGCCACTGGTGGTAAAGTGAGGAATCTAGCCAAAACCAGGAGTACTCCAGGGGTGAGGCAGAGAGTGAGAAGTCCCAACCATAAGACGTGCTTAAGTTTCATAATAGGATATTCAATTATTCCCTATTTGGTCATATCTGAGAGATTCCTGAACCTATGCAATGATTCAGGGAGCAGGGAGTAGGGAGCAGGGAGTAGGGAGTAGGGAACAGGGAACAGGGAACAGGGAATAAAATTTAGATGTACCTGACTATACAAGGAAAAACTAATACTCCTCAGACCTACGTCCTACCCTTCACTTATACACTTCAAGCCCAGTTTTTTTGACAGAATGCATAGGTTCGGATAGTTACCAGATAGGTAAGAATGACATTTGGTTCTCTTGTCGGGGGAGATTGCTATATATAGCATTTCGTAGTAAGCGTGAGATACATCTAAATTGTATTCCCTACTCCCTACTCCCTCCTCCCTCATGAAGACCAGCTTAGCCAAATACTGGACACTCAATTATATTAATCGTTTGGGTCAACATCAAACTAAACCGATAGAAGAGGCTAAGGAATTTATCAGTGCCCAAGCTCTTACTTTGTCTACAGGTGAAGACACCATAGACCACGCCCTGATTAGCAGACTGTGGCAACGTTATCACACCCAAGACGACGACCTTGAGCTGGCTGAGGTTTGTCTACGTTGTTTAGTTTCTCACCAAATCAAGGAGGTTTGTTATCAGTTAGTAGAGCAATTTGGTCAGCACCATAATTTTACCATGGATGACCTACTGCCATTAGTCCTTGACCGTTATCCTGAGCCCGATCAAGGCCATAAACTAGGGGGAGATAATTTTATAATTACTTATAGTTTACAAACCTTTGACCCAGATAAAAGTAGCTTATTTTCCTGGACAAAGAGACTAGTGAAAACCCATAGGGAGGTAAAACAATTTTTACTCTACCATGGAATTGAGCAGGTAACGGATTGGTTATTACTGAAACAAACTACTCCTGGTAAACTAAACCGTATTCTATCGGAGTTTCATCAGCTAACTGATCAAGAAATTAACCACTATCGTGAGTTATTAGAAAGTTATCAAACGGTTTATGTACGTCAACTGCAAGCAGAGCGTAATCAAATTAACCAACAACGACAACAACAAGGCTTAGGTAAACTTACAACTCCTTACCCAATTCCTAGGAAAGAGCAATTACAGCTGATAGGACAACTATCTCCAGAAGCAGTGCTTACTGAGTTACAAACCTTAGCTCAGCTAATTCGAGACTATAAACGAAATCGTGGCAGGAATGTCCCCACTCAAGCTTTAGGAAAATTTGAGCATCAATTAGCAGCTGATGATACAAGTAACAATCAGGAGGAAGACGAGGTATTAGCTGCCTATGACCAATTACTACAGGATTGTTTAACTACTGCTATTCAAGAGGTTATTCAAAACCGAGTGACTTATCTAAGTCGTAAACAAAAGCCAAGACATCAGCAATTTTTAGAAGCACTAGATTTATTTCAATGTCAGCATGTTACTATGACTAAGATTGCTGCCCAAATCGGCTTAACTGCTCAATATCAAGTCAGTCGCTTGCTAGACCTGAAAGCCTTTCGGGCTGATATTGCTAGACGCACTTCCGTAAGATTACATCACCAACTCGTGGAGTTAGGCCAAGCCTACGCTTCTGCACAAGAGGTTAAAGAATTAGAGCAACGAATTAGTCAGTTTGTGGAAGAAGAAATTAACCGGATTATGACTGCAGCTATGAAAGAAACCTTTGTTAAAAACCAATACAAACTCTCTAGTAATTTTTCTAGGACTTTATGTAAAATATTAAAAAAGGGAGTGGGGAATCGGGAATCGGGAATCGGGAGTGGGGAGTAGGGAGTAGGGAGTAGGAAAAATAAATTTAACTGGACGTCATTATTATGATCAAAACTGTCGAGTTTGAATTATATCAAAAACTTTTATAGCGTTTTTAATAGCTATGAAATAGAAAGTATTTTTTACCTCTTTACACTTCTGACTTTCCTCTTCCCTGCTCCCTGCTCCCTGCTCCCTGCTCCCTAAAACCAAAGAATTTGTACCTCACCCAATTGAAAACTGCTGTACTAAAAAAATGCTAGATACATCTACAGAACTGATTTCCTTTCCAGCATTAACCGAAACCCTAACGCTGGAATTAGAACAACAACAACAAGCTCTGGATATTGCCAACCAGATAGCGGAAACATCAGGAACATTAGCTATCTATCTCCAAGAGTTAGCCTTACTAGTCTTTGAAGATTGGCTGGAAAAACGAGAGCCAAGTTTACGGGTAGAACGGGCAGCTAATGTTTTAGTAAATTCTGAATTATCTCAAGCTATTGCTAAAGTTATTAATGCTGTGTGTAATCTACAGGTAGGAGATTTCAATATTTGCATTATTCCTAGCTTTGGATTTAGTGACCCCTTCGTAAATCTGCCTCAAGCTATTGTTACTATTCCCCAATTCACTGCTCATTTTTATGTGGTGATTGCCATTGATGATGACTTAGGGATTGCTGGTATTAAAGGGGTAAATCGATACGACCAGTTAGTCAAAGATATTAGTAATCTAGTTGTTGGCTCTGATCAGACTTACGAGCTCCCTTTATCTAGGTTTACTATGAGTGGAGACGACTTACTACTGGATTTACAATGTCTATCTCCTGAGGAAATTCCTTTACCAGAAATACCACAGCCCAGTCAGGATTATATTAAAGACGTAATCGAAATCCTGAATCAACAAGCAATTAATGTGGGACAATGGTTATATAATCAAATTGATGAACTAGCTCAAGAGTTATCTTGGCAACTATTACCAGCACCTTCCCCAGCATTGCGGTTTAGTCGTAACCCAGCCCAAGAATTAGCTGAGATTCTAACTATTATTGATATCGAAATTCCTGCTGCTGCTGTCCGTAGTTATCGAGATTTCCAACTAGCTGGAATTCCACTGCGTCTTTATGCTATAACTTGGCAATTACCCCAGTTTGAACCAGAGGGAGATTGGACTATAGTGCTAATCCTGGGAGCTAGCCCAGGTAATACTCCACCTTCGGGGATAAAATTGCGTATTACTGATTTTACTATGGTCTTGTATCAACAGGAATTGACCACTAATGACGACTATTTATTTACTCAGTTTGTAGGAGCTAATCATGAAAAGTTTCTAGCTACAATTACCACTGCTGATGAAACAGCACAAATGTCGATGTTGTTTGAATTTAAAGGGAGTAGGGAGTAGGGAGTAGGGAGTAGGGAGTAGGGAGTAGGGAGTAGGAAGTGTGGGAAGTGTGGGGCGGGGGCGCGGGGCGGGGGCGCGGGGAGTGTGGGGAGTTAGGGACGGGCTCGCTGTTCTCTGTTCCCTGTTCCCTGTTCCCTAAAACCCAAAGATTTGTACCTCACCTAATTCAAAAACGCTATATAAGTAACATGAAAAGTAATATTTTTAACCTTAAAGTCATCAAAATCAAGTCAGGATGTAACTTTGAGTTATCTTGGGAAAACGGTAAGACTATTGCTGCCATAGTAGATTATCCTCAAGACCTTGATCAAGGTTACCAAGACTGGAAACAGGCTTACATTAATTGTTACAAAAATTTGCGAGGTAAAGTCCCAAAAAGTGGTAGACTTACCGTTATGAAAGATCCGGCTGGCCTGTTGCGGGAAGCAGAAGCTAGGTTTTTATCAATATTTCATAGTTGGTTACGGGATGGAGAGTTATATGAGATTCGTGAGGAAATTGCTAAGGCAGCTACGGATTCGTCTATTAATCGTCGGTATTGGGTTGATATTCTCCTCACCTGTAACTGTCCTGAATTAACTCGCTTACCTTGGGAAGCTTGGGAAATTAGTACTACTACTAGGACGAATTTATCGGGATTCGGAACTATCCGGATTGCTCGGGTTTCTAAAACTATCCATGCTGGAATTAGTCATAATAAAATTATTTATTCAATCCGTCGCCGAGCCAGAGTGTTGGCTATCTTAGGTGATGAAAAAGGATTAGACTTTGAAGAAGACCGCAAGGCGTTAGCTCACCTGTCTAAGCTGGCTGAAATCAAATTTATTGGTTGGCAACCAGAAAAAGACTCTAGTACTCTTAAGCAAGAAATCGTTAAGGAAATTACTAATCCTAGGGGTTGGGATATTTTATTTTTTGCTGGACATAGTAATGAAACTGCCTTTACTGGTGGGGAATTACATATTGCTCCTGATGCGTCTCTAGGGATTCAGGAAATTAAACAATCCCTCCAACAAGGGATAGCTAATGGACTAAAGTTTGCTATTTTTAATTCTTGTGATGGTATCTCAATTGCGGAATCCCTAATTGCTTTAGGGTTACCTCAAGTGGCGGTAATGGCAGAACCTATTCACAATCAGGTGGCTCAAGTTTTTATTGTCCAGTTTCTCAACAGTTTGGCTGAGTATAAGGATGTTCATGAAGCGCTACGGGATGCTTGTGCTTTTCTCAAAGACCAACAAAATCTTACCTATCCTTCTGCTTACCTAATCCCTACCTTATTTCGCCATCCCCAATCAGTACTGTTTCGTTTGGAACCATTTGGTTTAGGGCACAGTCTCAGAAATTGGTTACCTACTAAGAAAGAAGCCCTTTGGTTATCGGCATGGTTAACCGTTAGTTTAATCCCACCTGTTCAGGATTTACTGTTAGAATCTCGTCTTTTGTTACAGGCTGGTTACCGTCAGGTTACTCAGCAGGTGCAGTGGCAAGCTAATCCTTCTCCAGTTCAGTCTCCAGTTCGGTTAGTTCAAATTGATAACAAGTCTCTTAAACAGGACAACGTTAAATTGGTTGATGGCAGGTATATGGATTATGGTTACTTAGCAAGTATATTAGATAAATTAGTTACCAGTAAGGCTCGGATAATTGGGTTTGATTATATCCTAGATCAAGACAAACAACAGCCAGATAATAGTAAACAGTTACGGCAATCAATTACTGAAGCGATTAACAGGAATACGTGGTTAGTTTGGGCAGCAATTGAAGCTGACCATCCTGCTGATTATTATGGGGTGAGTGATCAAATTGCTAACCTCAATCAAACCATGGAGGGAGATATTACAACCTATGATTGGTATGTAGAGTTACCTAGCAATAATTGTGATCAAAGTTGTCCGTTTAGCTATTTACTAGTCCTTTCCTATTGTTTACGTGATCAAGATTCCGGCACTACTCAATTAGCGATGGGATTACCTGAGCTTCAAGACAGTAATCAGAAATTTAGGACTTCAGTGATTGATTTGGTTAATGGTTCCCATACACAAGCCGATACACAAACTAATACACAAGTGGCTTGGTTGGGGAGGGTCAAAAGTCCTGCGATCGCATATTTCTTACAATGGTTTCAACCGATTATTGACTATTCCCTGCCTCCAGAGCAGGTTTATCAAAGAATTTCTGCTTGTGAGTTATTAGGCTCCTGTTCGAGCCCCCTAAATCCCCCAATTCTGGGGGACTTTGACATGATTACCCCCCAAAATTGGGGGGTTAGGGGGGCAAAACTAACTAAGCGTCCTCTAACCTTTAACCAGACCATTGTGATTGTTGCTTCAGGAGGATATAAAGAAGCGGGAGTCGATCAAGAAGGGCAAGATAATAATCTGCTTCCCCTTCCGGTAGCCTTCTGGCGTCGTTCACAGGGTTGGCGAGATTGGTTCGATAGCAAATCATCCTTTACTGGTGGTGAAGCCCATAGTTACATCGCCCACCATCTTTTTTACCAGCATCTGGTAATACCAATTCCTAATACCTTGATGATTTTGCTAACTGCTGTTTTAGGTAAGGGATTTAGGTTAATTAAACAGGATTATCCCGAGCAACAGCAATGGTGGTTTAGCAATCTAGGTAATGCTTGCTTGCTTTGTTGGTTAGTTTATTGCTTGATTTCACTACAAATTTATATCTCTTTGAAGGTGCTGCTACCTACTTTGATGCCTTTAGTAGTGTTTAGGATCTATAGCGTTACGCAAAGGGAGTAGGGAGTAGGGAGTAGGGAGTAGGGAGTAGGGAGTAGGGAGTAGGGAGTAGGGAGTAGGGAATCGGGAATCGGGAATCGGGAACATTATAGCAATTCTTATACTCATGATTACAAAGTTTATCCTGTTAAGGCAAAAGCTAATAGAAAAGAATGGTTTACTGGAATCAAGTTCCCCCCCTGATTAAGGGAATGTTTGAATCGAATCAGCTCCCCCCCTGATTAAGGGAATGTTTGAATCGAATCAGCTCCCCCCCTGATTAAGGGAATGTTTGAATCGAATCAAGTTCCCCCCTTATTAAGGGGGGTTAGGGGGGATCCCTAGTCAAATATAGCAATTATCATAACTGCGATAAATGCTTTATTTAATCATTAACTTATCAGTCAGGAAGCATATTATGCCTAAAATAATTCAGAACAAATCCACACTATTACTAACAATGGTCGTGCTAGTCTGTTCTTCTGCACTGCCTATTAATGCAATAGTAAAAAGACCTCAGTCTGATCAGCAGTTATCCCAGTCTCAAGGCCAGCTAATTACGTTAAAATGGGGTGATATCTGGGAGAGATTGCGAAGGAAGAAAGGTAAAGGGGGCACAAGAGGTAACTCAACAGATGATAATCCTAGCGAGCAAACTCTCTGCATGCTCACCCCTGGTCAGCTATCAGATATTGACCCGAATTCTAATCATAAAGGAAGCTTAGAAATTTGGAGTGAGCAACCCCTATTCCTATGGCAAGGAGAAATGAAAGGTATTGAGGTGCGTAAAATGCGTAGTAATCAACAATTGTGGGAGCAACCTTTAGAGCATACTACTACTAATATCGTTTATCAAGGGAAGCCCTTACAAGCAGGTAAAGCTTACTTTTGGCGGAATACAATTCCTTTAAACGAACTTCCTACTAAGAGAAGTTTTCGTTTAATGAATGACGAAAAGCGTAATCAAATCACCGCTGACTTAACTGCATTAGAAAGTAATCTGAAAGCTCAAGATGCGAGTGCTGATCAGATTGCTCTGAAACGAATTAACTATTTCATCAACAAACAACTTTGGTCAGATGCATTACGGGAAATTTATCTGATGCCTAATCCTCCAGCTGAGGTAACTGATATTCTTGATAAGATTAACAATAAGGCTCATGCTTTTTGTAAGCAGGAGCGGGAATAGGGAGTCGGGAGTCGGGAGTCGGGAGTAGAGAACAGGGAGGAGTGAGGTCTTGGGGTAAAGCTCCAAGACCTTGCTGCATTCCTTTGTCTATCAATCAAACTTTTCTCCTAATAACTTACGTTTTAAATCTGTAGATGAAATTCCTTTATCGTTACCTGATATATAATTTTTCCAAGCTTCTTGACTTTGAACAATTTCTGTGATTGGAATGGTTTCTTCATCTCCTTCTACTTCTATCGCTTGATTAACTAAGACTTTTAATTCATCTAGTAATCGTAGTTGGTCAGAGAGACTAAGAGAATGAATTTGATTAAGTACCTGATTGTAATTTGTCATACTCATAACTTGTAGTGCTGCGCGCAAGGGTTATTAAATTTTAATATAACATAAAAAAAAATACAATTTTTGCTTTTTTGGATTGGAGATGTCTATTTTATATTAAAACTTCGTATGTCTCTGGCAAATTTTTCTAAGTTATGACCTATGCTATATCCCTGAGAACGTCGCCAAGCAATATAAAATCTTAACCTGTCCCAATAATAAGGTATAAAAGGATTCCAAATATCAAATGCCATCTTATTGTGAATTGCTCCAAATCGGTAAGCAATAGAAATCTGATTGCAGAAACTCAGGAAAACTTTTACTTTAATGTGCAATTCAGTATCTTCTTGTAGCTGAAGTAGGCGAGCGTTATCATCATCTGAAGAGTCTAACCAAGCATCCACATCAACCCTTGTTTCAATCATTGAGGGATCACTCAAGTGCTGCATATAAGACATGGTTCTACTGAGCTTGAATTGTCTTAAAGAAACTAGGAAGCCTATTGCAGCCAAAAAAGCTCCGACAATTGATCCAAAATCTACAAGAGTATCAAGCTTCATAATCAAACTAATAGTTAAGCTTATCTTAGTGAAACCTAACTTATATAACGGTTAGCATTTAAATCAATTATACTATAAAATTCCGTATTTTTTATATTGTTTACAAAAATTAATATTTACATAAAGTTGATTACTGGGAATAAAATAGCGCTACCAAAAGTAAAAAAAAATAGCCGTAGAAATACTATCCACGGCTATTTAAATGATCTATGTCAATGAGTTTTCAAACCCAACCTGATGTAATCCGATGTAATTGGCCAAAGGCCAAGCTATAGTA
>NZ_JAAHHW010000061.1:11008-39720 GCF_010692325.1 Moorena sp. SIO3I8 | reverse complement strand
CGGTTGCTCGTAACTTTGCACTCAATATCTATCGCTCTAATCACTTCTCAAATATGGCCCAGGCAGAGCGACGGTGCAAGTTTGGACTAGACACACTCAAGCGCATTTTTAGAATGAAATAGCCCTGGACATCTAACACTATTCCATTAACCCTTTTTGTAACCTTTTTAGGACTAAATCCGCTTTATTTTTTCAGTGATTTGTGTAATTTGTTGGTAATTTGTTCCCATAAGCTCTTCTGAGTTTTAGTCTGCAAAGACTCATCCTCTGGCATAGGTTCATTCAAATAGCGGTAATGTTTCCAGATATCCCAGTAAGGACAACCAGGCTGAATACGAATACCAGCCCAGTGTAGATATTGTAGGGGTTGATTCAAATTTGGATCAATAAGTCGTACTCCTTGGGTTTGAAATTGTTTACTACCTGCCCAATTTCCTGGAGCTCCCCCTGGTCTACGCACAATATTAAATCGGTGGTGCATCTGCTTCAATATCATATAGTTGATAATCGGCTGATCGGAGGTTTTCTGGGAAAAGTCAAAATACTCGGGATTAGCCGCACACTCAGCAAAGGTTTCATATAAAGTTTCTTCACTAATCTTATTTTTATTGGCTCCCCAAAACCCCCCATTAAAGATATCCTTCAGTTCCGCTTCACTAAAAATCTTATCTTCAATAACTTTGGGGGTGAAAACATTGGCAATTCCCCCGACATGCTGGTAATCACAGCAAATAAAATCATAGTCAGCCAGGTAGTCAAGAGTATCCGCTATCTTCTCAAAAACAACGATATCGGTATCGATATAAATAAATTCATCAAAGGTTCCAAACCAGCAAGCCTGTTTCCGGAACTGATTCGGTCTAGCAAAAAATCCCTCCCCGAAAATTTCGTGTAGCTTAGTAGACAGGCGTTCGATAAACGCCAAATCTGGATAAATCTCTACCCCATAAGACTCTTGAAGAATTTGGGCGACGTTTTGATAATTGTCATCATAGGGAATCAAAACAATTGGGGTATCGGTATCGTAGCAGCGGATACTATTTAGTAACGCAATAGACTGCTCAATCACCCGGTCATTAGCAGTGATGTAAATTCCACGATTCATAAAATTTGCCTCAACGACTGAATCCTAATTTCTTGAATACTTTAGTGGTTAAACTAGGAGGCTGGTTGTAAGGTTTAGCTTTAGTGGTAAACTGAGGACGTTTCTCTGGTTGATGATAATATCGATAATGTAAGAAAATATCCCGGTAGGGAAAGTCGATATTCTCCCCAGCACACAGTTTATTGAAAACTTTTGACTTGATTCCAATGTAATGAAGATAAGTCAGCCTATTCCCATGATCATAAAGTAGATTATCCAGAACTTCAAAGTGAGAAGATGTTACGGAATTGCCTGTTCTTTGATCTTTAGGCAAACTCAGAGCCAAATTATGGATCGATAACCCAGACCTCATCCTCATGTAGTTGAGTACAGATTGGTTAGGCGCTCGCTTATACAGAACTTCTGCTTCCCCATTAGCTAACTGAGAAACTAACCATTCTCGCTGCTCTTCAGGAAATAATCCCCGCTTAGCCCCATAAAATCCCGAACAGAAAATTTCTGAATTAATCTGGGATTCATCGAATACTTCCAGTAACTTCGGTGAGGCTACGTTAAAAATATGTGCTGGGTCTTTATACTGAAAGTCATAAACCACAAAATCACTCTCATCTAACTGCTTAAAGACGAAATATAAGGAATTCATCACCAGAGTGTCAGCATCGAGATAGATAAATTTTTCAAATGGACTCTCTGGATCAAAGGCACAGTAACGATGATTTTCACCAACCCGATAGAATTTCGTCTTAATGCCTTTTTCCTGCCATTCTTGCAATGCATCAGGGTGAGTTTTCCAGACATGGTAGGAAAACTCTTCCCAACGGGCAAATAGTTCTGGATTATCCAGCAACGTTACATTATCTCGGGTGGCAATTTCTTGACGGACCTTGTCTAACTGATCATTGTAGGCAATTACACAAACTGGAGTCTCTTTCCCAGCATTAACCTCTATGCTATTGAGCAGTGCTACCAGTTGGTTGTAAACCACATCATTAGCCAATGTATAAATTCCTGTGCTCATCTAGACTTACCCCAGTTTTTCCACTACCTTAGACAAGAAGTTGAGTAAATTCAACTCATGTAAAATAATTTGACGTGCTTCTGCGATCGCATCTAGAGCCTCATGCCACGCATCCGGTGTAGCCGTCACCTCCTGAATGTACGCTAAGCCCTTTTCATCCTCACTTGGCAGTCTCAAGAAGCTTCCTGGAGGCAATAATTTATCAGCAGCAGAACCACCATAGTAGATGGGTAAGCACCAGGCTAATAAAGCATCCCACAACTTTTCACTCACATACCAATCATTACCAGCATAGTTTTCAATCGCCAGGTTGTAGTAATAAGGAGCCATCGCATTCCACTTATTCCCTACTTTTCCATATCCGTTTACCCAGTCTGGCAAATCCCGTCCATACACGTCAAATTCTAGATTACTGTCCTTCAACAGCCTCAAAAACGCCAAACGCTGACGATGATTAGCCGTGCGAGCAATACCGGAAGTAATCCAACAACAGGAACGAGCTTTTTCAGGTGGTCCCATTTCATGCAATTCACGAAACGAATTGTTGTGGTATGAAATAGCAGGCATATAGTCAGGAATTGGCGCAAAATCATCAGGACCACATACATAGCCACAGTATTCCTGAGCTTGCTTATATTCATTAATTCGGATCTCTTCCCGTTCTGGGAAGGGAGGTTCCCGCACCAAAGAAATAATCCGTTCTTTCGGCACTCCCCGCCAGAGAGTCTTGAGATCTGCGACCTTAGGCTCAGGGGGCTTGTGAGCTAGCCCAAAAAAATTGCCAAATTTGGGTTTAACTGGTTTGATGTCAGAAAATTCGTTAAAGTTGTATAGCAGTAAAAAATCCGGTTGAGGTGCAGTAGCTATCATTTGAATATTTTTCCAAACCCCCAAAGGACGAGGGGTTTGCTTCCATAGCCAATCAACAGGACTGGGTTTCAGTGCCTTATAGCTACTTATCATACCGATAACTTTTTTGTCCATAGTTTTGGACATAGCTTAATTCCCTAACTCATCAATTTGAAGTTGATAATAATTTGATCAGCTTAGTTTAAGCTTAACTTACTTAACTTAATTGTCAACTTACTGCTTCACTTAATTTTAAACACTTTAGCCATTGGGAAAGATCCCGACCAATCAAATCTTGAAGCTGGAGGATATCCTCGCGATAGAATTCAATCAATTGCTTCCGCACTGCTGGTGCTAACTTAGGTTTACCACGATTTAAATATCTAATCTTGTTAACTAGTTTATCCCTTATGCCAGTAGGAAGCAATGGACTTAGAATTGATTTAACTGGGTGCGGTTGCTTCAAAAATGATTCCAACGCTTTGTTCTTGGGAAGGCGAGGAGCTTGCCTAACTTTTTCAGATATATCTGGGGTAAAGGTATCGTCTATCTCCAAAAAAACAAACATATCTTTCAGCATACCTAGAGAATTATTAGTCAAATATTCGTATAGATAAACCTTTATCTTGCTTTTGTCAAACGCATCAAAATAACGCTTTAGTTGGACATAGTAAAGTCCCCGTTGTTTATAGTACCAGAAAGACCACCAGTTATTTTTGATACGCTCCTCTTCTTGGGCAAGAGCTTCAGCAAAATCCAGTGGTTCGCGCTCTTGCTTGATTAAATGTAAATAGTTGGAATAGGCTCTTTATGCTGGATCTCGAATAATGGCGATCAGTTTTGCCTTAGGTAATGTAGTACTTTATGCGTTCAACAGATTTCGCAATGTAGAGATAACTTGTAGATGCTTCCCCAATAGCTACTTGATTATTTACTTTTTTAAATAGGGCACGATAGTCGTCAATATTAGTTACAATGGAATCAGCTTCTTTTTCATCTCCTAACCCACGGAAATCTAAATTTTCCCCTTCAAAAGCAAAAAACCTAGGTTCCTTGGCAGGACTCATGTAGATTTGCGGATGCTGCTTTAGATATCGATAAATTGAAGTAGTTCCAGCCTTAGCTGCACCTATGATTAAAAAGTTGGGCATTGTCATGAGTCTATCTAGTTAACTGATCCTTGATAAACTTATCTTAGAATGTTTTTAATAAAGTCCTTAGATTAGACATGAAACGATCAGGTGAAGGAGGCTGACATGGTCATGTGGTCATGTCTTATTCTTTCCTCTTCTTTAGCTGATATCCTCATCATATCATCCCCCGATCTCGAGCTCTCGAGATCTATAAGTATTTTTAGTAAGCATAACCGAAATTGAGATCAGTAAGTGGGTTTATTTATACCCACTTATCAGGAGCTGGTGGGTACTCCTCTGTCAGCCATCAGTGCTCAGCCATCAGTGCTCAGCCGTGAGCCTTGGCCGTTGGCCAAGCTACGCGAATGGCTCACGCTACGCCAAAAGTTTAACATAAACCTCTTTGCGTATACGGCGGTTTGCATAACTATCAGGTACACAGGATTCTTTTCCCTCTTTCCTCTTTCCTCTTTCCTCTTACCTGCTCCCTGCTCCCTGCTCCCTGCTCCCTAAAAACCGAAAATTTTGTACCTAAGGGACTTGCAAACCGCTGTAATTTAATTATTGAGAGATTCATGAGAATTGAAAGTCTGGTGAAAAGCCCTTGGCCACGCTACTTGAGGTGCTTTGTGGCACAGGCCACAAGCGCTTTGACTTAACTGAGATTAAACGAATGCTTACCTCTTTGATTCAAAAGCACCTCAAGTAGCACCATCTGTAGCCCATTAGCTAATAGCTAAATGCTTACTTTAACCCTAAATGTAACCGTATTAATCACATATTATAGGATGCATATATTCTGCTACATTGCTCATAATTTTGGCCATTCTATTTTCCCAAGAGAACTGACTCCCCCACTCAATTTGAGCAGCATAACCATTCACGTTTCTGGGATAGGTTTCTAATACCTGCTGGAGGCAACGAGTCAATTGAGCTGGGTTATCTGGTTGACACCAGCAAGCAATAGCACTGGACGATTTAAATTCCATCAACGGAGGAATTTCCGTTGCCACAATCGGAGTTCCTGAAGCCATATACTCAAAGAGCTTCAGAGGAGAGGTAAAGCTAGCCGCCTCACCAGAACAGTGAGGATGAGCCAAAACATCAGCAGCTTGGAGTAAGCTGGGAAGCTGCTGGTGGGGAATATAACCTAAGAAGGTAACATTGTTAGCTTGTTTTTCTTTAGCTAGCTGCTGATAAGACTGTACTTGAGATTCATTGCCACCAGCAAAGACAAATTGAATCTGTGGTAATTCCTTAGCAACATCAACTAATAAGTTTACCCCTTTGAAGCGATAGAGTCCTCCTGAATAGACCACTAACTTTTGGCGGTTATCCAGCAAAAGTTTTTTGCGCCATTCAGAGGCTTGTTCTGGTTGTCTTACTAAAAAAGACTGATTGAAGCCACTATGGAGTTTGATAATCTTTTCTGGGGGCATACCCCTACGAATCATATCGTCCCGAATATTATCAGCTACGGTGACTGCGACTTGAAAAAGTGGGTTTTGGACAATGGATTGATCATAGTCACTTTTTTTATAATGTTCCCGCTCATAAATGACTGGTATACCATGCTTGATGGCTGTTTTGACTAAATTCCAATCCAACGTGTGTAAGATTTGAGTATGGGGAAAAATATGAATTGGAAAATAGTAACGACAAACGATTGTGCTGGGGCTAGTCAGTTTGCCTTTGATGTGACCAATGGGCCAAGGCATAGCTAGGGGAGCCACCTTGAGCTGATCCTGAATACTGTAAAACTTGGTCACGTTTTCCGGTGGCTGTTGGAGCCGAAAGGGATAAACCCAGTCTAAGGGATTTAGGGATTTCTCTGGGGGGTGGAGATAGACTAAAACAGTAGAATAACCAAGGTTAGCAGCAGCATTGGCGGAATTGACATCATGAACTAAGTGGGCAGCATTGGGTAATGGTAAAGTACTTCTGGTAAAAAAGATATAGTGTTTATTCATTATTAGTTAAGAAGTGTTAATTGATCAGATAGTCTGTTTGCAATTAATACTTAAGTAGTCTATTTACTGAGATCTCTACCACCATACTGCCCAAATTTTACCAAGCTATCCCCTTATATAGCGCTACGCGCAAGTCAGAAGTTAGAAGTCAGAAGTCAGAAGTAAGCTATGACTAAGTTTGCTGAGTTTAGGAATGTCCTAAGCTTAATGCGTAGTGCTATAACACTCTTACTTTTCATCAAACCATCCCGTCCGGACATCTCTAATTTCCAGCAATAGGGCGATTGCTAGTGTGTAAGCATTCAGCTATCAGCGTGTCGCGTATCAGCTTATGCGCGATGGGTCACAGCGTCGAAGCCTGTGCCACAAAGCTGTTCGCAAATCCCCAGACTTTCAATTCTGATTAATCTCGAACTATTAAATTATCCTGTTTGCGCGATGGGCATGCTACGCGAACGAGGTTTATTTTAAGCTGACGGCACCTCAAGTAGCACCATCTGTAGCGCATATGCTTACGCTAGTGTCTGCTATTGAAGATGGGGCAACGGATTGGTTAACCCATTTAACAGATGGATCGAGAATCGTCAACTACCAATGACCAATTACCCGATCCAATTACCCGATCTCAGATATGATTATGATAAGTAATCAACCGAGTACGGTATCATATCTCACATATTTTGTGATAAAACTAGTTTTGTCTACGGTAGATATTATCAAGTATTTGTATAAAAAATTACAGCAAATAATCAGGGATCAATTAGGGATCAATAGGATAGAAGCTTATTTTTAATAAAAATCACCTAGTCTTGGAGTGCCAATTTGTGCGGAATATTAAAATATGTAAACACTATTGCTAAGTATTGTTAAATTAATTCCCAAAAAAATAAGACTTAAATACAATAGTTAAGGAAAGATTAACGATTGCTGCCTCCAGATTAATCAGTTGAGTGGTTATATCTAACTAGTACAAGACAGCACAAATAAAGTAAAGCTACCATTCAAAACCAACGAAAAGCTTACATCATCAGCTTGCGGTGCGACCCGTGGCGAATTTAATTCGCCTACGGAAAGCGCACCGGGATCTGAATTTTGAATAATTCATTTTGAATTTACCAAAGCGGTACTAGTAGATGGTTGAACCAGGGTCGGTGCTTGTTAGAGGCAGTCATTTTTTAATAACTGACTGAATAAAACAAGGTTTAACATGCAGATAACACAGAACGTTTACTGTCCTAATTGTGGCAGTAGTGCTCAAAAGATTTATTGTCAAAACACTCACCTAACCCAGACTCAATGCCCCGTCTGTGATTATTTAATGATTAGCTGCTCTCGCACTGGCAGGGTGGTTGAGGCTTATGCCCCTGGCATCTATGCTCCTAGTGCTTAAGCAATGAGGGGGTGAGGGGGCGAACTCATAAGGGTAGGTTTTTAACAGAAGGGTAAGTAAAACGTCCCTTCTTGATGCAATAGCGAGTGGGGGTTTCCCCCAAGACCGCGCTGCATCGCTTATATTTTGTTCGCCTCCATCCTACCTAAGCAACCTTTAAAACATGACCGAAAACATTACTTCTAAGTACTCCTAGATGCTCTAAGTTGTCCACAAGCGGCGTCTTTGTCAAGACCACGGGAATGGCGTACACTGACAGCAATGTGTTGCTGCTTAAGAGCTTCAACAAAGGCTTGAATCCTGCGGTAACTAGGGCGCTGGTAATCTACCTCACTAATGGGGTTATAGGGAATCAAATTGACATGACTCTGAAACCCCCTCAGGTTCTTAGCCAACTCAACAGCATGTTTTTGAGAGTCATTCAGTCCACCCAAAAGGATATATTCAAACGTCACTCGGCGACTTGTTAAGTTTACATAGTCTCGACATTCATCTAATAGTGCTTTGAGAGGATAGTGCTTGGCACTAGGAATCAGTTGCTCCCGTAGCTGCTGATTTGAGGCATGTAGACTGACGGCAAGGGTGACTTGTAGTTGATGCTGAGCGAGTTGGCGGATACGACCGGGAATACCAACTGTTGAGATAGTAAGCGATCGCGCTCCAATCCCCAGGTCCTGATTAAGAGACTTGACTGCACCTACCACAGCTTCGGTATTCAGCAAGGGTTCTCCCATACCCATAAACACCACATTGCTGACTCGTTGTTGAAAATCTTCTCTTACTGTTAAAACCTGATCGACAATTTCATGGCGAGCCAGATTGCGAGTGAATCCGCCTTTACCAGTAGCACAGAAGTCACAAGCCATGGGACAACCGACCTGGGAAGACACACAAACGGTCAGACGCTTTGGTGTGGGAATACCCACAGTTTCAATAATTTGACCATCTGATAACTGGAGCAGGTATTTTACCGTACCATCCTTTGCTTCTAAGCGGTAGTGTAACGTTGACCGACCAATGGGGACATCGGCGAGGGTGTTACGCCACTGTTTAGGAAAGACAGAAATTTGAGAAAGCGATCGCACTCCTTTTTGATAAATCCATCCGTGTAACTGACGTCCTCGATAAGCTGGTTGTCCCTGTTGTTGTATCCAGCTGGTTAACTCTACTATAGAAGCTCCTAACAATGGCGGAATTGAGTTTACCAGTGGTGAGACTGACTCCCTGACATTAGTCATGGTTTGGACGTTTGAACCATTGCTACTGAGGTCTGGTTGAGGGATAGAAACATCTGGGCACATAAGGGCTTTAGGGGAAATAGGATATCAGGATCTGATCAGAGCAAATAATTCTATAGCGTTTCTAGGATTTATGAGGTACGCTTTTAAACCTAAAAGTCCCCCTTGATAAGGGGGACCAACGGGGGATCCCTTTGTACCTCATGGCATAGAGAATTGCTATAACAGGAATTATCGTTAAGTTAAACTACCATGGCGATCGCTACTTCTTATTTAGACAGCGATCCTCCTGTTAAATCCTCAGTACATAATTTTAGTCATTTGTCTACAAAAATTAGATGGTTTTGCCCTGGACAAACCTCCTAATTATAGGCTATTTCAGACCCGGTACAAAGTTTAACTAATTTTTCAGGGCAATTATCTTCTGGAATCCGATGGTAGTGATGCACTAGTAAAATTTTAAAGTGCGCAGGATAATTAGTATGATCGTTGAATTCCTGTGGAGGTTTTCATGACTCAGACGATGGTTTTACCAGGCACTTACATTGAGGTGCGTGATCAGGGGTTAATTAGTCCTGGCGGGGTAGTTACAGGCAACATTGGAATTGTTGGCACAGCGGAAAAAGGACTTGTAGACCAGGTGCAATTGCTCGGTAGCTTGTCTGAAGCTAAGGAAATTTTTGGGAAAAGTGACGAGTGGCAAGACGGGACTAAAAATGAACTTACATTAATTCGTGCTCTAGAGCTGATTTATCAAAATGGAGGGCAAACAGTTTATGCCGTGCGGACAGCTAATGTTAAAGAAGGCAAAAATGGTGCTGATGCTAGCACTGACGATTACACAAGAAGTTTAGCTCTCCTAGAGAATGAAATCGTTAACATTGTGTTACTAGCTGGGCAAGATGTTAGCAAAACAGCGATGTTAACCGCTCTAGACGGACACCTAAAGACGACAGCAGGAATCAAGCGAGAGCGCATTGGCATCATTGGTAGTGGCTTTAGCAGCGGTACAGATAAGTTAGAGGATATTACTAGCCACACCCTCAATAATGACCGCATCATTTTTACAGCACCGGGAATTTTGGTTTCATCTCAAGGCAAACAAAACAAGCTACCCGGTAGTTACCTAGCTGCTGCTGTGGCTGGGATGCTTTCTTCGTTGCCTGTACAAACCAGTCCCACTAACAAAACCCTAACCATTGAAGGTCTAACTACGGAATTTAACAGTACACAACTGGAAAAACTGGTCACAAAGGGTGTTTTAACAGTAGAAAAACGGGCTGGATTTCGCATCGTTAAAGGAATAACCACTGATGATCGAGCCTGGAAGCAAATCACTACCAGACGGATTGTAGACTATGCAATCTACGGAGTTCGTAGCAGTTGCAATCCCTATATCGGTAAGTTGAATAATGAACGAGTGCGGGGAGCCATGAAAGCTACCTTGAATGCTTTCTTGACGCGCATGGTAGATAATGAAGCCTTGGTAAGTTATCAACTTGATGTATCAGCAACCCGCGCTCAAGAAAAAGAAGGGAAGGTGATGGTTACCATGACTCTAATGCCAACCTTTAGCATCGACTTTATCCAGGTGACGATGTATCTCCAATAAAAAAAGACAGTCAGGCACCATCAGCTGCCCTCACAACGAAGGATGAAAATCCTTAAATTTCGGAAATAGTTAGGAGACTAGTATGCCCAATGTTAATGTCTTTCGCGGTTCTGATGCCTCGTTAGTTCTAGCTGTCGATGACAGTGAGTCAGTAGAAGGTAAACTTGCAGATAGTTTAATTGGTGAGTATGAATTTTCGAGTATAGTTGGCCGCTTACAGAACGTAACGGTGAAGGTAGAAAATGAGTTACGACCTTACCACGAAATTGGTAAGCGTTTCCCAACGGAGTTGCGTCCAGGAAATATCAATGTTTCTGGCTTCGTGCAACGAGCTCATGTTAATGGGGCGTTAATTCGGCTGCTGCTGGGTGATGGAGCAACAAGTCCTCCGCCAATTGCAGCAATTCCTCAACCTTCCTTTAATATCGTTATTGCCCTGAAAAATCCAGCATTTCCTGACCAAAGTAGTACCCTTACTGTGTTTGGTGTTAAGTTTGAAAGCTGGAGTTTTCAATTACCTGAAGATGATTTTGTGATGGAAGGAGTTAGTTTTAGGGCTTTACGAATTAGTGCAGAGGAAAAGGGTTGACCAATGACAAATAACTAATGAATTGAATGCTCAAATGGAACCAACACCAGAAGAACTCCTAGCTGGTTCTACCGTTATCTTTAATGTTGTAGTGCCTCCACATATCTTGCAACCTACTCAAAGCAATGAGCAGTCAGAGGCTGATGTGGTTGTGCAGCTACGTCCTTTGACTATTGGTACGTTTGGGCTAATTATGAAAGCAGGGAAAAATGATCCAAGCTTAATTCCCTTGTTGATGATCAAGGAATCACTGGTAAAGCCAGCGCTTTCCTTAGAACAAGTCAAAAAGATGCATCTGGGGTTGGTTAACTTTTTGATCGCTCAAATTAGACAAATCAGTGGGCTGACCGAAAAAAAAACGTAAATGGCTTGAGTGCTTCCCCATTGGTACAAGCCAGCTACCGTTTAGCCCGTGCATTTGGCTGGACTCCCCAACAAGTGCAAGCAATGACCATGGGGCAAGTCTCGATCTATTTACAACTGTTAGATGAGGAAATTAGTGATGGTGATTCCTGGGGAAAGCTTTCCTAATATCAATAACGCTCTCGTCGCTCTTGGGGAAGCCCTACGTAGTGAGTTTCAAGCCTTGATTGGTGAATACACCGCAGGGGGGTTAGCTGGGAATTATTTGACGAGTGAGGATTGCTCGGAACTCCGCTGTTTAGAGGAAGTTGTATCTCAGGTTGGGCAGCTAGGTGAGGAATTCACAGCTTTGGAGACCTGGCTGACTTCAGGGTTTATCCCAAAAGGTTTAGCCACTCCTTTTGATGCTGATTCTGGGTATGATTGCGCCACCCCTAGGGCTTGTTTTCAAAGTTTTCCGCAAGATTATGATCCCCCCCAGCCCCCCTTAATAAGGGGGGAGCCATACTCAAAGTCCCCCGAGCGAGGGATTGCTCGCTCGGGGGATAATGGGGGCTTTTCCAAAACCAGACCATCGCCCATGCATACTTCAATTGAGCAACACCCAACTCCTAATCCAACTATGGAGGATAGTTGGTCAACACCAGTCGGTGGAGATCAGGTAAGCCAGGGGAATAATAGCGAAGTTTTTGTTACTTCAGGGGATGTACAATTGTCTAGGGTGGAATCAGGGGCTACAAGAAGGCAGAAGGTAGAGGGCAGAGGGCAGAAGCTGCCCACAATTACTCCTGTACAAGAGCTGACCCTAGATGAAAAACTCTCCCCTTCTTCCTCCGTTGTTCCCTCAACCCAACCTCGATCTAAAAAACCGACTCTGGAGAGGAATGAAGCAGTCTTACCAAAGCATTCCAGTAATGTTCAGGGTTTGAAAGAACTGGCCGAATTATTAGCTTCCCAGGAACAGCTAGATTTAGCAAAGCCTAATCTGGTTAGTGCCTCTGATCCCACGTTGCACTCAAACCTAGTAGATCCGGAGGACTTGGAGGATAACGGAAATCAATTACTATTTACACATGCAACTCCCGATCAACTGATTGATGACTATGGGAGTGGTGAAGAAATTAGTGGTGCGAGTCCCGAAAGCTTACAGAGGTTTCCCTCGGGTGCGGATATTGATGTTACCCCACCCCAGGCTTTTCAAACTTCCAGTGACCCATCAGCGATCAGCCATCAGCCTATGCGCTACGCGCACGCTGCGCGAACAGCTATCAGCCATCAGCCTATGCGCTACGCGCACGCTGCGCGAACAGCCATCAGCCATCAGCCTATGCGCTACGCGCACGCTGCGCGAACAGCCATCAGCCTATGCGCTACGCGCACGCTGCGCGAACAGCCATCAGCCATTACCCATTACCCATTACCTATTACCCATCAGCCATTACCTATTACCCATCAGCCATTACCCATTACCCATTCTTCCGATCCCAGCAAGCTAGAAACAGAGGTTGAAACAGAGATGATCAGCCGCAACGGTACACCAGAAATGGACTTAGATGAGATTATGGACGCGATCGCTCGCAAAGTCAGTCGCGAATACCGTAGATTTTATGGGAGCAGCTAATCATGGCTATTGAGTTAGGAGGAATTAAGCTAAACCGGGTGCATCGGCTGGTCACCCTAGAGCAAGCGAATTTGATCTCCCATCGTGTTCCTGGTATGGCAGGAAACCTTGTGCAGGACTTGGGACGGGATTCAGTATTCTTAGGGATTAGTGGTATCTTTTACGGTTCTCAAGCAAGTAAGGACTTGGAGAAACTGCGACAAATTTACAAACAGCGGAAACCTGTGGATTTTATTGCCGAAATTGTTGGCAGAAGCTACTTTGGCCAGGTTATTGTGGAACGATTTGAGGTGTTTCAATTAGCTAAGGAGCCAGAGCAGTTCAGCTATACTTTGACCATTGCTGAGTATACTGATCCTCCTAGTAGTCAAGGGTTTGCAGGTGTTGCTAAGGTAGACGATTCGATTCAGGTTAAGGCGAAGAATCTGATGGATGTTGCCACTCTTCCTGATGCTCTACAACTGGGTACTATTCCGGAAATTACTAACCCATTTGAACCGTTAAAAAGAGCTTTAGAACCCGTACAAGAAGCCACAAAAGATTTAGATAAAGTAACAGAAGGATTAAAAGCTATTTTTGGGATTTAAGTTGCCGTTTTTAGCTTGAAACCAGCTTTTACACACAAGATTAAGTTAATCATACTCAAGATTATGGCACTCTCTATTGTCGAGCAATTCAAAGACATTAATCCTAAAGTAGCATTTGCTGATGCTCAAAATCAATGTACTCAAGCGGAAAGTACTGTTGCTCAACTGGCTCAAAATGGTCTTCCTGATGTTGGTAATTATCAGCATAAAATAGAAGAGCAGCTTCCTCAGGTCGATTTTACAAATGTAAAGAAGATAATTGCCCAGGTGCCTTTATCTGCTGGGGAACTGAAAGCAGAATTATCCGGAAAAATCGACCAACTCACAGAACTTAACTTCGACAGCCTTACCGCAGCCATTCCCTTACCCAAGGCAGCTGATTTCGGAGATTTGAAGATTGCTGATGAAATTAAAGATACGATTTCCTCTTTAACTCAAGACTTGATAGGTAGTTTCAGTATCGGAGAATTGCCTACAGGCACACCAACTATCTTTGGGGAATTTGAAGAATTTGTCACCAAGGCAGGGATGCTACCTGTTCGCACCTTGGATGTTTTATTCAAAGGACTAAAAAAATTACTCGATAAATTGTCAGATCCAGATGAATTACTGAAAAAATTTGAGTCACAAGCCCTCACCGAAATTTTTAAGGAACAGATTAACTCCTTAGCAGAACAACTTCCTTCCAAGGCTATTAGCCGCATTGAAAGTAATATTAAGCGGCGAATTGAATTAATAGCAGAATATAACAAACTGCTGGATTCCCTAAAAGACCCTACTTCCCTAAAAAAAGAGCAATTTAAAGAACTGATAAAAAGAACTAGAGCGATTGCTAGAGAATTTGAGAGCATTGATGCTAGCACAGATACAGCTCTGGCAAATTTAAAAAACTTTAATATCACAAATTTACAAACTGCTTTAGAGGAATTAATTAGTAGTGCAGGAGGTGGTGCTACTACAGGAGTTTTAGTTCCTTTCTTTAATAATATCAAGACTTATATTGAGACTCTGACAGCTAAAGTTGGAACTATTACCGATAAACTCAGGGAGTTTGCCCATAAAATACCAAAGGTTATTGAACAAGCAATTAGTCAGGTTGAGGAGATTGCTACTAAAGTCACCAAAGCTATTACCGACAAAATTCAGCAGGGAGAAGAGCTGTTAAATAAAGTCAAAAGCTATCTTGAAGAAATTATTCAAAAGGTTAAAGAGTTTCTTAAAAATACTTATGGTAAGTCCCAAGAATTAGTTAAACCATTTAAAAAAGTATGTAATGAAGCCTCCACAACTATTGTTGGTAAAGTTGATGAATTTTCTAAAAACCTCGAACAGCAAACTGACCACATAAAAACGTCAATTGAAAGTGTTAATACTCAAATTAAAACCCAGCTCAACCGAGAGCAGTTAGACCATAAAATCAATCAGCTGTTTGACAAAGTTACTGCCATTTTGGACAGTCCTCAGATTAACGATACCCTAAAACAAGCTGAAGATGGTATGAGGACAATTACTGAAAATCTCAAAGAAGTGTCCCTTAAACCAGCGTTTCAAGTGGTGGTAACCAAAAGCAATGACTTGGAGAAGGAGTTAAAAGCGGTTGATGTCTCTACCCTTAGTACCCCGGTTAAAACCGCACTAAAAGTGGGAACAGAGGTAATTAAAGCGGTGGATGTTCCGGGTGTCGTTAACCCTGAGTTGAAAGCTGCCTTTGATGAGATTTTAGCTCCCTTAGACAATATTGTGGCTTTAATCGAAGGGGAATTTAATAAAATTAACGACAAAATTGAATCTTTACAACCTGGTACTCTGGTGGTTGATTTTCTCGAGCCCTATCTTACTCCTGTGATCAATAAATTAAATGAGTACAAGCCTTCTATACTTCTTCAACCAGTTAAAAACTTTTATAATGATATCATTGAAAAACTAGAAGTGATTAATCCCAAGCAATTGTTGGATTTGTTAGAAGAATTATACGAAAAGTTGTTAGGGGTAATTGAGTCCTTATCTCCCAAAACGATAACAGATTTCCTGAATCAGCAGCTGGCAACTGTCAAAACCCAGCTAGATAATTTACCTGTCGAGAAGCTTGTGGGCAAAGTGACGGATGGTTTGAGTCAAGTAGATAAGCTGATGGCGAATATCGGGTTGTCAGATGTCCTCAAGTCAGATTTTTGGAACACTTTGCAGGAGATATTGAGCTTCAGTTTTGCCGAAAAAATTCAAGAGGTTGAGAAAATCCGAGATGGGATCGTGACCAAGGTGAATGCAGTTGATGAGCAGGGTTTGACACAGCAATTGCAGGAACTCCAAAACGCGATCGCAACTTACACCCAGACTCCCGATGATCTAGCAACCGATGGCGTTGCCGGACAAGTTACAGCTTATCAGCAGGTGGTAGCAACTCTACCAGCACCACCAGCAGCCAGCTTGCCAACTCTACCAGCAGAAATTGCTGTAGATTATGAAGATTTGCGAAAACGCTTGGAAAACCTTTATCAAAACTTTACTGCAACTTCCCCCCAAGAGGTTCTCGAACAAGTCAATACTATCGTTACAGACACCACTAGACTCCAGGGGAATGAGAGCCAACGCGATCGCTTGCAAGAAAGTGCCAACCGCACTTCTCCTCAGCAGGTAATGGCTAACTTCAAGCAAGTTATTCCCGATGAACTCAACCGACAGATTGTCAATCCTCTGCGGGAAATTCTCCAAGCTTTGGACAAATTACTAGAGCAGCCTCGTACTGTTCTTGGTGACATTGGCAATGTGATCAAAATTATCGAGGATGCTCCGAAACGATTAGTGGAGATTCTCAGCCAGGTTGCTCAGACGCTAGGAGACCAAATTCGTCAGGCAATTAATGGGGTTAAGAATGCCATTGACAGTCTGACTAATGAGGTAGTAAAAGCAATCGAAGGGACATATACAACAACTTTGGAAACCTTAAAGTCTCTGAGGCCGAAGCTACTGCTGAATTCCTTTGATGAGAGTGACTTTAAAGATATTGATAGTTTAATCCAAAAACTTGCTCAACCCGAGGATAACGTTTCTAAGTACATCAATAGTAAGCTTTCTGAGACTACTAAATTGTTGCTAAAGGCGAAGACAGAAGGAACTAAACAAGCGGTGATTCGAGAGTTGAATAACCTGCTGCTCCAGGAAGACTTCTACAATAAGCAACGGTTTGAGGGAGTAACCTTGACTACCGAGGTTAAAGTTTTAAGTTTAGGTGACTATAAAAGTGATCTGGTTCACTTTAACCGTTTGTTAATCGAAGCGAGTTATACCCAAGACCTGATTGTGATGAATATGGAATCAATTTTCCCTTATTTAAAAGACAAGCTCAAAGAGATTTATCCTCAAAACATTGTTGATGAACTAGACCAGTTACATGGAAATATAATCCAACTATTAAGAGACATTCCTCAGGCAGTAGGTGATGCTCTAGATAGCCAGTATCAGCAAAAAGTAGTGCAAAAGACCGAAAAATTGCGAGGAGCTATTAATAAGCTTTTTTTAGCACTGCGGCAACGGCTTGAGCAGCTAAAAAGTGAACTGGATATTGGTTTGGAGGATGTGGCTGATTCTTTTGATCGCTTGTTGAATGCTTTGCCGGTTTAGTTAGGGAATAGGGAATAGGGAATAGGTAATGGGTAATAGGTAATAGGTGATTGGGAGGGTAGTGCTATATCAAGTTTATCTTGATCGCTAATTTTCCCAATTCCCGATTCCCGATTCCCGATTCCCGATTCCCCATCCCCCATTCTAAATTCTAAATTCCAAATTCTAAATTCTCCTGATGTTAAAAATTGCTTACACCATTAAAATTGGTAGCGTTGTCTGTAACGCTGGGCAACAAACGCAGCTCATTGAGTTGCGATCGCATAGTTCTTTAACTATTCCGGTTAATACCTGCTGTCTTGTTCTAGGGTTACCACAGGGTTTAACTATCAGTCCAGAAGAGCTGGTATCGGTGGAATTGGGCTATGAGAATAAGCAAACGTTAGTCTTTACCGGTAAGGTTAGTAGGGTAGACTGGAGCATTGACCGTGTCAGGATTGAGGCTGCCAGCACTTTTGGGAGTTTGACCGCAGCTCGGTTAAATCGGGTTTACGAAAAACCAAATGCTGGAGATATTGTCAAAGATATTCTCAAGTTGGGCAAGGTGAAGGTGGGGCAAGTGGAGAATGGTCTGAAATTTTCGGTCTATGGGGTGGGAGAGTTGAGGTCAGCCTATGACGAGCTCGAGACCTTAGCACAACAATGTGGCTTTGATTTCTATGCCAACACCCAAGACAAAGCTGTATTTGCCAAATATAACCCTGCCAGTACCCATCAATTCAAATATGGGGAAGACATTCTGGCCTTGGAATTGGAGCAACCCCATCCTGGGGTTGAGCAGGTAGAAATTTACGGGGAAAGTCCCAGCAGTCAAGGACAAGGAGAACAGGCTTACTCTTGGCTTACGAAAAAAGAGGTTAAGGGTACTGCTGGTTCCGGTTCTGGTTTTACGACTCTACGACTGACTGACCCCACAGCTCGTACCCAGGCAGTTGCTCAGAAAATGGCTGAGGCGGTTTTGGCTAAGCAGCGCCAGAAGCAACGGGGTGAAATTAAGGTGCTAGGTAATGCTAATGTCAAGCTAGGAGATGAGATCAAGGTGTCAAAAATGCCGATGGCTACCCTGAATGGTAGCTTCAAAGTCACGGGAGTGAGCCACCGTCTCAATCGCCGTAGTGGTTTTTGTACTGTAATTGATTGGGAGGAAGTGTGACAGACTCGATTGTTGGAGTAATGCAGAAGGTTGCTCGGCAGGAAGCACGTAAAGTTTACACTACTGAGTTGGGGATTGTGACAGCGGTGTTTCCCCATACCTCTGAGAGTGACAAGGACAACTACCAATGTTCAGTCAAGTTAAAGAACAAGAAACAGCCAGACGGCAAAGACTTTGAATTGCGCAAAGTGCCAGTAGCAACCCCCCATTTAGGACTGGTTAATATTCCCAATGTTGGGGATTTGGTGTTGGTTACCTTTATTGGGGGTAATCTCAATGCTCCTGTGATTATTGGTCGGCTCTACAATGACCAAGACCAACCCCCTGTCAACAAGGAAAAGGAATTCTACCTACAAAATAACCCGAAAGACGGGGGTAGTTTGAAAATTGATCAGGAGGGGGTAGTTACTATTACTAGTAAAAATGAGAAACAGGTGATTACTGTCGATGATGAAAAAATTGATCTCACCAACGAAAAGTGCCATGTCACCCTGGAAGGAGGAGATGCTACCCTGAAAAACGAAAAATGTACCGTGGCTTTATCTGGTGGTAATATCACTATTGATAACGGCACCTGCAAGATTAAAGTTGAAAGTGGGGGCATCACCATTGATGCAGCTAGCTCTAATGTCACCGTCAAAAGTGTAGGTTCGATCAAGATTGGGGATGCAAGTACGGCTTCTGTACAAGTTGGTGGACGGTTACCGGCTAATGCGGTTGGTGATAGTGACGATATTATTCTGAGTACCCACACCCATGTGGGTAACCTCGGCGCTCCCTGTCCGGTGATGGTGCCAACAGAGAAGATTAATTCAATTCAGGCCAAGGCGAGAAATACCAAGGTGGGGTAATGGTTAGAATCAAAGGGGCAAATAGCGATTATAAATTTTTAAATGGCTCAATTCAAGATCTAAAAGGAGACCATCCTGTTTACCTCAAAATTTTCGTCTGTCCTTATGATATGCCTAGCCCCATTGAGGAACCTGATGAAAATGGTTGGTGTGAGGGCACAGATGAGCAATGTCCTCATGGTAAAAAGAATGGTGAAAAAAGTCCTGGTCATGCTCTAATTTGTTTACATCAAGAGGATGGTATTTCCCTAGAAACGAATAACAACGTAACGGCAACCGGACCCCTGGTGGCTGAGAAGGGAATCACGATTAAGGATGAGCTGGTGTTGGATGTCTCAGAGGCAAAGGCGGGGTTGGTGATCACGATGAAGGGAGAGGAAATTTTACGCCTTAATATTTCTGATCAAGGTGATATCGAATTGTCCCCTCTCAATCCATCAAAAACTCTTAAAATTAACGGCAATTTGGAGGTAACTGAAGGCTTGACGGTTGCCGGTAAGGAGTTACCAATTTAGGGAATCGGGAATCGGGAATCGGGAATCGGGAATCGGGAATGGGTGATGGGTAATAGGTAATAGGTAATGGGTAATGGGTAATGGGTAATGGGTAATGGGTAATGGGTAATGGGTAATAGGGAATCGGGAATCGGGAATCGGGAATGGGTAAAGAATATTCTATTATTTTACTGTAGACAATATAATTAGAAATAGAGGAGATTAATGAAATCACAGCTTCAAGAAGCGGTCAACATTGCTCAGTCGCTTTCATTAGTAGAGCAGCTTGAACTACTCAAAATACTATCCACAATTATTCAAAAGAACCATGCCCTAGAAATTCAAACTATACCAGAAGGCGATAATACTGACTTTTCAGCAGAAAGCTTTCGCAAATCTTGGCAGCAAGCTGTGACTGGACAAACCCTACCCATTTCTCAAATCTGGGAGGGAATTGATATTGACTGACGCTCCGTTAGTTGAGGTGCAACTTACTCCTGAGTTTCAGCGTAAATTGAGAGCAGTCAAAAAAATACAAATTAAAGTAGGGTGAACAAAGTTATCTTATCTAGAATACTCATGTGAATCAAAATGTTTTTGCCCACCCTACAAGCTTGTTTGTCAAATCAGTTTAGTGCGATCGCAAAATTCCCCATTCCCCATCAACCATCAGCCATCAGCCATCAGCCATCAGCCATTCCCGATTCCCGATTCCCGATTCCCGATTCCCGATTCCCGATTCCCGATTCCCGATTCCCGATTCCCGATTCCCGATTCCCGATTCCCGATTCCCGATTCCCGATTCCCGATTCCCGATTCCCGATTACCGATTCCCCATTCCCCATTCCCCATCACCAAATGGAAAAAGATTTATTATTCACTCGCCGCCACAGCGGACAATTCATTTCTGAGCGACAATTCGTAGACCTTCAAAGTGTCAATCGTGACTTGGCCACAGCGACAGGTTTAGATAATTTGGCTCAGGCAATTCTCAATCGCCTTTACACCCGTAAAGGGGAGCTGGCGGCTTTGGGACATCCCAATTATGGGTCACGGCTCCACCTGTTAGTGGGTGAACAAAATAATAATCGTCTTCGCTCCCTTGCTAATCTCTATATCCGTGAGTGTCTAGCTCAAGAACCTCGGATAGAAGAAATCAAGGCCATAGATTTTGAGCCTCCCTCTCGTCAGCAACGTTATACACTCGTAGCAACTTTAGTCCTTAAAGCTGTAGGCCAGGAAACACCCTTGACCCTGAGCTTCTCCGTACCTGGAGGGTAATTTGATGGTTTTTGAGAAAAAAGGCTTTGCTCAACTGTTCGAGGCGATGCAGAGTCGCACTCCTCCCACACTAACAGATTTTCAAGAAGGCAGTGTGGTGCGCACTCTATACGAATCTTTTGCTTGGGAACTCGCCGTCCTCTACGAGCAGATGCAACGGGTATATCTCTCTGGTTTTGTGGATACCGCCGAAGGCATTGACCTTGACAAAGTTGTTGCCATTTTAGGCATTAAGCGGGGAGAACCGGACTATGCTACCGGAAAAGTTACCTTTACGCGAGATCTGGGCATTGATGAAGATATTTTTATTCCCAAAGGTACACTAGTAACTACGGAAGATACCCAGGAGTCTCCCAAAAAAGCCTACAAGACCATTGAAGAAGGCAAGATTTCCAAAGACCAAACCACTGCCCAGGTGAGAGTCCAGGCTCTACGACGGGGTAAAACAGAGGAAACTGAAGCTGAAACCATTGTGGTGATGCCTCAGCCGGTAGTGGGGGTGAAGTCAGTTAATAATCAAGAAACCCTGGGATTTACCGGTAAACTACAGGAGAGTGACGAACAACTGCGCCAACGAGCCAAGCAAACCTTGTTGGCGACCAGTGGCGGTAATACTACTTCCATCCGGAATGCTCTGTTGAGTTTACCTGGGGTGAGGGAAGTGCAAGTTAGAGAAAACTTCCACTTCCCTAGGGGCAAGGTAATGGTTACTCATCGTGAGTCCCTTACTGAAGAGCTTAAGGTTCCCAAAGGGACAACTATAACACTCCAAGTCTCAGACACAAAAACTAAAGACTATCACACCACTCAAGAGGTAATCCTCTCAGCAGGTCAAAATCCAGCAGTGGAGGTGGAGGTAGAGGCTGGTATTCCTGGAGCAGCTGGGGAAGCTCAGGCTAATGCAACTTGGAAAGAGTTAGTGGTTGATAGGGTAACTCTTACGGTTAGCAATGAGCGGCCTATTTCACGGCAAGACTTTGGCATTATTGAAATATTCGTTGATGGCATTGATTTTACAGATCTTGAGAAAGTTAGTCAGCTCAAACAGGAAATTGACCGAGTTAAGGCAGCGGGAATCTACCCATTACTTAAACCGGCGACAGCAGTGAACGTTGATGGGGTATTCCAACTTGAACTCCAACCAGAACTGAAACTGTCTCCAGAGGAACGGCTACAGTTGGAAGAACAGGTCCAGCAGACAATTATCTCCCATCTCAAAGACCAGAAAATGGGTCAACCCCTGCTGATCTCTCAACTCACGAGGAAGATACTAGGCTGCAACGGTGTCAATGATTTAGTTGATTTTACCCTCACGACCAGTATTCGTAATTCAGAAGGCACTGAACTGTCTACCCAGCACTATAAATCCTCCGAAACGCCAGTGAAACGGCTAGAAGTAGATATCTTAGAAAAGTTCACCCCCCACTCGGTTCGCGTTGCCTCAGAAATCAAACCCCTGCTTGTAGCCTTACAAATTAAGGCTCAAGCACTAGATGACCAGAAACAACAGGCAATTGAAACAGCGCTAAAACAATATTTTGCTGACTTCAAACCATCCCAGGAAGTGGTTAAAAGTGAGATTAAGGCAAGAATTGAAACAATCACCACCATCGAAGCAATCAAGTTAATTCCCTCCTTCTGGCAACCAGGGATTCCCTTTGATGGCGAAACCGTTAAGGTCACGTTTGTGGAGCAGGCTCAGCTCAGTTCGGTATTTCTCTATGAGAGATTACTCACCATTACTGGAGCATTGAAGTTAATCCTACCGGTTACAGTTACCCAACAAGAGAAGCAGCACATTTACCAACAGGTTGAGGAGCAGGTTAGTGCTTATTTTGAGCAACTCCAACCAGAAGAAAATATTCAACTTGAGCAGCTGGTTAAGCAAGCAAAAACCGTAGAATCAGTGCTAGATATTAATTGGAAACTGGAGGATTTTCGGTTTATTAATGGGGAAGATGCTGAGGATAGAATTGACCGAGACCAGAAGCAAATTCAGGTAAACAAATTTGAAAAAACTCAGTTAGGTGATGCTGATAAGTTTATCATTACCAGCGATATCTAGGTTGTTGAGGTTGCGATCGCTACTTTGAATTTAAGGCTAACTCCGGCGGTTGCAGTTCCCGAAACTGTTGACCCAGCACAACTTAAGAGTGCCATGAAAGCTGCAGTTACAAGTATTGTGATTCCCTCTCTGGAGCAGTTACCCAAACTAGCAGTGGGAGAAAATCTGGATTATAACCAATTGAAAACTCTGCTGCTGGTAGATATCAGGACTAATGCAGGCAATCTGGCCAAGGAAATCCTTAAGATTTTCATCAGCAATGGCCAAGTTTCAAAGGAAAATCAGGAGAAGTTAATGGAAGCACTCCGAAGCTTTCTCGGAGATTCTAGCTACACGATTGATCAGCTTGAACTCAGAGCCAAGGGTAGCTCCTATCAGGACAATATTCCCATTGCGATTGTAGAACGGGCTGAGATTCAGTTACAAGTGCCGTCTACTTTGGAAATTGTGATTGAAGATAAGTAATGTAGCAATTCTCTATCCCATGAGGTGGGGATCCCCCTAAATCCCCCTTAGCAAGGGGGACTTTTCCCAGCTAATTGGATGCTTCTTCCCCCCAGAATTGGGGGGCTAGGGGGGCAAAATTCAGTATCAAAAAACTTTTCAGATATCCTCTTAGAAAGGGGGACTTTGAGTAGGTAATAGGTAATAGGTAATGGAAAAACGCGGCAAAACCACCAGCATCAGCAATCGGTTTCCTCACTTCTATGACGGAGCCAATGTTGAGAGTTTGCTCTACCAATTTATTGATGTCTTTGGCGTCTTGCTAGAGCAAGGGGAAACCGACTTGCTCGCTGTGATGCGTTCCCATCATGTGGATACCGCTGACAATGAAGGGTCTCAAGGCTTTATTGCTAACAAAAAGGGAGATTTAGATCAACTTTTTGCTCTCTACCTAGAAGCTTTAGGGGGCACCTCTCAACTGGTACAGGTTAGTCACCAGTTTAGTCCAGGGAGTCTTAAAAATGTCAGTAACTTGGCCAAGAAACTTCATGAAGGCAGGGATGAACTGTCTGAGTATTTGCGATCGCAACTTGATCACGATACCAAGACCCTTCTGGAGCGCTATCAGGTTTCCCAGGCTCAATTTAACCTAGAGTCTTTCAGGGATCTGCCCGGTCTGGCCATTAAGCTGTTGGTTGCTACCGTTGATACCGATCCACTCAGTCATTATCTCAAGATTCACTTGCCCCCAGAAACCCTGGAACTGCTGAATCACTATGACGGTTTCCCCCCGCTTCCTGACCCCCTACAGCAGGGACTGGTGCAAACACTCAACCAACAGCTGGTTAATCCCTCCCTCTATGGGAAAAATAAGCGATACTTCCAAACCCTGAAACTTGGCAAAGCCGCTCAGCAACTGCTGGCACAACAACCAATCGGGGAAGACCGACAACGTCTCAATCGCTTGTTGTTAGACGCTGCCTATCCAGAGTATATCAGCCCTAGCCCTATTCCCACTCTGGCGGAGGTAGAACAGGGGTTAATTAAGGGACTCAATCTTTGTCTTGAAGACCCTTCACTATACCAAAAAACTTACCAAGACACCGACCAACCCCGACCAGAAACCCCTCCCCAGGGAGCTGATCTGATTATCCAGAATCGGCAATTGCTAGAAGCAGCCTATCCCAATGAGATTGCCAAGAGTTATGCTCCTTACCGAGAGCGACTCAAAGGTTTGATTCAAATCCTCCGTCAAGGAGCAGCTACCAAGCAAGGGATTATTGATTTGGTGGCAGCCAACTTGGGAATTTTAGGAGATTCTCCCGCAGCTCAAGCTGCTAAGGAAACCATTGAAATTAAAGAGTTCATGCCTCGGCTGACTCAGTTGCATCCTCATAATCAGCCAGAACATTCCTACGTGCTGAGACTTGGGGCAGAATTTGAGGTATATAACCCCAACCCGCAGCCTGAGAAAATCGAAATTTTCCTGGCAGTTCAGCCAAGTCTGCCTGTGGTATTATACAATTTGCGAGTTGTTAGGTGCGATACTGAAGAATCGGTTACTTACCAAGGAGAAGCGAGGGCATCCGATGTATTGTCCTTTCGAGAGAATACTGTTGAAGTCAACGGTAAACCTTATGCAACAGAAGGAACGCCCCAACTACCAACCCAAACCTCTCGCTGGCGGCTGGAAGCCCAGTTAGCTGATGGGGTTCCCCTGGCCCGATTTGACCAACAGCGCTTTGGTGAAACCACCTTTGCCTTGAGTCAACCCGCCGTCTCTCTGGAAATGAGATTCTACAAACTCACCCCAGGGGTGTTTGAGGTAAAAATTCCTTGGGATATTCCCGGCTTTACTGATAAGTTTCAGCAAGCAGGGGACCATCCTCGCCATCAAATTGCTGGAATTATTGACAAGGTTAAAGCCGCTGGTGTTCTGGGGATGATTACCTATGAAAAGCGCTTTCAGGAAACTCACGAGATGGTAGCACGGTTGGGAGTCGAGCGTTCTCCTTTTCTGGAAGAACATCTTGCCGAAGATACCTTGACTATTAGTAGTCTTCAGGTTCCCTATCCAGAGGGAGTAGTCCACGAAATGTCTGATAACCTGCTTACTTGTGGAGTATTTGACTATACGGGCTTTGATAGCGGGAATCGTTTTGGTTGAAGAAAGGGAGTCGGGAGTCGGGAGTCGGGAGTCGGGAGTCGGGAGTCGGGAGTCGGGAGTCGGGAGTCGGGAGGGTGAATGCCAAGTTTTAACTTTTAACTTTTAACTTCTAACTTCTAACTTCTAACTTCTAACTTCTAACTTCTAACTTTTAACTTCTAACTTTTAACTTCTAATTTATAACTTCTAACTTCTAACTTCTAACTTCTAATTTATAACTTCTAACTTCCCGATTCCCGATTCCCGATTCCCGATTCCCGATTCCCGATTCCCGATTCCCGATTCCCGATTCCCGATTCCCGATTCTTAATTCTATGAAAATTGCCGAAACCCTCGAAATGAAAGGTAGGTTGACTATCCAAAAATATAATCCTCAAGCTCAGCTGGTGCAGGAAGTTAAAGCTGACAACTCGATTGTTTACACAGGGCGGGAATTAGTTGCCAAGTTATTTACTAATCAAACCATTGATCCGATCCGCTACATCGCATTAGGGACTGGCGGCAGCACCAAAGTTGCTCCAGCTACGGATACTCAATTGGGACAGGAGGTGTTTCGGAAAGAACTTAAACCGTTTGAGTCCAAAGATTTAATCGAGACTGGAGACGGTGACAGTAAAAAGTGTAAAATTATGTTGTCTGTAGACCTAGATTTTGGGGAACCTGATAAACAGCCAGTTGAGTTGACTGAGGCGGGTTTGTTCAATAGCCTAGAAAAAGGCAAGGGAATCATGTATAATCGAGTGATTTTTCCTGTAATTACCAAGAGCGATAAATTTAAGTTAACTCTTGTGTGGGAAATTTTATTTTAGTGAGAATTAGAAAGCTTAGGGAGCAGCAATGACCAACGGCTTTGAACCAAAACAGAAAAATCCTGGAGATTTGATCCTTTCGGCAGATTGGAATGCCGCCATGGGTGAAATTGACCGTTTGGGGAATACTCTTAAAGACATAAAACAAAAAGCAACAAGCTTCCAGGGACCTCTAACCATTGCAGAAGCCCTGAACGTTAAGGGCAACGTAGGAATTGGCACAGACACTCCCACCGCTAAACTGGAAGTCAAGGGAAACCTGAAACTAGAATTAGGAGAAGCGGTCAATGAATTTTCCAGCGATATTACCTTGGCAGACAACTCGAATCAAGCTGTCCCCACGCAACTGGCAGTGAAAACCTATGTAGAACACCAAGTCCAAGGGGTAAAAGCTAGCGCCAGAGAGTCGTTTGAAACTAAAAAGCTCCAAGTCAGTGAGACGCTGACGGTAGAGGGTGCTACACAGCTCAATGGCAGTCTGCAACTGGGGCAGGGCGTACAAGTAGCGCAATTTAGTGACACCATCGGCCAATCCAGAGAATCCTCCCTGGTAGTAGTCCCCACGCAACTGGCAGTGAAAAACTATGTAGACAATAAAGTGCAAGGGTTAGACGATAGCCTCAAAGCCTACATCATAAAGCTTTTATATGAGCCAAAATTATATGACATAAAAATAGAATCCTTTAAGTTAGCTCAAGGAGTCATTTTGGAAATGGCATACATCCCAGGAGGTATGTTCTTGATGGGTTCCCCTATTAGTGAATTTAGGCGCAGTGATGACGAAGGCCCCCAGCATTTGGTAAATGTATCAGGGTTCTGGATGGGACAATTTCCAGTAACTCAGCAGCAGTGGCAGGCCGTTGCTGATTACAACAAAGTCAAAGCTACGCTTCAACCCAAGCCATCTTACTTTAAAGGCGATAACCTACCCGTTGAAAAGGTATCATGGAATGATTGTCAAGAATTTTGTGCGCGACTCAATAAAAAATTTAAGGGTCAACTCCAGGGTCGAAAATTCCGTTTGCCCAGTGAGGCGGAATGGGAATATGCCTGTCGAGCAGGTACGACAACTAGATATTACTATGGCGACGACGAGTCAAAACTGGGAGAGTATGCTTGGTACAGTGGTAATTCTGATTCCAAAACTCATCCAGCAGTAAAAGAAAAAACCCCGAATAACTGGGAATTGTATGATATGATCGGTAATGTATGGGAATGGTGTGAAGATACTTGGCATGACAACTATGATGGTGCCCCTGTAGACGGCATTCCCTGGATTGATAATTATAAGTCTTATCGATTGCTGCGTGGCGGATCTTGGTACCGCAATCCTAAGGACTGTAGCTGTGCAAATCGCTACGGCAAAAATCCTGGTGACAGCAGCAGGAAATTCGACCTCGGTTTCCGGGTAGTTTGTTCCTAGGCGTGGAATCTTCTTTGCCCTTTCGCCTTTTTCTAAGTAATAGGTAATCGGGAATCGGGAATCGGGAATCGGGAATCGGGAATCGGGAATGGAGAATTAAGAATGGAGAATTAAGAATTGAGAATTGAGAATTGAGAATTAAGAATTGGTAATCGGGAATTTAGGATAGGGATCTTGTAGGGTGGGCAAATGGACATGACTGCTGAGGAAATTGCCAAACTCTCATTATTTGCCCACCTAGCCTAGGGAATGCGATTTTTCTATGGGATGCTTGTTGTTTTAGGGATCCGTTGACTGCTCGAGCACCTGTTTCACAAGTTCAACCTCTAATTCTAAAGCTTGGGCAACTTGTTCTACGGTTAACCCCAACGCTAACAACCGAGGTATGGACTTTAATTTGCCTTGAATTTCACCTTCAAGTCTCCCTGCTTGTATACCTTCAAGTCTGCCTTCTTGTATGCCTTCAAGCCTACCTTCGGCTAAAGCCTCCTGATAAACTTTAGTTTGCCGTAAATCACTTAAGCTAAACATTGCTTCTATCTCCGTGCGACTGAGTTTGGGTAACTTATACACTAGTATGGTCTCTATTAATTGTAGAAGTTCTCGCTTTTGTGGTTCATTGTCTATCTCCTCAGTGGTTCGTTGAATCAAGTCTTGAGCTTGTGCGATTGCAGTATCTTCCTTGGTGACAATTAGCTGTACTGTAGCTATACCCACCGATGTTGCAGAGGTCTCGGCTAATTCATCGAGATAAATCCGAGATACCCTTGGGGAATCGAGTAATTCAAGATATTGTTGAGTTGCTCCTTTATCCACATTGCGGCTCGGGTAAATCACCACACCACGCCAATCATTGCTGAGTTTAGTTTTGTTTAAGTACATGAAAATTTCGGTAAAGAAGCGGGAGTAAAATTCAGAGTCCCTCTGAA
>NZ_JAAHHW010000061.1:0-10998 GCF_010692325.1 Moorena sp. SIO3I8 | reverse complement strand
GCTCCTTTATCCACATTGCGGCTCGGGTAAATCACCACACCACGCCAATCATTGCTGAGTTTAGTTTTGTTTAAGTACATGAAAATTTCGGTAAAGAAGCGGGAGTAAAATTCAGAGTCCCTCTGAAATTGGACTTCTACAAAATAAATCGGTTGTTGGGCTGTGGTGGTTGTCGGCAGGAATACTCCATCAATTCTAAATGCTAGTTGTTTGACTTCCACAGAGGCGAATTGATAAGCTTGTGCTTCTGTAGGGGAATGGTTAATTAATTCAAAGAAGATACTGGGAAACGATTGAAACAGGCGATAGAAGATGGTATCGGTTTTCACATTTAGGTCATTACTTAACTATAGCTATACCTATAGTAACATTAATCGTAATGGTAATGATAATGGTTAATGTAGTTAAACCAGACACAAGCAGGGAACCCGCCCGTATATGGATGTATACTTGAATCTAGGAAACAATTCCTTACCCTAGAGACTGTTGTTTGTAAAATCACACAGAATCAGACCTCAAAAACGGCTGCCTAACTCCCATAACCTATTACCTATTACCCATTATCTAAAAAAAATGATTCAACACTTACTATCCCAAATCAGCGAGCAGCTTAAGCAACAACTAATTCAAGACATCTCTACACCTCAAATATAAATTGTTGCTCAACCCATTACCGAATCACCAACAACACTACCACACATCAGCATCTATCCCGGTAAATGGGAAATTTCCTCAACATTTAGATCAACCCATCCACAACAGTTACATCCGGAGCAACAAAACCCCACAATAATTACTACATGCAGGGAATTTCAACAAGAATTTTTCATCGATATCTGCGACGCTGACCTAACTAACTTAGAAAAATTAGCTTCCCTGACGACAGGGGTTATTTTAACTAACGACAAAGAACTAATCGAAAATTATAATTTATCAACGGCTAACAATTATCAAGCACAACAAACAGCTACAACCCACACGATTAGCCAAATTACTATCCTTGAAGGTAGCTACGATTATCTGAATAATACCCCTAAGCTTCAACTAAAATGGCAAGTTATCGGTCAAGTAAACTTTAGCAAAACTATCACAGATATTGAGCGTTTGATTGAAGAAATTGAAATTAATCAAACTGTAAGCAGTCAGCGGTCAGCTTAAAACAAGGTAATGGGTAATGGGTAATAGGTAATAGGTAATGGGTAATGGGTAATGGGTAATAGGTAATAGGTAATAGGTAATGGGTAATAGGTAATCGGGAATTGGTGGCACAGGCTTCGACGTATTAGCTGTTCGCGTAGCGTGCGCGTAGCGCATTAGCTGATAGCTGATAGCTGTTCGCGTAGCGTGCGCGTAGCGCTTAAGCTGATAGCTTACGGTATTCTCTGAAAGAGACCCTACGCGATGAAGCGTTCGCGTAGCGTGGCCAAAGGCCTCAGCTTCCGCTAAGAGCGATCGCTTTTTTTTATTACCTCTAAAACTTCCCCAAAAATATTTTTAAAAACCCTTGACAACTTAAACTATAATCATTACAATAATCAATATAAACCCACAATGATTTCAAGTTTCGACTTATGTCAAAAAAAATTAACCAAAACCTCAAGAAACAACCTGTTGAGCACACTCTAAAAGGTCCTCGTCAAGCCGTAATCTATAGTATGCAAAGGTTTTATTCCCTTGGCTATGGGGAGATTGCCGACTGGAGCCCTCTGGAGCCTACTGAAACGCCAGGAGAAGTGAAGACAACCATGATGAAGTATTGGCTGTTGCCATAACACCTTAAATTTCTGGGGGGGCTTCCCCCCAGAGCCTTGGCTCCGGTCTGGTCCCGTAGGGTGGCCGAAAGACCAAGGTCAATCAAATAGGATCACATCAGTTTCGGTTTGGGAACTAAGTGACATAAGTCATTTAAATAGCCGTGGATAGTATTTCTACGGCTATTTTTTTTACAACTTACCCACTCAGCAGGATTTAATGAGGACATGCTAAAACAGGGTTGGTATTCACCATAGTTATATGCAGCTTGTGCTGACAAGCATTATCTATGCCAAATCTGACCCTGGAAAGGAATCCCTGTGTCTTAGTTGTAGAAAACGATCAAATATTGGCGGAACGGCTGAGTCAGGACTTGAAAGAAGCAGGTTATCATACCGTCATTGCCCTTGATGCCACCGTTGCTTGCCATCAAGCCTGTGAACTCCAGCCAGCAATGGTGGTTGTGGATAGAGCACTTTCAGGAGAATCAGGGCTGAGATTATGCGATCAGCTCAGACGTGAAGGCTCTCGCGTACCTGTAATCATGCTGATGGCTCATGACCGAGTAGAGGATCGAGTGGCTTGTATAGAAGCAGGAGCTGATGATTATTTCCTGAAACCCTATCGCACAGAACCATTTGTGAAAATGGTGCGCCTTTATCTAGAGCCAAAAACAGGAGGCTCCGAGCAGCTTAGGTTTGGAGAACTAACTTTAGACCTAAGCCAGCGTAGAGCAATGCGCAATGGACGGGTTATTGATTTGACCATGAAAGAGTTTGAGCTGCTCAAGTATTTGATCAGCCATCCCAGGGAAGTATTAACTCGCGAACAAATTTTGGAAAATGTTTGGGGTTATGACTTTATGGGAGAGTCCAATGTCATCGAAGTCTATATTCGCTATTTACGTCTCAAGATAGAAGATGAAGGTGAAAGGCGATTAATCCAGACAGTGCGTGGTGTTGGTTATGTGTTGCGGGAGGCTTAGGGTTGTGGGGTTGAAGGTTGTTCGCGTAGCGTGGCCAAAGGCCAAGGTTGAAGGTTGTTCGCGTAGCGTGGCCAAAGGCCAAGGTTGAAGGTTGTTCGCGTAGCGTGGCCAAAGGCCAAGGTTGGAGGTTGTTCGCGTAGCGTGGCCAAAGGCCAAGGTTGGAGGTTGTTCGCGTAGCGTGGCCAAAGGCCAAGGTTGGAGGTTGGAGGTTGGAGGTTAGAGGTTAGAGGTTAGAGGTTGGAGGTTAGAAGTTGGAGCTTGAACGGTGTTGGGTGAAACTATACTAGTGGCTGAGTAACCAATCAATGCCATGGTTCGCACTTCCCACTCCCGACTCCCGACTCCCGACTCCCGACTCCCGACTCCCGACTCCCCACTTCATACTTGATACTTGATACTTGATAATAGGGAAAAGGGCTATGAAGTTTCAAATCACTCTATGTTCAATAGCACTAAGTATTTTACTGATGGGCTGTTCAGCAGGGTCAGTTCCAGAAGACACTATAAATAGTAACTCTGTCAAATCTGGTCAACCGCCAGCAACAGCGCCATCAGTATCACAATCACCAACCAAATTAGGTCAAATGTTACCAATTTCTGCTGAAGCTGAAATCGCAGGTGAGCGGATTTCGCTGGAAGTGGCACAGACCCGTGAGCAAAAGGCAATGGGGTTGATGTATCGCCTATCTCTAGCACCGGATCGGGGCATGTTATTTGGCTTCTACCCACCACGACCTGTCAGCTTTTGGATGAAGAATGTTAAAATCGAGCTGGATATGGTCTTTCTAAGAAATGGGGAAGTAAAAGCGATCGCAAAATCTGTCCCCCCCTGCGAAACCGATGAATGCCCTACCTATGGTCCAGGAATGAAAATTATTGACCAAGTGATTGAACTTCGTGGCGGACGTGCGGCTGAACTGGGTCTGAAAGTAGGTGACCAGGTAAATGTCAAATTTCTGGATGGGAGTACTACCGCACCTAACTAATATAGCGCTACGCGCAAGTTAGAAGTAAGAAGTCAGAAGTCAGAAGTAAGCGATTACTTACGTTTCGGAGTTATAGTTAAATGCTTACCTCTGTCGTGGGGCTTCTGGCGGATTAAGCTAAATTAGGGTAATCTTTCCTAAGACAGATGTAAAAATCTCGCAAATGACTATACCCTTGATTACTAATGGCTACCCTTGACATAATTAATCAAGGTTGGGAAAACAAGGGTAGGGGTGACGCTACTGAGTCTTAGCGGTGAATCGCTAAGTTGATGGTGTGAGAGAGTAGTCAGTTATAGCGTACGCCAGCCAAAGTTTTTAACTTGACAGACGCTTGTCACTCAAGCGCCTTAGGGAGTGTGTATTTAAAACTGTCGAATTTTGCTTGACTTAACCATATGAGCTACCAGGGTCTTGCCAACTCACTGTGTTGGCAAGGTCTAGGGGTGATGCTAGTAGGGTATTTCATCTCGATACTGGAAAGAAAGCGATGCAGCGCCGACCTGCGGGGGTTTCCCCCATGAGCGACTGCATCAAGACACATAATATTGCTGTTCTAGGTTGACGAAAATCTCAGGTTAGCAGTGATTTAGGACACAGGTAATCAGCCTTGTAACCCTGAAAATTTACACAGGGGTACTAGAGTGCTAGTCCTGTCATCCTAAACCCTAGTCGGGTGATGATTGGGAAAGTTAACTCTTTTCCTATGGGATTAATTATCCTTAAAACCTGAAAATTACTGACTGTTTCTATGTCAGTTATAACCGACGCTTGTAATTTCCTAGTGGACAGATGAGATAGTGGCTACTGATGGTTTACACATTCAGATTACTAATTCCAAAATAGAGCCTATTAAAGGAGGTGAAAGACAACTAATGGCACCAAAAACCTATACAAAATTCTTGCATTTTCTCCAAGAAGAGTTAGCAATTTCAAGAGATTCAATTGCGATCGCACAACGACACCGGGAACAAGATCCAGGACTTTGGCCAATGATTCTTTGGCAGTATGGTTTGGTAACTCTGGAGCAATTAGATAAAATTTATGACTGGTTGGAAACAGCCTAAAACCTGATCAATCAATCAGGGAGGAGAGACAAACTATGTCTAAGGAGCTATGTCTTTGGGTTAAAATATCCCTCAGACAAATTTATAATTCTACTTTGTCCTTAACTATTTATCCCCTTATCAAAAAGAGCGATTTCATAAGTGACTCGCTCTTTTTGTTAGATCTTGGCTATCCCAATGTAACTATCAATGTAACTATTCAGCCTACCGCTATCCGCTATCAGCCATTAATAGTATGCCTTTAGCCCTTCAGCTAACTGCTAATAGTTCAATGCTTACAATGAAAGTCCACATGAACTATAGCGGGTTCTAACCTAATGAGGTACACAGGATTTTTTCCCTGTTCCCGATTCCCGATTCCCGATTCCGGATTCCCGATTCCCGATTCCGGATTCCCGATTCCGGATTCCCCATTACCTATTACCTATTACCTATTACCTATTACCCAAAAATTTGTACCTCACCTAATTGAAAACTGCTATAGTCATAATGGGTAGTAAGATAACTAATGGGGTGGAAGTACTTTGAAACGAACAATCGTAATACTCGGTTTTGGATTAATCTTAGGAATTTTTATCTCACAGTTTGTTCCACCCGCCACAGCTTCTATAACTGTTGTAGAATCCCGGATTGCTTCTCTTGAATCTGAGATAACTAACTTGAGATTTAAAATCAATCAGTTAGAGTCTCAGTTACGTCAGGTCAGCCAGTCAATTCCTGACAGTAATCGACCCAGTCAACACCACATACAATCACCAACTGATACCTATAGCAGGGTAGACCCTGAACACCCAATGTTTAAGCGTCTTGCTACCTTAGTAATAGAACTCAAGGAACGGGTTAATCGATTAGAAGAAGAGGTATTACCAAAAGAATGAAGAATGAAGAATGAAGAATGAAGAATTAAGAATGTAGAAGGAAGAATGTAGAAGGAAGAATGTAGAAGGAAGAATGTAGAAGGAAGAATGTAGAAGGAAGAATGTAGAAGGAAGAATGTAGAAGGAAGAATGTCAAATTCTTAATTTTCAATTCTTCATTTTCAATTCTTAATTCTTAATTCTTAATTCTTAATTCTTAATTCTTAATTCTATTTGATGCTAGTTGATCAGCCCAGCGAGTTGTTTCTGGTAATCGATACTTAGATGTGCAGCGCAATACATAATCAATTGCTGTGGGTAAGCTGATGCGATGACCAATGGAAACATAGACTGGCTTAACTCCAGTCCGAGTACGCACAACGGCTCCAATGATTTCTCCATCATGGCTCAGCGGTTGCCAATTACCTTTGTTTTCGGGCAACTCCTCATGATAACCAATGAATCGGGACTTAGCCACACCAATGGTAGGAATATCTGTCAGTACCCCCAGATGGCAGGCAAGACCAAAGCGACGAGGATGGGCAATGCCCTGACCATCACACAAAATTAAGTCAGGGATAATGCTAATTTTTTCCAAAGCATCCAGTAATACAGGGACTTCTCGGAATGATAGGAAGCCTGGTACATAGGGAAAGGTAGTGGGTCTGGATGCGATCGCATTTTCCCTCAGCTGCAAGTCGGGAAAGCTTAAAACTGCTACTGCTGCCTGTGATATAGCGCCATCCTCCTCAAAACCTACATCTACACCCGCAACATACTGCACTTCCCCCAACTGATCTTCAGAAATTACCTCAGGTTGTAGTTGTTGTTGAATTGCTTTAGCTTCTTCACTATTGACTGGCCAAGGGTGGCGTTGTTGGATCTCCATAGTGATTTCATTATTGGTACCTGGCAATTTTCTATTCCCTGGCACAACAGAAACGATAATTAATTATAATCAATTAATTAATTAACTAGATTTGGTCTCACTGAGATCAAAACGCTGGCGCAAGATAAATTCTGCGATCGCTAAATCAACTGGGGTAGTTACCTTCAAATTCGTCTCCTCCCCTTCCACAATCTTGACTGGCAAGCTGCACCGTTCAAACAAAGCGGCATCATCCGTAACTTCCCAGCCAGCCTTACGTCCTTGGTCATGGCACTGTTTCAACAACTTCACCTCAAATCCCTGGGGTGTCTGTGCTGCCCACAATCCCTTCCGATCCGGTGTATCTTGAACAAGATTGGCTTCATCCACTACTTTAATGGTATCCTTAACAGGCACAGCGGCAATTAGACCGGGACAATCCATTAAGACTTCGGCACACCGTGCCAGTAACTCAGGGGTAGCTAAGCATCTAGCACCATCGTGAATCAACACCCTTTCGGCTTCTGCTGGTAAAGCCTGCAAGCCATTATAGACAGATTCTTGCCGTGTTTCCCCCCCCTCAATCAACTCCACAGGTTTAGATAGGGCAAGTTCAGCTAGAATTGCTTTAAACTCTGGCCAGTCATAGGGTTGTCCCATGATCCCAATCCAGGTAATACTACTGGCTTTCTCTGCTGCTAGCAGTGTCCAAGCCAGTATTGGTTTACCTAGAAGTGTTAAAAGAAGCTTATTGCGATCGCTCCCCATCCGTCGTCCCATTCCGGCTGCTGGAATTAATAAATGCACGATTTTCTACCTCTTAGCTGCTGCTTCATGCCTGAGCTTAGGATAATATGCCCTCGATAGAATTCAGAATTAGTCCTTCCAGCGTCAAGTTAAAATTAATCTGATCCGTAAGCTCAAGCAATTTGAGATGAGAATACTAGCCCTTGTTCCTGGTGGAATTGGCGACCAAATCCTGTTCTTTCCCACCCTCTCACAACTAAAACAGTATTATCCCAAAGCTGAGATTGACGTTATTGTGGAACCGCGAGCCAAGGGGGCTTATCGGGTTTGTCAGTCAGTCGATGAAGTTCTAACCTTTGATTTTAAAGACCGCAATGGTCTCGCAGATTTTGGTAACTTGTTGGGAGTGATCCGCGATCGCGAGTACGATGCTGCCATGACCCTAGGACGTCGGTGGTCAGTTGGGCTGTTGCTCTGGATGACTGGTATTGTGCGTCGAATTGGTTACCAAGCTGGTTCAAGGGATTTGTTTTTTACCAACCCTGTGCCCCTAAAAACTGAGCAGTATGCTGCCCATATGTACCATGACTTACTACTAGGTTTCGGTATTAACGTTCCTTGTCAAGAACTCGCTGTTAGGGTTCCCAAATCAGATATTGAATGGGCAGAAGCTCAACAGCAACAGCTAGAGATTCCAGAAATTGGCTACATTCTTATTCATGGCGGTTCTAGTCAACTCGCTCTGTCCCAAGGAATTGATAAAATCTACCCAGTTGAGAAATGGCAGAAGATTGTTGAAGACATTCGCCAAAAACAACCAGATCTGCCCATTGTCTTGCTAAAAGGGCCAGAGGATGCAGAATGGTGCCAGGCGATGATGGAGTACCATCGTGACCTCAAGGTTACTGCTCCAGAAGATATTGGTAAATTGTCAGCCATGATTGCCGGTGCTAATTTGATGCTGTGTACCGATAGTGCACCGATGCATCTAGCTGTAGCTGTTGGTACTCCTACCATTGCCTTGTTTGGTCCGACAGAGGCAAACAAACTACTACCTGCCAAGGAGGGGGTATACGGTATTCAATCACCTACTGGTCGGATTGCCGATATCAAACCGGAAACTGTATTAGAGCAAATTTGGGGTAGCTAGTATAATTCCAGTATGTCTTGAGGAAATCATCAGCCGCTTTTCTCTTTTCCCCAAACTCTGTTTAAGATGGGAAGCTGACGCTATAGGGGTTGATTAAGATAGATCATCAACCCGATGTGGAGTTATACTTTGCACAGGTACTTTGCGCAGGCATAAACTGCCCTTTGATAGTATCTCTTGTCCAACTATAGCGTTTCTTGTACTTATCAGCCCCGGCTCCATCTACCCATCTCCCTATCCATCTTTTTTATGATGGGTATTCAACCAGACTTGATATCACCCCCTGAGGTCTCGATCAGATTAAACAAAGTATCATCTAGTTCATAGCCGAGTAACTGAGCCATCGACTTGAGGCGGGATGGGCTCTGTATACCCCACTCCTTTAACCACTGACTTAGTACAAAGATTTTCTGCATCACGAAGATTTCTAAGGCTTCAGAGTTGTACTGGATGCCTTCTGTACGATTAAATTGGTGAGGCACTAGCATAGCAGTATAGCGGACGAATTCCCCAGATTTCCAATCTAGTAGAAAAGGTAACCAGGGATAGGTAGCATCCAAGCGCACAAACCATAACCGCACCTCTGGGATTTCTGAGAATTCCCGAGGATCCTCAGGATCGCAATCAAAATCAATCTTAAAGCCTAGCTGCTGCTCATAGTTTGCGATCGCACCGTCTTGCAGCCACGTTTCAATCACTGTCTGAGCTGGAGACAAGTCTAAGGTTTGGAAATGGTTAGTATTTAAGGAAATGATTGTAGTCACGCAATAGTTCCAATATCAATAAAATCAGTCAAGTCTTACACTATTTTCTCCTGCTAGGCATTTCCGTGCTCAAACACCTAGATGTTGCACATATTTTGATCAACTACTACAATAGAGTCAGCAGGTTTTACTGGGAAGTTGGTGACTGCCAATAGTGTTTTTTGATCTATGCTCATATATATAAGGGAACTAATCGGATTTGCGGCAGTAGACTGGGAAAATACCCAGAAACTTCAAGCGAGATTCGACAGTGCCCACCTGGTTAGCCAGGTCATAAACTGAGGTAAGACGGCTTCTTGGTGAACCTGTAGGATCAGAAAATGTGGTCTTAAGGATGTGCAACTAGTGATCGGCAACTGGTAAGTAATAACCATTACACAGGAATTGGCTGAAAAGCAATACATCTAGTTCATAGCATTAGTTAAGCAGTAGAACTAAGTATTTTAACCATAAGTATTTTAGCCATAAGTGTTTTAGCTTATACTTAGGGCGACGACCGAAGGAAGAACTCGCGTTACCTATACTCATGAGCTATTAGCTTCCTGGGAAGCTAATAGCTAGACTAGTAAAGAGGTGTGAGTGTAAATCAAAACTATTCAAAATTCGGTGTTATCATAGCTACTTACAGCGCTCGGATCACTATCACGCTTAGAGCCAAGTAAATCAAGGCGCTCTACTCGGATCACAGGTTGTGAGCGATCAGCTCCGGTGGTGCGATCGCTCCAAGTGTCAATTTTCAAAGACCCTTTTACACCAATTAAGCTACCTTTACGCACATAATTAGCAGCTACTTCCGCCGTCTTCCCCCAAATCTCTAAGTTGAACCAGTCAGGCTGATCACTATTGCGTGTCCGTCGTCTCACTGCCAGGGCCAGTTTACACAATACACCGCCAGACTCAAAATACTTAACATCTGGGTCTGTACCTGCACGACCGACTAAATGGACAACATTGAGACTCATAGTTATATTGGTACTTTTGTACTGATTATGGCTCTACAATAGCAGATTGAGCTGGTGTATAACAATTACTAACTTATTTTAAGACTTATTTTAAGTGACCGAAGCAAGTCAATCATCCAGAGTATTCTAGTCAACTTGAGCTTAACTTGAGCCGGTGAAACCGTTATGTATTTGCAGCTAGGTGTATTTGCAGAAATTTCTTCCAAATAGTATCCGGAGAATCATGATCACCTAGTGTACTAGCGTACTAGACTAACTGGAAAAAACATAATAGAATCCACCTCAGTTACAGTTCCGGTGCAATTTCGGTTGTACACAGCATTTTGTGAGGCGTAGAAACTAGTGAGTATTTTGAATCACTTTTCCCTGTCACGGGACATGGGTATAGACCTGGGTACAGCTAACACCTTAGTCTATGTATCTGGTAAGGGCATTGTTCTTCAAGAGCCTTCTGTGGTTGCCATTGATCAAGACGAAAAGCTTCCTCTAGCCGTAGGCGAAGAGGCAAAAAAGATGTTGGGAAGAACCCCAGGTAATGTAGTTGCCCTACGTCCTTTACGGGATGGTGTGATTGCCGACTTCGATACCGCTGAACTGATGCTGAAGCACTTCATCCAGCGGGTAAACGAAGGCAAAGCCCTAGTTTCACCTCGGATTGTGATTGGTATCCCTAGCGGTGTCACAGGTGTGGAACGACGAGCCGTCATGGAAGCCGCATTACAGGCTGGTGCTAGAGAAGTTAGGTTAATTGATGAACCAGTAGCAGCAGCCATTGGTGCTGGATTACCTGTAGCAGAACCAACCGGTAACATGATTATTGATATCGGTGGAGGCACCACTGAGGTAGCAGTTCTCAGTTT
>NZ_JAAHHW010000060.1 GCF_010692325.1 Moorena sp. SIO3I8 | reverse complement strand
ATTTCTCTGATGATAACTTGATAAGATCCTCCAAAACTGCTTCGATTGTTGCCAAGGCCGAGTTTGATTATCCTCTTTATTTCTTTTGTCAAGTACAATTTATACCAAATTCAATGCGATTACCCTGCGTTTTTAATAGCTATCAGCTACACAGAAGTTTTTCGCTCTTACCTATTCCCTCTTCTGAGTTCCCTGTTCCCTATTCCCTATTCCCTATTCCCTAAAACCCAGACATTTGTACCTCACTCGTGATGATAATTGCTATATAAAATGATTATTGATGAAACTTGGTACCAACGACCGCCTGGAGTTTCTGAGGCTACCTCTGCTGGTGGTATTGTTGCCCGCCGTTGGGAGCAGCAGATATACATTGCTCTAGTTCAAGAAGGCAATAGACTTGAATACGTCTTACCCAAAGGTCATGTAGAACCAGGAGAAAGCATTTTAGAGGCGGCAGAGCGAGAAATTGCGGAAGAAGCGGGCTTAAATGACCTGAAATTTATTGCTGAACTGGGAGTTAAGGAACGATTAGACTTTGCCAAACAGTGTTGGAAAAAGACTTACTATTTTCTGTTCATTACTGACCAAATTGAGGGGACTCCTACTGATCCAAATCTCAGTTACCAGCTGGGGTGGTTTCCAATAGATGAATTACCAACATTATTCTGGCCAGAACAACAAGAACTCATTAAAACCAATAGTAAGCTGATCCAAAATTCTGTAAGCATATGCGCTACGCGCAGGCTACGCCAACAGCCGTGAGCTAAAAGCTCACGCGTGCGCGTTCAGCTGTCAGCCTTCAGCGTCCCATAACTCAAGATTAAACGAATGCTTACCTCTTTTATTGAAAAACACCGATTGCGCTACGGGCACCCTTGGCCTGTAGCCACGCTGCGCCAACGCGAACAGTAGCGTCGTGGCACAGGCTTCGACGCATCGGACCTAACCCATAAGCTGATAACTGATACGCGACACGCTGATACGCGACACGCTGATAGCTTACCCGTTCACTAAAACGCACAAAACTGTGGCTAAATCACACCACAAGCCGCTCGAGCACCACCCCCTCCCAAGGGTTTGGGAGTGTCTGAATAATTGTCACCTTGGGCGTGAATGATCAGAGAGTGACCCTTAAGGTCAGCAACCTTTAACCGTGGGGCTACGACTGGAGTGTTAGCAACACCCTGTTGATTAACCACTAGCCTTGGCAAATCACCTAAATGACCATTACCGAATGGTCCTTCATGTTTGCCGGTATTTTCTGGATCATAATGACCACCAGCAGCTAAGCCTGGAACTACTTTACCTTCCTTCTCGGCTGGACCACAGTTGGGGTTTGTATGGACATGGAAGCCATGTTCTCCAGGAGTTAATCCAGACAGATTCGAGGTTAGCTGCAGACCCTTCTCGGTTTGGGTTGCTTTGACAATGCCAATCTCTTTACCAATGCCTTTGGTATCAGTCAAATGCATGCTCACCGTTAGTGGTGTTGACGCAGATTGATTGGAACAAGCCGAGATTAGAAATATTGCGATCGCAGCTAATAGGCTGATAATTTTCATACTCAACTACACCCCACTTACAGATAGGTCTCCAAGGGTTTGAGATCCTTTTGGATTTCCGTTTTGCTATTCCCTACCGTACCTGATTTCTGAGGATTTTTGAGCTTGAGCTGAGTTTCTCATCCTTCTATCTCAATCTGGCACCCATTCATCTTACCCCTAGCTGGAGTGGGCTTTTAGCGCTATTTTTGTAAAAGCACAACACTTGGCTAGTGTTGAGGGGATCCCGATACAGACACTCAACCCGATTAAAATTATGTTTCTGGGCAAGGGATTGCAGGGTGGTTTGGGTTTCGGGAAAATCACTAGACAATATATGACCCTCGACCATGGAAACTTCTTCCGGAGTCAGTTGAGCCCAGTCTTGGTAAACACCCTCTAGGTAACGTCTTAGATAGGCGTTTCGGGTTTCTCCATCTGTGGAAACTATATCGATCAGAATAAAAACACCATCAGCTTTTAGCAGATGACTCAGCTTAGCCATAATACCATCTTTTTGCTCAAAACTGAGGTGATGGAACGCAAAAGAACTTAGAATCCCGTCGAACCTATCCTGCTGCTTTTGTCCCAACTCAGAAACTACTTCAAAGAAGTCGCCCTGGATCAATGTCTGTTCGCAGGGGATAGAATTCATGTTATCACAAGCAATCTCTAGTGCTGGCTCAGAGAGGTCAATACCTTTGTAGGAAGCAATAGTGGTATTGGCTAAAGCCTGGGCGGTGAAGCTAGCATCACCGCAGCCGAGGTCAAGCATGGAGAAGGGCGTTGGAAAGTAGCTGACTATAAATGCGTGTAAGATGCCGTAAATTTCACGGTGTTTCATGTAATTGTTAGTCAGTATTTTTTAATAGAGTTGCCACTGACTCTCAAATATATTAGGTGACTGATATGTTTTCAGAAAACACCTTTTTTGTACTTTGGAAAAACCACTTATAGTTTAGCTAATCTATTAAGAAACACATGGTTAAATCCAAACCCCAGCCAGGATTTGATATTTTGTAAGCATTCAGCAATCAGCTAATACGCTACGCGCACGCTACTTGAGGTGCTATCAGCTATTAGCTAATGCGCTTTTAGCTCACGGCTGACCGCTGACGGCTGACCGCTGACGGCTAAATACTTACCTAAGTATTAATCATTATCCAGGTTGGATAGTTGAGTTTTCACATGAGCCAGATAGCTAGAATCATTGATGGTTTCTGGGGATAATCTTCCTCTTGCAATAGCACTTGCTACTAGGTCTTTGGCGGTAATTCTCTTGGTTTTTACAGCGCTGATGAAACCAGCATTACTGGGAATACCTTGGTCAGCAAAGTAGCCTTGATAAGCCAGATAGACCAGGTTAAATGGTTGAACTTCGACAATATTGTTACGGCTGGTGGTGGAGTTTGCAGCGATTTCTGATGCTAAGACGGGAGTGGTAGCGGTAGCAATCAACAAAGTGCCTAAACTGCCAAGTACGAGACGTTTCATGTTTGTTCCTCCTAAGATTGATTAGCTTAATTGGTGAACTGCTTATCTTTAATTACTAGAATGCAGGTCTTAACTGAGGAGGGAGTGACCGTTAACTGAGAATTTGATAAGGTCTTGCTTAGGAAACTGAATTAACCCTGGTTGACTGACAAAACTAATCAACCACGTACTGGTACGAAAGTATTTTGAATTCCAGTCGATACCGTCGTTTATCATGTTGTTTTCGTGAGGCCATCGCCGGGTCAGGATCATGATTACTCAGGTACGACCCGTGGCGAATTTAATTCTTAATGGGGAAAGCGCACCTATGTGAAACGAACCCGACGAATCAGTCTCCAGCCATTTTCGCTCGGAGGCTTTGACATCATGTTTATCACTACCCTCGCCTTGACCTACTGGTTTGCCGTAATATCATGTCAGGATAATTACCCTTAATAAAAATCTCCCGATCTCCCCATATTCCCCTCCTGGGAGGGGTTAGGGGTGGGTTCCCATCTCCCCATCTCCCCACACCTCCCACCCTCCCCACCCTCTCTTTAATTATGGGTATTCAACCAGACTTGATATGAGGGGGAACGTCAGGGTGTGATTCTCTTAATGGAAGAGGTAAATTGATCAATTGGCTTTGAGGGGGAATGTCAGGGAATAGGGACTTCGGAGCAGGGAGCTGAGGGGGTGACAACGGCGAGACCAGTTACCTTTGGCTATAATTTTAATTGATGTGGATAGCTTCAAACGCTACAACGATTCCTATGGTCACCAAAACGGTGATCAATGTCTTCAACAAATTGCCCAAGCTATCCGTGATGTGGTCAAACGTCCAGCTGATTTAGTCGCCCGCTACGGTGGTGATGAATTTGCGGTACTTTTGCCCAATACCGATGCCTCTGGGGCTACAGAGGTTGCCCACTTGATTCAAAAGGCGGTGCAAGGTATAAAAATCATTAATTATCGCTATTAAAATCATAGTGATAATCATAGTGCCCCGATTAGAGAGCAGCTCACCCTGAGTTTAGGAATCGCCAGCGAGATTCCTAAACTGGATCAAAAACCAGGAATGTTAATCGCTAGGGCTGACAGAGCTCTGTATCAAGTCAAAGCCACAGGTGGCGATGGCTACGCAGTATGTACCAACCAAGGCCAGGGCGATGGTTGGGTTTGGGAAAGTTAGAGGAAGAATTAGAAGAGGAATTGTATAGGGCAGTAGGGCAGCATGAGTTTATACTAAACTATCAGCCAATTATGTCCCTAGAGACCAGGCAAATCCTGGGGTTTGAGGTGTTGGTGCCTTGGCAGCACCCCAAGCAGGGACTGATCAGGCCATCCCAGTTTCTATCGATTGCTGAGCAAACCGGACTGATTCTTCCCCTGGGGGAGTGGGTTTTGAGTACTGCTTGTTGGCAGTTGCATGAATGGCAGCATCTGCGGAATACTATACCATTGTTCATCAGTGTCAACCTTTCTGCACAACAACTGTGCCATCCCACTTTCCTGCCTCAGCTTCAACAAATTTTGCAGGAGACTGGTATATCTGGGAGTAATTTAATATTAGAAATTACCGAAAATTCTCTACTAGCTGCAAAAGCCGACGGATGTATAGACTTAAACCAACTCCAAGCTGAGGGGATTCAATTAGCCCTAGATGATTTTGGCAGTAGCTACTATTGTCTGGCTCATTTAACGAATCTGCCGATAAACATCTTTAAAATTGACCCTTTTTTTATCCAAACCATGGAGTCTGAACCCAAAAATGCAGCTATTGTTAAAACTATCATATTTATAGCTCACCAGCTCGGGATAACAGTAACAGCGAAAGCCATCGAAACTCCTGAACAAATGGCAAGCTTGCAAGAGTTAAATTGTGATTATGGGCAAGGTTTTTTTTGTCGGAGCCAATGGATGCTGAAGCCGCTTCGAGTGTTATCCAAGCGGGTAATTAGGGAATTAGGGAATCGGGAATCGGGAATGGGGAATCGGGAATCGGGAATGGGGAATCGGGAATCGGGAATCGGGAATCGGGAAAAAATATTGTGTACCTCATAACTATTAAAAACGCTATTAATCGATATTGAATATATAATTTAAAAATAGATTATGACATTTTTTTTAATAACAAAATAAATGTCATAATCATAAGCCTAATTCATTTATAAATGAATTAGGATAATTTTTGATGCCATATTACCTACTCCCTACTCCCTATTCCCTATTCCCTATTCCCTATTCCCTGTTCCCTTTTTTGTGAAAACGCTATAGTTTTAAAATTGCTGTCAGTGTGAGATTATAAGATAAGATCCGAAAGAAATGAATGTTATCTTGCCCCTGAGGCATAATCGATGAGTGCAGAAATTATTTGTGTAGGTACTGAACTGCTGCTGGGGGATATTCTCAACAGCAATGCTCAGTTTTTAGCCCAGGAGCTAGCGGCATTGGGGATTCCTCACTACTATCAGACAGTAGTGGGAGATAATATCGGGCGTTTACAGCAAGTATTGGCAATTGCTAGTGAGCGCTCCACTATCCTAATATTTACTGGTGGTCTTGGTCCGACGCCCGATGACTTGACCACGGAAGCGATCGCTAAATTTTTTGGTGCTCCTCTGATTGAAGAACCGGATGTTATAGAGGACATCACTCAGAAGTTTGCCCGGCGGGGACGTCAATTAACTACCAATAACCGCAAGCAAGCCCTAATTCCAGAAGGGGCACAAGTATTACCCAACCTGAACGGAACAGCTCCTGGTATCATCTGGAAACCCCGTGCTGATTTAACCATTCTCACGTTTCCTGGTGTTCCTAGGGAAATGCACCAGATGTGGCGAGACACGGCTGTTCCCTATCTCAAAAGCCAAGGCTGGGGTAAAGAAATCGTTTATAGCCGGATGTTGCGGTTTTGGGGGATTGGAGAATCGGCTTTGGCTGAGAAAGTTGCTCCCTTTTTTGACCTTACCAACCCCACCGTTGCTCCCTATGCTAGTAAGGGACAGGTGAGGTTAAGGGTTTCTGCCCGTGCGGCTTCAGAAAATGAAGCGCAACAGTTAATTGAACCAGTAGCCCAAAAATTACAGGAGATCGGGGGAATTAACTATTTCGGTACTGACACCGATACCCTAGCCTCTGTAGTGGGTCAGCTATTGACGGGTGCCTCAGAAACTTTGAGTGTAGCAGAATCCTGTACTGGCGGCGGTATTGGCAGTATGATAACCAGTGTCCCGGGGAGTTCTAATTACTTTCTGGGGGGTATCATTGCCTATGATAACGCTGTCAAAACTGGTGTACTGGGAGTGAATTCCTCAGATTTGAAGGCGATGGGGGCGGAAAGTAAGGTTGTAGCAGAGCAAATGGCAACAGGAGTGCGATCGCTTCTTTCTTCAACCTGGTCACTGAGTATTACAGGCATAGCTGGACCTGGAGGCAATACCGATACCAAGCCTGTGGGTCTAGTTTACATTGGTCTAGCCGGACCAGATGGCATTTTAGAATGCTACAAGTACACCTTGGGTCAACATCGGAGTCGGTCTGACCTACGTCACATCAGCGCCTGCTATGCCCTCGATCGCCTACGGTGCAAATTGCTGAGTCGGTGAACTTGTTAGTTAGCTTGTTAGGGTTAATTAGCAAGCAGTGCACCCATAACCCTTTTCAATCTAAATTTCAAGCTAAATCCCTGCACCTGGGGGCCAGGTGGTGAAAATAAACACCACCACAGTAGCGATCGCAAGCATTCCCTGAATCAAATTTCCTACCAATGAACCGACCACAATCCCCAAGCCAGCTTTAAAGGATTGCTTAATTCTAGGCTGTAACTTTAACTTCCGTTGATAGAGAAACTCACCTACAAACGCCCCTAACAACGGTCCCAGCACAATCCCTAGTAACGGTCCGCCGAAGGGCAAGGCGGGTAAAAGACCAAAAACCCCCATGAACAAGCCGATTATGGAACCAATTTGTCCCCAATTACTAGCACCAGCTTTTTTGGCTCCCCAGTAAGCGGCTAAAAAATCGACCCCCATACCGAGTAGCCACACAAAGATTGCTACGCCCAATGGCCAGGTGACGCTACTAAAGCCCTCAGCAATACCCCAAATTATGGTGGCAGCTAAAATCAACATGGCACCGGGAATGCCAGGAACAACCGAACCAATAATGCCTACTAGCATCAGCAGAATCAGGAACCAGTACAAAATGATTAACCACATTATTTAAATTCGAAGCGGTACCCACATCTTATAAATGACCAGAGAGAGTATTGGCGAGTTTATCAGCAATCCCCTCAATCCAATTTTCATCTTGTTTAGTGTAACTTCGGGGAGCATTGGCTGCCAAAATTAGCGCTCCTTGATTGCCAATTGGTTGACATATTACACCTTGTGTGTTATGTGGCAAGTAGTCAAATTCAAGTCGCCCTGGATAGAGCTTTAGGTTAACCAGATAGACGGCTTTTTGAGTTTCGAGAACCCGCTTGAGAATAGCTCCAGGCTCGACTTGGGGATTTTTGCCCAAGATCCCCCGCCGCAGCAGGACTTTGCCTTGGTATACCACCACAAGCGATCGCGTTACTGTATTAGTTAGTAATAGATGGGATGCCCAGGCTAATTCAGTTTTTACCTGATCTGGCAGTTCTGGAGCGAGTTCCAAACCCTCCTCGCCAATCAGTTTAACTGCATCAGGAGGTTTGGGCTGTACCTGCTGCCACAGTAAACCTGTCAAAATCAATACAGCACAAACAATTACCCCTACAGCATCAGAACGAGCTTGAGAATTGGTTAGCTGGGAGGTTAATAAACGGTTAATCAGCAACAGACCCCCTGCCAATCCTCCAACCGCAAATGGCAGCAGCCGCAGTACATCATTTTGGTCGGGTTTAGCCATCACTCACCTGTTGGTTGTTAGTTCAGTACTTAGGCAGCTGAAAGGAAACATCAAGGTGTTACTACTTTTCATCCCCCGGTTCAATGATCCGTTGGAACAAATAACCTGTACCTCGTGCAGTCAGAATTAGCTCAGGATTACTCGGGTCATCCTCTAACTTGGCTCGTAACCGGGAGATGTGGACATCTACTACACGGGTATCTACATGGCGTTCGGGGGTATAGCCCCACACTTCCTGCAAAATTTCAGAACGGGAGAATGGTTCTCCGGAACGTTTAACTAATAATTCCAGAAGACTGAACTCCATTCCAGTCAGCCGAATGCGCTCATCCCCTTTGTAGACCTGCCGCTTGTTGGTGTCAATTTTGATACTCGCAACATGAATCACGCCAGAACTAGGAATACCGCCAGTTCCGACTTTATCAACGCGCCGCAGTACGGAGCGAATACGGGCTTCCAATTCTTTTGGAGAAAAGGGCTTGACCACATAGTCATCTGCTCCTAACTCTAGACCGGTAATCCGATCAGCTACATCCCCTAAAGCAGTTAGCATAATAATGGGAATGTCTGATTCCTTGCGTAATTCTTGACAAACACCATAACCATCTAGCTTTGGCATCATCACATCTAACACCACTAGGTCAGGCTCTTGATTACGAAATGTGTCTAGGGCTTCTTCTCCATCGGCGGCTGTGACTACTTCGTAGCCAATCATAGACAAGCGAGTTTCTAATATCCGACGGATACTAGCCTCGTCATCGACAACAAGAATTTTTTCTTTATGAGTTTCCAATTGACGTTGTACTCCCGAAATGGTGAAGTAAGATTAATGATTTATTAATTTATCAGTAGTTTATCTCTTTAATCTAACGCTTTACAAAGTTGGTTTTATCGTTGAGAATTATATTTTCCTTGCTGGTGAAGTCTTTCTTGACTTTCATTAATGTTAATTTAATTATTGAGTTTTTTTAAGAGTTTTTAAGACTTTTCAAGTAGGATGCCGAAGCCTAAAACGCTCTATGTGTGTAATGCCTGTGGTGCTGAGTCCTCCCAATGGTTCGGCAAATGTCCTGCCTGTGGTACTTACAATTCCTTGGATGAGGTAGCTCCCCCATCCCCGGTCAAAATAAGTCGCGGGGGTTGGCAATCCAATACTTATTCCGATAACCACGAGCCTAACACTGGACCGGCTCAACCAAGATCATCCCTTACCTTCTCAGAAATTGTTGATACTGTCCAGATCCGCTTCCCCTCAGGCTATGGAGAACTTGACCGAGTCCTCGGAGGTGGTGTTGTGCCTGGGTCTTTAGTATTAATTGGTGGCGATCCAGGAATTGGCAAATCAACCTTAATGCTCCAAGTTGCCAATCAACTTGCTAAGTTGCATCGCATTCTATACGTTTGTGCAGAGGAATCAGGACAGCAGGTAAAGCTGCGAGCATCTCGCCTGGGTGTGGTATCAGCAGAAACCCCTGATCTCGAATCTAATAACGGTAGGGTGAAAAAGGAGGCTAAGTCTTCTAAGTCTAAGTCTTCTAAGTCAAAATCATCAAAAACTCCAATAGCTGCTCAAGACTCTGAGTCTACATCTGAGTCTAAAGACGCTGATTTGTATATCTTACCAGAAACCGATTTAGAGGAAATTCTGCGAGAGTTGGAGTCCCTGAAACCTCAGGTAGCAGTGATTGACAGTATTCAGACCCTTTATTTTCCGGCCTTGACCTCTGCTCCTGGTTCTGTTGCTCAAGTCCGGGAATGTACCTCCGCCCTGATGCAGGTAGCAAAGCGGTCAAACATTACTCTGTTAATTGTGGGTCATGTGACCAAAGAAGGCGCGATCGCAGGACCAAGGGTACTGGAACACTTAGTGGATACTGTATTGTACTTCGAAGGCGATCGCTTTGCCTCCCATCGGCTACTGCGTTCTGTGAAAAACCGCTTTGGGGCTACTCATGAAATCGGTATTTTTGAAATGGTCAGCAACGGTTTGCAGGAAGTCTTGAATCCTTCTGATCTGTTTTTGGGTAACCGGGATGAAATGAGTCCTGGTACTGCTACTGTCGTGGCTTGTGAAGGTACTCGTCCGATTCTGGTAGAGTTGCAAGCGCTAGTAAGTCCTGCTAGTTATGGGGCACCCCGGCGCTCAACGACTGGAGTTGATTACAACCGGTTACAACAAATTCTGGCAGTCTTGGAAAAGCGAGTCGGGATTCCCCTATCCAAATTAGATGCTTATGTAGCAACAGCGGGGGGGCTAGGAGTAGAAGAACCCGCAGCTGATTTAGGAATGGCTATTGCCGTAGTAGCCAGTTTTCGAGATCGCGTTGTCGATCCTCGCACCGTTATGATTGGTGAAATCAGCTTAGGCGGGCAAGTGCGACTAGTCTCTCAGATGGAACTCCGACTCAAAGAAGCTGCCAAGTTAGGGTTCAAGCGAGCGATCATACCCAAAGGTCAAACCTTATCTGATCTTGGTATTGAAATTATTCAAGTATCTAGAGTACTAGATGCCATTATCGCTGCCTTGCCTGGGGGATTACGCCAAGACTTCCCTGAAGATATCGAGGATCAGATCTAAGATCAAGTCCAGTTACATAACCAATTCCCGATTCCCGATTCCCGATTCCCGATTCCCGATTCCCGATTCCCAATTCCCGATTCCCAATTACTCGGCTGCCAGAAACTCCAAATAACTACCACTCAACTCCTTGACTGCCAACTCATAAAACTGCTTACCATGTTGCGGTGTTGCTAAGGCTGGATTAGACCCCATACGACCATCGGGATAACGGCGACGAAAATCTGCGGCTCCATAAATGGGGTGTCCAGACGCAACGGTTTCTGAGAGGGGTGCTTGTTTAATCGCTTCGGGATAGACATATTGGGTAAGTGCTACCTCAGAAGGAGTAGCATGGGAACCTTCTTGATCCCCATACAATTCCTTAGCTAATTTATATACAGAACGGCACATAAACCAATTAGCTAGCCGACACTGAACCGTTTCCCCATTAGGAATCTGTAAATCACTCAAGTGGGCGTAACTTTCAGAAAACGCTGCTTTAAGGGTAGCGATATTACCCCCATGACCATTGATAAAGAAAAACTTGGTAAACCCAGCTCTAGTCAAGCAAGTCAGGTAGTCTTTGAGCACCTGAATTAATGTACTAGGTTTCAAGCTGATGCTACCGGGAAAAGCCGTGTGGTGTAGCGCCATCCCGACATTAATGGTTGGAGCAACTAGGGCATTGGTTGCTTCAGAGACACCTTTTGCGATCGCTTCTGCACATATTGCGTCGGTGCCAATCAATCCAGTTGGTCCATGTTGTTCAGTTGAACCAATGGGCAGAATAATCCCTGGTGATTGCTTTAGGTAAGCTTCAATTTCTGTCCAAGTACTCAAGTGTAACAGCATGGTTAATCCTCTTAGAGGGTTAGTAGTTGTGATATCTGCCAAACCTCTCGTTTCAAGTAGGTGTAGAGGTTGAAGGTTATAAGGTTGAAGGTTGAACGCGATTGCGTGGCCAATAGGCCAAGGTTATAAGGTTGAAGGTTATAAGGTTGAACGCGATTGCGTGGCCAATAGGCCAAGGTTTTGTTTGCATATCATATAGCACTACCCATTAATATTAGGACATTCCTAAACTCCGAAACTTAGTCATAGCTTACTTTTGACTTCTGACGCAAGAACCTTGCTGACTTGCGCGTAGCGCTATACTACCTGGGATTTTCGGTTAATTTTCTCTCAATTAGGCAAAATGGCTCCATAATCTATCCGCAGCCAGATAAGATTGTGGTAAAAATAAGGTTAATTGATGATTAAGTCAATATTCTGATTGACAGATGCGTGGTACTACTTGTATATCTTGACGTGTAACCTCAGTTACCAACTTTTCTTACTTTATGCTTGCTCTCGACATACCCCACAGTACTTCCACTTCTGAGCTGACAAAGGCTAAACAAGTCTTAGTGGTGGAAGACGAAGAACTAATCCGAGAAATGATCGTCCTAGCCCTGGAAGAAGAAGGTTACGAGGTATTCAGTGCTGCGGACGGTGCTACAGCTTTGAGTATGCTTCAGGATACCGATCAAACTGGTTACTCTGTGGATTTGCTCATATTAGACCTAATGTTACCTCAGGTTAATGGTTTAGATCTGTGTCGGTTGCTACGTTATCGAGGAAATCCCATTCCTATCCTGATTCTGAGTGCCAAAGCTAGTGAAACGGATCGGGTTTTAGGTTTGGAAGTTGGTGCAGACGACTACCTCACTAAACCGTTCAGTATGCGGGAGTTGATTGCTCGTTGCCGAGCCTTAATTCGTCGCCAACACTTGAATGGTATGACTCCAACACCAGTGCAGCAATTCCGAGAGATCAAGCTGTACCCCCAAGAGTGTCGGGTGATGGTTCGGGGAGAAGACGTTAATTTATCTCCCAAAGAGTTTCGACTTTTGGAGTTATTTATCAATAATCCCCGCCGAGTTTGGTCTCGGGAGCAATTAATTGATCAAGTATGGGGAATGGATTTTGTGGGAGATACTAAAACCGTCGATGTTCATATTCGCTGGTTACGGGAAAAATTAGAGGAAGACCCTAGTAAACCAGAATACCTGATCACTGTACGCGGTTTTGGTTATCGGTTTGGATAAATAATCAAGGATAGAGAAAGGATAGAGAAAGGATAGAGAAAATATCAAGAATCAAGGATAAATAATGAATGAAATATGAAGCATAGATAAAGGATAAAGTAGTATAAAGTACGAAGTCCTTCATACTTCATATTGTTTTTTTGTTATGATAATCCTAGCATTTTTACTAGGTCTGGCTTTGGGAATTGGGCTGTGGCTGTGGCAGCAGCACCAACTCAAACGACGGCTACAGCAAATGCTGGGAACACTACAGGCGGATGCTACCAGCAACTCGTTGTCGGCAGTTTCTCGTTTGCGGCAAGCGATCGCAAGAGCCAATCATCAACGAGAACAGATCGAGCAAGAACTGCAAACGTGGCAGGGAGTAGTTCAGGTAGCACCCTTAGGTTATTTTCTGGTGGATGAAGAAAACCAGTTACTCTGGTGCAACCAGCAAGCGCGTCAGTTATTACATATTCATCACTGGGAATCAGGAGAAATCCGGTTATTCCTGGAGTGGGTGCGTTCCTACGAATTAGATCAGCTGATTGAAACTACCCGTCAGCAGCAGCAACCTGGGATCTGTGAATGGGTATTTCACCCCAGTTGCTTAAATGGGGAGGCCATGGGTGAAATGCGATCGCTTTATCTAAGAGCTTCCAGTTGGCCATTACCCCATAAACAAGTTGGTGTGTTTCTGGAAAACCAACAACCTTTGGTAGAACTGGCTGAGTCTCGCAACCAGTGGTTTGGGGATTTAGCCCACGAACTAAGAACCCCTTTAACCTCCATTAGTTTAGTGGCGGAAACCTTACAGAGCCGTCTGGAGCCTCAGGAAAGCCGCTGGGTCGAGAAAATGCTCGCAGAAGTCAAACGGCTGATTCAGCTTGTGGAAGATTGGCTGGAAATTAGTAAACTCAAGCAAGACCCCACTCTACATCTTAACTGTCAATCCATAGAACTAAAGAGTTTAATTTTTAGGGTCTGGCAAACCTTAGAACTCCTAGCCCAACAGAAAGACTTAACCCTTGCCTATAATGGACCTAATCAAGTGTATCTGCAAGCTGATCCCTCTCGCCTGACTCAGGTGTTTCTGAATTTATTTGACAACAGTATTAAACACAGCCCATCTCAGGCTGCCATTCGAGTTGAGGTTAATGCTATATCTTCCCAGAAGGCGGCTGTTTGCGATACTTGGATTCAAATTAAGGTGATCGATGCAGGAGATGGTTTTGCCGAGTCAGATTTACCCCGTGTCTTTGAGCGACTTTACCGGGGAGATCAGTCAAGAGCCAGAGAGCAGACTAATTATAGTAATGGAGACTCCTTACCTGTTCGTGGTGGCAGTGGTCTAGGACTATCCATTGTGCAGCAAATTATTGAAGCTCACGGTGGCTCTATCCTAGCCAGCAATCACTGGGAAACAGGTGGTGCCTGTATAGAAATTGCACTTCCAGATACCACCAAAGGTTGATTCAATTTGCTATTACTTAGTGTTATAGTGTCTTATCCTGCTCGCCCTGGTAGGTTGTTTGGTTAAAGGTTAAAGGTTGAAAGTTAAAGGTTGTTCCCGTAGCGTGGCCATTCGCGTAGCGTAGCCCAAAGGCCAAGGCCAAGGTTAAAGGTTAAAAGTTGTTTGGTTGTTCCCGTAGCGTGGCCAATAGGCCAAGGTTTAATAACCTGTAACCAGCTAACCAGCTAACCAGCTAACCAGCTAACCAGCTAACCTGTATTCGGCTAACCTGTAACCCCTAAAACTTTCATTGAAATACTGCCTGTTAATTTGTTCACCGGAAGGATGGCTAAGCGCGATTGGCCTTTGGCCACGCTACGCGAACGCATCTAATCAAGATGTCCTGTTGGGCAGTTATTTATGTTAAGTGCTTTCTTACCCATGCATAAATGTAAAGGACAGGGGCTTCCAGCCTTCCCTTACCAACCCCTATTTTATGGTGAGTTTATCTTCTCCTACTAGTTCTGTCAGCAACATGTCTGAGCGTTCCCACTTCCAGCGCTCTCTGAAGCGTTTGGCACAAGATGTTCTGCGTATGGGGGCTCTGGTAGAGCAATCTTTTCGACTCAGCCATCAAGCCCTCTTTGAGCGCAATCTCGAGACTGCCCAACATCTTGCCTCTCTTGATAAGCGCATTGATGGCTACTATCACCAAATTGAGATGGAATGTGTGACGCTAATGGCTCTGCAATCTCCCGTTGCCCAAGATTTACGGCTTCTGAGTGCCTTTATGCAACTAGTACGAGACTTAGAGCGCATTGGTGATTATGCTGAAGACCTGGGAGAACTATCAATCAAGCTGTTTCCTTATCCACCCCATCCCTGTATGCCAGAGGTTGAACTGATGTCTCATCATGCCCAAGCTATGCTGGCAACAAGTTTAAAAGCCCTAGCGGATTTAGATGCCATTGCTGGGCAAACCGTCAAAAAGCTGGACGACACAGTCGATGATGCCTATGACCAAGTTTATCAAACCTTGGCCAGTCAAAGGGATATCAAGGGTGTTGTTGAACCAATTCTTTTACTGGGACTAGTGATTCGCCATTTAGAACGAATGGCTGACCATGCTACCAATATCGGTCAACGAGTCTCTTATATTGTCACTGGTCAACGTTCAGGAGTTACTCCTGGCCGTTAGGTTCACTGCTTAGATAGCAATCCAATCTGAGTTTTTACATACCATAACAAACCAAGAGGGCAACAATGGGTAAGAATTTGCTCCCCTTGCTTGTTGACGTTGCAATTAGGATTGCTATATCATAGCCTAGCCAGATAATATGCTAGCCGTAAACATAAAAGCGTCCTTCTTAACCTGAGTATTACCAAAGCCTTACCTCCTCTTCAACCTCAACCGGTAAAATCTAGAGCGCACAGACAGCTATTGCTCTGTTGCTTAAAAACATTGGTATCCTACGTCACTACAATCGAGTATTTTTCTCGAAAAGCTAGCTCCCCTGATCACACAAAGAATGATATGCTAATCCAGAGTTGTCCTATAACTACCGAATTTTAGTGGTTGTAGGAGAAAGTTGCGGACTGCGTTGAGTCCAATCGTGTTGTCTACTAGGTGTGAGGTTGATTGATAAATTATGTCAACAGTTTTTTGGAATACGATCAAATATAGTCCAGCTTTGCTAGGGGCTTCACTGCTGGTAGCTAACAGTGCCTATGGTGCTCCCAGCCTTGAGGAATCTTCTACTGAAGCTCAAGTGGGTCAACAAGAGCTAACGGTTGCCCAGGCCACCAGTGAGTCTAACTCGGAAATTTTAAAACAAATCAATATCTACAACAACGAGGGCAAGGATGTAGATTCGATCGACCAGGTCACCAGTGTTTCCCAACTGCGGGACGTATCTCCTGGTGACTGGGCCTATGAAGCTTTGCGCTCTCTGGTAGAACGGTATGGCTGTATTGCTGGTTATCCTAACCGCACATTCCGTGGAAACCGGGCAACTACTCGTTATGAGTTTGCGGCTGGTTTGAATGCTTGCTTGAACCAGATTGAGCGGTTAATTGCAGCTAGCACCGCTGACTTTATTACCCGGGAGGACCTGGAAACCCTGCAACGGCTGATTCAAGAGTTTGAAGCAGAATTGGCAACCCTAGGGGCACGGGTGGATAACCTAGAAGGTCGGGTGGCTTTCCTAGAAGACCATCAGTTCTCTACCACCACCAAACTCAAAGGGGAGGTTCTGTTTACCTTCGCTGGTGCCTTTGGGGATGAAAAAGCTGATGGTAGTGGAGATGGTATTGATGAAAACATTACCTTAAGTAACCGGGTACGTCTGAACTTCGATACCAGCTTCACCGGTAAAGACCGGTTGAGAACTCGTTTGCAGGCAGGAAACTTTACTAGTCTCGCTGGTGTGACTGGTACCGACATGGCTCGCTTGGGTCATGATGCCGGTGGTGGTAACGATGTTGAGATTAATGACTTGTACTACCGTTTCCCGATTGGTAAGAAATTCAGGGGTTATGTGGGAACCTCTGGCCTTGACTTGAATAACATTTTCAACCCGACCAACCCCTTCCTGGGAAGCAGTGGCAGTGGTGGCTTATCCCGGTTTGTCCGCCGTAACCCCCTAACCCTTCGCGGAGCAGAGGGAGCTGGTGCCGGTTTCAGCTATAAATTTAGTGATGCCTTGAAACTATCAGTACTTTATCTAGCTGATGATGGTGATGCGCCTAATCCCGGTGAGGGCTTAGGATTGTTCAATGGTTCCTATAGTGCTGGTGCTGAACTGGCTATTTCACCGATTGATAACTTGGATCTATCTTTGATCTACGTCCGTAGCTACCAGCGAGAAGGGGATATCAATCTTTCCGGTAGCACTGGTAGTCCCTTAGCTAAGCGCCCCTTCGGCAATGGCGTGCCTACCTCGGCTAATCGCTTAGGAGCACAAGCTAGTTTTCGCTTGACTGAACAAATTCATCTCGGCGGTTGGTTTGGTTATATTGATGCTGAAGCGGAAGATGATAATGGTACGGTGGAAGAGGGTGACAATGCTGACATTGTCACTTGGGCAGCCAACCTGTCTTTCATCGATTTTGGCAAAGAGGGAGCTGTGTTCAGTATTGCCGGGGGTATGCCACCTAAGGCTACCGACATTGATGGTGCTAGTGACGATGATGATACTTCCTACCTGATTGAGGCACAGTACAAATTCCCGATTACCAAGAACATCCTGATTACTCCAGGAGCCTACGTGATTTTCAATCCTAATCACGATGATGACAATGATACGATTTGGGTTGGAGCAATCCGTACCACTTTTAAGTTCTAGGGAAACATTGTAGGTAAAAATTCTAGGTAAAAATTCTAAGGTTTGCTAGTAAGGTATCTGCTGTCAGTGATCAGCAGATACCTTACTAGTTTAGGACTAGTTTAAGAGAAAGCCTTACCTCCCCTTCAACCTTACTCCCTATAATCGCACTTCCCACAGAAACCCATTGCTCTGTTGCTTAAGAAAATTGGTATTTTAAGTGACTAAAATCGAGGATGAGTATCTTTCTCGAAAAATCACACAAAAAATGATATCTTAATCCAGAGTTGTCTTAGACCTAACTAATTTTAGTGGTTATAAGGAAAAAATTGCGGACTCAGTTGAGTCCAATAGTGTCGTCTACTAGGTGTGAGGTTGATTGAGCAAGGATGTCAACAATTTTTTGGAATACGATCAAATATAGTCCCGCTGTGCTAGGGGCTTCACTGCTGGTGGCTAACAGTGCCTATGGTGCTCCCAGCCTTGAGGCATCTTCTACTGAAACTCAACTGGCTCCACAAGATCTAACCGTTGCCCAGGCTACCAGTGAGTCTAACTCGGAAATTTTAAAACAAATCAATATCTACAACAACGAGGGCACAAATGTAGATTCGATAGACCAGGTCACCAGTGTTTCCCAACTGCGGGACGTATCTCCAGGAGACTGGGCTTATGAAGCTCTGCGCTCTCTGGTAGAACGGTATGGCTGTATTGCTGGTTATCCTAACCGCACATTCCGTGGAAACCGGGCAACTACCCGTTATGAATTTGCGGCTGGTTTGAATGCTTGCTTGAACCAGATTGAGCGGTTAATTGCGGCTAGCACGGCGGATTTTATTACCCGGGAGGACCTGGAAACCCTGCAACGGCTGATTCAAGAGTTTGAATCCGAATTGGCTACCCTAGGGGCACGGGTGGATAACTTAGAAGGTCGGGTGGCTTTCCTAGAAGACCATCAGTTCTCTACCACCACCAAACTTGAAGGGCAGGTGATCTTTACCCTCGCTGGTGCCTTTGGGGATGAAAAAGCTGATGGTAGTGGAGATGATTTTGATCAAAACATTACCTTAAGCGATCGCGTACGTCTGAACTTCGATACCAGCTTCACCGGGAAAGACCGGTTGAGAGTTCGTTTCGAGGCAGGAAACTTTATTCAACTCAATGATGTGGTTGGTACCGACTCGGCTCGCTTGGGTCATGATGAGGATAATGAGAACAATGTTGAACTTCCTGACTTGTTCTATCTTTTCCCCATTGGTACAAAAACCACGGCTTATGTGGGAACATCTGGACTTGCTATAGATGATCTTTTTGACCCGACCAACCCCTTCGTGGAAAGCAGTGGCAGTGGTGGCTTATCCCGGTTTGTCCGCCGTAACCCCCTAGTCCATCGGGGACCAGAGGGAGCTGGTGGCGGTTTAACCTATGAATTTAGTGATGCCTTGAATCTATCACTACTTTATCTAGCTGATGATGGCGATGCGCCTAGTCCTGCTCAGGGAGATGGATTGTTCAATGGTGCCTATAGCGCTGGTGCTCAACTGGGTATTTCCCCCATTGATAACTTGGAGATATCTTTGACCTACCTCCGTAGCTACCAGCCAGGAGACGATGTCAATCTTACCGATAACACTGGTAGTGACCTGGCCAGGGAGCCTTTTGGCGAGACGGCTACCTCTGCTAATCGCTTTGGAGCACAAGCGAGTTTTCGTCTTACCTCACAAATTCATATCGGCGGTTGGTTTGGTTATATTGATGCTGAAGCAGAAGATGATAATGGTGCGGTGGAAGAAGGTGACAATGCTGAAATCTTAACTTGGTCAGCTAACCTGTCTTTCCTGGATTTAGGCAAAGAGGGAGCTGTGCTGAGTTTTGCGGGAGGTGTGCCACCTAAGGCTACCGACATTGATGGTGCTGATGAAGATAATGATACTTCTTACCTGGTTGAGGCACATTACAAATTCCCGATTAGCAAGAACATCACGATTACTCCAGGAGCCTACGTGATTTTTAATCCTAATCACGATGATGACAATGATACGATTTGGGTTGGAGCCATCCGTACAACCTTTGAGTTCTAGGTAATAGATTCTAGGGTTTGCTATTAGCTATTAGCTGTTAGTTATCAGCAGATAGTGCGTAGGGTGCGTTAGGGACCTGCTAGCCATCATTTTCACGGTAGTCAGGGTTGGGATAGCTTGTCCCGTAACGCACCACCAGCTCTAAAAGCCATCTTTCTTTAGTAACAATCATCCCGACTTCTTTTGGAGGTCGGGGTTTTTCTGTTTGAGTATCAAAATGCTAGGATTTACCCAAAACTCAGCTAACAGGTGCTCTCAATGAATGTTATTAAAATAGGATCATTTCTATCACTGGGCATTATATTCGCACTAACTGGCAATCCGGTTAATGCCCTGCCTGGTCAGAGAACTGATCAAGTAGCTGCATGGATTAACGGTCACCCCACTCTACGGCCTGGTATTGGAGATGGCTTAGTAGTTCGCAAAAGTGATACGGCTGGGGAACGATTTACCTTTCAAGCCACGGTCTTGCCTCCTGGTAGCATCTCTTATCCAAAAGACCGGAGTACGATTCGCAGTGAACGCATTGCTATCCATGACCAAGTTAATGGGGTAACCCTCGAACGCCTGGAGGAATCTCTGCGCACTGTCTATGGTCCACAGATTTATCGAGATTACAATAGCGCTCAGTTTGTATATACCTATCCAACTCCTGAAATCTTAGATTTATCACGGCGAAAAAACCTACCACTGTGGTCAGCTGAACAGGGTCAACTTTTGTCAGGAGAACAATACGGCTATTGGATAGAAATAACCCAAAATGATAGCGGCAAGGCTTTCATTGGACAAGTTACGGTTTTCCTGAAAGAGGATTTAGGGAAACTAGAAACAGAATTACGAGCACGGTAGGTGAGTATTAATAAGAAGGGAGTCGGGAGTCGGGAGTGTGGGGGGCAAGATTACTATAAGACCCCGATCTTATATATAATTATAAGGCATTTCTTGATTCAGCAACACCCGATCTTTACCTATAACCACCTCAAGCTTAGCGGCGCGAGCACCACCTGTCGGGAAAAAGGGCACTATTCGCGATCGCGTCCGCTAGAGCGCCCTAGTTCGTAAGATATGGGATGATGCAGCCAAGGTGCATCATCCCATATCTTAAGATGCGTTTGCCCTGTGGATATGGCTCTTGCTAAAATACGGTCGCTTAATTCTAAGTGGTCAGTTACACTAATCATTTTTTTCTTGAGATCGGGGAATAAGCCAGTACAACGGTTTATTTATAACTAGAACTTTCTGAAGTTGGATTAAATAATTCCCACAATCCAACAAACCCGACAAAAAACGTATAAATGCCATAGGTTATAGGATTTTTATCACAACTTTCTGCTTTAAAAGCAGCGATTAAACCTTCAATAAAATGGGAGATTAAAGCGATACTTGCTAGCCACAATGCAGAATAGAGGTTACTTGGTATAGAGCCATCATTTAGCTGTAAATAAATATACCAAATTTCTAGACATAAAGCGCAAGTAATCAAAATAATAGATGTTATTTTAATTAGAGAAAATAATTGCTTGTTCATGATCAGATTATCCTGGAGTTAAACCCATAATGTAAACTCTTTTACCTATGTTACTATGATATATAAGTAGTAGGACACAAGTAAAATTAACTGTTGAAATAGGGAGCAGGGACTTCGGAGCAGGGAGCAGACGGACTTTTGGCAACTTTACACAAGTTAATACAGCGATGCAGCTTCGGAACAGGGGGTTTCCCCCACTCGCGCTTTGCATCAAGAAGTGAGGTTTATTTTTGTCCAGGTACTTAGCGTTTGTATCTGGGTTGTGAACACACGAATTGCCTTGCGCGTAGCGCTATATTCCCCCTATTCCCTACTCCCTCCTCCCTACTCCCTCCTCCCTATATAAACCTTGTAACCCGGTAAAACCATGAGATTCATCAGCCCGAAAACTGACTTTGCTTTCAAGAAAATCTTTGGCTCAGATCAGAGTAAGGATATTCTGATTTCTTTCCTAAATGCCATGATCTACTCCGGTAACTCGGTCATCCAGGATTTAGAAATTATTGACCCCTATAGTGCTGGGGATGTAGTGGATTTAAAAGACAAGCTGGTGTTTGTGGAACTTCCGAAATTTACTAAGCAACTGGAAGAGTTGGAAAGTGTGATAGATAAGTGGATCTATTTTATCAAAGAAGCGCCCAACTTAGAAATTATTCCTGACCAGCTCAGGGAAATCCCACAGCTAGAAAAAGCCTTAACTATAGCAAATCAAGCGGGGTTGAATGTCTCAGAAGTGGAAAAACTCCGCAAACAGGAGATGGCTTTGGAGGACGCGCGAGGTGCATTGAGTTTCGCGAAAAGAGAAGGACGAGAAGAAGGGGAAAGAAATTTACTATTGCGACTGCTTGAGAGCCGTTTTGGTAAACTCACAACTAATGCCTTGGCATTAATCGAAGCCTTGACCCACCAAGACCTAGAAGGTTTATCAGAAGCCATCTGGGATTTTCAGACCAGTGATGACTTACTCAACTGGCTGCAAGAGCACTCTAACTAAAAGTAGCTATAGTCAAAAAAATACTAATTAAAGTAGGGTGTGCAAAGTTCTATTATCTAAAATACTCAAAATAACCAAACTGTTTTTGCCCACCCTACAAGCTGATGAACTAGGGGGCAAGTCCTTGAAGTAGTTTATAGCGTTTTTCAATTATGTGAGGTACAGATTTACTGGTTTTAGGGAACAGGTAACAGGGAAGATTAACCCACCCCTAAACCCTCCCAGGAGGGGAATAGGGAACATGGAAAAAATAATGTGTACCTCATTAGGCTAAAAATCGCTATAGTCTAAACTCCATAAATTATCAATTCAAAATTAAAAAATACCCCCGAAATGAATTCAGGGGCTTGTATCCGTTGTCAACAATTCAAAATTATAAGGCTAGTAATTTTGTAAGCCGTCAGCCGTGAGCTTTTAGCTCACGCTACTTGAGGTGCTTAAAATAAACCTAGAACGAGATAATTTAATAATTCCAGATTCATGAGAATTGAGAGTCTGGGGAAAATTCCATGACTCGTGGCACAGACTTCGATACTGATAGCTGATACGCGACACGCTGATAGCTGATAGCTTATGTAATTTTGAATTTTTATTTAGCATTTTGAATTAAAAAAAATCACCTTTCCCTTAATTAACAGACCATGGATCACTAATCTCAGAATTAACAGACCATGGATCACTAATCTCAGGTATTTCCATAGCTTGTCGTCTGTCTTGCTGCTGTTGAATCCGATCGAGAGTACCAGTGGGAATAGAAGCAATCAGCTGACGAGTATAATCCTGCTGCGGTTCTCGATAAATATTGTCAGCGGGACCAATTTCTTCTATTTTGCCCTGGTTCATTACCATAATGCGATCGCTCATGAATTTGACTACACTCAAGTCATGGGAAATGAAGATATAGGTTAAGCCGAAATCCTCCTGCAATTGTTTCAGCAAATTCAGAACCTGTGCCTGTACGGAAACATCTAGAGCAGAAACGGATTCATCACAAATGATAAACTTAGGATTAAGAGCGAGTGCCCTAGCAATACATACCCGCTGGCGCTGACCTCCAGAAAATTCGTGAGGATAGCGATTCATCCAGTCAGGATTTAAATCCACTCGCTCCAACAACTCAGCCACGCGATCGCGTTTTTCCTTACTATTACCCCCAACATCATGAATCAATAGGGGTTCCATCACTGCTTCTCCAATCTTCAGTCGTGGGTCGAGGGAACTAAAGGGATTCTGAAACACAATTTGCATTTCACGGCGTAGTTGCCGCAAACCCATACCCTTGATTTTGGTAATTTCTTGACCATCAAAGTTTACTTCTCCACCCATTGGTTCAATCAAGCGCAGCAATGTTCGTGCTAAGGTAGATTTGCCACAACCGGATTCTCCCACTAAGCCCAAGGTTTCACTAGGATAAACATCAAAGGATACTCCATTCACTGCCATCAGATAGCGTTTCGTCCCGCCAAATACGCCTCGAATGGGAAAGCCTACCTGTAAGTTACGCACCGAAACTAATGGTGGTGTAGTTGTTTGGTTGAAGGTTGTTCGCGTAGCGTGGCCTTTTGGCCAAGGTTGTTTGGTTGAAGGTTGTTTGGTTGAAGGTTGGGAGGTTGAAGGTTGGAAGCTTGAAGGTTGTTCGCCTTTAGCGTTCCCGTAGGGTAGGTTATCTGAGGAAGTTTGAAGCTGGAACCGGTCAACATTCAACCCTTTTGATTTTTCTCGGATCACCTGTTCTCCAGTAGGAGTAGTTACCACCTCCATGAAGTCAGAAACAGTCGGTAGGTATGTTATTGTTTGGTCGAGAGTTGGGCGACAGGCTAATAATCCCTTGGTGTAGGGATGGTTTGGTTCAGAGAAAATTTTCCAGACATCACCCCTTTCCACAATTTTGCCTTGGTACATCACCGCTACGCTGTCAGCAATTTCCGCAATTACCCCTAAGTCGTGGGTAATAAAAATCATGGACATCCCTCGGGTATCCCGTAACTCCCTGAGCAAATCCAGAATGGTTGCCTGTACGGTAACATCGAGAGCAGTAGTGGGTTCATCAGCAATCAACACATCAGGGTTACAAGAAATTGCGATCGCAATCATGACCCGCTGCAATTGACCACCAGACAGTTCATGGGGATAGCGCTTTAATATTTCCCGTTTTTGCTGGTTAATGTGACGATTAATTAGCCGTTCCCCCGGTATAGCTTGACCAGGGTTCTCCCGACGGAATTCCTCTAGAAAAGTCTCCCTCAATTGTTGGTCGCTAGGGAGTAGCTTGACCTCTTGAAGACGAGCCATGGCTTGACGCCTTGCTTCTTTTAGGGAAACATCCTGGTGTTGCAGAATTGCTTCTGTCAGTTGAAACCCACAGGTATAAACTGGGTTAAGGGAGGTCATCGGTTCTTGAAAAATCATCGAGATTTGACCACCCCGGTAGGACTGTTTTTGATCAGGACTCACCCCTAGTAAATCCACCCCTTTTTCCCGAGTTGAGGGTCGGAAATAAATCTCGCCATTGGTAACCTTACCAGGATAGGGGATCAAACCCATTATGGCCAAAGACGTGACTGATTTCCCAGAACCTGACTCCCCCACAATTCCTAGGGTTTGTCCTCGACGCAGTTGAAAGTCAATGCTGTCAACGGCTGTGACCTGTTTTACATCGGTTTGGAATTGGACTTTCAGATTACGGACGTCAAGAACATTGTCAGTCATGGCATTCAAGAGGATTAAGTTAGCAGACTTAACTTAAATCATACAAAACTTGACTCTAGGGTTTACTCCCTACGTCAGCTATCAGCTGTTTTCTATCTTCAATCAGATCGATCTGGCTGCTACCTGGGAAGTAAGTATTCAGCTTATGTCCATAGCGCACGGTATTTGAGGTGCTTTTGAATAAAAGAGGTTTGTCAAGGATTTGTTGATAATTTTTAATTAAATCACCAAGGTCTTGCTGTGATTGCTATTTGGTAATTTGCATTTCTCTACCAGAGGGAAAATTAACCTTTGATCGTTGTCTGTAAAAGTTGGCGATATGCTCTGCTGGGCTGTATGCGATCGCTAACTAGATAACGCCCTTCCTAAAATTATAAAATTATCAAACGTTATAATTAGCAAACCATTAAATATTTGATCATGATTTATCACTAGATTGGTGATAAGTTTTTATGATATATTTGGAAATGCTATATTGACATACTCCCGGCGCTGAATCAGAGATTACAGCGCGGGATTCTCACAAACAGTGATTCTTGACTCAGCGACACCACTTACTGTTTCAGGTTGCCCATCTACAGCAGAGGTGGTAGTCTCCTCAAGCGTTCCCGAATACTCGGAGGTTCCTGAATGCCCTTCAGTACCTGTATTCCACTCAATGCCTAGAATCTTCATGCCCTTCTTTAAAATGTTTAATGCTGCATTTGTATCACGGCAAATTTCTGTCTGGCATTTAGGACATTGATGAGTTCTAGTGCTGAGAGATTTCTTCACTCGATGACCACAATGTGAACAATCTTGAGATGTATAATTCGGTGCAACAGCAATCACTGTTTTATCCCAAACTTTCCCAAAATAGTCTAACCATTGAGTGAATTGATACCACGAAGCATCAGAAATTGACTTAGCCAAGTGATGATTTCTGACCATGTTTTGTATCTTGAGGTCTTCATAGACAACCACATCGTTAGAGTGGACTACGCACCGAGCTAACTTCACTGCCCAGTCTTTACGCTGCCTTTGAACCTTCAAATGTGCTTTACCCAGTCTAATTCTGGCTTTGTGGTAGTTGTTTGATTGAGGCTTCTTGCCTTTGACAAACTTTCTTGACAGCCGCCGCTGTAGTTTCTTAATCCGCTTCTCAGCTTGTCTTAAATACTTGGGATAGATGGCAGAATTGTCATTTTGGTCTTTGTAGAAATACTTCAACCCTAAGTCAATACCGACAACATTTCCAGTATAGTTTCCCGCTTCAAAGCGACTGGCATCAAAGCAGAATTGAGCATAATATCCATCAGCCCGTCTAACCACTCGTACCCGGTTAATTTTAAGTCTGAATAAGTCCTCTCTGGTTTGATGATTACAGAATAGAGAAAACCGACCCGCTTTAAATCCATCAGTGAAATTAATGGTTAAACAGTCCTCTGAAAGTTTCCAGCCAGAGGTTTTATACTCAACTGAACGAGAATACTTTTTGAACTGAGGATAACCTTTGTTTTTGGCTCCTTCACGACAACGACGATAGAAGCTAGATATTGAATTCCAAGCCCTTTCTCCTGAAGCTTGACGAGCCATTGAGTTAAGCTTTTTAGCAAAAGGGAATTGTTGGGCTAACTCTTTGCATAAACGAGAGATACGAGATTTGTCCACATCTGGCTCGTCTAGCCATAGTCTAACTGCCTTATTCCTAATGAACTGTGCAGTCCTTATAGCTGAGTCAAGTCTTGCATATTGAGACTGAGAACCGTTTAATAATTTAGCTTCGCGTACAATCATGATAAAATTTTATCATAAACAAACCCTGATAAACATAGATACTGCATTCTTTTTTATTGGTCGGAATTCATCTCACCGCCAAATCAGAGATTATGGCGGGAGATGAATTCCGACATTTAAGGTAAATGTGGCGTAGGGTAGGTTAGGAAGCCGCTCACCCTGATTTTATTAGTAGCCAGTGTTGGCACATTCTGTCCGGGAATGAAATGGGCAAGATGCCCGTTCCACCAAGATGCCCGTTCCACCAAGATGCCCGTTCCACCCATCGGGTCAAACAGCTTTTAGGAGATGCACCCCTTTCGGATTTATTTACAGTAATAATCTCTAGTTCCTTTAGCATCCAGGGAGTCTCCCAGGCGATTCAAAGCATGAACATAAGCAGCTGTGCGCATGGAAACTGCTAGTTCCTGAGAAAGTGACCAAATTGTTTCAGTTTCTTCCACCATTTTTTCTTTCAGACGCTGATGGACTTCATCGAGCTTCCAATAGTGTCCACTCCGGTTTTGTAACCATTCAAAATAGCTAACGGTGACACCTCCAGCATTAACCAAAATGTCAGGAAAAACATAGATGCCTTTTTCTTCCAAACGATTGTCAGCTGTCGAGGTTACTGGTCCATTCGCTACTTCAAAGATATAGTTTGCTCTGATATTATCAACGTTTTCTTCAGTGATTTGATTTTCCAAAGCAGCAGGAATCAAGACATCTACATCTAAGGCTAAAAGGTCTTGATTAGTAATGACTTCATGCTCAACAATATTGCAAACGCTACCTTTACAGTAAACGGCTTTAATGCCTTGACTGGATGTTTTATATTGGCGAATACTGGGAATATCTAAGCCTTTTTTGGCATAAATACCCCCTTGAGAATCACTGACAGCCACAACTTTATAGCCTGCTTTAGCTAACAGTTGCGCTATCACAGCACCAGCATTACCAAATCCTTGCACGGCTACGGTGGTATTTTGAGGCAGCTGGTCAAATTTAGGCAAAATGGATTCAATCACAAAAAACGCGCCAGTAGCGGTAGCGGTATCGCGACCAACACTCCCTCCCAAGGCCAAGGGTTTACCTGTGACGACCCCTGGACTGATTTGACGGCGAATGACGCTGTATTGATCCATCATCCAACCCATAATCATGGAGTTGGTGTAAACGTCGGGAGCGAGAATATCAATATCAGGCCCAATGAAATCTGCGATCGCATCGATGTAACCACGACTTAACCGTTCCAACTCCAGCTTCGATAAGGCTTTAGGATTTAGAGTAATTCCCCCTTTGCCACCCCCGAAGGGCAAATTTAAGGTGGCACATTTAAAGGTCATCCAAAAGGCTAAGGATTGGACTTCATCTAAACAAACATTGGGATGATAGCGCACTCCCCCTTTTGCTGGTCCCCTGGTGGTGTCATAGCGAACCCGATAGCCCTGAAACATCTGTAACGAGCCATCATCCATGCGGACTGGGATGGAAACGCTCAAACTAGATTTGGGATATTTTAAGCGTGCGATCGCATCCTCCGAAATTGACACATATTTCAGTGATTTATGCAATCGTTTACTGGCATCAGCAAATAATGACTCAGACATGGCCTTATTTCTCCAGCTAACAGTATTTACCATTTACCCAGTCGTAGTTATTTAATTTAATCACAGAAAAACTGTATATTTTGTTACATTATTCTAAGCTTGACTGGTTTATAGTAAACCTCTTGCCAAAGTCACGACGCTCATGATTGCACTCCTCGCCGCCCTCTCAGCTTCCGCTGCGGCAGGAATGAGAATTGCCCTGCCCCTGTTGGTAATTGGTTTGCTCCACAGTGACCAACTCTGGTCGAAGGTACCGTTACTCTCACAGATTCATCCCCCAGTCTTGCTGACTATCTTGACAATTTGGTCATTGGTGGAGCTATTTGCCTCCAAAAATCTATTAGGACAGCGAGTCTTGCAAATAGTTCAGCTAGTGTTAAGTCCTCTAGTGGGAGCAATTCTTGGTATTGCTGTAACTCAGTTTGCTGAAGAACTAACGGGATTTGTCTGGGTAGTCGGTATTGTCGGCGGCTTATTAGCCTTCGTACTCCAGTTAGTTCAAGTAGGATGGTTCTACCGTTTGCGTGGCTTGCCTCTGTGGGTAGTGTTTCTTCAGGATTTTCTGTGCGTAGTTTTGATAATTTTGGCTTTTGATGCTCCTGAACAAGGAGGATTAATCGCTTTACTGCTACTGTGGTTAGCGATTCGCAGTGCTAAGCATTGGTATCGTTGGTATTTTCGAGGTAAGCGTTCCCGTATCAGTGATCAAAGCCATGACCAGAATCCTGACTGAAGGAGATAACTTTTAGGTGAGAATTCCTGCGCTATATTCGTGGTTGGTGAGGGTCTCTTGGCAGAGCCGTTTTTAGGTCTTTTGGATATCGTTCAGGATTACCCATGATCTTGAGCTTTGGCAGTCTGTAGCACTTTTAACATTGTATCCGCTGCCTCAACCGCATCATAAGGCGACCAGACTGGGTAAGACTGGTCAGGTTTAATTAAATCCGTTTCTTGTTGGGCTAGTTCCGAAATCAGAATCTGTATGATATGGAACTTGTCTGAGCGACTCAGTTCTCTCAAGGTCGAGATTAGTTCTGATGAAACCATAAAACACTCCGGTCAAGTCGAGCGTACCTTTCTATTCTAATAGTCCTCGTCCGCTGCCATGAAGTTTTATTTGCTGGACTTCAGTATCTATTAAGGCTTAAATTTCTTTAACTTTATAAGTCCAGATTTCTAAAGAAGTCTTGAGGTTAGTATTAGGATCAGGATAATATTACTCTCCACGCTCTATTAATTACCATTGACCCAAGTAGAAGGATTGATTTACCTGGTTCTACTTCAACTACTACTGTATTTATTGTTATTGATGAAATTGCCTGCTTCTAATATTCGTTTTTTACTTCATCATTCTCCATGACATCATAAAAGCGCTCCTTTCTATAGACATTTTGTACACGAAGTTTCACAAAGATACCACGAATAACTTTTTTTCACGCTCTGCTGCAAAAGCAAGACAGGCTTTGATATCTTCGGAGGTTAGTTCAGAAAAATCGTCTAGAATTTCTGCTTCTGTCATTCCCCCGGCCAGATATTATAAAATGTCGTAGACAGTAATGCGCATGCCTCTTATACAAGGTTTACCACTGCGTTTACCAGGCTCGATGGTGATGATGTTGCGATAGTCCATAGTTTGTTATTCTTGTGTTACTGGGGGCTAATTTTCTTTCCGATAGTGCAAGATACCCCATTGAAGTAAGCCGCTTTTACCAACTTCCGCACAATCCAGTAGCCGTTGCTTCTTCTTCTCAAAAAACTCATCACTCCAGAGCTGTTCATCAGCTTGGATTTCTTTCATTTTTTTCAAAATTTGCAAATAATTAACAGAAATATGATGGGTTAATTCAATCACTTGTACCTCAGCCATCCCAATTTCATCAGCAACTTTTCGATAATCATCTATATGCAAGAAATAGACCTTGTGAATTCCGCCCCCAGTGTACCAATTCACAACTTTATTCACCTCTTCTGGGGAAGGATAATTACCACTGAAGAAATAGGTGCAGGCGATAAATTCACCACCCTTTACTAACACTCGATGAGCTTCTCTAAACCCTTGTAATTGGGTATCGCTGTAATAAAACGAATCTTGTGCCCAAGCCCCATTAAATGTAGAGTTAGGAAAGGGGAACTTTTCAAAACTTCCTTGATGCACATGGACTAAATCACTCAACTCCTCCTCTTGATTGCGCTCAATATTAATGGCATTCTGTTGTTCGCTGAGGTTTATACAAGATACCTGACAGCCGAATTCTTTTGCTATATATCGTGCTGCTCCACCATAGCCAGAACCTAAATCAAGCAGGTGACTATCTCGATCCAAGGTCAGCAATGATGTCATATATTCGGTAGTGCGCTTCTTAGCGATATACACATCTTCATTTGGATGTTCAAAGATTCCACAATGGGTATGCTCACCGGATACTCTTCGGTAAAATAAGTCCATATCTTTGCTATCAAAGTAGCTTTGATTAAATGTATCAATTACTGACAAATTCGCCATGGGGTTATTTTTAGATTTTAATAGAATATTTTTGAGGCTAATTTTTTTAGAGATTGGGTAGCTGAAGACTATAAATTTCCTGGATAACCCAATCAGTCAGATTGTAATTCAGCTAAACCCCATTTTTACTAACGTCAGTTATCGTTTCAATTGGTTACCACGAATGCCTTCCTGGAGAAGCTTAGTAACAATCCCCTGGTCTGGGAAGAAGCTATTTCGATCCAGCAATGCTAGTTTAGGATCAGAAGAACATTTTTTCAACTCCTCTAACAGCAAATCAGCTCCATAATCTGGGGCGTAAAACGTTCTTTCCTGACCTTTTAAACTATTACCCCGTGCCAAGGTTCTGTCAATTTTACCGTCACTTGCTGCCAATTTACCCCTGCCGTGAATCGTTGCTGCTCCTTTTACCGGGTAGGCATAACCATCAGCTTCATAGTCAGGATTGGCATCAATTGATAATCCCGCCCCATTTAGAGCCAGATATATTTCTCCAGGTGATAAAGACACTTCTAGGTATGTATCTGCTACTTTCTGGCTTCCCAAAAACTCGATCATGCGATTGGTGAATTCCACCACAGGTGCAGCATCTGGCTTAGAAGACTGAAAGGTTGATTTGGCTCGAAACAGGTAGCCACCATGATTGGGGTCTTTCTCTAAGAGGGGAGTCTCGTCAACACCTCGTTTAGCATCCCCACCCAGTACACCCATAACAAACGAAAACTGGGATTGAGTCGCTTGATCAACAACCCATTGCACAAATTGTTCAGGGCTTTTACCCGCTGGAATCAAATCATCGAAGACTGCACGCCAGTCATCGTAAACTTGGGAATTGGGGAAGGGAATCCGAAAAATGGCATCTACAGGAATAAAACCCGTTGGTTCCCGGTTGGGATTGCTAATGCTGAGAAAAACGATAATTAGAGGGACATTACTGCGCTCATTCCAATAGCCATCGGTGTGCTGCTTGATATAGCCACCGCCATAGCCAGCATTAACATGATACTTGTCTGGATCCGGTCGCATGGTGTGCATGGTGGAGTTGAGATCCATGTCTGTATCCATCCAGGGCAATTGGTTGTGGATGCCACAAATGGCAGCTAGGAGTAGTTTTGGCACCAGCAACTTTGCTGAATAGTCCTGGATTTCTTCCCAGGTATTGAGGTGTTCAGGAATCCTAAACCCATTGGGGGAAATTAAATCAGCCGGATCGATGTCGGCAAACAGATCCTCTGGTAAAAACTGGATTTTTTGAATGTAGGGAAGAGATGAGTTGTTGCTATCTTGGCACTTGCTAGCTGCGGAGAACAGTTGCCGGTAAGCTTGGAAGCAGGCTAAAGCTTCTTTTTCGTTGTTTTATTGCAGGATTTCGGTAACGGCGTAGCCTAATTTTTTCAGAACAATAAGATTGCAGTTGGGATAATAGCCTTCCTGTTGGGAAAGGGAAAGTTTTGTTCCCCCATATTTGAGTTGGGGATCGAAGTGTTGAACATCATACCCTTTGCGGGCTACATCGATTAAATAATTTGCGTTCGCTCTTTGCGTTTGTGGTTTCAGTTCGATAATTCCTATTTTTTTTCTAGACATTTTTTAATTTGTCACTCCTGATTTAATTACTGAATTGCTCAAACTAAGCTCAAACTCAATTTCTCAGATTTGGCAATGCTTGTTCAATTTGTAATAGGGCTTGACTAATTAACGTTTTACCATGTTCTTCAGTTTTTTGTCTATCAATTGTCTTAGCATAAGTTTCTACAACCGCTTGGGGTAAACCCACAGAAAAACGAAGATAGCAATCTTCTTGCCTACCGATGGGCACTGTAGATACTTTAGCTTCCACTAACAACCATAATGCTACCTCTAAACTATAATTAATCTGGTTCTGGAGATACAAAGACTCTAGATTAAGTTTGCCTTCTGCTAGAACTCGAAGCCTTTCTAGGAAATCAGCAGTAACCTGACAACCTTTAAAATGGTAGAAGTTGGCATAAAGATACATTCCGGCTTCAGGAACAAAGCTGGCTGGCTTTTGCCCAGTGCCACCCGAGTTAGTTATACCATGTTTTTCAAAGATAGTATTTAAGCCCTCAGCCAATTGATTTAATCGACTTTCATAAAGGGTTCCAGCCCATTGAATGGTTTTTTGGGGATCCTTTTGAATCACAGCACTTAACGCGACTTCTCCCATAGCATTGGAAGTAATCACAGTAGCTTTCTGAGGAATTCGCATTGCTCCAAGTAACTTAACATTCTTAGAAGCCCCCAGACCTAGCAATGTACCGCCATTGCCTTCCTTAGACAGCGTACAAGCAATTAGCACAGATTCCATTAACTGATGGAGAGAAGTCATCTCTGATGACTGTGCCCTCTGAAATCGCTTATTTAAGGCTAGACCAAAAGTTGGATGTTCATTGACTTCTCCATGATGAAAGAGGGGAACATAAGCGTCATCAAGCAAAATCAGAGGTGGCAAGATTTGGTGCTGTTTCCTTCTGGTAATTTCCTCAATTAAGATATCGATAATTCCATTCCAATCTTCTAGTGTCAGAGTTGCACCAGAAGGGTTATTGGGATAGTTGAAAACAATCATCTTAGCATCTGGATAATTGCTAAATGCAGTTTTGATTGCCTCGGGTTGGGGTTTCCACTTATCCTGTTCCTGAGTGGGGATAGTAACCATTTTCCCCCCTGCTAAAGTAAGAGGCTGCTCATACTGGGGAAAAAAGGGTTCGATAAATAGGGCTGTATCCCCTGGATTGATAATAGTTGTGCAAAGACAATGAAATAAATGGGTAAACCCGGTGGTGAGGTTAATCTCTCGCTGCGGATCAAATTCCAATCCGTACCTCTGTCGGAAATATTGAGCTGCATCCTGACGGGCTTTTAGGGAACCGTAGTGAGGTGTTCGGTAAAGGGATATGTCCTTAGTACTAACTTGGTGAATTGCTTCTTGAACACCAGGAATTGTCCCATGACCTGGAGAACCACTGTTTAAACTGACAACACCATTGTATTTGCTTGCCAAGGCAGCAAATGTAACAAAAGGTGACTCTTTTAAATTTTGAATCCTTTCAGAAATTTGAATCATACTTAGGTAAGTCGAATCAATGACATCACTAGCAGTTTATCAGCCAAAATTCCTATTTTTGGGAGATTTGGCGATTTACCGAGGGAGGATGTCAAGAAGCAGCAATTCTAAACCCAGCATGTTGATAGAAGTAGGGACGGAACCAGTTACGATAGAATGTGGATGCTTCTGTTCCAGTAGTCACCCAAGCACCACCAAGCATCATGTTATGTTGGGTATCAAAGAAGGGAGCAGAATAATCTTCATAGAGCCGATGGGGCTTGAATCCTGGTAGCGGCTTGAAGTCATCACTCAGCCACTCCCATACATTCCCCCGCAAGTCATAGAGTCCAGCAGGACTTCTAGCAGTTTCTAACATACCCACTGGGCTAGGTGAGCCAAACTTGAGATTTAGATTGTAATCCTGTATCGCAAAGGGGTCTTGTTGGAAATTTGTGCTACTTTCATCCCTGCCAGCAGTAGCAAGATTCCACTCCGCTTCACTCATCAAACGAATCCCTTGCCCCTTCCAACGACAGTAAGCCATGGCTTCATGGTGATTCACTTCAACCGGCCAATCGAGAGGAAGGTCAATCTCGTCAAACATGGCTCGATACTTGTAGCCACTATTAGTAGGTATCCAGAATTTAGGGTGCTTGATATTATAGATTGTCTTCCACGTCCAGGATTCTTTATCCCAGTAATCTGGATTATCGTAGCCATTATCATTCACAAACTCCAGAAATTCTCCGTTGGTAATCAGATACTCACTGGCTAAAAACGGTTTAACCTCCACCGAACGATTGCCATATTCACTATCCCAGCCATAGGTAGGATAATCCTCTGGTTTACCAAGTTCTACCGAACCCCCAGAAACTTGGAGCATTTCATTCTTGGAAACCTTGCCATTAGAAACAGCATAATTCCAGCTGTCAGGACGTTCAAGCCGCTCTACAGGCAGTTGTCGGATCAGCATCGAAGAGGTTTCAAAGTGCGTGCGACTGTGTTCAATTCCCATCATCAGCGCCCAAAGAGGGTGATTTTGATGAATTGGCAGATTCAGAGGAGTCTTTTCGATAGTTTCTATAACCACCCCATACACTTGATCTCGATAGCGCCAAACCTCTTCCACTGTCGGCCAGTGGATATCTTTGGTTGCTTGATCGAGTTCTTCAGGAGTTTCCGGGTCCACACCAATCTCAAACAGGATTTCATAGTTAGCATTAATCGGTTTATCTAATAACCCAACCCCAAGGAATTTATTGATGTAGAAGACAGCGGAGTGACCCAAATAGAAAATCAGACGGTTTCTTAAGGGGTCGGGACTGATATAGAATGTTTCTTCACCAACCAGACTTTTCATCAGAACATCTTCGAGTTCCCATGAATTCTTAAAGTAATTGATAATGGTTTCGCGACTGCAGCTGTCAAGGCGAGGGAATTGACTAGATTGGAGAGTATCCATGGTTTGAGTTCCAAATACTATTCTTAAACTTAGGGGTGTCTATATTCAGCGGTCAGCGGTCAGTGGTCAGTGGTCAGTGGTCAGCGGTCAGTAGTCAGCGGTCAGCGGTCAGCAGTCAGTGGTCAGCGGTCAGTGGTCAGCCGTCAGCCTTTAGCTGATAACTGAGAGCTGATAACTGATAGCTGTTCGCGTAGCGTGCGCGTAGCGCTTAAGCTGTTCGCGTAGCGTGCGCGTAGCGCTTAAGCTGTTCGCGTAGCGTGCGCGTAGCGCTTAAGCTGATAGCTAAATGCTTACACGTCTATTACACAGTCGAGCAATCAAGCCCTATTAAATAGGGATAATACGGTATTTAATAGTATAAACCCGACATTGAAAATTATCTAGCACTAGGGTACTATTAAAGTATAGGATTCACACAGCAGCAATGCCGAAGAAAGTAGGAGCAACTAAAAAAATATCGACTCAAATCGTCCTTGTCATCGGTATGACAAAGGTGGTTGAGACAGAGTTGCTGTCTACAATGAAAAAGTTGGGCATTGTCAGATCTGAGTCTTACAACAAACTGGGAAGCATCAACTACTGGAACCTTGACTGGAAAAAAGCTATTCCAGAAGTAAAAAGTTTTAGAAATCCAGATACTCTGGGATTACCTGCAAAATTAATGGACTGGACCGTTAATGACGTAGGTAAGGCTATTACAGCCCAACAAGCAGCTTGTAAAGATGCGGTTATTAAAAAGATTTACAAAAGATTTCCAGCAAAAGAAAATAAAAACAAACGGAAGGAATATGTCACGCAACTTAAGACTTCGGCATTCCTGGACAATTCTTTACTGCACAGACTTGTTAGAAAAGAATTTCAAAGAGGTCATTCTTGGGTTAAGAATCAGATAGTTTACCAGCAAGTTGGCTACAAATGTAAAAGACTTTCGCGGAACACTTGGCAACTGGAACTAGCTGGATTAACAAAGGGAAAAAGGAATAAAATAATTGTCAAATCTAATCGAAAAATAAAAGGACAGATTAGATTAATCTATGACCAAATATTGCCAAGATTTGAAATTAACTTTTTGGTAGACCATGGTACCGTAGAAGTTCCATCTGAACGTCGAAGTATCGGGGTGGACAAAGGTTACACCGAAGCTTTTTATGACTCAGAGGGTCAGGCTCACGGTACAGGACTTGGAAAAATAATCACCAAAAAATCAGATCGTATATGTGCTAAAAACCGCAATAGAGGAAAACTGTGGGCACTTCACAGAAAGCTAGAAAAGTTAGATCCAGCAAAGTCGGCTAGAATACTAAAAAATAACCTAAGTAGGAAAACAGAAAATCGCCGTTACAGACAAAATCAATCAGAACTAACCGCAAAAATAGGAGCGGCTTCTAAATCTCTCTTTAACGGGGAGTCATTAAAAGTATTTGCAGAAGATTTAACTCAACCGATACGAAACAAACGCCGATCCAAGACCGTGTCCCGCAAACTTAATAGTTGGATGAAAGGAGTGATGCGGGACTCTTTGCAGAAATGGGCTAATTGGACTGGTTCGGTTGTCACAGAAGTTCAACCTAGTTACACGTCGCAAATTGACTCTAGAACCGGAACCCTGTTGGGCAAAAGGACTGGGGACAATTTTACCGGATTTGATGGGGTCGTGTTGCAGGCTGATTATAATGCTGCCAAAAATATTCTTGCTCGTGGGACTGATCTTGAAATTACTCGGTACATGAACAAGAACGAGGTACAGGCAGTCTTGTTGCGTCGTACCGCGCGTTACTTGGTTAGAAGTTACCGTCAGAATAAGGCAGCCTTTATGGTTTGTCGGCTATGGGTAAAAGGTTTAAAACTTTATGATTAAGGCTGCCTTATTCTAAGGTTTCGTCTCCGGAAGGGATGGGACTAAGTTTGGTTGATGGGGTTGAGCTAGGTTGGATTGATCCCAAACATAGCAAAACTAAGGCTTTCAAGCAACTCCTGGTCGAGATGCCAGGAGCGCCCAAATAGACAGGTGGGAACGAAGTTACCGTAAGAATAAGGCAGCCTTTATGGTTTGTCGGCTATGGGTAAAAGGGTTAAAACTTTATGATTAAGGCTGCCTTATTCTAAGGTTTCGTCTCCGGGAGGCTTAACTCCAATTGCCGCTTGACCACTTCTCACTTGGGCCACAATAAATTGCACCTTGACCGATTTATACGGGTTGATCCCGATTAATGACGGTTTAAGAGTATCTCTGTATCTGACACAGGAGTAAACCAAACCATTGCTTGGTATCAGTCCAAGCCTGAACTGTGTTTAGTCCCCGACCGTTTAGATAGTGCTGCATCTGCTCTACATTGAATTTGCGAGAAATTTCTGTAAGCATGCTTTCTCCTGCTTGAAACTCAACCGTTAAATCCAGGCTGGCTAAGCGCACAACATGGGTTTCCTGGCAATGTAAATACATCTCAATCTGACTTTCTGATTGATTATAAATCGCCTGATGGGTAAAGCGATCGAGGTCAAAATTTCCTTGGAAACGCCAGTTCAGATGTGCTAGCATATTCAGGTTAAATGCCCCAGTCACCCCCTGACTATCGTTATAGGCAGCTTCCAGAATCTCCTTCGGTTTTTGTAAGTCAATGCCCAACAAAAAGTAATCTCCTGGTGCTAGTAAACCTGTGATTTGCTCAAAAAAGCGATCGCACTGTTCAGGAGCAAAATTCCCCAAGCTACTACCCAAAAAGAAAACCATCCGCTTAGGTAATGGTGTTGGAGTTAATTGGCTCAGGGCGTGTTCATAGGTTCCCACCTGACCCTGAACCTTTAACTTGGGATAATCCAGCAACAGCTGCTTGGCACTCTCCTCAAGAATCTCCCCACTCACATCAATAGGAACATAGCGCAACGGATATCCCTGGTTTTCATAGGCATCCAACAACAAGCGAGTCTTGGTAGAACTGCCACTACCCAGCTCCACCAATTCGCAAGCTCCCGTAAATTGAGCAACGTCTACAGCATACTGTTGTAAAATTTCTGCTTCTGTGCGGGTGGGATAATATTCCGGTAACTCGCAGATTTGCTCAAATAATTGGGAGCCTTTTTGATCGTAAAAGTAACGAGGTGGCAAAGATTTCGGCCTTTGGGTTAATCCTCCAATGATATCTTTGCCATCATCTGTTGCAGTAGGCAGGTTGGCACTCCCGAGATAGTTAATTCCTAGGCGATCCTCACTGAATCTCAGATTCTTTGTGGTCTCTTTAAAAGTTGTTGACATAATACTCTTTTAAATTTAGTTTGCCAAAAACAGTTTTCCAAAAACAGTACATTTATACTGCGTGAACTACCCCGACCTACTTGGCCTATGGCCACGCTACGCGAACGTAGAGGTCGGGGCTTCCAGTTTCACAGAAGAATGCCTTAACTTGGACGGACGTCCGCGTCTTGGTCTTACTTCTTCTCCGCTGGCGTTGACCTCCCCCGTCCCAGAGGAGGATAGCATCCTGATCCCTTCTGCTCTAATATTTTTTGCCGCATTACCATCTCTATCGTGGTGAGTTCCACAACTTGGACAAACCCAAGACCTGACATCAAGTGGCAACTCTTTGATTTGGTAATGACAATTAGAACAGGTTTTAGAGCTGGGGAACCACCGGTTTATCTCCACCAATACCTTTCCTTCTTTTTCGCACTTATAAGATAGAAAATTTACAAAGGTTCCCCAACCTAGATCAGAAATTGCTTTAGCTAGTTTATGGTTACGAACCATGCCCTTGACGTTTAGGTTTTCGACTACCACTACTTGATTATGATCCACTATCTTTCTAGATAGTTTGTGCAGGTAGTCTTGGCGGACATTTCCAATCCGTTCGTATACCTTAGCTACAATCTTTCTGGCCTTTATGCATCTATTGCTTCCTTTTTTCTTTCGGGTGGCAATCCGTTGTTTTTTGGCCAGTTTATTTTCGTACTTGACTAAATGTTTAGGGTTAGCAAATTTAGAGATATTTTCGCCATCGTAGGTTATAGCAAAATCCTTGATACCCAAATCAATCCCGATTGTTTTCCCATCCTTGGACACCTTTGAGCTACTATAATCATATTCCATCAGCACAGAGGCGTAGTATTTCCCAGAAGGAGTCTTACTGACTGTAACAGTCTTGATTTCCCCGTCCAGCGGGCGATGAATTACTGCCTTTACAACTCCCAGTTTTCCAGGGAATTTAAGACAATCGCCCACTTGCTTGACTTTTTGAGGATACTGAATTGATTGGCGATGATGATAGGACTTGAATCTAGGGTATTTTGCCCTACCCTCAAAAAAATTTTGATATGCACGACTAAGATTGAGACTCACAGATTGCAAGACTTGAGAGTAACAATCTTTTAGCCATTCAGTTTCTTTTTCTTTTTTGAGTTTTGGCAACATAGAGTTAAGCGCAGATTGTTTTAGCCCTTTGCCAGTCTCTTGGTAAGTTTCTATACACTGATTTAGAGCATAATTCCACCACCATCGAGCACATCCAAAATGCTGAGCAAGAATCTGAATCTGCTCTTGAGTGGGATAAATCCTGACTTTGACAGCTTTATGTTTCACTGCGCTTGCCTCTGTTCTCGACCTCTGTTACTATTATATAGATTTTGCAGTAATACGTCAAGTTTTAGGCTTTTCAATATAAGTGATCGTCTCGCTATCCATCCCCACCGTGAAAGACGGTGGGGAATTCCGCGAGTTTTGTTAAGACATGATCTGATTAGCACCGGTTAAGAGTACCATAATTTTTACCAGTTTTGAATAGCTAAGCAGGTGCACAAAATTAATTACCTATTTTTGACATAATAATCTATAATTAGATAAAATCACTGAAAATGGGTATTTATATGAGATTCATTAGAGAATTAAATACCGAAACTAAAAAACTGTTGG
>NZ_JAAHHW010000006.1 GCF_010692325.1 Moorena sp. SIO3I8 | reverse complement strand
TAGCGTTTTTGATAGCGATGAGGTGCAGTAAGGGAGAAATCAGCCATGGTAAAAAAAAAGATATATTGTGGTAGTATAGGTAGAGTAAATCGTAAATCCTTAGGGTTGAGGATAAAGAGGTGGATAAGGTTGCCTCTGATTGCTCTGCTAACAGCATTACTGTGCAATTTAGTACCTCCGGTTTTAGCAAAAATCCCACAAACCTTGAAGGTTGAAGGGTTGGAGGTTGAAGGGGTTGAAGGGTTGAAGGTTGAAAGGTTGAATGTTGAAGGGGATATTGCTCTTAAAGGGACAAACCTGAAACCGGCTAACCTACCCTACTCGAACGCCAAAGGCGAACAAGCTGTTAACTTTAAACCTGATAACTTTAAACCTGCTAACTTTAAACCTGATAACTTTAAACCTGCTAACCTTCAACCTGCTAACTTTAAAATTTCCACGTTACTTAAACAGGGCAAAGGTCTCTACGATTCAGGTAGATTCGCCGAAGCAGTAGATGTTTTAGAACAAGCTCTTGAGAGTAATCAAACTCAGGGAGATCAACTCTCAGAAGCGATGGTGTTAAGTAATCTCTCGTTGGCTTATCAGCAACTGGGATTATGGACTCAAGCCAAGAATGCGATCGCTAATAGTGAAAAAATATTGCGCTCTATAAAAACCACCGATAAGTCTACAGCATACTTACAAGTGCTGGCTCAATCCCTAATGATCAAAGGAAGTATTGAGCTTGGTTCATCAGAAGCAAAAGCAGCAATGGAAAGTTGGGAGCAAGCTGCGGTAACTTATGGTGAATTAGGGGATGAAGCCGGTCAGATTCGGAGTCGGATTAATATAGCGCAAGCCCTACAAGAATTAGGAATGTATAAGCGGGCGTTGAATCTACTCAATCAGGTCGAGGAATCGTTAACTGCTCAACCTGACTCTTTGAACAAAGCGATAGGATTGCGATCGCTTGGAAATATGCGTCAATTAGTAGGAGAGCTGAGCCAATCCCGGGAAACCTTGGAAAAAAGCTTAGAGATTGCCCGAAACTTACCATCGTCTGAAGAGATTAGCGCTACATTATTTAGCTTAGGGAATACAGCGCAGGCTCAGCAAGAATTAGACGAAGCTATTGATTACTATCAACAAGCATTCAATGAGTCTACGGATCCAATCACTAAGCTTGAAGCCCAATTAAATCAACTTAGCTTATTGATCGATACTAAAAGGATAAAGCAAGCCCAAGCATTAATCCCTCAAATCCCGCCCCAACTGGAATCCTTACCTCTGAGCCGCAGCAGTATCTATCTGAGGATTAATTTTGCTCAAAGCCTAATGAAGGATGAAGTCAGAAGTATCAAGGATGAAAGAAATGTTCAGACTTCAGCCAAGAGACTTCAGCTTTCGGCTAAGACTGGGGTTGAGCCTTCTTATGAAATTGCGAAAATCCTAGCTACTGCAGTACAACAGGCTAAAGCATTGGGAGATAAGCGAGCGGAAGCTTATGCTCTTGGTAGTCTAGGTCAACTCTATCAGAAGAATCAGCAGTTACCAGAGTCTCAAGACCTGACTCAACAAGCCTTAAAGTTAGCTCAAGAAATCAATGCTCCAGATATTAGCTATCGCTGGCAATGGCAACTAGGACGTATTTTGAAACAGCAGGGGGAAGAGCAAAATGCGATCGCAGCTTACACCGAAGCAGTTAACACTCTCAAGTCTCTACGGAGTGACCTAGTAGCTGTTAACCAAGAGGTCAGGTTTACATTTCGAGAGAGTGTAGAGCCAGTCTATCGAGAATTCGTGCAATTACTGCTGCAATCAGACAGCAGGAATTCCAATCCCGACAACTTGGAAAAAGCCCGTGAGATCATTGAGTCACTGCAGCTAGCCGAACTAGATAACTATTTTCGCTCAGCCTGTTTAAACGCTACTCCTGTAGTGATTGATCAAGTCATCGACCAAGTTGATACTAAAGCAGCATTAATTTATCCTATCATATTACCAGAAAGCGTGGATATCATTATCCGCTTACCCCAACAACAACTGCGCCACTATAGAACAGAGCTTCCCCAAGACCAAACTGAATCTACTCTGGAAGAACTGCGTAAGTTTTTACAGCAGGTTCATCGACGGGCATTTTTACCAATGTCGCAGCAGGTATACAATTGGGTAATCCGACCGATTGAAGAGGATTTAGCTAACTCTCAAGTAGACACCCTAGTATTTGTTCTTGATGGAGCCTTGCGCAATATTCCCATGGCAGCACTTCACGACGGTAAGCAGTATTTAGTCGAGAAGTATAGTATAGCGCTAACCCCTGGACTAGATTTAATGAATCCCGAGCGCTTAGTCAGGGAAGATATCAAAGTCCTAACGGCTGGGTTGTCTGAATCCCGTCGGGGATCTGTACCTTTGCCGTTTGTAGAAGTAGAGCTAGAGAAAATTAAGGCTCAAGTTCCTAGTGAAATCCTCCTCAATCAGGACTTTACTGAAACCAGGTTTGAAAATTCTTTGGAAGCAGCTACTTTCCCAGTAGTACACATTGCTTCCCATGGTCAATTTAGCTCTGAAGCCCAGAAGACTTTCATTATGACCTGGGATAGTAATATCAATGTTACTGAATTGAAGGAATTACTGCAAACTACAGACCTACGGCAACCCACTCCGATCGAATTACTGGTGCTGAGTGCATGCCAAACAGCAACTGGGGACAAGAGAGCGGCTCTGGGTATAGCTGGTGTAGCGATAGAAGCAGGAGCACGTAGTACCCTTGCTACTATTTGGTTAGTAGATGATGAAGTCACAGCTGTGTTAATGAATCGGTTTTACCAGGAACTTACTGACAAATCAATCTCAAAAGCTGAAGCCCTCAATCGCGCCCAAAAATCAATATTACAAGACCCAAGCTATGAACACCCTTATTTCTGGGCTCCTTATATCATGGTAGGGAATTGGTTGTAATAGCTGAAGCATTCAGTGGTCAGCTATCAGCTATCAGCTGATAGCTGATAGCTGATAGCTTAAAGAAGAGCAGGGTTTTACCAAGGATTACCAACTACAGTAAAAGCCGCCCAATAATAGGGATGGGATAAATTTTCAGAGTTGAGAGATGCTAATTCTGGAGGCAAGGACACATTTGGTCGATCAGTAATACTAGCCAAACTTACCTTTTGTTTCAACATCCCGATCTGAGCTTGTCGCAACGCTTCAGCCTTAATTGGTACAGTTTTAAGAGACTGATAAAATTCATTCATCAGCACTAGGGTTCCACCATCGCTGACAGACCACAAACTAGCTACTGCTGACTTGACATTGGCGCGAACCGCTAATCCCGCAAAGCCTAACTCAGCCTCTTTATCCCCGATGGCAGTTTGACAAGAACTCAGCACCAATAATTCTACCACTGGTGAGTGCCAACGCAATTCAGTGAATATATCTAAAGTCAGTTTACTATTCCAAAACTGAATATAAGACTTGTTTGGTTTTCCCGCCTGGAAGTCTGAATGAGTTGCCAGGTGCAGGATTTGAAAATTCTTATGATATCCCAGTTGCCACTGTAGATTAGTTAGGGTAAAATCTTTATTGAGGAAAGATTTTCCTTGCCAGGGATATTGGGTGATAACAGATAACTCTACTGGCACAGCAGGTAAAGGATTGTGATCATTAAATTCTGATGCTCCCATAGCCAAAACTTGGGAATTTTTCAGGTCGGTATAGACAGTATCTGTTAATTTGAAGGCAGGAATTAGGGCTAAACTATACTTTTCCACCAGAAACTCTTGGCCATCATGTAAGGCAGCAAAGGGCAGGTGGCGTAACCCCCCACCTAGACAAAAAATTAGATTGTTGATGCCTTGAGCTTTAAGGTCTGGTTCCACAGGCTCAATGATCCACTGATAGAGTTGTTGAGCTACTGGTAGATAATGTTTAGAGTGCCTACGAATAGGATTAGTAATAGTTTCGATAAACTCTTGCACTAGACTCAACAGAGCTTCCTTATTGGCTGCGGAGACACGCTTGTGAATGGGCTTACCTTCTGGTGTAATTAATACCAGCTCTAGTTGCTGCGATCGCGGAACCATGTAGATAAGACCAGGCTTTTGACCAGTTTGATTGGTGATTTTGCCAAGAGTATCAGCAATTTCCTCGACAGTGATGGATTGGTCAGGGAAATTGATGTCTAGGTGATTCTGATATTGTTTTTCCCAAGTTTGTTCAATTAAAGGTACTGCTTCTACTACTTGGTTATTGTCCAGGGCTGTTCCAAAGTTGGGGGGATTAACAGCTGGTGATTGAGCAATAGTTTGAGTAAGAGCATTGGAGCCAGTGTGGTTAGACATTGGCTTAGTGACTTGTGCTTGCACCGAAAGAGCACTGATAGTTCCGGTGAAGTGTAGTGTCGCTAGGAACCAGCTAAAGCTAGTCGCTATTCGTTTCATAGTTACCTCACTGAGAAAAGCAAACGTAAGTATTGAGCAAACGTAAGTATTGAGCAAACGTAAGTATTGAGTGATTGCGCTAGGCGCACGTTACACGAACGCATTTACACACTCAGCTTTGGAATCAAGCAAAACTTAGGAATTTGGCTGAAAGTGGCGAATATATAAGTTTTTCTTGACAAACCTCCGTTTTTCGGATTATCATGATTAGGAGTAGCTGAAAGCTAAACGCTAAACGCTGAATACTTACGATTAGAAAGAGCACAATTGACAGCAGATGGATGAAAAACCTAGCTGTCAGAATAGTCAATATTTGTGACTGAAATCAGTAATAGCAATCCTATTTATGGGAATTAGGATTGCTGATTAGGATTGCTCTATAGTACTTATCCGCCTTGAGTTAACTATTTATGCAAGAAAGAAAATTAATTATTCAATAAAGGTATTGCGCTATAGTAACTCAATCCTCTTCAGCTGCTTCAACCCCAAAAACACGGTTAAAGGATTTGAGAACCTTATATCCTGAATCAATCGACTCCAGGGGGTCTTTACGCAAGCGGTGCCGTAAACATAAGGTAATCACCCGGCGGATATCATCCACTGTAACTTCAGTTCGTCCTTCAAATGCAGCCAGAGCCTTAGCCGCACGATTAGTTACAATATCACCCCTGAGTCCATCCACATCCAGTTCTGAGCAAACTTCTGAAATATTCACCCGAAAGTCGTAGTCCATTTCTACTTCAGCAAGTCGCTCTTGAGCCATTACTATCTGTTTCTGTAACGCTTCTTGCTCAGTTTGGTGCTGTTCAATATATTTGTGAGGATTTTGGTCAAACTCTCCCCGTTCTTCCACAATTTTGACTCGCAGCACTGGTTCTTTGACTGTACGGATTTCCGCGTGCATCCCAAAGCGGTCTAGTAACTGGGGTCGTAATTCTCCTTCTTCTGGGTTACCAGAACCTACTAATACAAAGCGAGCAGGGTGGCGAATGGATATGCCTTCCCGTTCTACAGTATTCCAACCACTAGCAGCGGAGTCTAGGAGTACATCCACTAGGTGGTCATCGAGCAGGTTAACCTCATCGACATAGAGGATGCCTCGATTAGCTTTAGCCAACAGTCCTGGTTCAAAAGCTTTGACACCTTCAGATAAGGCTTTTTCTATATCGATTGTACCACAAACCCGGTCTTCGGTTGCTCCTAACGGTAAATCTACCATGGGAACTTTTTTCTTGACCGTTGTCCTAGATGCAGCTGCTCCATTACCATTGCCCATCCAGTCAGGTTCCTGAGGGTCACTGTTGAAAGGGTCTTCAGCAACTACATCGATTTCTGGTAATAAATCAGCTAAGGCACGAATAGTAGTAGATTTGCCTGTGCCGCGATCGCCCATGATCATTACTCCCCCAATCTTGGGATCGATCACATTTAGGAGCAATGCCAGTTTCATTTCTTCCTGACCGACAATGGCAGTGAAAGGAAACACTAGGCGGCGAGTAGTCTTGGGCGCTTGGGCAGTAGGACTCACTGGGATTACTTTATTGTTATGGTTGATTTTTCTCGACGATTACTATTTTGCCATAGTGCGTGCCTTGAGAGTTGATCAGTCTTTTCCGTTTCGACAGGGGGTAATAATATACCCAGTTGTTGCATCTCCTAATACCCAATTAAATTCAGTTCCCCAATACCACCAGTAGGCTGCTACATAAGCGCAGATGATACTATCTAGCTGGTCTTCAGCAGCTTTGAGGGCTTTGCCGGTAGTGGGGATGTGGGGGAAAAACGAACTGCAAAGACTAGAAGTCAGGGGCGAGGATGATAGGGAGTTGAGAGCAGGGGTAAGGGTGGGTAGGGTATCGAGAATATATTGACGAAGTTTGATTAGTTCAGCATGTCTTTCCCTTAGTTTCCCTTTTTTGTATTTGAGAATGCGATTGAGGTTGAATAGCTCAACGATGGCGGGATGGGGGAAGACTTCGATTTGGTAGCGCCCTAGTTTTTGGTGAGTGATAGTTGGGGCATGGATAAATTGCCGTTTTTCTAGGCTCAGACCAAATTCTATAGTGCGCTGGGCGAAGGGGCGTTGGCGGTTGGCGGGATAACACCCAGCATGATAGCGACCAAAGTATTTATGGGTCAGTCTATCCGGTAGACGCATTCCTGTAGGGTTGGGAATCAGGGTAGGAGCGTCTACTGCTACCATGGCGGGTTCTGGAGATGGTGACCAATGGTCTATCCAGTTCAGGATATCTGTGATTGACTCTTTGCGGTCTAAATCTAGCAGGTTTAGGGTGCCGTCAAACCAATCTAAGCAACAAAGACCAGTTGCTCCAGAAGTCCAGCCCAGGTCTATGCCTAAAAACTTCATCACTTACTGTATTTCACAAAAATTAATGAAAATCTGTAACTAGTGTTACTTTTTGTGTTTTTATTTGGTAAATATAGCTACTTTTTCCAAAAATTTTTGTATGATTCAAAATGTAAAGGATTTTAGTGCATAAAAAAATACCAAGTTGCCGACTGTCCCTGCAACTTGGCATGAATAGGAACAATGCACTGCATCCTCAAAGACAACAGTGAAATATCCCTATATTCGTACACATCTATTCTGAGGTTTTAGTCATGAGCATGCAAGAGCTTAGCAGCACAACCCAGTCTCATGTTGTAACTACACACTGGCAGCATCCAGTCAGGATGACTATGCTGATAGTTTTGTGCTCCTTGGTGATGGGGTTAGTGCCGTTTATGTCTATTTCAAATCTTGCCCAGACACAAACCCAGACTCCAATCACCCTTGGTGAGGCAGGTCTTTGGGAAACTCTCGGAGAGCGGAATTAAGAATGGAAGGTTAAAACTTTTAACAATTACCTCAAAACTTTGAGCTTTTGTAAAATCGGTGTTCCTAATGGCTCTTGGTTGGGATTTTGCGATCGCATACTGTCAGTTTCACTGATGGGCACCAAGTTGACAGCACAGGCTTTTAATTCTGGTTCTAGGGAAATGGGACAAGATTCAGGATGGGTCAGAGCATTAGCTTCTGCCTGATTTGCCCACAAAGCTCCCCAGTGCATGGGGGCAAAGACTGTACCAGGAGTAATCGCTTTAGTGACTTGAGCTGGGAAGCGGCAAGTTCCGCGACGCGATCGCACTTCTACCCAACCCCCATCTTTAATCCCCAGCTTCTGGGCATCACGGGGATGAATTTCTAGTAACGGATTGGGGTACATTTTGGTAATTTTCTCAATCCTGCCGGTGCGGGTTTGAGTGTGCCAGTGACCATAGAGTCTGCCAGTTGTCAGAACCAAAGGATACTCTTCCTCGGGGGGTTCTGCCAGTCCTTTAGAATGGAAGGCAGCAAATTTTGCCTTGCTATCTGGCGTATTGAATCGGAAGTCAGTATAAAGCCGTTTGCCAGTATTTAGTGCTGATTGCTGATTGCTCAGTGACTCAGAAGACTCTTGGTTTTGGAACTCCTCAGGGCAGGGCCATTGAATCGGACCGTTTTTCCGTAAGCGCTCGTGACTAAGTCCAGTCATATCACAAAGTCGTCCACGGGTAAGTTGGACAAATTCCCGATAGACAGCGGCAGAGTCAGTAAAGTCAAATTCTTTAGTAAAGCCGAGGCGACGCCCTACTTCCGCAAAGATTTCCCAATCCGGTCTGGCTTCTCCTGGTGGATTACGGAATTGGGGGCAAAAGGTGACAACTCGCTCAGAGTTAGTCATAGCGCCAGTCTTTTCACTCCACTGGGCTGCTGGCAGCAAGACATGAGCATAGGCAGCGGTTTCAGTGGGGTAGTAGGCATCTTGATAGACAGTAAAGGAGGATTTTCTTAGGGCTGCCTTAGTTCGTTCAATATCCGGCATACTCACAGCTGGGTTAGTGGCAGCAATCCACAAGAAACCAACTTCTCCTGTTTCTAGACCTTTGATCATGCTCCAAGCATCAAGACCAGGATTGGGGGAAATTGTCCCTGGCTTGAGTTTCCATAACTGTTCCACCTCACTGCGGTGTTGGGGATTCTTTACTACCCGATAACCCGGTAAGATGTGAGCCAGTCCTCCAGCTTCTCGTCCTCCCATCGCATTAGGTTGACCAGTTAGAGAAAATGGTCCTGCTCCTGGTTTACCAATGTTGCCTGTCATCAGGTGCAGATTAATGATGGTGCGGACTTTAGCAGTACCTTCTGATGATTGGTTGACCCCCATTGACCACAAAGACAGGACACGCTTCGATTTTGCCCAGTAGCGAGCAGCTTCCTCAAGTTCATGCACCGGTATACCACATCTTTCGGCAACGATATCCGGTGGATAGTTGATAATTACCTGAGCGTATGCGGAGAATTCGCTGGTACACTCCTCAATAAATTCAGTGTCCAGTTTACCCCAGCGCAATAGTAAGTGAGCAATACCATTGAGTAAATCAATGTCAGTACCCGGTTTAATCGCTAGATGTAAGTCAGCCAGCTTAGCGGTAGACGTGCGGCGAGGGTCTACCACTATCATTTTAACATGACGATGCTTTTTGTGATACTTACGTAGACGGTTAAATACAATGGGGTGACAGTCTGCTGTATTAGTCCCAATCAAAAAGGCACAGTCAGTTAATTCTAGATCGTCATAGCAGCAGGGAGGACCATCGGAACCAAAACTTTGGATGTATCCAGCTACAGCTGAGGACATACACAGGCGGGAATTAGCATCAAAGTTATTAGTACCGAGACAACCTTTGAGCAATTTCTGGGCAATATAGTAGTCTTCGGTTTGGAACTGACCGGAACCGTACATACAAATTGCTTCTGGTCCTTGGGTGAAACGAACCGTCTGAATCCGATTCACTACTCGGTCTAGGGCTTCATCCCAACTCACTCGCTGAAATGGTTGATCTAGGGAATCCCGCATCATGGGATACTTGAGGCGGTCTTTATCCAAAGACTCACTAACCGTGGCACCTTTGACACAAACCATACCCTGGTTTGAGGGATGAGAGCGATCGCCTCTAACTTTCCAAATCGGATTGCCTTGACTATCTCGATAGGTAGCACGACCAGAACCAGCTGGAGGTAATACTTCCAGACCACAGCCAACCCCACAGTAGGGACAGAGTGTCTTAGCTGAGTCAGTCATGATTTTTACCCCCAATTTTTTTTGAGTCTTTTTAGTATATTTTGTGACTAGATTAAATATTTTTGCAATTAATTTTTAATTAATAATTCTTATATCAAATATCAGCTATTTATAACAAACGTTTATATCAAATCAATCATTAATTAGTTAATCAATTAGTTAGTTCGTTAGTACTTAGCTAGTTACCTAAATTATTTAGCTGATTTATGCTGTTATACGAGCAATCATATCCGATACTTTTTAGCTACCAAAATCTACCAATGGCGGATTCTGGCTCACTAATGCAAGCTGATTTCTCAGCCAGGGGGTATCTCCCAAGGCATGGCCGTAGGCCACGCTGCGCGAACGAAGAAATATTCCCCGAGCGCCATTGATGTCGCGATCCATAGATCGACCATCAATCTTTGATTTGATGATTTGGCTTCCACCAATATTGACCAGTTCACCAGTCCAGCTAACAGTCTTACTGGTATAAGCTTCACAAACATCAACAACAACTTTCCCAGTCTCTTGAGCTTTATGTTTCAAGAATTCCTTGAACCGATAGTGAGCAAAAGTAAGCATATTGCGAACAGTCTTAGACCTAATTTTCCTTTTCTCCTTCCTTGACATCTGAGACGTCTCAAACGTGGGAAGTAAAATAACATCAAAGTTGTCAACTAGGAATTTAGCTGTCTTATGATGAAGCTCATTTATCAGGTTCTGAATCTTGATTACCATTCGTCGAGCAGCTTTTCTCCTTCGACGCTTCTGCCCACCCTTGGCTTTACTAATCCTTGATAACAGGTTGTCTAGATGCTGGCATATTCGCTGAATTCTGGAAAAATCTCCGTGCCCAATCTTTCCCACAGATTTTTCACTAAAAAAAGTAATAAAAGTCCTGACTCCAGGGTCTAAAGCAACCACTCTACCTTGGTTTTCGGCTTTTGTGTTAGTTGCTTCATGGGGAACTACCAGGTAGCAACTCCCGTTAGTGCTAGTTAATCGACAATCACAGATATTGTCAGGTAGAGTCACGAGCATTGGCAATTTCTCCCAGCTTTGTGTGATAGACACCTTTGCTAGACACTGCTGACTTAGGGATATAGCAAGACTGAACAGGGTTCTTACGAGACCTAAATCTTACTCGGTTAATTTGTGAAGTTTTTTTGTATTTTTTCTTGGCCTCCCTAACCGCAGTGCAAGCATCCTTTATCGCTATAGATTTGATTTGATAAGGCACTGCTTTACACCACTCAGGGAGGTCATTTAATATGCCAGTCTTAATAGCTTTCCAATTAGCTTTGGTCTCACCATCAGAGAGTATCTTGACGGTTTTATTGAAAACATAACGGGACACTCCAAACCATTGCCGAACAAGCGAGCGCTGTTCAGAGCTTAGGAACAGTCGAATCTTCTTTGATTTTCTTACCGTATTTCCGGAGTCCGTGAACCCTACAGGAGAAGACGTGAATGATGGACAGAATATCTGCGGTAAGTTCAGATTCGGGGCAGCTTTCAGGTTGACTGAGAACCAGGATTTTTCCACCGTTGAGACCGACCAAGTACTCAATGAGTTCAAACCCGAATCGGGTGAGCCTGTCTCTACAGGCAACAACAATCGTGAGCTGATCATAGCGCACGATTCGCTCCAGTACGGCTCTAAGCCCAAATCTTTAGTTGAGACCTGAGCCGATATCTTTGATGATTTCCGCTTCCGGGAAGAGGGAATGGAGATAGGCGAGAAGTCTGTCGAGGTCGTCTCTTTGAAAGTTGGTACTGACTCGGCAGTAACAGATGGTGTAGTAATGTGACCTGTTAGACTTTGGAGCTTTTCCAAAACGAAGAAGATCTCTTGAGTCAAAGAGTCTAGTCCCGCCTGGCGTTCTTTCGCACCTGAGAGTCCCATTATCTGCGTACTTCCTTAAAGTGTTCCGTGATAGTCCCGTAAGTTCGACCGCCTTAGGTCGTGGTATTAGTCCGTTGTAGATAGTGGTAGATTAGTGGATATTTATAGCAACTGTCACATGCCTCTTTTCCAGAGGCTTTTATGAAAGTTTTCGTTAATTCAAAATCTTGCTCAGTGCTGAAGAGCTGGAAGAGCTGATAGCTAAAGGCTGAGGATTTTTTTACCTTGTTTAATAAGCAATTATTCCGTCGGGTTTGGGGCAATCTTAATTAAGATTGCCCCACTTCTATCTAGATATTTTTCAGCCATCTAGTGTAGAGTGCTTTCAACTAGACCCACCAAGGAACTAGTTCATCACGTCTCCAGTTTCCATAGCAGCTGGGCTAGCAGCAGTAGCGTATTCTTCTTCCCCTTCATGGAGCTCAGCAAAGGAACCCTTAGGTTCTTTCAATACTAGGAAGCACAGGAAGGCAACAACCAAAGCTGTAACACCCAACACCTGGAAGAATATGCGGTTACCCACATCTCCTGCTGGCAATAAACTAAAGATAGTCAGGTAAGCAACAGCACCAACGTTTCCGTAAGCACCCACGTTACCAGCCACCTGACCGGTAATCCGTCGCTTGACCAGAGGTACGATGGCAAAGGTAGAGCCTTCTCCAGCTTGCACAAAGAAGGAACAAGCCATGGTCAGCAGTACCGCACCAGGAAGCCACCAGCCTCCTTTCACCGTACTGAAAATCAGATAGCCAATACCCATACAGAATGTTAGAACTGCCATGGTCATCTTGCGGCTACCCAGTTTATCAGAGATTAAGCCGCCACCAGGACGGGACATCAAGTTCATGAAAGCGTAGCTAGCAGCAATCATCCCCGCTGCTTGTTTACTCAGTCCGAAGGTGCCTTCAAAGAAGGCAGGGAGCATAGAAACTACAGCTAATTCAGAACCGAAGTTAACAACGTAGGTCAACTCTAGAATGGCAACTTGAGAAAAATTGAAGCGGTCTTCAGGAGGATAGCGCTTACGACCTGCTAACAAATCTTTGTTAACTGCCCAGCAGTTGTAAGCTTGGAACAGATACAACCCAAGTAGACCAGCCCAGACGATATATAGAACATTTTGCTCGAAAAAGCCTACTTTATTCAAGCGCCAAGCCAGAACACCAAGAATGATAGATAGAGGAGCATTCATCACCATCAGAAACCAGAAGTCTTTCTTAGTGGTGACTTCCATTCCTCTGGCGCTTTTGGGCTTCTGATAAACTTTGCCTGGGGGAGTATCTTGGACGTTAAAATAATAGAGGACGCCATAGAGAGCAGCGATAATCCCGGTACCAGCAATGGAAAAGCGCCAGTTGAGACCTGGACTGCCAAAGGCTAAAAAAGCGGCAATGGTAGGTAGGGTAAAGGCTGCTGCTGCAGAACCAAAGTTACCCCAGCCCCCGTAAATCCCTTCGGCTAAACCAATTTCTTTGGGAGGGAACCATTCTGCCGTCATCCGGATGCCAATCACAAAACCTGCACCTACGATACTCAGTGCCAAGCGGCTAATCACCAGTTGGCTAAAGTTCTGTGCCGAGGCAAAAGCAATACAAGGTATTGCTGCATACATCAGCAACAGGGAGTAGGTGATTCTTGGCCCGTATTTATCTAACAGCATCCCGATGATGATACGGGCAGGCACTGTCAGGGCAACGTTACAAATTGCGATGGTTCGGATTTGACCTACTTCGAGACCGAAGTCTGATTTCACCTGTGTTGCTAGGGGTGCTAAGTTGAACCACACTACAAACGACAGGAAGAAAGCAAACCAGGTCATGTGGAGGATTTTATACCTACCACGAAAAGACCACATTTCTGCGAGCATCTATATACCTTTCCTCTACTCAAACTACGAAAACAGAAGATTCACGCACCAACAGCATTAGTGATAAAAGCTGAACGTTTGGGTGGATTTAGTATCCTCCAAAAACTACTCCAAAGAATCCCTTTCAAAACAATCCAGCTGATCGGTTGCCATCAACTTGCTGACTGATTAAAGTTACCTATTAGTTTGAATACTATAGCTTATTGGTTTAGGGTAATTCTTTCGGAATTGATTGCTAAAGTACTCGCCCATAGATACTACTTTTCTGAGGTTAACTTAATACTATTGTTCAGGTACTAATAGTTACACCCCTGAAACATAAGTTTCGTATGATTTGTTACAAATTATTTCTGGTGATGAATTAAATGCATAATTTATATTCAATGGTTACATCAGAGCCAGAAAATTGGGGTGTTGCTTAATTTTCGAATGAATTGAGGTTTATTCCTAAGTTAAGCCAAGCCGATTAACTGAGAACGATCAGCTCGGATATCGAAACCATTGAGGTAATTAACTGGCTGACTAGGGTCAAATGCTCTTTGATCCACAAACACATCAGCAGGTTCAACCCTCATACGCTCACTAGGTAGATCTATTTTCAAGGCCTTGGCAACCTCTTCATAAATTTTCACTGGATAAACCCGGTCGATAATTTTATCCGCATCCTTGGGATATTGACGTCGGTTAATATGACGCCAGCGAATCATTTGGGTTAGCAGCCAAACACCATGGGAGCGCCAAGGATAATTAGCATGATTGGGCTTTTTGAGATAGTCTGTATCTTGGAAGTGAAATAAATTAAAATCAGGGATTGATTCAAATCGGTCTTTCTGGTCAAAGCCACCATAATTATAGTTGCCCAGTAAAGAACCTTCCAGATAGCTTACTTTAGTGTCGATGTATTTGCTCCTAGATATAATCTGAGCAATTGACTGGCGATTTTCTAGTTGGTCACAATACTGACAAGCTTCCAAAACAGCCGCTACTAAGGCTCGGGCGGTTGTGGGATGTTTTTCTGCCCAAGGTCCCATGGTTGCTAGTATTTTTCCTGGATGACCTTTCCAAATATCCCGACTTACATAAACCGTAAATCCAGCCTGGTCTACAACTGCTCTTTGGTTCCAGGGCTCATCTAAACAGTAGCCATCTACTATCCCAGCTTGAAGTTTGTATACCATTTGAGATGGTGGAAACTCGATTAGCTTAATCTGTTTCTCGGGATTAATCTCCATAGCTGATAGCCAATAGAGAAGGCTATAGTTTGCCATGGAGTTGGTCAAGTCTATCCCGAGCTTGAGGGGCTGGGCTAATTGTTTAATATATTTCCTGTAGGAGTTGGCAAAATCTGGGAAATTATAGTACTCCGTTGAAGGACGAATAGCACCTTGCCAAGCTTTTTTGGAAAAAGTGATCCCAGCGCCATTGCGATTGAGCATCATTAGAGATATCACTGGTGCCTTGGCTGAACCAAAATTGGTGAGCATTGGCAATCCAAACAAGGCAACGCAGGCATCTATACCCCATGATAGTAAGTCTTTGTGAACCGCTGACCAGTCAGGATATTTCTTAAGAGCCACATTCAAACCATAACGCTGAAAGAAGCCCTTTTCTTTGGCAATGATTAAAGGAGCACAGTCAGTTACAGGAACAAAGCCAATGGTCAGGTTAGTTTTTTCTAACTTACCAAAGTTAGCCGGAGGTCGTTGAGTGGGCTCAGAGGAGCGATCGCGTTTTGGGAAATCGAATAGATTATTTGAACTACAAGCACTAAAGCCACATCCTACCGTGGCACAGCCGATGTATTTGAGAAACTTGCGGCGCTCCATATTGTCGTTTCCGATTAATGGACAATGGAAAATGGAAAACTAAGTTTTCACCATTACCTAACCATTAACCATTAATCTTTGACAACAGTTATGAGGAATTAGCGATGAGGTCCAACTAAGCACTAACCTAGTGGGATTTTGCTCCAAAATTCTCGATCAGTATATTACCCAAGACTTCTGGTAAGTCATCACAAGCCACACTTTTAAGCACACACTCGCCCAGTTTAGCATCTTTGCCAACTTTGCCACCCATGTAAATATTGACTCCTTCAACAGACTTACCGTCTTTACGCACCTTAGTTCCCATCAAACCAATATCAGCTACTTGGGGTTGACCACAAGAGTTGGGACAACCTGTCCAATGAATCCGCACTGGGTTTGGTATATCTAACTTTTCTTCGAGTTCCCGAACTATTGCCAAGGCACGATTTTTGGTTTCAATCAGAGCAAAATTGCAGAACTGGGCTCCTGTGCAAGATACTAGAAGCCGTTCTAGAGGTTTGGGCTCAAGGGTAAATTTCTGCAAGAGGGGTTCAGCTAAGAAAGCGTCGAGATTAGCATCCGGAATATTGGGAATAATCACATTCTGCTCAACCGTGAGGCGGATTTCGCCACTGCCATAAGCCTCAGCCATCCGTGCCAGATCAAACATCTGCTGAGCATAAAGCCTACCAACGGGCACGTGTAAACCCACATAATTCAGACCTGGTTGCTTTTGGGCAAAGACACCGATATGGTCTCGTTTTTCCCAATCTATTTCATCGTGAGGAGCAGCCGTAGGGAGTTCTCTACCAAACTGCTTACTGACTTCCTCGCGGAACTTGTCAATCCCCCACTCATCAATCAACCACATCATCCGGGATTTTTGCCGATTCGCCCGCGAGCCTTCGTCGCGATAAACTTCTAGTATAGCACGACACAAGTCAACCACATCATCATTAGGCAGTACCCAAGCATTGAGGGGAACAGCAGCTTCACAACGCTTGGCCGAGAAAAAGCCACCTACGAGTACATTCAAGCCTAGTTGTCCATCTTTGTACGCAGGCACGAAGGCAATATCATTAATTTCAGCATGGACTGAGTTATCCCGACCCCCTTCAATAGCAATATTGAATTTACGGGGCAAGTTAGTAAACTCATAATTCCCTTGGCTGTTATTAGTGATCATGTCCTGTACCTTTTGGACAAGATCCCGAGTGTCAATTAATTCATCGGGATCTATCCCCGCCATGGGAGAACCAGTAATATTGCGGACATTGTCCATACCGGATTGGACGCTAGTTAAGCCAACTTGCTCGAACCTGCGGAAAATATCAGGCATGTCTTCAATGCGGATACCTCGCAACTGGATGTTTTGGCGGGTCGTGATATCAGCACTACCATCTTCACCATAGCGCTGCACTATCTCAGCTAGTACCTGCATCTGAGTGCTGTTGAGAATGCCGTTGGGTGTCCGCATCCTTAGCATGAACTTGCCTGGAGTGACAGGTCTATAAAAGACACCCATCCACTTCAGCCGATGCTGTAGGTCATCTGGATCTATTGCTTCCCAGCCAATTCTGGCAAATTCTTCTATTTGTTCTTTAATGGCAAGACCATCTTTCTCTGCCTTGAATTTCTCAAATTTGTTCAATTTTGCGGCTGGCTTAGCTGCGCTGGTCATAGCTGTTCCCTCGTTGCCTTTTGCTCAATTGCCAGAAGTTTTGTCCAGAGCCTCTGATGTCACTACTCTTGATGTTGATAAATTAATTTAAAGTATTGCTAAAATTTTGTATATTTTGTTACTAAATACTGATTTGAATTAAAAAAATGCATAAATTAAATGCATAAATTGTATTATGCAGTTAGATCAAGTCTGCCCCTGCTCCCCTGCTGTCATAACCATGGCATTCAAAGGAAGACCAGCTTACTCCCAATCCTGACTCGACAGGGGTAGTCTAACGGTAAACAAAGTTCCTACACCAACCTGGCTATCTACCAAAATTTGGCCACGGTGCTGCTCTACACTCTTTTTAACAATCGATAATCCTAGACCTGTACCAGGAATATCTCCAACATTGCTAGCTCGCTGGAAAGGTTCAAACAGGTGAGAAAGCTCTTGTTCGGGAATACCAATTCCCGAGTCTGTTATTTTAAAAATTGCCCAGTTACCTTCCACGGTTAACTGAAACTCTACCGTTCCCCCTTCAGGAGAATACTTAATCCCATTGGATAGCAAGTTATTGAAAATATATCGAAGGAGTTGGGTATCCATATAGGCATCAGGAATATTACCTTGAGGAGTAAAAATAATCCTATGGCTCCCCCCGGTAGCCAACTGCATCTGCTCTATCAAATCAGAGCAGAATTCTACTAGGTTAATTGGAGTTGGGTTAAAAGTTAGCTTGTTTCCTTCTGCTTTTTCAATAAATAGAATTTCATCCAAGAGTTGTCTCATATCTTGGATAGAGCCTTTAATTTGTTCAAAATACTTGCGATGTTTATCTTTGACCAAATGTTTGCTATAGCGTTCTAACAATTCAGTAGCTAGGATAACTTTACTCAAAGGTGTACGACATTCATGGGAAACAATAGAGACAAAGCTAGATTTTTGCTCTCTAAGCTCCTGTTCTATTACTAGTGCTTGACGGATTTTTGCTTCTGCTTGAAAGCGAGAAAGGGCAATTTCAATGGTAACTCGCAGTTCTTCTTCCTCAAATGGTTTCAGAAGGTAACCAAAGGGTTGGGTTATCTTAGCTCTTTCTAGGGTGAGCTCATCGCTATAGGCAGTCAAATAGACCACTGGGATATTCAATTTTGTCCTAATCAGCCTTGCAGCAGTCACTCCATCTATTTCCCCTTTCAGACGAATATCCATCAGGATTAAATCCGGTTGGATTTCCTCAGCTTTTCTAACTGCTTCTTCTCCAGATACAGCCACAGCAGGAACCATGTACCCTAAAAGTTTGAGGCTATTCTTGATATCCATAGCCACAAGTGTTTCATCTTCAACAACTAGGATTTTTTTCTTGGTCATGCTCGACTTGCCCTAGAGATCCAGTGAATGGGGAAAGTTTATTTTTAATCTAGTGCCTTGGCTACAGTCAAGGATGATGTTACCCCCCAGTTGTGCAGTTAAGTTACGAACAATACTCAAACCAAGGGATTTAGTGGATTGAAAGTCTAAATTGTCCGGTAAACCAATACCATTATCACTTACCGTAAGGATTAGCTGACCCTGTTGATCTGAACTTATACTGATTTCAATCTTACCCTCTTTATGTTCAGGAAAGGCATATTTGAGTGAATTAGACACCAATTCATTGATGATTAGCCCACAGGGAATAGCTACATCAATGGTTAAGGGAGCTGTGGTAACTTCAATATTGAGGGCGATTGTCTGTCGGTTAATCCCGTAGGAACGGAACAAGTTATTGGTTAAGGTTTGAATGTATTTTCCGAAATTAATCTGGGCTAAATTTGGGGATTGATACAGCTGCTGGTGAATCAGAGCCATAGATTGAACCCGATGCTGGGAATCTTTGAACAAACTTAATGCTTGTGGATCTTCAACTTGCCTCGACTGTAGGCGGAGTAGGCTAGAAATAATTTGCAGGTTATTTTTGACCCGGTGATGAATTTCTTTGAGCAAAACCTCTTTTTCGGTTAGAGAGGCTCTAACTTGATTTTCCGCTTGCTTGCGTTCGGTGATATCTACAATTTGATACAGAAATTTTCGGGGCTTACCTTGAGCATCCCTGACTAAAACTGCTTTCTTGGTCAAAACATGGATCACTCTACCATCTTTCGACAGTAAGCGATTTTCCATCTGAAAGTGGGATGTTCTTCCTGGCCACAACTCTTGATTCGGGGTAAGGTTAATTGTGAAATCATCGGGGTAGATAATATCTGTAGCCTTTTTCTGCCCCAGTTCCTCGGCTGTGTAACCAACCGTGTCACAAAAGGCTTGATTAACCTTTAGCACGGAGTTATCAGTGCTGGTAATTGCCATACCCATGGGAGATAGTTTAAAAATCAGGCGAAATTGTTCCTCACTTTTGCGAAGTTGTTCATTGACGTTCTGTAGGTCAGAAGTCCGTTGTTCGACTCTCAGTTCTAGTTCCTGGTTGAGCTGTTGTAGAGCTAATTCTGCCTGTTTATGCTCGGTGATATCAATCCCTACACACACGGCTGCAGCACCTTGCTGGTACTTCTGAGCGGCAATTAGATAATATCTCGAAGAATTTTTCACTTTGAGCTCAACCACCTGGGAAGATCCTGAGTCCCCACAGGCGAGAAACTGACCCATAAAGTCAACAAACTGAGGGCTGCTCTCCAGAAAACCCAACTCTTGACCGACAAAAGTCTCTGGAGGTAATTGCAGGCTCTGAGCCAGATGTCGGTTAACCCCAAGATATCGACCATCAGCACTAATCCAAGACACCGCTCCCGGTACAGCATCCAAAACTGCCTCTAGTTGCTCTTTTGCTTGTCGCAGCTGATGATTAGCTTCGGACAATTCTGTTGTCTGTTTTTGAAATTGGTATTCCAATTGCTGATCACCCTGTTGCCATTTCTCCTGAGCCTGCTTACAGTTGGTAATTTCCGGTTGTAATTGCTGATTAACCTGATTTAACTGAGCAGTTTGTTGTTCCACTACTTGCCCAAGTCCCTTGATAATCCTACACATCTGTGTAGAGTCAAGGGTTGTGAGCAAGTTAGGCTGGTTAATAATGCCTAGCAACTCCCCTATATCGCCAGTTTCCAACACTTGTGCTAGCTGCTGCTGTTCCATCTGTTATAATGGGAATATTATTTAATTAGTACTCATCGAACAATTACTCTGGAACGGTGTTAGATTATCACAACACCTGCTAGGAAACACTAACTTGACCCCATCCGATAGACTTCCTCGACCAATGTTGCTAAACGCTGCATGGCGATTTCAATTTCTTCTTCAGTAGCCGTAAGGCTGATGCGAATGCACTGTTGCTGGTGAGACCAGTCTTCTCGTAAGCCGGGGAAAAATGTACTGCCAGGCACGACAATCACACCCACCTGCTTCAACTGTTGATACAGTTCCCAGTCAGTAATTGGCAAATCCTGTAACCACAACCAAGCAAAGATAGCTCCTTCACCCCGATGCAAGAACCAAGGCAAGTCTTTGGGCATGAATTTGTCTAATGTCAGTTCAAGGGTCACAAACTTTTGCTGGTAGTGGGGGCGAATCACATTAGTGGCAATCTCAGGGAGCGCTCCAGATGCGATCGCTTTTGCGGCAATAGCTTGTCCATAGCGAGCCGAATGAATACAAAGATTGGTCTGGAAGGATTCTAAAATGCTAATTAGCTCCGGATTTCCAATTGCTACACCAACCCGTTCCCCAGGTAGTCCAGCTTTTGATAAACTCAGACAGTGGATGATATTGTCTCGAAAGACTGGTGTCATTTCGGTAAAGTTCAGTGCTGGAAAGGGTGGAGCATAAGCTGCGTCAATCAACACTGGCACATTGAAGGGTGCAGCCATTTCCGAAATTTTGATTACTTCTTCATCGGTTAGGACATTGCCAGTGGGATTACAGGGACGGGAAACAATTACACAGCCAGTCTCTTGGCTAATCTTTAATTGGCTGAAATCAGGGCGATACTTAAAACGGTGTTGCTCGTGATTAATTTCCAGAGTAGGTTTGTAGGCATATACTGCTTCTGGAGTCAAGCTTACTCCTCCATAGCCAGTGTATTCTGGAGAAAGGGGCAAGACCACTTGTTTGAGCTGGCCGCTGCTGGTGTAGCCACCAAAAACGTTAGCGGCGTAGAAGTAAATCGATTGAGAACCGGGAGTAATCAGGATATGGCGATCGCTTAGGGAAAGACCGTAGCGTTGATTGAAATCCTTTGCGATCGCATCGATCAGAGGCTGATATCCTTGAGATGACCCGTAGCGGCAAATCACCTCACCATACTCTGAGCTAGCCAACAGTTGTGCCGTGCAATCGCGCCAAAGTTGCTCGACTTGTGGCAAAATCACTGGGTTTCCTGCACTGAGATTAATCCAATCTTGTCCCTGACCAGCTCGTAGCGTTTCGATAATATCTTTCATAATCGCTCGGACACCAGTCAGTTTGGACATCTGAGTCCCAATTTGAGTCAGGGTAGGATCCATGGATAGTGATTACCTTTTGGCGAGTGAGGGTACTTAATCAAGACTTCTCCAATCGAAAATCATACCAACAAATGCCGATTCTCGAAGCAAACAAATATGCTCTTGCCCTTCACACCACTAGTCCTCAATTGGGGCTAGTGACCAGTAACTTTGCCAGGGATACCCGCTGCCAAACTTGGGACTTAGGGCGAGAGTTGTCTGGCCAATTGCATCAGCACTTGACTGAATTTCTCAATTCCCAAACTTGGGAAAACTTAGAATTCATTGCGGTAGCTATCGGACCGGGTAGCTTTACGAGTACCCGTATCGGTATAGTTACTGCTCGTACCCTAGCACAACAGTTAGATATTCCCCTATTTGGCATTTCTACACTGGCAGCGATCGCATGGTTAGGGCAAGAGAGAGAAGAACGGGAAGAGCGGGAAGAGGGAGCTATGTATCAAGAAAACTCAGAATCAGCAATTAGCACATGCGCTACGCCCACGCTAAGCGAACAGATTGCCATTCAAATGCCTGCCCAACGAGGCCAGCTGTATACCGCCATCTATCAGCCATCAATAGCTGGTCTGGGGCTGAGCAAGATATTACCAGATGCTGTCATGACTTCAGATCAATGGAAACAAGTGTTGGATACCTTAGAAACACCATTACGATTGCTAGAGGCTCCGGCAAATTTGGGGAGTTATGCTAGGGGTGTTTTGGAACTTGCTTATCTCGATTGGCAACAGGGAAAGTGCCCCAACTGGTCAGAAGTACTGCCGTTTTATGGACAGCATCCAGTTTAAGAATTAAGAATGAAGAATGAAGAATTAAGAATTAAGAAAATTATATTTTTTTTGAAAATTTATAATTCAAATTATGGGGTATTTTTGAAATATAAATTGATAATTTATAATTGGAGCGAAGCGATTGACCAAGGAAGAAGAACGTGCGTACTGGCTGGCATGGTCCGAAGTTCCCGGTATCGGATCAGTATTGCTCCAACGGCTACAGCAACAGTTTGGGACTCTAGCAGAGGCTTGGAAAGCTTCAGCTTCAGAGTTAGGAGCAGTTGAAGGGTTCGGGGTGCGGCTGATCGAAAGAGTAGTGAAAATGCGTGGGCAAACTAATCCGGAACAGCTACTTGAGCAACACTTGGTCAAAAATCCTTGTTTCTGGACACCAGCGGATGGGGAGTATCCCCGCTTGTTACTAGAAATTCCTAGTCCTCCTGCAACGCTATACTATAGCGGACTACTTGATCTACAAGAAAATTACGGTAGCAAGCCGATAGTCGGTATTGTGGGTACCCGCAATCCCACCGAATACGGTAAACGTTGGACTCGCAAAATCAGTGCTACCCTTGCTAAGCATGGTTTTACAGTGGTGTCCGGTATGGCAGTGGGAATTGATACACAAGCCCATCGTGGGTGTCTGGAAGCGGGTGGTAGGACCATAGCAGTTTTGGGAACTGGTCTTGATGTGGTATATCCCTTGAGCAATAGTTATCTTTATAAACAAATTCAAGAGCAGGGATTGGTAATCAGCGAGTATCCAGCCAGTACGAAACCCGCACGCTCCAACTTTCCCCAACGGAATCGGATTATTGCTGGTTTAAGTCGTGCAGTTTTAGTGATGGAAGCGCCTAACAAGTCCGGAGCGCTAATTACTGCTAGGCTAGCCAATGAGTTCTGTCGGGATGTCTATGCACTACCAGGTTCCTTAGATAATCCCAATTCTATTGGTTGTTTGGGACTGTTAAATCGGGGTGCCCATGTAATTTTAAGTGAAGGTCACTTGTTGGAAATGCTCGGAGCTATTCCAGAACTTGACCCCCACTCGGCTCTAGAACAACCTTTACCCGCTTTACCCGTACCAACCTTAGAGCCAGAATTGGCAAAAGTGTTGGATGCGATCGCATTTGAACCAACCCCATTCGATATCATTGTCCAGCAAGCAGCTTTAGAAGCAGGCTTAGTATCCAGTGCCTTGTTACAGTTGGAACTCATGGGATTAGTGTCTCAGTCACCAGGGATGCGATATCGAAAATTAATCACTGGAATATGAAAGTAAAAGGATTGAACGTTGCAGGTTGCAGGTTGAACGTTGCAGGTTGAACGTTGCAGGTTGAACGTTGCAGGTTGAACGTTGCAGGTTGCAGGTTTAAGGTTTAAAGTTTAAGGTTTAAAGTTTAAGGTTGGTAGGTTAACACTCAACAGTCAACAGTCAACAGTCAACGGCAGAAATTGAGATGAATACAAATAACAGTAATTTACGTTCCTTGGCACAAAAGCGTAAATTGGCGATTGGAACAGGAGTGTCTATGGAACCGTTGCGGGAGGATCCTAGTTATCGGGAGGTGTTGATGCGTGAATATAACATTGTGACACCAACTTATATCATGAAGTTTGAGCCGCTACAGCCCCAACGCCATCACTATAATTTTGACTGAAACCCAACATTCCCCCACTTTGCGAAGCAGGTGGGGGTGAGGGGTCTTGGGGCTAGTCTGCATTCCCTTGGGCTTCCATGTACTCCTTCAGCTTGTCGAGACTGGCTCCCCCAGCTGATACAGCACAGTAACCACGCTTCCAAAAAACAGGCTTCCAATAGAACTGCTTCAGATATTGTGCAAACTCTTTCCGGATCTCTCGACTGGTGATGGTTTTAAGTGCCATTGCTAGCTCAGATTCGGAAATATTGGGATGTTTGTCTATTAAAAGGTGAATATGGTCACGCTTGCCTAAGTCAGTCTGGCAATCCATTAGGATGCAACCACGCTTAAGACACATCTTGGCGATGATTTCACGAATACGTTTCAACATATCATCCGTGATGCAAGCATGGCGATATTTCGTGACAAAAACCATATGCACACTCAATGCTGTGACACTGTGAGCATGGCGGTTTAACTGTCTAGCCATGGGTTAACGACATATGCTAATATTAGTCATTATGGCACAGAAAAAACGACGAAAGGATTTAATTAGGACGGACAAATGGCAGTTAAAGCCATCTCAGCTACAACGTCAACTTCTAAGGCTGACAGTTCAAGAGTTCCGTTCTATTTGTCGTGGGTTGATTAGCGTCGTGTTTACCCATTGGCCTGAACTAGGTGGTCTTTCCAGCAAGCAAAGAATTCCAGCGGTTGAGCGGTTGATGCACAAGACACGTCAGAATCAATATCCTAAGTACGAGTACTTCATTCGTCGTTTCTATAAGTTCCCTTCCTACTACCGGAGGTCTGCTATCAGTTTTGCCATTGGTCAAGTTTCCTCATTTGTCACCCGTTATATGGAGTGGCAATCAGGAATCAGAAAGCGCAGAGACGCTAAACCACCACGGCTAAACGCTGATTGTGGCTGTTACCCTGCCCTGTACCAAGGTCAGTGCATCTTGTTTGGTGCTGCGATGGATACCGCCAAGATTAAGGTTTTCACTGGCACAGACTGGGTATGGACCCTCGTTCCGGTAGAAATCGAACCTGGATACAAACGTCATTTGCTTGATACCAATGAGAAGCTGTCACCCTATCTCATCGTCAACGAGAAAAAGTGTCACCTCTGGGTCCCGTTCAGATGCAATCCAGATGACAGGCAGGAAACTAATAGAGTCGTGTCAGTTGATCTTGGCATCAATACCACTGCTGTTGCTTCAGTTGTTACCTCAGATGGCACTGTTCTAGCTAGGCGCTTCATTCACCCTGGTAGAGACATAGACCGCAGAGATAAACGACTCAAGGGAATCAGCAAAAAAGCCAGTCTGAGCAATGGGAAGTTGCATAAAGGTTTTTGTCGGGGCAACTACCGCAAGGCTAGCAACATCAATACCCAGATTGCTCACTCTGTCTCTAGAGAACTGGTGGACTTTGCGGAAGCGTGGGGAGCCAAATTTATTGTGTTTGAGCTTCTCTTAGGCTGGAAACCTAGAGGCGGACGGAAACGTTCTAATCTGCGCCAACGCTTCCATGGATGGCTTCACAGGGCTATTGCAACCTGGACTGAAGCCAAGTGGAATGAACTAGGCGGTACGGTTAAGTACGTCAATCCTAGGGGCACTTCCAGCAATGCCTATGATGGTTCGGGTTCGGTCAAACGCGATTCTAAAAACTATGGTCTGTGTACATTCCCAACTGGGAAACGATACAACACAGATTTGCAGGCAACTTACAACATTGCTGCAAAGTATTGGTTCTATGAGCTTGTCCATAAAAAGGGTGAGGCTAAACGTGGCAAAAGAACCCGTTTAGCGCCTAGAAGTCGGGCTGTTACGCTTTCTACACTCTGGAACACTCCTAGTTCTAGTGTAGTGGGTTTTGACACCCCCAGTTATCCGTAGGATGCTGGGGGAGACTTCATGCTGCTGATAACTTTGTAGCCATTGCGAAAGCCAATCACATGCAGGTGCGCGGTCATAATCTAGTTTGGCATCATAGTGTGCCTTGGTGGCTAACCCACGGACAATGGACACCGGAAGAGTTAATCCATATCCTGCGACAACATATTCATACTGTTGTTGGTCACTATCGGGGACAATTAGCAGCTTGGGATGTGGTCAATGAAGCGGTAGCAGACCAAGACTCAGCAGGACAAAGGAAACGAGATACAATTTGGTTGCGCGGCATTGGACCAGAATACGTTGAGTTGGCATTTCGCTGGGCTCATGAAGCTGACCCCACAGTTCCCTTGTTTTATAATGACTACAGTGGAGAAGGACTTGGGGCAAAGTCAGATGCGATTTATGCCATGGTCAAAGAATTGCGACAACGGGATGTCCCAATTCACGGCATTGGCTTTCAAATGCACGTTAGTATTCAAAATCCTCCTAAGCCAGAAGACATAGCAGCAAACATGAAGCGTCTGGGTGAGTTGGGATTGCAGGTTCAGGTCACGGAGATGGACGTAAAAATCCATGATGGTAGCGGCACACAAGAAGAACGGGTGGCTGCTCAGACAAAGGTATATCGAGATATCCTGCAAGTTTGTTTAGAGGCTCCCAATTGTACAGCCTTCTTAACTTGGGAATTTGCAGATCATCATTCCTGGATTCCGGATTTCTTTGGTAAACCAGATTCTCCTCTACCTTTCGATGAATCCTATCGTCCTAAAGCTGCTTATCACGCGATGGTTGAAGTTTTAAAAATTGATAGTTAAAAATCACTTAAATTATCTTTTTTAATTCAGGAAATTGTTGTATAATTTGGAAGCTAATTAAGATGGTATATTTACCTGATACCCTCGAATTAACTATTAATTTGAGTGACGAACAATTTTTCCGGCTTTGTCAAGATAACAGGGATTTAAGATTTGAGCGCACCTCTGAAGGAGATTTAATCATCATGTCACCTACGGGAGGAAATACAGGTAGACAAAATATTAAACTATCGACTCAACTAGAATTGTGGAGCAGTCAAATGAAACTTGGTGTTGCATTTGACTCTAATACAGGATTTAAATTGCCTAATGGAGCAAATCGTTCTCCTGATGCGTCTTGGATTAAACGAGAGCGTTGGGAAGAGTTAACACCAGAAGAACAGGATAAATTTGTTCCTTTATGTCCTGATTTTGTGTTGGAATTGCGTTCTCCGAGTGATTCCCTGAAAATGGTGCAAGCTAAAGTAAGAGAGTATATGGAAAATGGCGCTAGATTAGGATGGTTAATTGATCCCCAAAATAAGGTTGTGGAAATCTATCGTCCCAATCAAGATGTAGAAATTATCCAATCTCCAAAAACCTTATCAGGAGAAGATGTTTTGCCTGGATTTACTTTAAATTTATCAGAAATTATCTGATATATAGAGCAGTTACCAACCCAATTGATAACTGCTATAGTTGAGTAGGCTAATCTTGAGATAGTATCTCTACATCTGTCCAGAAAATTCCTGAAGCATCACTCTCGTTTTCGTAAATATCCTGTACGCTCGACCCCAAATAACCATCTACTATCAAGCTATTCAATAACCACAGTAGTAGGGGAAGTGCGCAAATACTCATCAAAAAGATTAGGGATTTTCGGATAGTGTTTATCACTGTGCTAACTCCGGTATAGGAAAAATAATTCCGCTTAACATTAGCCAAGCTATAGCCAAAGTCAGCACAATGTTAAAACTCTGCCCTACCAAATAAAGAATCATGGGTTTACCACCCTGAAGTTGTGTCCCTAAATCCCGAAAGTTCGAGTCTAGACCAATGGACAAAAATGCGATACAAAATAGCCAGCCGCGATAGGTCTTGGTTTGACTAAGAATCCCTTTAACTGTATCCATTCCCATCAAGGGAATAAAAACAAAGGATACTAACACAGAAGCAGCTATAAAACCTAAGATAAACTTGGGCAAACGTACCCATAATTCCCTCATTTGTGGTTTAGGAGCATTTGGCTCGCGCTCTACACAAAAGACCCAAAATAAAGCGATCGCAAAAGCTATCACGCCGATCAGCATATTTTGAATCATCTTTACTAAAGCAGCAGCTTGACCAGCGATTTCCCCTACTGTTTCACCAGCAGCGACAACTGCGCCAGTAGAATCAATGGTTCCCCCCAGCCATGCCCCACTGACTAATTCATTCATACCCACAGCCTTGACAAACAAGGGCATGATCACCATCATGGCAACGGTAAAAATGAGAGTCATCCCTACAGCTAAAGTCAACTCGTTTTTCTTAGCCTTACAAGCTGCTGCTGCTGCAATAGCGGCTGATACACCACACACTGATGTGGATGTGGCGACTACCATCACCAGTGATTTCTGCTGCATGTTCAGAACCCGAGTACCAAACAGATACATAAATATGATCACAATAGGCGTAACCAGCCAAGCGATCGCTAAACCATAGGGTCCGAATTCCACAATTCGGTTAAAGAGAATTTCTGCACCGAGAATCACTAAGCCAGTCTTGATGTAATATTCAGTACGCACCGCTGGCATCATCCACCTTGGTGTACCAATAGTATTGCTGATGATTAGTCCAATCAACAATGCCCAGAAAGCATAGCCGAGGTTAATTGCTTTAGCGGTCTGTGAATTCCCCAGTATATAGGATAAAACTGCTAAAAGAAAGATAACCAAAAAGCCTGGTATCATGTTTCTGCCTTCTTTTCCCTTCATTACCAGGTTGCCAAGGGTAAACAGAGCACATAAACCAATGGCGAGCAATGCCAGTTTAGGAAGCAATTCCCAGGGGAGTGCCGATAATAGATCTATCCCTTTCCATTTGGGCATCTTTGGCACAACGGTTATGATGCCACTAAACACTGTCCCCAATAACAGCAGACCAATCCATACAGACCACCAGTCTTCTAATTTGTAAAGGTTAGACCATTTTGTTTGACTCATTAGTAGATTTTATTTTACCCTGGAACGCACCACCGAAATAATATCAATTCATAATACCAATTCGTAAAAGTAGCACGCTAAGATGCAGATGGGAAGATGGCGATCTCCCCACGCCGGGGTCAGTTTCTTTAACTATTTCCTATTCCCTGGGCACAGCGCTATACTTTATTCTCGGTAACGATTGCTCCTAGTGGTACTTTCAAAGGCTCTAAACTCGAAATCCCCTGAAAGCCAACCAGAGCTAGGGAAATACGTCGGCGCTACCACAATGACCGAAACCCAAGTTTCATGTAGGGTGGGCAGTGCACCAGACAGATAATGAAGCTTGCAAAGCGCGTTGGTAGGCACTGCCCACCCTACGATTAATGACTACGATTAATGACAATGGTGCAAGATCTCAGACATACGTCGGCGCTACCACAATGACCGAAACCCAAGTGCAGCAGCGACTGCATCAAGAGAAGGAAATACTGCTGATAGACGCTAGATCTGCATCTGCTTTTGAGGCTATTTAGGAGGGTTTATCTTAAAATACCAGTACAAACTGCTGGTCGAACCTGAACATAAATTCAACTGTAAACCCATTAATTCCTTCCCAGGAAAGATTCAAAAACACAGGAGCAGCCTCTGCTTTATAAACGTAAGATGCGATCGCAATACACAGAGCAACACTGGTGAGTGCATTATTAACAATTTTGGCAAGTTTTTTTTTCATTTTTAGATTATCTCGACTACATTTGGTTACTACTGACTGTTCAAACAAAAATTAACTTTAATGGCTGATTAGATTGGTAGTTGATCAATTCCCTAGCAACGAGAGGTTATAACTAACAGCGCTAATATAATTCAGGAGCTCCCTCAAACTCCTCAATGAAGTTGATAACTATAGCTTCCTATGCCGTTCCAGGTTTCTGTAAAAACAATCAAGTGACGTTGATTATAATGATCTTATCAAATGCTCCGGACAACTTGTATCAAGTTATTATCAATATAATCAAGGAAGTTGTGAAGAGAGCTTTAAGGAAATATGAAACTAGTTTAGGACTTAGGCAAAAATAGTCAAAAACAACTATATGTAGTCTTAACTACAGGTATATTTGCTGTCTAATTCCTGTAGTTAAGACTAGTATCGTTAGATTATGAAAACTAAAAATTATGAATTGTGAAGACTGATAATACCTGATTTCGACATAACAAACTATCCTCTGATTGAGGAGCTTCGAGTCAGGAGTCAGACTAATTGATTTTTCAGTAATTTTTAAGATAGATAAATTCGCCCTTGACTACTCACAAAACTCTTGATATAATTCCTCAGTATTAGTTTTCCAACTATCTAAGTCCCCAAACACGGAAATCACTCGTACCACATCTAGGAAAAGATCCTGATCAGCAAAGTAACTCGCCAGCTGAGCAGTTTTATGCTCAGCTGGCAATTCAGCTTGGATAATCCGATACGCTTCACCACCCATAACTTGAAAGGGAATAGTTTCGGTATCTGTAATTAGTTGTCCATTATTATCAGTTGTGTTATACTGTACCCAGTAATAATATTCTTTACCTCGTTGAAGTGGCTGACCTTTACCATCAGCATTGTAAATAACACTAGTCTGATTATCGTTTACCTGATAAGACCATAAGGCTTTTCCATAGCGAGAGGAACGAACTTGAATGATATTAACACTTCCTTCCCAAGCAAATAGAGGTTGGTCACTCCAGGTGCGATAGGCAGCAATATTAGGAGAAATTGAACAAAACTCTCCATGGGTACCTGCTTCATCTTTCTTCCTACGAAAAATATCTCGGATCTTAGCCCATACAGATTGTGTTTTCTGTTTGGTTTGACTCACTGCTTTCGCTACTTGATTCCCTTGACTGCTAAACGAAGCTGCAATTGATACTGATGAGGTCGGAAAACTAATACTCATCGTTCCAGTAATTAGCAGTAGATAAAAGACTCTAATTAATCGATACATAGGATTTAAATGTTAAAGGCTTGCCGGGAATTAAATTAATAATTACCAATTAATAATTAACTAAATAATATAAAACCAGAGTATAATGGATGGTAAAGCTATAGGAATTAAAATAGAAGCTGAGATATAAGCCTGTAGTCCGATTATTCCATAGACCGCTGTAGCACCAACTAAGATCAATATTGATTGCTGTCGTTTTTGAGGCTTTTGCTGCAGCAGTACCAGGGTTGTTCCTTTTCCTAACAATGCTGCTAATAGAATCATCCAGCTGTCGGGAATTAATTTTATTGTATGCTGCGATAAAAAATGGTGAACCATGTAAGCATGGGCTTCACCTCCGGTAAATACCTTGGGACAAGTATCTGGTGGCTTTCTGGTTCGATTCAGTGGATGACACCAATATTCAATAGCTAGAGGTAGAGAAAAATTATCCTCTGCTTCATCATATCCCCCAGAGGCAATGATAACCACTTGCTGCTCAATGTTAGGAAAGTCACTTTTGAGGAATTCCCAAGCAGGCTTGTGCTCATAAGCCTGTTCTGGAGGAATAGAAAAGTCAATAATATAGCGCATCCCTAAAGGTAGATTCTTTGGTTTGAGAGATGCGTTCGCGTAGCGTGGCCTACGGCCAATCGCATTATCCTGGCTACTGACTTGCTGAAGATACTGACTAACTTGCTGATGAAAGTTGGTGGTACTTTCAACATTAGGATTTAATCCTATCCCGTGGTTTGGCTGTTGGTGCAACTGGTGTGATAGAGCCAGTAGATAGGCAAAAGGACATGACTTGTTGCAGGTGGCATCCTGGGGGAGTTCCATATCCCAACGGAAAAAGGTAATATCCCCTTGTAGACTCCATTTAGGGCTAGCAATTTTCGGAAACACCTTGCGATTTTTATCCTGATTGACCCCAAAGACAAACCAGGTATCCTGTTGACTGACAGCGGATTGAATCGCACTAGCCAGTTTTTCCTCTCTTGGTTCTTGGGTATGCAGCAGATAATCAATTCCAATTACCTTAGCGCCTGAGTTCGAGAGTTGTCTGACTAATTTGCCAAGGTATTCCCGTTCCATCGGCTGGGTTTTAAAGCCTTTTATCTCCAGTTGCGCCTGATTGATTGAGTCTTGATCAATAGCAATTAACAGTACAGAGCGTGGCTTGGCGGAGGATAACCCATCCCGAGGAAACTGGTTTGTGCTATCGCGATAGACCGCTTGAAGAAACGTTCGCCCATCTAGCAACATGTCTTGTACAGGAACCATAGCGCTAACTAAAAGCACACTAGCTAATGCGATCGCTTCTTTTGGTTTAGGTAGCCACTGCTGAAGTAGTTTCTGGTAACCCCAAGGCTCAATCCGAAATGGCTTAGCACCATAGGGACTAAAAAACGAAGGAATCAGGTAAGCTGATGGATAAACAAACTTCTCACCTACCTGTAAATTGCGACAAGCTGCCAGCATTGCTTCCTGGACATCCTGATACTGAGCTAAGCGGCTGCAAAATTCTTTGAGAAATACATGAGCAACACTATCATGAACTTCCTCCCGCATGATCACCACTTGCAATCCTAAATCAGCCAACCGATTCGCAATTTTTAGACCATTACAGGAGTTAAAGACGCACAACTGAAGTCCCTGATTTTTAGCAGTAGTTAGGTATTCCTTTATTTCACTGATAGATACCAACTGCTCTGGCGCGATCGCTAATTTTCCATCAGTAACTTTTGTTTCATCACTATGACCCATAAAAAATAGAGCATCCCACCCCCTTTCATCCGTTATTTCTGCCGCCAGTGCTGCTTTAAGATTAACCCCATCCTCTTGCTGTTGCCAGTCAAAGAACTCTACTTGAGCAACTCCTTTGAGCAACTTAACAGCCTGCTTATCTTTCTCCAAATTCAGATCTGTATTATCCCCCAAAATCGCTAAAATCCGAGGTTTACCATGGCGCAGGTTATTATCTAGCGCTATTGTTTCTCCCTGAGTGGTCATCGGAATCCTGGTAATCCGAATGGTTCCACTGGGGATATCCTCTAGAACCAACTGCCATGCTTCCCAAGGAAGCCGTGCCAATTCCACAGAATCGCAGGCTATAAAAATAGCTACTTCTCGATAGGCTTCTGCTGTCTTATTTGACTGTGATTCCTTTCTAGCAATAGTGAAAATTTGATGTTGAATTGTTTCTCGAATAGTCTGTAATTGACCTAACCACCGTTGAAAAACATCCAGAAATATCTCTTTTGCTTCTTCTAATTCATGTCCCAAGTCATCGACTACTGGTGTGATGGCACCACTAGATAATTCTCTTGCTCGCAATTTCGGGTAAAACTGGAGGTAAAGGTATCGCCACTCTTCATAACAGTCTATTACTTTAGCTGGATAGTCCAACTTTGCGGAGACTTCCTGTCCGTGATTACCCCGTAAATAAAACAGACAGGATGAATCAGCTTGCCAAATATTTAGTCTAAAACTACTTTGATGATTAGTTGTCATTTGTTCCTTGTTTATTCCCCCTACTCTCTACTCCCTACTCCCTACTCCCTACTCCCTACTCCCTACTCCCTACTCCCTATTAAAATATCATAAACATTTATCAGGCTCAAAAGCAAAGGGAAGTAGAGTTAATGATGCTCCGTTACTTAAAGAAATGGTTACTACAAATTTTTGGTTCCAGCTACCTGCTACTGCAACATGGAGATAACGTTCATTTACCAATACCGCTTCAGAGACAACACCAGTGAATTCACTGATTCGTAACTTCATACCAGGGGGAAGTGTATTACCAAGACAGTCTTCGATTAGCAATAGCAATGCCCATTCTCGAGTATCTTCTGGTGCTTTCTGGTAAATGAACCAGGTAACAGCACATAGTTTGAACAGAATGCCATTTAAATTAACAGTTTGGTAAGAGCCACGAGCATGAGCCGGAACAATTAATCCTTTTTGTCGTCTCAACTCTTTAGCGATCGCTCGATATCTGTCCGGTTCATCCGATACTGGACTAATCCGACGCATCAATGACTTAGAAAAGGTATAGTCAGGAAGCAGTTGCCAAGATAAACAGCTTGCTAACTCATCCATTTCTCCTCGCAGCCACTCTGCTGTATTAATGGCTGTTTCAGCAAAGAATGGTAGGATTTCCTGAACAGAACGCTTAGTATCAGCAACTGGAATTGTGATCTCTTGAGAATCTAACCAACGCAAGTAGTGCAGTAAATGATTTGGTTGCTCATCAAATAAAGACAGAGGTAAATTATAGTTACGGTTACCTTGTGGTAAGTTAGCTGATTCGCGATATTTAACCAACTCGTCGTGACGTAAAAAACCTCTAATAATACCGTGTTCTTGGGTTTCTTTAACCTCAATTATGATATAGAAATGAGCGGCAATTTCTGGTAATTCAACAGCAGCTATTGGAACATTAACCCCTGGCTCTAGGAGATTTTCCGTGACAAGTATACACAGATTAAAATCCCCAACTCTCAAATTACATACCGTTTCAATCAGATTAGCATAGTCTGGTTGAAACACCGAACATTTATCATTATTAATTGGTAGCTTATCAACCCGTTCTTCTAACCATCTTTCAAACCCAAATAACGCTAAACCATTTAGATAATTTTGCCAATGGTTTGCCTCATTATTAAATTTTTTACTAATCTTTTTCGCTTGGTCAAAGTCTTCAGGTTCGAGCCAAAATACTTCTAGAGTTGAAAGGGTTATATCCCTGGAATCTATCCTAGCATTATTCATTAGTTTTCTCCTTGTGTTCATCTAGATATCGGCACAGTCGCTGAGCATATAAACTAGTCATTGAACGGGTTTTAGAAGTACTCAGTTCGGCTACCGCTTCTTGAAAAAATTGTGTGTTCAAGAAAGCATCGACTTCCTGCATCAGGTTACTCAAATAATCGAGCTTTGTGGCATTTTTTTCCAGAGCTAATCCTTTAGTAGTTGTTGAGATAAGCTGGAAAAAATTTTCTACAGTCAGATACTGAACGCGATTCAGCAGTTTCCCTGGTGCCAAGACTCGGCTGGCTTGGGAATGATTGGTCATATTCAAAAGGGTTGCTATCTCTTTAAGAGACTTACCCTCACAGTAAAGGAATCGGAAACCTGGGATAACCTTTGAAGCAAAACAAGCGTAACGGCGCCTTTGCTCTAAAGAGGCAATGTGCTCAGCCAACGCTTGCGCTATAGCGTGATCTAAAACCTCAATCAGTCCCTGTTCAAGAAAATCCTGCAATTCAGATTGTCCTAAATGATCTATGGTATTAATAGAGTTTAGATCAGGTAATTCTTTCGGGACATACTCGCCAGTTTCTGGATCCCGTGCTTCTAGAGGTTCCCAGATCGGACTTCCTCTGCGGCTCCAAATCTCCTCCTCTTGCAGACCCTTGGCTATCCTGGTTAGTTCTTTGTGAAGCTCTTTGGTGGAATTGATTATAACACCACGTTCTGGCAACAGGTGGAGCATGTCTTGGAGTTGGTCATCCCTAGGCTCAAGGCATTGGTTAACTCTATGGTTGACTCTATGCTTAACTCTATGGTTAACTCTATTGCGCCGTTGCTGTTGTCTGTCTTGAGAATAGACAGTATGGAACGTTTCAACTAGTTTGCGATCGCGTGGATAGAGCTGTTCAAGATGTCTGAGTTTAACTCGTCCCAACAGTGACCAGTTACTGGACAAGGGCAATCCCTGTTCAGCTAAGCAACGTTTGATCTCAGGATGTTGTTTGGTTTTAAGATATGCCCAATTGTCCAAACTGAGGCGAGCTGATGAGTTCAGACGATAGCTTGCCAAGACATCTATCGTAAAAAACTGACCAAGTCCAGGTTCAATGTCACCTTGCTGATTCAGAACCAGTTGAGTTTTGCCATCACTATCGAGAATAATCGGAGTTTTGCCATCATCATTGAGTACATAGGATAGCAGCTCACGGTAAGTTAACCGATAGTCAAGGCAAAACTGACTCGCTAGTGTTTTACAAGCCTTTAGGATCGAGGAAGAAACATAGCACCGAAGACAAAGTCCAGCTAACGCCTGGCATGTAGGATCAACAGTAGATAGCTCAGGGCGAAACCAGGATAGCAGTAAATCCTGGATATCTCGCTCCCACTGAGCTGATAATCTTTCCTTTGGATGTAATCCCAGGAGTGTTTGTTCAAAAAACTCCTGTGCTTGCTGTTGATGGCAGACTTTGTAGCCTTCTTCGTTATTGGCTGGGTCAAATACCCGAATTGTCGAGTATCTAGATGCATCCATAACCGATTGAGACAGCACTCCACTAGTATATAGATGTCATGCTATTTAACCTGTGCAGTTTTCTCAAGCAAAAGCAACAAGCAAGGGGTTGGTCAATGGTGGAACGATTGAGGGTAATCAGTAATGTTATAGCAGAAGTCAGAAGTCAGAAGTCAGAAGTCAGAAGTCAGAAGTCAGAAGTCAGAAGTCAGAAGTCAAACTCTTGCGCTTACTTAGGTTTGAGACTTTTGTCATGTCCGCGCCTGCCCTGGCGACTGCTAGAATTTGAGATTCCCTCACCGTCAATCATCAAACTCCAACCTACCCTACAACGGACGCCTGGACAAAAACCACCTCCAACCCTTCAACCTCCAACCTTGGCCAATAGGCCACGCGATCGCGTTCAACCCTCCAACCCTTCAACCTCCAACCTTGGCCAATAGGCCACGCTTCGCGAACAACCTCCCAACCTTGGCCAATAGGCCACGCGATCGCGTTCAAAAACCTATTACTTGTGAAACTCAATCCATTTAAGCGACGAAAATTTATATTCCAAAGTTTAGGAGCTCTGGGAATAACTCTGTTATCAACTGGTTGCCGAAAAGCTTACAATTCTCAAGAGATCATCTACTCTGATTCTGGAGATAATTCGTTGTCACTGAAATATATTAACGTTGCCCCTACCAACAATCAACCACCAACTGGATTAATTGTCTGCTTACATGGCTTTGGAGCCAACTCCCAAGATTTGGTATCTTTGGCTAAGGCGCTAAACTTACCAGACTATCAGTTTCTATTTGCTGAAGCTCCCTTTGACCATCCTGCTGTACCTGGGGGGAAAATGTGGTATGATCTGAATGTCCCCGGCTATCAAGGCTTAACCGAAAGCAGACAGAAGCTGATTGATTGGCTCGAATCCCTGGCCAAAAGGCCACGCTACGCGAACGAAGTGAGCACTGGCGTGCCCCTATCCCGCACCATTCTGAGTGGATTTTCTCAAGGCGGAGCCATGACATTAGATGTAGGTTTAACCTTGCCAATAGCAGGCTTAGTATCTATGAGTGGCTATTTACATAGCGAACCCCAACCTCCTACAGGATCATCGTTACCACCCATTTTGATAGTTCATGGTAGACAAGACGAGGTTGTACCGTTAATGGCTGCTCACAATGGTAGAGATACTTTAACTGGTTTAGGGATACAGGTCAAGTATCAAGAATTTGACATGGGACATCAAATCATCCCAGAGGTAGTAGTGCTATTTCGTAATTTTGTTCTTGAAGTAATGGCTAATCGGTAATCTGTTCGCGTAGCGTGACCGTTCGCGTAGCGTGGCCAATAGGCCAAGGTCAAGGACTTTTAGTTAATTTAATTTTTTCGATTCCGAAATCCTGATAACAATTAGAAACTCAGTAGAATACAAAAGTTTGTCCGATTAAGCCTAGAGCCATCTTCCCCATCTTGCCATCCCTCCCTTTCTACACAACTAGGTGTAGTCTAATTGAGTGCAGACTACTATAATTACTCCCCTATCAATCTTGTTTGTTTTCAATTAACAGACGACTAGGGTGTAAAGTGTGAAACTGATATATTTCACAAAAAGTTTACAAAATCTTGAAATTCTTTCAGTGTAGATAACACAAACTTGATGAGTAGTTGGTCACTTTAACGCGCTTCGCTAATCCACCAGAGAACTCTATGAATGTTATTGAAACCAAAATACCAGAAGTCTTAATTATTGAACCCCGCGTCTTTGGTGATGACCGTGGTTTTTTCTTTGAAAGCTACAACAAAAGAGTTCTAGCAGATAAAGCTGGGATCACCGCTGAGTTTGTCCAGGATAACTATTCCCGTTCAGCCCAAGGAGTGCTTCGAGGATTACACTACCAGATTCAACAGCCCCAAGGTAAATTGGTGCGGGTTTTACTGGGGACTGTATTTGATGTGGCAGTGGATATCAGAAAAAGCTCCCCGACCTTTGGACAGTGGGTTAGTTGTTTGCTGAGTGCAGAAAATAAACAACAAATCTGGATTCCGGCTGGATTCGCTCACGGATTCCTGGTGGTCTCTGAATTCGCTGAAGTTTTATATAAGACTACCGACTTCTACGCTCCTGATCACGAGGGGACTATTTTGTGGAATGACCCTGACCTAGCCATTCATTGGCCTCTGACCGACTCTCCTAGTCTGTCGGCTAAAGATCAAGCGGGTAAGTCTTTCAAAACAGCCGAGGTTTTTTAATGAAAAAAATCTTACTCACTGGCATCACTGGACAAGTGGGTCAAGAGTTGGAAGATACTCTGAGTCCCCTAGGCCAAGTAATCGGTGTGGGGCGCTCGGATATGGACTTAGCTGAGCCGGAGAGTATTCGTCAGGTAATTCATCAGATTAAGCCTGACGTGATTGTCAATGCAGCGGCTTACACGGCTGTGGATAAAGCAGAGACAGAACTGGCACTGGCTAAATCGATTAATGCTGTTGCTCCAACCATCATGGCAGAGGAAGCTCAGAATTTAGGAGCCATCCTGCTCCATATTTCCACTGACTATGTGTTCGATGGCACCAAAAATACTCCTTACACGGAGCAAGACATTCCTAACCCCATCGGTTCCTATGGTAAGTCGAAACTGCAAGGGGAAGAAGGGGTACAGCAAAAATGCGATCGCATTCTCATCCTGAGGACTGCTTGGGTTTACGGTACTCGTGGTCATGGCAACTTTGTCAAAACCATGCTACGACTGGGGGCTGAGCGAGAAGAGCTTCGGGTGGTAGCGGATCAAGTGGGTACTCCTACCTGGGCTAAGGATATAGCAGTAACCATTACTCAACTTTTGCAAGCAATGGATTCTAATCCAGTGGTAGGAGGAATCTATCACTTCACCAACAGTGGTGTCACCAGTTGGTATGACTTTGCCGTTGCCATCTTTGAAGAAGCCAAACTCCTGGGCTTCCCCTTAAAATTGCAGCGAGTTGTCCCAATTACTACCCCAGAATACCCCACTCCTGCTCAGCGTCCAGCTTACTCAGTTCTCTCAAACCAGAAAATATCCCAAACCTTGGGAACCTATCCGCCCCATTGGCGTCAATCCTTGAGGCAAATGCTAGCAGAACTTTATCAGAAGCTTGGGTAATTGCTATAAGCATAGGGAGTAGGGAGTAGGGAGTAGGGAGTAGGGAGTAGGGAGGAGGGAGTAGGGAGTAGGGAGTAGGGAGTAGGGAGTAGGGAATCGGGAATCGGGAGTCGGGAATCGGGAATCGGGAATCGGGAATCGGGAATTGGAAAAAAATCCTGTGTACCTGATTACTATGAAAACCGCTATAGTTCAAGTTCACCCTTAAACCTTCAACCTTGGCCAATAGGCCACGCGATCGCTGAAAGCGGGACTTCGTCCATCGCGTTCAACCTGCTAACCTTGGCCTTTGGCCACGCTACGCGAACAACCTGCTAACCTTGGCCTTTGGCCACGCTACGCGAACAACCTTGGCCAAAAGGCCACGCTACGCGAACAACCTTCAACCAAACAACCTTCAACCAAACAACCTTCAACCTTCAACCTGCTAACCTTTAACCTTCAACCTTAATAATTCATATTTCATATTTCAGACTTTATAGTGAGGATTTTATATAGCTTATGAAAGCACTAATTCTTTCTGGGGGAAAAGGCACTCGTTTACGTCCCCTAACTTATACTGGTGCCAAACAGTTAGTACCTGTTGCTAATAAACCAATTTTGTGGTATGGGCTTGAAGCGATTATCGCTGCTGGTATTACTGATATCGGTATTATTATCAGTCCTGAAACTGGGGAAGAAGTTAAGGCTAAAACAGGAAATGGCGATCGCTTCGGAGCTAACATTACCTATATCCTCCAAGACCAACCCTTAGGACTTGCCCACGCCGTTAAAGTCGCCCAACCCTTTCTGGGAGATTCTCCCTTTGTAATGTACTTGGGAGACAACTTGGTTCAAAGTGAGCTGAACTTATTTGTAGAGAATTTCCAGAATAAAAATCTGGATGCTCTGACTTTGCTAAGGGAAGTAGAAAATCCTACTGCTTTTGGTGTTGCCAAAGTCGATGAATTTGGGCGAGTGTTGCAGCTAGTAGAAAAACCGAAAGTTCCTCCTTCTAATCTAGCACTGGTAGGTGTTTACCTATTTTCCCCTGTTATCCATCAAGCAATTGCTAACATCCAGCCTTCTGCTAGAGGGGAACTGGAAATTACCGATGCGATTCAATACTTGATTGATCAGCAAAAAAATGTAGAAGCTTTTCAAATCAAAGGTTGGTGGCTCGATACTGGGAAAAAAGATGACTTGTTAGCTGCTAACCAGATTATTCTAGATACTTGCCTAGAATCTGCTGTTGATGGTGAAATTGACTCCGAAAGTCGAATTAGCGGACGGGTACAGATTGGTAAGGGGTCTTATATTACTAATTGTACCATTCGTGGTCCAGTTACCATTGGTGAAAACTGCCATCTGGAAAACTGCTTCATTGGTCCATATACTAGCATTGCTGACCAAGCTACTCTGGTAGATGCTGACATTGAGCATAGCGTGATTCTAAAAGGTGCTAAATTAACGGGTATTCATCAACGAATTGTTGATAGTTTAATTGGAGAAAGAGCTAAAGTTAAAGCTGCACCCCAACATCCAAAAGCATTACGATTCATGATTGGTGATGACTCACAAGTTGAATTAACTTAAGTACAGTTTGTGAGTTAACTGTTGAAGGTTGAAGGTTTAAGGTTATCAGGTTTAAGGTTATCAGGTTTAAGTTGATCAGGTTGTTTGCCCTTGGGGTTACCGTAGGGTAGGTTTACTGATAACGTTTAATGGTTAACCAATACCTCGTTAAGCATTACTACTAGGTAAAATTAGACCTCTCTATTGAAAAGGTAGTTTGATGATGCTGTTTGGGTCAATTATTGTTTATGAAAGCCTATTGATAGCTGGCATATTGCCTGCCTATTTAATACTTATGGCCTTTAACCTTTAACCTTTAACCTTTAACCTTTAACCTTTAACCTTTAACCTTTAACCTTTAACCTTTAACCTTTTGCCTATTTTTTATAATAACCAACTGAAGTACTGACATACTCAAACTAATCATGAATTATTCTGAACAAAAATCCCTGACTACTAGACAACCTCGCCAATTACTAGTAACAGGTGGTGCAGGATTTATTGGCTCGAATTTTGTTCATCACTGGTGTGAACAGTACCCAGGCGATCGCGTGGTGGTACTAGATGCTCTGACCTATGCTGGCAACCGGCAGAATCTGGCTGGTCTGGAAGAGAAAGCCAATTTGCGGTTTGTCCAGGGAGACATATGCGATCGCGTTTTAGTAGACCGCCTGCTACAGGAAGAAAACATCGACACCGTCGCCCACTTTGCTGCTGAATCCCACGTTGACCGCTCCATTTTAGGACCCGATGCCTTTATCCGCACCAATGTAGTCGGTTCCTTTACCCTACTAGAGTCCTTCCGGCAAAAATGGCAAAATCAAGGACAACCAAGGGATTATCGCTTCCTCCATGTTTCCACGGATGAAGTGTATGGCAGTCTAAGTGCTGATGACCCAGCCTTCTGTGAAACCACACCCTATGCCCCCAACAGTCCCTATTCTGCTTCCAAAGCTGGCAGTGACCATCTTGCTCGGGCTTATTACCATACCTATGGGGTCCCCACTATTATCACTAATTGCTCCAATAACTATGGACCCTATCATTTTCCCGAAAAATTAATTCCCCTGATGTGCATCAACATCCTGTTGGGCAAATCTCTACCGGTCTACGGGGATGGACAAAATATTCGAGATTGGCTCTATGTCGGTGATCATTGCCGTGCTTTAGATGTGGTGATTCACAAAGGTCAACCAGGGGAAACCTATAACATTGGTGGCAATAACGAAGTCAAAAACCTTGACCTAGTTCACCAGATTTGCGAGCTGATGAATGAATTAGCCCCTGATCTACCGGTCGCTCCAGCGCAACAGTTAATTACCTTTGTCAAAGACCGCCCAGGCCATGACCGTCGCTATGCTATTGATGCCACTAAAATTAAAACTGAATTGGATTGGGAACCAACAGAAACCCTAGCAGGTGGACTACGTAAAACTATTGAGTGGTATCTGAGCAACCGGGATTGGTGGCAACCATTGCTATCCCAAGAGTATCAAGCTTACTATCAAAAAGTTTATGCCTAGAAGGGTTAAGGCTTGAGTACCTTGTCCTAGGTTTTAGGGAGTAGGGAGTAGGGAGTAGGGAGTAGGGAGTAGGGAGTAGCGATGCAGTGTGGTCAAGACCGCTTAGGTGCGCTTTCCGTAGGCGAATTAAATTCGCCACGGGTCGCACCTCTGCATCGCTTTTTCATAACACCAAAAAATCCTTCAAGTTCTTTCCTACTGTTACCTGTTGCTATGAGCCGCTGTTCCCTATTCCCTATTCCCTGTTCCCTGTTCCCTTTTGGATAAAGGAATAAACTATCAAATTTTCTCTCATCATATTTTTTTTTATCCAAGCTTTATCTAGTTAAAGCTTTAGTTAATTGTTAGTAAAATTTATAAATTTTATCTGAGTTATATTTAAACTGATAGTCGAGACAATTAAGCAATCACTATCAAGAGTTGATTAAACTCTTAATTACTTACATCCAGGTTAAAACTATTGGTATTCGATATGTCAGTTCATGGTGTTCCCTTAGTCAAGAAATCGATAGCATTTCCAAATATAGCATTTTTCAATTCGGTGAAGTATAGAGCAGTTGATAAAGCCCAATGATTATGAAAGAACCCTTAACTAAACTGAAATGGTCGAAATACCTATTTATTGCAGTAGCTGGATTCTTGATTCCTTTAATTGTAGTTTCTACCTCCTCTGCCAACCAATCACCGGGAAATATAAGCAAATCACCGGAAGATTTAATCAATAATCTTTGGGTGCTGATAGCAGGAATCTTAGTATTTGCCATGCAGCTAGGATTTGCCATGCTAGAAGCAGGGTTTAGCCCCGCCAAAAACACCGTTAACGTACTGTTCAAGAATGTTGCTGATGTCTGTTTAGGGATAGTAGTATTTTTTCTCTTTGGGTATGCTCTAATGTACCACCCTGCTACTAGTACTGACTCAAACGTAATAGTTATCCCAGGAGTTTTAGAAGTGAGCAGCTCCTATGTTGCCTTAAACCACTTGCTTCCCAGAGCAGGAGCTGAACACTTGTCGGTTTACATAGACTTTTTCTTTCAGGCTGCTTTTGCTGCCACATCAGCAACTATCTGTTCCGGAGCTGTTGCTGGTCGCATCAAACCCCTTGCCTATCTTTTACTCACAGTTATTATTACAGGCTTCGTTTATCCCATCAGCGGGTCTTGGGTTTGGGGTGGTGGCTGGCTAGATAAATTCGGATTCCATGACTTTGCTGGTTCTCTGGTAGTACATTCTGTTGGAGGAGCTGCTGCTTTAGCTTGCGTCATCATTTTAGGTCCGAGAAAAGGAAGGTTTGATGATCAAGGTCAACTATCCCCAAGAGAACAAAGTGAGTTAAAGCCCCACAGTTTACCCCTTGCTGCGATGGGGACTTTTATTTTGTGGCTTGGGTGGTATGGCTTTAACGCAGGTAGTATTTTGGTTTTTTCAGCAAACTCTGTAGGGAAGATTGTATTAAACACAACCCTCGCTGGCTGTGCTAGCGCCTGGGCTGTCATAGTCTGGAGGTGGCGCAACAACGCTGGCCGAGTTGACCTCTCAACTATCCTCAACGGCATCTTGGGGGGTCTGGTAGGAATAACAGCTTCCTCTGATGTAGTTGAGCCATTTCAATCTTTATTCATAGGAATAGTTTCTGGGGTAATTGTGATTTTGGGTGTTGATTTGTTGAGCAACATTAAAATTGATGATGCTGTTGGTGCTATTCCCGTACATTGCTTTTGCGGTATTTGGGGAGGACTGGCTACTGGTGTATTTGCCCAAGGCATTGATAGCATTCGTTTCGTTACGCAATTATTAGGTTCATTTCTAATCCCTTTATGGTCATTTGGAGTAGTAATAGTTGTGTTAACAATCTTGAATAAGATATTCAAAATAAGAGTATCCCCTGAGAAAGAAAATTATGGACTAGATTGGCAGGAGCACGGTGAGATAGCTTATCTATCCTTGGAGAAAAACGAATAAAACTTAATAAATAATAAATGAACGAAAAAGCTAAGCAACTAAAGTCAGAACTAGAATATTTTAATTACGATAACTTTGCAGATAAACATCCCAAAACAGGATACTGCACGTCCTGGACAAGTCAGTTTAGGGAATTTATAGAAAAAAAGTTAGAACCTTTAGTAAAGGAAGCATCGAATAAATTTCCAAATCAACGGATAGATGAACCTTTTCGCAAAGGGATAGAAATCTTGGATGTTAGACGAAAGCCAGTAAACTCGAATGATTTTGAAAAAGGAAAAGCACACTTTAAAAAGTGTATTAGCTATATTGTAGCAAATACGACACCAGAAACAAGACCACTAAACATAGCTATGCAAGCAATTCCTACTAAAAATAAACCTCAGAAAATATTTGTATCCTATTACAGTGAGGAAGTTTTTAGGCAAATTGAGACTATATTCGCTACTTTAGGCGCACTAGATGGTGAGATGGTTAACTTAGAACATATAGCTCGTAGGCAGTCGAATAGCTTAGAAACAGTTAGTACGAGAATTCATGAAATTAAGTCTTGTTATAGCGCGATAATTTGTCTACCAAAAGAAGAACAATCTGAACAATTCAATCCTATAGCTTATATGGATTTAGCAACTTGCATGACTCTTTTTTATGACCGAACTCTCCTGATCTATGAAGTCGGTGATCTGCCAGACAACTTAGCGAGTAAAGTAGAAACTTTCAAGTTTTCGGGTAATTTAGATTTTTTAACAGGAATGGAACTATCTCGTAAAATCTTGGATATTTTAAAAAAAGGAAGTTGACCTGATTAGAGATAAGGGATGAAAAACGAAGAATTTACAAGGTACTTTGTCGAAAATTTACCAGACAAAGTGTATAGGGCAGTAATTAAGTTATGCGATCGCTTTCTAGAAAAAAGGAGGAGTCTTTCCTACGAACAACATCTCATTGCTTTTGCTAGCTTTGAACAGTTTCTGAGAGCTCACACTATTCCCTATTCAATTCCCAGAAGTTTTGAGTATTCTGGAAGTTCAACCTATCAAAGAGAAGAAGCTATTGTCGATTTCTTTAGAACTATCAAGCAAACTATCCAATCGCTTCCATGGAGCGAGCAGTCAAAGTTGAGGGAGCAATCTCTGATTAGCACCTGGAAGCAAAAGCAAAACCTTCAACCGAAACAAGAACTTAATTCTTTATCTCAAGATGCTTTGCTACGTTTGATTCAAGAAAAAGATAATTTAATTAATCTTTTAATTAGACAGGTAGAAACAGCGCTACAGCGTCCGAGTTTTTATGCAGAAAATTATCACAATGAGGGAAACACTATGTCTGAGCAGCGAATTAACAATGATCTCAGTGGTGCCAAATTTGGTGGTGGCTTCGCTAATAGAGATCAGCACGGTGGTACGTTCAACGACTATTCCAAAGACCATAATTTAACTGAGGCAGCAGCAGAAATTCAACAGCTTTTAGAGCAACTGTCCCAAACTAACCCCACTTCAACCAATGCTGAAAAAATGGCAGTGGTGGCTAAAGCGGTGGATCAGATTGAAGATAAACCCACCCTAAAACAAAGGATGATTAATGTCCTAAAAACGGGGGGAACAGAGGCATTTAAAGAGGCGGTAGATCATCCCTTGGTGAACGTTTTGTTGGCAGCTATTGAAGGTTGGCAGGAAGGTTCGTAATTCAGTTATTTATGGAACTCTGGTGCCCAAGTTAGCCACCACCGTACATTCGGAGCCACAAAACAGCATAAGTAAACATCATCACTAAGAAGCTACCGATGACTCACTACGTTAGGAATCGGTGCTTCTTGTGGAATATGCTGCCAATTACTCAAGAATGGTAGCAACACTGCTACCAATAACCTTGGCATTCAACAGACATGGGCAGTACTTGATTCGAGCCAGTGACGTCCTGCTGGTAAGCCAGGCGCTCTACTAAAGCCCCGTGGAAAGGATGGCAGTTGCTCCCCGCGCCCCACACTTACCATATTTACCACACTTTAAACCCTACCACGCCTGCCTCTCTTTCCCTGTTCCCGTCTTGATGCAGTCGCTCATGGGGGAAACCCCCAAGACCGCGCTGCATCGCTATTCCCTGTTCCCTTTTCCCTTGTAGATAAAGGGATAAACTATCGAATTTTATATCATCAGATTTTTTTTTATCCAAGCTTTATATAGTTAAAGTTTTAGTTAGTTTGCCTTGAATTTGATAAATTTTAGCTGAGTTAGATCTAAACTGATAGTCGAGACAATAATTAAGTACTAAATACTAAGAGTAATTTAAAATATTAATTACTTAATTTCAGGTTAAAACTATGAAGATTCGATCGGTTATTTTATGGTGTTATATTTTGAATAGTTAAGAGGTAAATCATTACTTATTTCAGTCTAGCAATCCGTGTACAAATTGTGATAATTTTTATTCCCTATTCCCTACTCCCTACTCCCTGTTCCCTGTTCCCTGTTCCCTGTTCCCTGTTCCCTTTGCTATAGCTCGATTCTTGATTCCTTGAATCCTAGTTTATAAGTCCTCTTACTTAAGCAATTACTACGTTAATTTATAATACATTTATGATCAGTATTATTACTATAGTTGGTGTTGATTTTTTTAGATTATACTGAGATGTCTTACCTTTAACTAAAAGCTAATAACTTCTTAGTTAAAATTCATGGAACATAAATTATTATCTACATTGATAAAACCTCGACTAGTTATTAGCTAAACACAGTACTGCGGTTTGCATAACTATCAGGTACACATTGTTTCTCATCTTCCCTCTTCCCTGCTCCCTGCTCCCTGCTCCCTGCTCCCTACAAAACCAAAACTTTGTACTTAACTGAAGTGCAAACCGCTGTAACTAATAACTAGTCTTTAACTCACCTGCTATTCGAGCCAACTTTACCTATTATTAACTAGTTTTGTCCTAGTGCAATATCTAAGTTTAAGAACCAGTGCAACTAGGCAGATGGAGCTCTCTGCTGTTCTATTTTAGTCAAAACTATGGAAAACCTTGAAAGGATATTTGATTCCGACTTCCAGCTCGCCAACATCCCTATTTCCAAGATACTTATTATGGTGGTCATCCTCTTCCTCACCCACATATGTCGAGGTTTGTTCACTGCCATAATCATTGACAGAATCGAGCGTCTGACTAGCGCTACAGAAAGCACCCTAGACGATGAGTTTATTAAGATTCTTAGAGCACCATTAGGCTGGCTAATTTGGCTGGCTGGACTATGGCTAGTAAATAGTGTTGTGGCAACCCATCTTAGTCCTGAACAGAATCAGAAAATCCCCGAGATTCTCTTTGTCAGCGCTCTGTTCATTGTTACCTATATTCTTTACCGTGCTGCTCCACTACTGGGGGAGCTGCTAGCCGGATTGGCGGCACACACTGAAACTGAACTCGACGATTTGTTCGTCCCCTACTTCCCAAGGCTTTTTCAGACAGCAGCAATCCTGATTGCTGTCATTAAAGCCAGTGAGATTTTGTTGGGGGCATCTGCCGGTGCACTGATCGGTCTAGTCGGTGGCGCAGGTGTTGCCTTAGGTTTGTTATTGAAAGATATTATCTATGACTGGTTTTGTACGGTGATTATCTACGCTGATGGTCTCTATAAACCCGGTGACTGGGTAGGAGTTGACGGCGTAAATGGTTTTGTTCAGATCGTCAGTATTGGTCTGAGAAGTACACAGCTTCGTCTGACTGAGTGGGGTTCTATCAAAAAAGTTCCCAATTCTAAAATGATTGCTGGCGTTGTGGAAAATTGGTCCCAGAAGACTGGCGATACCTTTGAGTGGGGCATAAATTTAACTCTGAAAGTTGATGGGATTTCGGCTGAGCAAACTAGCCGAATTTGTCAGGCTATTGAAGAAAAAATTCCGTCTATCGATGGCTTACACAAGCAGAAACTGTTAGTTTTATTTTCCCACATTGAAGAGAATGCTCGTGTGATTATAGTTAGGGTATTTGTGATTGATCCCAACCTCTACTTTGCTGCCCAGCAAAACTTGAATCTAGCCCTATTACAAATCCTGGAAAAAGAGGAAATTGATCACCTGCATGTTGAGCTGGAAAAGCAACTTCAAGACTACAAACAGCTGAAGCAGAATGGCTCTCCCAGTGTGGCTATGATAATTTAGTGTTCAGCCGTCAGCCGTCAGCCGTCAGCTAAAAGCTCACGCTAGGCGAACAGCCGTCAGCCGTCAGCTATCAGCCTTAGCTATGATGGTGACGTACTCCCGACGTTGCCCTAACGGGACAACGCGGGCTTCTTGCCAACACCAGGTACCCCTTCGGTTACTCGGCAAGCTTTACTCCTGACGGGACGCCCCACCGCCAAATTTAAAATGTTTATTGCCGCATTCACATCACGATCTGCTGTAAAACCACAGTGAGGACAAGAATGGATGCGGTCTTTTAATTCTTTAGGGACTTTTGTTCCACAATTGGAACAGTTTTGGCTGGTATTTCTGGGGTTCACTGCTTTTGCAATCAGTCCAGCATTTAAGGCCGTAGGCCACGCTACGCGAACGGCTTTGACTGACAAAATAGACAGGAACTGCCCCCATCCAGCATCTAAGACAGATTTAGCTAGTTTAGTCTTGGCTAAACCCTTAATGTTGAGTTTCTCATGAGCTACTAGATCGTGGTTGTCTAGTAGATTTTTTGCTGTTTTAAAATGAAAGTCTTTTCGAGTGTCAGCTACTTTTTTGTGAGCTTTTCCTAACTTACTAACAGCTTTTTTCCTATTATTACTTCCTTTCTTTGATCTGCTGACAGTTTTCTGGATTTTCTTTAATCGTTTTTGAGCTTTCCGATAGTATTGGGGGATAGGTACCTCTGAACCATCAGACTTTACCAGGAAAGATTTAAGTCCCATGTCTATCCCGACAGGGTTATCCACCTTGTCTATGGGGATAATTTCCGATACGGTATCATCTTGAATAGACAGCGTGACGTAATAACCGTCAGTTTTCCGGGTAATGGTAGCTGTCTTGATCTTAAATCCTTCTGGAATGGGTCGATGATAAATCATCTTAACTTTCCCAAATTTTGGAAGAGTCAAGATATTCCCATTTATAGGAGTTTTGCCCAAAGAAGGGAAAGTAAACGATCTATATCTATTTTTCCCTTTGAAGCGAGGTCTTCCGCTCTTTCTCCCGTTGACATCCCCTTTAAGAAACCGTTTAAAAGCTAGATCTACTTTTTTGACGCAGTCTTGAAGAACTTGAGACTGCACTGAACTATACCAGGGTCTATCCTTCTTTAATTGAGGTAAAGTCTTTTTCTGGGAAAAGTAGTCAGGGTTATTTCTTAGAGCCGGTAGGTGGCAAACAAGAGGGCAAGAGTTGATAGAACAGCGATTTTGCTCATACCAGTTGAATCTGTCAGCTAGTAGGTAGTTGTATTGACACCTAAGCATGTCAAGCCATTTCTCTACTTCTGCTTCTTGTGACTTGGTTAATCTTAAGCGGTATTGATAAGCTGCCCTCATTATTGCCATCTCCTGTTTTTCGACCTATTATCAAAATAACACTTGTGTTTACAGATGTCAAGGCAAAATGAAAGATAAAAATTTAATGATTAGGCTGACTAGTTTTGAAAAGAAGCAGCTGAAACAGGAAGCTGATCGCAGAGGGATGACCTGTTCTGAGCTGCTTAGAAGCCTGATAGCTCGTTTCCCTGAACCAAAAGAGTCTTAGTTGGCAATTACGTTTCACTTCATTGCCCCGCTATCATCCCGACGCCCACTTTATCAAGTAGGGCGCGGGGCTTCTCGCGGGTTAGCTAATCAAAGGGAGGTAGTAAACAAAGAACTAACAAGCGAGAGTTAGTTCTTTGTTTAACCTTGGAGTTTAACTTTGGAATTTAACGGACATGGGCAGTACTGGATTCGAACCAGTGACGTCCTGCTTGTAAGGCAGGCGCTCTACCGCTGAGCTAACCGCCCGTATGCAATACTTACTTACTATAGCATATTTTTCCAAAGACGACAACAACTATAAAAAATATGTCCTCTGGCTATATACATGATCGCATAACCTTGTGGAGTTTGCCAGTAGTCACGGTTTTGAGCCTGGTAGTAACCCGGAGTAGTGATTTGACCTTGATTGTAGCTGGAGGGTTCCTGTTCGGTGGCTTGATGTTTAGCCCTGATTTAGATCTATACTCTCGACCCTTTAAGCGTTGGGGCTGGTTGCGCTGGATTTGGATCCCTTATCAGAGGATGGTGCCTCACCGTTCTATTTTTTCTCATGGACCAGTGATTGGGACAATTTTGCGACTGCTTTATCTAGCCAATTGGATCGTCTTGTTTGGGGGTGTGGGATTGCTGGTGTTTCAGCTATTCCAAGATGAACCAGATCGTTGGCTGGAGCTGATTCAAGAGCTGGGCGGTAGGGTGTGGGAATATCGTACCTGGTTGATGGCCTGTGTGGTGGGATTAGAGTTGGGTGCGATCGCGCATTTTGTCAGTGATTGGGGAAGTTCCGCTTATAAGGAGTTTAAAAAAAGGGGGATCACGGGGTTATGGTCTGGCAAGCAAGGGAGGAGCAAGGGCAGGGGTGCCGGTAAGAGTAAACCACAAAGACGCAAAGCACGCAAAGGCAAGGGAAGTTAGATGTGATCGGGTTTTCCAGTATCATTAGCTGGTTAAAATTTGGCATTAGTGGTAGATTTCGTTAAGACTAATTAAGTGGCGTTTCGCTTTTCGGTTTTATGTCTACTTCCCCGGAACAAGCTCAGCCAGTTGATCAGGTTTCGATGTTGGCCGCTTTGCAAGAGTTGATTGATGTGGTAGCCAGATTGCGATCGCCTGAGGGTGGTTGTCCTTGGGATTTGGCTCAGACCCCTCAGTCCCTAATTCCTTATGTGATTGAAGAAGCTTATGAAGTAGTGGATGCGATTCGCAGTAACAATCAAAATGCGATCGCAGAGGAGTTGGGGGATTTGTTATTGCAGGTAGTTCTGCAAGCTCAGATTAGTAGTGAGCAAGGTCAGTTTACCTTGACCGAGGTAGCTCAGGGGATTACTCAAAAACTAATCCGCCGTCATCCCCATGTGTTCGGTGATGTCCAGGTTGATAATGTCGAGGAGGTGCGTCAAAACTGGGAGGACATTAAGGCAGCAGAGAAAGGAGAAACCGTTGCGGATAAGCAATTATTGAGTCATAAACTCAGTCGCTATAGTAAAACCCTTCCCCCCCTAATGGCTGGGATGAAGATATCGAAAAAGGCCGCTAGTGGTGGGTTTGAGTGGGATAATGTTGAGGGAGTTTGGGATAAGTTTCACGAAGAATTGGCTGAGTTTCAACAAGCACTTGAACAGGACGATAAAGCCCACCAGGAAGCAGAATTGGGAGACGTACTGTTTACTCTGATTAATATAGCGCGTTGGTATGACCTTGACCCTTCAGCTGCTTTGCAGGGAACCCAAGCACGCTTTATTGAAAGGTTAGCCCAAGTGGAAGCATTGGCTGAGCGCCCACTGTCTGATTACACCTTAGATGAGTTGGATGCTCTCTGGCAAAAGGCTAAAGCACTGTTAGCTCAGAAGTAGGGTCTCCTTAGAAGAATTTAGCAGAATAATTAAGCCAGCATAGCAGTAGTATAAAGATATATTTGCTTATTTTTTCCCAATTTATCGAAAAATTACTTTAAAATCAATGATTATGATTCCTGAATCCTGACTTCTGATATCATCTCAGAATAATTACCTTTAATAAAAATCTCCCCCATCTTCCCATCTCCCCACACCTCCGTTTCTCCCCACCCTCCCTAAGATTATGGGTACCCAACCAGAATTAATATCACAGGGGGTATAGCCCCACATCCCCAAGCTCCGGAAAAAGGTTAAAAATATAAACAACAGCCATTACCCTATAGTATAATGTTGGCTCCAGTTCGTCTTATTCCCGGTGCTATACCAGAACTATTTGCTAAAGTTAGCAGCTCTGGAAAAATTACTCTTGCTGATCGATATGGATTGATGGCAGCACTATTGGAGGATTCACTCACCTCCGAAGAGCGAGACTCCATCGACAGATTGCTCCACGCTGTAAATCGGGGCAGGGTGAAGCTTGCTACCTAGTGCTTTGACTATAGGTAGTTGATTCGTATCCTGGAGAAAACGATATAGAAAACAATAGATAAAAAGAAACCCCCATTGATGTGAGGGGCATGGGGGGCTGGAGAAAACATTGAATCTACTCTATTTAATTAAACAGGAATGTGAGTCGATTTGATAGGCATTCTGGCGGAGATTTATGATTTCCTGGCTTTGCCCTTGATTTAGTCCCTTTCATCCATTGGTGATTGGGCTTCTGGTTTCCCGGTCAGAGGTTGGACTACTTTTGCGATCGCTTCACTGACAAAGGCTTTAATAAACTCATCGCGCTGGTTTAACTGAAACTGCTTCTGCACCACTTCACTCATCCCTCCATCTCCCCAGTCTTGGTCATTGCGGAAGTATTCAATAAAGCTTTTCCCAGCAATTCGGATCAGATAAGCAGCAGTTACCCCCTGAATGGCTTTGCCTACAACATAGGTGGCAAGATTCAACCTTAGTGTAGTGCTAAGGATTTGAATCGCTCCCTTGACAATACCCAAACTAGCTAAGGTTTTTCCCAAGGATAGGGCTAATTCCCGACCCCGTTCCATATTCAGTTCACAGCCGTAGATTTTGCCAATTTCCACCACCATTTGGGCATTAACTGCTGCAGTTGCTAACAAATCCACCACGGGTAAGGGAGTCAGAGAAATTACACTGGCCCCAATCCACTGGAACCGTTCCACAACTTTTTCTGCTTCTCGCCTGCGCTGCTTGTCGAGGATGTGTCGAGTTTCTTGGCCTAAGCGTTGGGATTGTAGCAGTATGTTATCAGCAATCAACTCTTCTCCCTCTGCTCTTAATACAGCAGCTAAGCGACGGATTAAGGGCAAAATTTCCGGTTCAGGTTGGCAAAGTTGACCATTGTCTAGGGTAACAGGCTGGGGATTGGCTGCGATCGCAACTACATCTGAAGCAGCAATAAAGCCCCTTACTCGCTGGCGCAATCGTGCTAGAATCCTTTCTGAGTCTTGTTCCGTGTACAAGTCAATTTTATTGAACACCAGAAGCGATCGCTTTCCAATCTGTGCCAATTTTTGGAATGGATCATACTCTGAATGTCGTAAATCGTTATCCACCACGAACAACAACAAATCCGCTTCCGTTGCTAGATGTCGTGCCCATTGCTCTCGCTGAGTGCCAACCACACCAGATTCTAAAATTCCTGGTGTATCAGTAATCAGAATCGGGCGTTCTAATCCCTTCAGCTTTAGTTTGTAGGTTTCCCCAACTTCCGTCGTTCCCATGGGGGCACCGACTTCACCCACCATCCGACCAATCAAAGCATTCACTAGAGAAGTTTTCCCCGCTGAACCAGTACCAAACACTACCACTAACAGTTCCCCACGGGAGAGGATAGCTTCAATTTCCTCAGAGCGGCGCAGCATCGCTTGCCGTGACACTTCATCCTGAATCTGTTTGACCTGTTGCCTTACTGCTTTAAGGGTTTCTTCTGCTGCTTCGGTTTTAACCTCGGGGGCTTTAGGTTCCAGACGACCCTTACCTGGCCGTTTCCGGGATTTACCAAATAACCCCATGGTGTAGATTAAGGCCCATATTAGTAGCCCTAGCAAGATCATCAGCAACAGCAGCACTAAATTAGCCAGTACCGGAGCAGTAAAGGAAATTTGGATATACAGTTGGTATATACCATTAATCAACCAAAGCATTAGCCCCAGAATAATAATGAGACCAATAATTAGGGTTAGTAGGCGTGGCAGGGGCATGGAAGATAGGATAGCTTTTAATTATTAATCTTATACCGAGTTGCATTCAAAGAGAGTAGATTAGTTGGATAGGGAGATGGGGAGATAGGGAGATGGGGAGATAGGGAGATAGGGAGATGGGGAGATAGGGAGATAGGGAGATAGGGAGATAGGGAGATGGAGAGATTGGCGGAAGAGAAAGTTGTACCTTTGACCGCAACTTAGTATTAGAAGATCCGGCAAGAATTCCCCCATCTCCTGAACCCGAGACGCTGTGCCATAAAACTCCGGATATCTTTCCCCTCTTGCCTCTTGCCGTCTTGATGCAAAGCGCGAGTGGGGGAAACCACGCCAGTTGCTCATGGGGGGAACCCCCAAGACCGCACTGGCTCCCCAAGACCGCGCTGCATCGCTCTTGCCTCTTGCCTTTCGCTATACTAAGCTATCAGCAATTTATAATTGATTTGGCAAAGAACTGTTTCAAACTGACTGTTTAAATCTTTTAAAAAACAATGAGCTTATTCAATACTATTATCAGTGCCATTAATAGTCCTACACAACAAGCTAGTTCTAGTCAGCTAGGGGATATTCTGAACACGGTACAGCAGTTGAGTGGTGCCTATCAAACACAGCCCTCAGCCGTGCAATCTGCCACCTCAATTGTAGGTAAGTATGTGCGTTCAGCGCTCCAAGAAAAGCGCAGAAATGAAGGAGATGAGCAGGTACAAGCACTAGTTAATCAATTCGGTGGCATTGGTGCTAGTTCTCAAGTGGTCAATATGCTCTTTAGTGCGCCTCAGATCCAGGAGCTTGTTGGAGAAATTACTAGCAAGACAGGCATTAATGCTGGTATCATCCAAGCTATGCTACCAACCCTAGTCCCCGTGGTATTGAATTTCCTCAAGACTGGCACCAATATTCAGAATCCCCTTGGTTCTAATTCTGTACTCAGTGGCTTTCTAGATGCTGATGGGGATGGGGATGTAGATATTTATGATGCCATCCAGCTGGCATCACGGCACTTAGGACGTTAATCAAAAAAACCAGCTTGTCGGGCTAGGAAGAAGCACGAGTTGCTGGAATCAGTAACTTAATCAGTTTTGACAGCTGGCGTTTATCAAAGGCTTGGATCAGTACCTTGGCGGCGGCTTTTGGTTCTAGCGCAATCGTAATTTCGTTACCCTTAGTGGTTCGGTTTTGCCCAGTAGATCCTACAGCTGCTAGTTTTTGCAGTGCTGAACTAGGAGCGATCGCAGCCGCTGCCTTTCGCAACTCCTCTAGATTACCCTGTGCTGCATGCAACTGGTCACTAGCTTCCTTGAGTTCTTTGATCACTAATGGTGCTAACTGGATATAGGAGTTTTTAGGATTTGCGATCGCTTTATGGCAAACTCCCACTAATTTATGCCAACTACCAATCCCAGCCCCCAGTTGAGCCAGACGCTTACAAAGCTTTTGAAGTTGTTGGCGATTGGTTGGTGTGGAAGATTGTTTAAACAGCTCTAGCATATCTTTAAGCAGGCTAATCACCTTCGGCCCAAAGTCTGGGGGAAATTTACCTTTTGCTGAAGAAGAAGCTTTGCTAGTCGAAACTTGATCAGAACGAATCGCTTTTTCAGCAGCAGAGCTAGAAGCCATTGCGGCTGGTAATTGACTCTCACCACTGACCAAAGTTTTGAGATAATTCTGTAATTGTTCAAAGCCTGGCTGAGCTGCTTTTATAATTTTTTCTGCTTCACTTTGCTCAAACCCAAACGGTCCTTCCAACAGATCAATCAAAGCTTTGAGGGTATCATAACTCTTTAAAAACAGAGTCTCCAGCTGTTGATCAACCTTAATCTTATTCTCTTGAAGTACTTTGAAAGAATCCTCTAAACGATGGGCAGTCTTTTGAATACTTGTATATCCCAACATCGCCGCCCCGCCTTTTACAGAATGAGCAGCGCGAAACAATTCATTAACCGTCTCTGGTTCATTGACCACTGAGCCCAGATTTAACAGTCCCTGTTCAATGGTTTCCAGGTGTTCTTTCGCTTCTTCAATGAAATAGCCTAAAATCCTTTGCTGATTCCCAGCTTCCACGGCAATTTTTCCTTATCAGAACGGCTAATCACAACAGATTGATGATAATCATCAGAGCAACATTCGATCTGGTGAACGCAGTTTTAAAATCAGTAGACCATAGCGTTGGTTACAGCAACAGCTTATTCTGAGCTTACCTCCAAATCAGCTATTGGGCTATCAATGGTCAAAACTGCTCTTAGATCTTCAGTTGGATCTCTATTGTGGCATCCCACACCAAGTCAGCAAAGACTTTACGCCAGCTTAAAAGCACAAGGAATAGCTAGGGTTAGCTTGAAGCCGACACTTACCTGTTCGGGTAAGCTTCATATTTTATCACCAATCGATTGCAGGCACCGATAAGAATAGCTTATCTCCGGATAAAACTTCCTAATTTAACATAATCATTTACATACAAAAAGTATTCTTAACATTATGTTACATTAAAATTAACACTATGTCATGTTGGCGCAGCTGCCAGCTATGGATACCCCAAATGGATACTATTGAGCTTCTAGAGCGTTATTCAGCAGGTGAGAGGGATTTCCGTGGAGTAGATCTCCAGCAAATCAACCTGAGTGAAGTCAATCTGACTGGAGTAATTTTCAGACGAGTCAACCTAGCTGACGCCAACCTGAGTCTCGCGGTTTTACAGGAAGTCAACCTTAATCAGGCAAATCTGACTGGAGCGAAACTGTGGCGAACCAATTTGAAAAAAACCTCTCTAGTGCAGGCTAACTTGAGTCAGGCATTTATGATTCGGGCGAATCTGACTAGAGTAAACCTGCGCCAAGCTATTCTAACCCGAGCCGATTTAAGATTAACCGTTCTTCAGGATACCGATTTGCGAGGAGCCAATTTAACCAGGGCAGACCTACGCTACGCTGACTTAAGAGGGGCTAACTTGACTGGTGCTTGTCTGCACCAGGCAGACTTGACTAGAGCAAATTTGTGTGATGCTGACCTTTCTCAAGCAAACTTGAGTGGAGCAATTTTGAGTCAGGTAGACTTGAGACGGGTTAGTCTGTGTGATGTAGATTTGGGTCAGGCTGAGCTTTCTGGGGCAACGGTACCAGATCAACTCAGTAGTGAATATTCAAACTTCCAAAAGCTAACAGCTAACAACTAATAAATAATCCCTTGATCAAAAGGGTTGGTTTGATCAAAATGGTTTGTAAACAGCATACGAAAATCTATTGATTCAATGGACTATCTGTAGATTTTTCTAGGCGTTTAAGCCGATTTTTCACCACAGTTCTAATTAAGTCTCTGATCACATCGGTCTGAGACCTTTTTGAGCGCTGAAAATATCTTTCTATAATCGCTTGCCCGTCGTCTGAAATGTCTATAGTTAATGTTTTTGCCATGATTCATAACACATGATTTTACTGTGTTATAATAGCACGTATGAAGAAAAAACCGACTACTCTTACCTACTGCAAAGCCTTGCCGCAACTGTCAGAGCGAATGAACGCTCTAGGTTGCAGCGACTTTGAGATGTTTCTGTTTGAGTATTCACAGATATTCCGTCAGGCAAAAATCGAAACGGTTACCCAGTTGCGATCAGGTGACTTCAACAAAGGGCAGTGGAACACTTACCTACAGCAGACTTACGGTATTAACAAACGTCACGCTAACGGTGTGATTGCTAGTGCTAAAGGCGCTGTGGATTCTGCGGCCGAGTGTAGACAAAACCACATTGAGCAACTGTCAGGTAAGTTCAAAAGCGCTAAGGACTGCTTGAGGAAAGCACAGAAGCGATTAGCTAATGGTCGAAAATTCTACGCTAAAAAGAACTGGCAGAACAGTAAAACTGGTTGTAAATTCCCACTGTCTTGTTCGTTACGATATCGTGACACCAATTGGCAAAATCTACGCTTCCAAATCCATCACAAGAAACGTTATATCGCCCACCTAGAGAGAAAAATCGAAGGGTTGAAAGTAGCTCAGCTACAGGTTAAGGTGCCTTACGGTCAGGTATTTGTTGTTGGTAGCAAAGATGAGACCTGGGGAAATCAGGTTTGTCAATGGGACGGTGAAACGATCCGCTTCCGAGTTCCCAAATGTCTTGAGTCCAAGTATGGACAATACGTTTCGGCAGTTATCGGTGACTTTGACCGCAACATCAACCGCCTGCCTGACGATGGTTCTAGAACCTGGCATTTCTACCGCAAAGATCACAAGTGGGTAGCGGCTGTTCAGTTCACGCCTGCTAAGCTTCAGCGTGTCTCACAGCATTCCCGATATGGCTGTATCGGTATCGATCTCAACCCAAGTAGCGTTGGGTGGGCTTATGTTGACGCTGATGGAAACCTGAAAGCTCACGGACAAATCCCGTTACAGCAAGGTCTACCCAGTGGCAAACAGGATGCTCAGATAGTTGATGCTTGTCTACAACTGGTGACGCTGGCTAAAACTTATCAATGTCCGATAGTCCACGAAACCTTAGATTTTGGCAAGAAAAAAGAAGCATTCAGAGAATTGGGACGGAAATACGCTCGAATGCTATCAGGGTGGGCCTATAGCCGATTCTTTGAGCTGCTGAATTCGATTTGCTCTAACCGTGGCGTCTATGTCTTCACGGTCAACCCTGCTTATAGCAGTTTGATCGGGATGGTGAAGTACGCCCGGATGTATGGACTTGCCAGCGATGAAGTGGCCGCGTTGGTGATTGCTAGACGCGGTATGGGATTGAGTGAAAGACTACCCAGTGCCTTAACCGCTTTGATCGGAGTGAATCCGAGCAAACACGTTTGGTACTGGTGGAATCAACTGAATAAGCAAATACAGGCGAGTGCTGTAATCAATCGTCGGCACGATTACTACAGCATCTCTAACTGGGGATTTTTGGTCAAGCCTTCAGCAATCGCGCAGTAGCAGGCAATACTGCTTAAAATCTCGCCTGAATGGGATTACCGTAGCCCGGATCTACAGTTTTCTATAGGTTCAAAAGAACGGTTGGTAGAAGTCTTAACCAAACTCCTAGATAATGCCTGTAAGTTTACTGAGCCAGGGGGTAAAATCACTATCCAAGCCCAAATCAATGAAACTCAACCAGAGTCGATAGGATTCGTAACCAAGAATCGCCACGGTAATCCCATGCTAGAGCTAATTGTAGCAGATACTGGTAGGGGTATTGAACCGAGTCAGCTAGACGCAATATTTGAGAGTTTTTATCAAGAGGAAGATTCACTCCGACGCACTGTTGGTGGCACAGGTCTTGGTCTAGCTATCTGTCGTCAGATTATTAAAGGTATGGGTGGAAAAATTTGGGCTAAGTCTGAGGGGAAAAATCAAGGTAGTCAATTCCACTTTACCATTCCATTAGAATCATCCCAAACCTTGTTGACTGTTGACTATTGATCTTTAATCTTAAACCTACCCTACACCGAACGCCAAAGGCCAACAACCTTCAACCTTCAACCTTCAACATTTAACACTTAACATTAAACATTTAAATTTTAACCTTCAACCTTAAACTCTTGATCCTAATTTCTCGAATAACCGAGCAACCTTTTTTAAATCTTTATCACCTGGTGTTCGCTCTACACCACTGGATAGATCAATCCCACTGGGTTGCACCAACGTTAGGGCATCTAAGACATTATCTGGTGTCAAGCCACCAGCTAGTAACCAAGGGATAGTGGGACGAAATTTTTGTAGCCTTTGCCAGTCTAAGGTTTTACCAGTGCCGCCCAACATTTTTCGATGGTAAGCATCTAGCAATAGTGTATCTACACAACTCAAATAACTATCTGCCTGATTTAAACATTCTGGAGTTCTTATCCTTAAGGCTTTAATAATTTCAATCTCTGGTAAAGCTTGGCGCAGCTTTTGGCAAAATTCTGGGGATTCATTACTATGCAGCTGAACGGCATTTATCCCTGAATCAGCGACAATTTGAGTGATTTCTTCCGTAGAGGTATTAGCAAACACACCAATGCGGTCAACTGATACGGACAAGTGGTTGACCACGACTTGAATTTGCTGGGGTGTAACGTAACGAGGAGAGCCTGGTACACAAATAAAGCCTAATGCTGTTGCTCCCAATTTTGCGATCGCATTTCCTTGCTCCGGTTTCGTAATGCCACAAATTTTTACACGCATTGTTACTTGTTACTTGTTAGTCGTTACTTGTTAGTCGTTACTCGTTACTCATTAATTTCGATTTTCCCTATTCCCTCCATATTTCCCGCTCAAAGCGCAGCATTTCCAGAGAGCAATCTCCATAAAGTGCTTCAATGTGCTCCAAACAGCAGTCAATGGCAAAATCATTTAAATCTGCTTCCTCCACCCCATACATATCCTGAAATACCTCAGGTTCCACCCGACAGAAACGAGGTCGATGGGGATAAATACGACATTCACGGGTGGTGTGGTCGAAATTTATACACCATCCCCCCTCACCTACCATACTCAAATATAGCGCTAGCTCTTCTGGTAGCAGATACTCCTCTAATCCTGGACGCTCAGCTGGGTCAAGATGACAGCAAGCGCCACATTGCTTTACACAACTCCAAGTGGCCATGACTTTGAAAAAAGAGCTACAAACTTAAAGTAGATCTAGCTTAGCGAGTTTTCACCCGTGATAGGTGTGGTCAGGCTTGCCGTTGAGTTTTGTATATTTTTGTAAACTTACTTAAAAAAAACAGATCATTACCCAGTAATATCTAAGGGATGGATTGTGATTAGTCACCATCGGCTTTGTTGGGTTAATTCTGGAGAACACATGTATTTAGCTTTTTTAGATTTTATAGGTAACATCGATTGGGTATTGATTGCTCAGTTGACTATGCTGGCAGCTGTTGTGATTGCTGGTCCAGTGGTCATTTTCGCCCTATATGCTCTTAGAGGCGACCTTTAATAGAGGGTTGAAGGTGACGGGGTTGAAGGTTGAAGGTTGAAGGTTGAACGCGCACGCGTGGCCTTTTGGCCAAGGTTCAGTAGAAAACCTGCAACCTGTAACTGGTTAACTTTCAACTCGCCAGCAACCTATAACTTGTTAACTTTCAACTTGTCAGCAACCTGTAACTTGTCAACTTTCAACTCCTTAGCTGAGTCCCAACGCACGAGTTGCTGCTTTGATCAAGGGGTAGTAAGGAGGTTTAGTGACATTAACTTCTTTAGCATCTTCCCGTTTAGTACCCAAAAGTCCAATGCGTTGTCCTTTCTGAATCGCTAGGACTTTCCCTTCCGGGTTTCTAATCCTTAGTTCATTTAAAGATTCCCAAAGGCTACAGGTGTAGCGGCGCTGATTGTAATAAAATTCTGCTTTTTTGGGGCTTGAGGTACTAGTAACTACGGGTAGACGGACACCCACTAACTCTAACTCAATGGTCGTGTTGCCCTCCCAATGATGCTCTCGCAACTTGTAGGCAATATCTACTCGTTTAGGTAAAGGGAAGTATTCCCCCCAACGCCAAGCAATAGCTTGAATCGTGACTGGTTGATTGTCCTGATTCAAGGTAAGCTTAATGTGTCCCTTACCAACAACTCGTTGCTCAAGGATTTGGACATTGGCACTCCAAAAGACAGGATCCCGATTGCCAATGCCACAGGGGTGAAGCAGATCTAATTGCTGGTAGAGGTTAGAGGTAATTTGAGGGAATTCTAGGCTAGCGTCGATAGCAACTAGGGGTTTGAGGTGTTCAGGTTTTAGAGATTGATGGGCAAAACGGCTAAGGGATTCTTCAAAAGCGCTTAAGTTCTCAGCAGGTAGGGAAAATCCGCCAGCTGCTTTGTGTCCTCCATATTTGCCCAGTAACTCTTTGCAGAACTCTAAGGCTTCAAAAATATTGAATTCAGTTATGCCCCTTGCTGAACCGCGAATGTGTTGTTGGTCGTCGTCTTCATAGGTTCCAATAAAGACTGGGACACCATAGCGCTCTACTAATCGGGAGGCAACAATGCCAATCACTCCATGATGCCAATTCGGTTGGACAATCACTAATACTCGCTTCTGTTGCCAATCTATTCCAGTGTCTTCAATAAATGCGATCGCATCTTGTTCAATATCAGCACACAATTGCTGACGCCGTTGGTTCACTTCTTCACACTGCATTGCCCTCTCACGTGCTACTTCGGGTGCAGTAGTCGTCAGCAGTTCAATTACAATTTGGGGATCCGATAAGCGACCAATAGCGTTAATTCTTGGTCCTAGTCTAAATCCAATATCCTCCGGCTTAAGGGATTTTTGGTCATCTTTAACCCCAGTTATCTCGATTAATGCTTGAACTCCTGCTAATTGAGATTGAGGCAATAACCCTAAGCCTCGCTTTAACCAACGTCGGTTGATCCCCGTTAAAGGGGCTAAATCCGCAATAGTTCCCAGAGTAAATAGTTCTAACAGCTGTTGCGTCAAGCCTTTGAGTTGACCCAGTTCTTGTGCTAGACAGATAGCTAAAATGTAAGCTATCCCTACACCAGCTAAACTTCGGTAGGGTGACTCTTCCGGCAATTGCTTAGGATTGAGAATGGCATCAGCGTCTGGAAGTTCTGGAGGTAGGTCATGGTGGTCAGTTACAATAACCGTTATTCCCAGTTCTACAGCTCTAGCGATAGGTTCATGGGCAGCAATACCATTATCAACCGTTAAAATCACACCCACCCCTTCCTCCGCAAATTCTTCCACAATCCGTGTATTGATGCCATAACCCTCTGTCATCCGGCTCGGGATGGCGTAGTCTACATCCGCCCCCAACCAGCGTAATGCTCTGAGTAACAAAGCCGTGCTGGTCATGCCATCAGCATCGTAGTCTCCACAGATAGCGATTTTTTCTTGATTTGCGATCGCTTCAGTGAGCATCTCGACACTAATTGCCAAATCGGGAAATTCATCAATTGGTGCAGGCATCACCTGAGATAGGGGATTGAGGAAAACCTGCGCTTGTTCAGAGGTTTCAATACCCCGATTAATAAGGAGTTGAGCGATTAGGGGGGAAATGCCTCTAGCTTGGGCGAGTTGGTTAGCTTGTTCAGTTTTGAGGGGGGCAATTTCCCAACGCTGATTAGGCAATTGGGGATGGGGTTTGGATGGGGTGGGTGAGAGGTGGTTGTGCACAGGTGTCGTGATCGAACAACAATAGCCCATACTATCACCCATGGGATCAGTTATTGGATTTGACTGAGATAATTACAATCAGTTATAATCTTAACATTTTGTAATACTCAGATCCCTGGGTTTGCCAAGCCAGAGATAAGCTATCGATAGATATATCTTGAACAGCTGTCTGCAAACCCGTTTAATCCTGATTAATTTTCAATTTTAAATTGTTAATTAATCAGAAAATTTTCCCTGGTTTATATTATTTAAAAGTAGTCAATAGTACATGATATGAACCCTATTTAAAATTAAAAAATTTTCATTAAACTTCTTCCCGAATAAAATTAGTCAATTAAGTCAATTTAAAGGCACGTTTAACAAAATCAGAAGGAACTTTTGCAACTATGGACTACCGCCATATTCAGTTTTGCGATCGCAAATCTAAAATCGACTATTACCAGCTACAACAATTGTTTAACCTAGGTGCTTTTTGGGCAAAAGACCGAAAAATCGAGGATTGGCAAGTTGCGATCGCTAACAGTGATCCTGTCATCAGTGTCTGGGATAACCAGAAGCTGATTGGATTAGCCAGAGCTACCTCTGATGGAATTTATCGGGCAACCATTTGGGATGTCGTTATCCACCCAGACTATCGAGGGGCTGGGCTAGGGCGTAAGCTAGTGGAAACCGCACTCTCTCATCCTCAGATGAGCCGAGTAGAGAGAGTTTATCTGATGACCACCCATCAACAAAGTTTTTACGAACGCATTGGTTTTGAGCTGAACTCCAGTACCACAATGGTCTTGTACAATAAGCCTCTAGCTACTCTAGTCCCTAGTAAGGCTCTACAATCTCAGGAATCCCCTGGGGTATAGAAACATGAAACCGGGTAAGATTCTCAGCAGAGGCATCATTTTGAGCTTCTTCACTGGGGACCGCTAATACTTCTATACGCCCCTGCATCACTTCCAGGAGTGTTTGAATCATCAACAAGGTCAGTCCAGATGAAGTGGATACCGTTTCACTGGGCTGTTTTGATTGATCTAGAGGTAATTGCAATAAATCAACAGCTTCAGCCCAACAGCTGATGGCACAGGGCATATCAATCCAGATGGAAACTGTTTCAGATTTATAGGACAGTGCAGTCCAAACTTTAATTTGACCACTGGTTATCTGAGTAATGGCAGTATCTACCATCATTACTAATGCCTGTCGAAAACGCCGTGGATCTGCTAAAATATAGATTTGGGGGTCAGGTGGAACTATTTCCAGGTGGAGATTGCGATTGGCAGCTTGCAAATGGGTGAGACGATCGAGGTCTTCCAACAGCTGCTTCAACGGGACTGAGCAAATCTCCAAAACGTTAGTACCGTGTTCAGTTTTAGCTACAGCAGTCACCTCATCAAGCAGTTTGACCATAGTATGGGCAGAGGCGTTAGCCTGCTTCACAAATTCTCTCTCTTCTTCTGGAGACTCACAGAGATCCGACAAAATCAACTGATGTAAACCAATCAACCGACTCAGGGGCGATCGCAACTCGTGGGAAGTTCGTGCCAAAAATCCGGCTTTAAACTGGCTCATTTCCCTTGCCATTTGGTAAGCCAATTCATTTTGCTTGAATTCCTCTTTTAGATGCTGGATTTCTTCAGCATCAGTTTGATGGCATCCAGAGGTCTTTGAGTTTGTGCTTTCATGGAAAAATTTCCTGAAGCGACTCCCCATAACTCCTAACCCAATGCCTACTAGCAAATAGATCAGATCCGTCTCACCCATGCTTATTAAGTCTTGCCACACTAAAAACGTCAAAAGGTGCGAGCCCGTTGGTGCGATCCTAGGCCGCGAGGGATTGCTCGCGGCCTAGGAGGCGCGCACCTTGAGCGAATTTAATTCGCCAACGGAAAGCGCACCTAAAAAAATTGAAGGATAAAGAATGAAGGTTGAAGGTTGTACTGCTGCTAATCGACAAGGGTAGAGTTGGGTAGGCAACCAGGCTAAAAAAAATACCTGTTGCCAAGTAACCAATCGATAGAACGTTTTCAGGCTTCCTTCACAATTCAGGCTTCCTTCACAATTCAGACTTCCTTCACAATTCAAACTTCATACTTTTTTGTCAGATCTTTTTAAGGATAGCTAGTTTTTTTCAAAGGTGAGTAGAAGGATTAAAACTTTGAATCGTCTAATTGAATCCCTCCAGCACGCAAAATTTCCCAGCCACTGCTTGTCCATTTGGCAACAGTAGACGGGACGCCAATCTTGTCTGGTTTGATAGCTTCTAACTCAGCTGGCTGGAGCGTCAATACCTCGGGAAACTGCACCTCAACCGCTGCCATGGTTTGCAAAGGTGGCTCGCCTGAGTAATTAGCACTGGTAGTTGCCAACGGACCAGTCTTGGACAAAATTGCGATCGCTATCCTGGAAGCTGGCACACGCACCCCAATAGTAGTCGGGTCAGAAGGATTCATAACGGTAGGTACTTTATCTGAAGCGGGTAAAACCAATGTTAATGCTCCTGGCCAATACTTCTGAGCCATGTGTTCCCAAATCGACCTCTGTGAGGAAGTACCTTGAACATATGGCCAAAGAGACTTAGGAGATGCCCCCATCAAAATCAAAGGTTTGTCTTGAGGACGCCGCTTTGCCTCAAACACCAACTCTGACTTGTCCGGTAGCACTGCTAGTGCTGGTACAGTATCTGTCGGAAAACTTACCAGCTTACCTGAGAGAGCCCCGGAAATCAGGGTAGCCATAGAAACTTGGGTCATTGCTCACCAGCACACTAAAAAGAAGAAGCTATAACGTTAAAGGTAAAAGCTTGCGGAAATTATCCAAAGCTTTTTACCTATTGGCATTCATCCATACCTTGTTTATACTTCATACTTCCTATAAGCTAGAGCAAAGCGGTCAATACCTCCTAAATCGGGAAATATCTGAATCTGAGAGTAACTGCCCTGGTTTTGTAGTAGTTGAACAACCTTGTCCGCTTGTCCTGCCATCATTTCAATTAACCAAACACCGCCTGGGCGCAGATAATCCCCAGACATCTCAATCAGCTGTCGGATACAGTCTAGACCATCCCTGCCACCGTCGAGGGCAATATGGGGTTCATGGTAGTATATTTCTGGTTGTAGCTGTTTGAGGGAGTTACTAGGTATATAAGGTGGATTTGCCACCATACCACTTAACTGACCTTTCCAGGCTTCTAGAGGTGAATACCAAGAACCATGGTAGAACTTAATTTTTTCTGCCATGCCCAACTGTTGAGCATTAAGTTGAGCAATGGCAAGGGCTTCTTGAGTGCAATCAACGGCATGAATTTTCCCATGGGGAAATACCTCTGCCAGTCCACAAGCGATCGCTCCACTACCAGTGCCCAAATCCGCCCAGTGTCCTGATGATAAGTCAGGTGTAGAGCTCATAGCTACACCATTGACCGCCAAATCAATCAGGGATTCAGTTTCTGGGCGGGGAATCAGGACAGCTGGGGAAACTCTCAAGGAGAAATGACGCCAAGGAGTAACCCCAGCTAGGTATTGAACTGGGCATCGCTGATGGATACGCCTTTGCCAGAGTTGGGTTAGTACAGCTAGAGGTTGGGAAAGTTGAATAGTTGAGTTTTCAGTGGCTTTCCCTGAAAAGGAACACTGTTGCCATGACTCCAAGCGCAGTACTAATGGGTCAAGCTCAGCTACCTCCTTTAGCAACCAGTCCACTTCGGCTGTAGGAACACCTGCCTCGGTGGCAGACTTGCAGGCATCTTGACGCCACTGCCAGAGTTCTTTTCCCGAGACCACCCACCGCTGATCCATAATCATTGATTTGGACGTTGGCCTTGATTTGGGGGCAAACTTTGCAAAAATTTAATGGATTCCTGGGATGGCACTAGTACGATTTTCTCTAGCTGCTGATCATTGCTCTCCTGTAAGGTTTGAATAACGCCCTCTAGAGGCACTACTTCTATCTTAACCTGGGAGTTAGGGTCTTGCTGCTTATAGCGGTTCACTATACTCTGCAATTGTTCTTTGTTAAAAAAGAACGGAATTGATGAGACCCCATTTTGTTGAATGGTTAGGTATCCGCTATTGCTAGCTTCTTTTGCCACAAACAGCGGTACCCCCTGAAATGGCTTTTTTTCTTGACCATTTTGGTTCCAGATCGCTTGTGCCTGCTTTAACTGCTCTTGGTTTGGTATGTAGGCAAAATTTAAACCATCGGGAACGGTGCGATTCTTTTGATTTTGCTCATGAACTTCCATCAAAGATACAGGCACTACTTGTACCTTGCTACCTAGTTCAGGATTTTGCTGCTTTAAACGCTGTACAAAGGCATTAGCATCTCCTTGGCTAATAAACACACCTGCCACTGAGGTAGTCTTCTTTTGATCTTGCTGATCTGGAATTGAGGCTACTAGTGGCGAACCTTTAGTATCAGTAACTGCAAATACAGGGACACGTCTCAACTTTTCTCTTACCTGCTCTTCGGTCAGAGCTAGTGCCGGTAAATTTTCTGCGGTCACTGAGCCTAGTAAGGCACTCCCTACTAAACTTAATGTTGTGCCCCAACGGAACAATGATTTCATAGAAATTACCTCTAATTTTAACGAAGAAGAGCCTGTTACAACTAGAATACCCTGCTGACTGAGAGATCTGAACGCACCTCACTAACCTCCAGTAGAAGCAGATCTTCAAGTCATTCTTGTCGATCATAGCTTGACGTGGCATGTCAACTTAGCTGATTGGGGGCGTTTAATGCCTCTGCACCTGAATCTTATCAAGCTCCACTGACTTTAACCTAGTGTCTTGACTGGTTAACTGACTGACTGATGAATTTCTAATCGGGATGACAGGATTTGAACCTGCGACATCCTGCTCCCAAAGCAGGCGCGCTACCAAGCTGCGCTACATCCCGGATGCTACCTCTAAGTAGTATAACTACTATAACTCACTTTTGGCACTTTGTGTGTACTCGAGATTAATCTGGATACCAGAACATGCCTTTAATACCTTCTGGGTCAGGCATAAATCCCATTTTACGGTAAAAACTTACTACTTGAGGATCGGCAAATAAGGTGATATTGCTAATATCCTGGCTGCGCAATTTTTTGATCATATATCTCATCAAAGCTTTACCCAGTCCCTTGGCTTGGAAATCTGGATGAACCACTACATCCCAGATTGTGGCATTGAAAGCATGATCAGAAGTGGCACGGGCAAAGCCAATTAAGCGCCTCGTGTTACCTCGCTGGTACCACATAGAAGTAACCAAAAAGCTATGCTGAATGGCTTTCCTAACTTTGCGCAAAGGACGCCGAGACCAACCAACAGCATCACAAAGTTCTTCCAATTCGTACAGGTCAATTTCCCGTGTTGTACTGAAAAATACCCGTGAGGCACCGTCGGTGCGATATTTTACACCTTCTACGGTATCTCCTTCAGTTCGTGTTTGAGGCAAAGCAGTGTCAGAACTGCTAAAGAAGCTTTTCCAAAAACCCATGCAGGTGTGACAGTGGCGTTATCATAATTGTGAGCTACTTGGACTGGTAATGGTCTTCTTTCCCTGACGGCTCAGACGTTCTGGGTCTCGGTCAACCAGAGCCAGACTTAAATGTTTCAAAAAACAGAAAGTGATATTTGATCTATTGGTTTTACTCCACCAGGAAAACTATCATACCCGACCTACCTTGATCTGAAACTAATTCTTTGTGCAAATGATAATACCACAATTAAGCCTCCTATCTAAATTCCTATCCTAGCATTCCCTCAAGACCCCGCTGAATCAAGACAGGGTAAGATTCTTCGGAGGGGACACATTTGAGCCCTTAGGCGAATCTAAAATCAACAAGCGATGCAGCGCGGTCAAAGGGAGCCAGCGCGGCCAAAGGGGGTTCCCACCATGAGCGACTGGCGTGGTTTCTACGGGGCAAACAGCGGTGCGGACGCAGGTTTCCTTTGAATTACCGTAAGGAGAGGGGAGCCTTTATAAGCGATAGGCTATGAGTAATAATTTTAAGTTACATGAAATAAGGCTCCCCCATCCGGCGGTTATGTCTTAACACACAGATCCAAAACCACTCGCTATTGCATCAAGACAATCAAAGTCGGCAAGCTACCGAAGGTGGGGAAGTTGGGGAAGATTAGTTAGACTAGGCTAATCAGCATGATTGATCAGAAATGAATCAGATCCGCACTTGTTGTTGCCTGGGGGCTCAAAGCCATATATATCAATAAATCAAGCAAATCAATGTTAAACTCTATCTATATATACATTTAAGGCTCTTTTATCAGTATTTTTGTAAGTCTCCCTAGAAGCAATCCGGGTTGTGTTAACTCAAAAAGCTCAGGTGCGCTCTTACTTGGCGAATTTAATTCGCCACGGGTCGCACCTTTTGATAAATAAGAATAGCCACCTACCCCTATCGATCACTGTGGGTTGGAAATCATCCCAACAAGAAATCCTGAAACGCTTCAACCGAGCGTTTCCTAAGTTCTATGAACAGTTTGTCAGTAGTGAGATCCAACTGCACAACCTCAGACTGGCTTACCGACTCTATAAAAGCAAACATGCTGTAATTGAGATCAAACCAGAAGGCTCAAAAAGTGTCCTGCATTTTGCTTACCGCAATGAGTCTTTTCTGCTCAGTGACATTTTTGGGGTTCTGACTGCCTATGGACTGACTATCCACAGTCTCAGTCTTTATGGTCAAATTAGTGCCCCAATGCTGGTATTTATGAAACTGGTGGTGTCTCGTAACCGGAAAGCGCTGACCCACAAAACCTCAGAAAATGTCTGCCGTGCCCTGAGGGAGGCTTTGGCAGGGCGCTTTGAGGTGGAACAAATGCTGGCAGTGGAATTTAATCTCGATGCTGGCTTGAAGCAGGTAGAAACAGAATTTTATGTAGACCCAGTGTTTCATCTACCAGCGCTGTTAATTGAGGCAAATAACCAACCTGGATTATTTTACAAAGTTATGTACGCCATATGGCAAGAGGATTTACTGGTGGTCAATGCCAACTTGCTGGTGTGGCGGGGACGAACCCGGCTGATTCTTTACCTACTAGGCCCTAACGGAAACTTGATTCCCGATTATTTAGGTCAAAAAATTGCTGAAAGTATTCGGCGGCGATTACTAGGTCAAGTGTTTTAGTCATCAAGGGGTGACAAGCACAGGACTTATGCCGCAAACCCACTTTATTAACGTAATTACAACGATTTCAGCCTTTGATTTATAACCAGAAACCGGGCTTTAAGGCTCTTGGTGCCTAAGTCCATCACCCTGCCTACTTTATCAAGTAAGGACAAACAAGATGTGATTCAAATCACTGACTAATTTCCTATCCTGTTAATTCTTCGATAAGATCAAGGTATGGCAACCATTAACATCCTAGGAGTATCCCATACTTACGAATTAACACCTCCTACTCAATCATCCTGCCCTGTTCTAGTTTTCATCCACGGCTGGCTGTTAAGCCGTAGCTATTGGCAACCTCTAATTTATAGGTTGTCACAGCAGTATCAGTGTCTGATCTATGACCTGCGCGGATTCGGTGAATCCCAGTCCCAAATTCATAACACTCAAAGCTCAACATCGAACCCCGACTCGGAATCACCATTTCCTGAGACTACGGCTTCATCCACTGACCGCTATACCTTAGCGGCCTACGCTCAGGACTTGGGCATCCTGCTAGAAAAACTGGGAATCGAGCAGGCTTGGTTGGTTGGTCATTCCCTAGGGGGTAGCATTGCTATATGGGGTGCCTATTTGCTGCCTCAGAGGATTCAAGGGGTAATCTGTCTTAATGCTGGTGGTGGGATTTATCTTAAAGAAGAATTTGAGCGCTTTCGGCTGGCTGGTGAGCAGTTGGTAAAACGTCGTCCCCGTTGGTTGTGTTATGTCCCTTTACTGGACTTACTGTTTACCCGGGCCCAGGTAGCGCGTCCTATTGCCCGGAAATGGGGACGTCAACGGGTTATTGATTTTGTTACTGCTAACGCGGAAGCTGCACTGAGGACGTTACTAGATTCCACCACAGAAGCCGAGGTGCATCGCTTACCTCAGGTGGTTTTCCGACTCAAACAACCTGTTTATTTCATTGCTGGTACTCAGGATAAGGTAATGGAACCGAAATATGTGCGTCATCTTGCTAGTTTTCACAGTCTCTTTCAATCCTGTGGGGACAATGTGATTGAAATTGGTGAATGTGGACATATGGCGATGGTGGAGAAACCAGAGACTATTGATGATCAAATTCGTCAAATTTTGGCTAATTATAGTTAATTACAATTGGCAATTATCTGGCCATCTAACTAAAATTTTCTTAATTTATAACCTAGAGAATTATCCATTAATGATGGAATAATTGAGGGGAGTGGGTAATGGGTAATGGTTAACTGACCACTATACTTGATATCATGCCCGATGAACCACTCAAAAATAGTAGCTATATAGCATTTGTAAAGGGATTTGTAAAGGCATTTGTAAAGGCATTTGTACAGTATGGTGCGATCGCTCCCGTAGCCTGGTGTTGGCAGCGGGTAAACATTTCCTGACCGCTCTGGCATTAGTCTTGGTAGAGTTAGCGTCTTTTTTTGTGTTAAACCTGATCCATACAGAGCGCCCTGATTACTTTAAAAGTCGGATCAGAATCCGTAGATAATGTGGCAACAAGACCCCCGAAACAATCAAATTCTGTTTCTCTCCATTTTCCTAGTCTTGGGCATCAGCACTCGGGACTGGACACTAAGACCAGACTTGATTCTAGTTGTAATCGTAAGCTGCCTACTAACTCAGTGGTTAGCAGCATTTCTTTGGTCAAACCCCAAACACAGATCCGCAATCAAAAACTCTGGGGACCTCAGCCTCTCTTTCCTTGGCCTCCCTTTCCTTTGCCTCCCTTTGGGTTTTAATCCGAAACCCTTTTTCCAAACTACCCTTGAATGGTGCAAAATTCAAACCTTAGAAACAATTCTTAATCTGCTGAGAAAACAACCAAATTGCCCCCAGGATAATGATGCTACTATCGCCAGTTCTCCCAAATCCCCTTCCCTAAAAAGTGCTATGATTACAGCTTTAAGCTTGAGTCTTCTGCTGCGAGCTGATAACTATAGCACTATGGTTTTAGCTGGCTCCCTAGGAATTTTGAGTAAATTTATTTTCCGAGTTGAGGGCAAGCATTTTTTTAATCCAGCCAATTTTGGAATTATTGCTGTTCTTATCCTAACCAATGATGCTTGGGTTTCTCCCGGACAGTGGGGGGATGATGGTTGGTATGGTCTATTATTTGCGGGCACTGGGAGTATGGTGTTAAAACGGGTAGGACGATGGGATACAACGGCAGCGTTTTTGGGTGCTTATGCCGTTTTAGAAGGGATTAGAAATCTCTGGCTTGGCTGGAGTTGGGATGTATTTTGCCATCGGTTGATGAGTGGGTCTTTCTTACTGTTTGCCCTATTTATGCTAACCGACCCTCGCTCAATCCCTAATGCACCGATTAGTCGATTGCTCTGGGCAGTGTGTATTGCCTTACTCACTTTTATATTGCGCAATCAATTCTTCATGCCTACTGCTATTTTCTGGGCGTTGTTTGCCCTATCCCCTTTGAGCGTACTTTTGGATTTTATCTGGTCATCTACGAGATTTTCCTGGGATGATAGTGACTTTGTTGAATGACATTAAGTAACTTTAGTTAAAGACAAAAAAATTAATAAAAATGAAAATTATTCGGGTTATAAGTACTATTTTTATAACGGTTTTCGTGAGTTTGTGCTTGGCACAAAAAGCCTGGGGTTTTTGTGGGTTTTATGTCGCCAAAGCTGATACTCAACTATATAACCAGTCCTCTCAAGTGGTAATTGCTCGGGATGGCGATCGCACTGTTTTAACCATGGCAAATGACTATCAAGGAGATGTTAAAGACTTTGCTATGGTTGTCCCAGTTCCTGTGGTGCTTCAGCGAGAACAGGTGAATGTAGGTGACCCTAAGATTATTGAACGCCTCGATCAGTTTAGTGCACCTCGACTAGTGGAATATTTTGACCCAGACCCCTGTGCCGATAACCGAAAGTATCCCGAAACTGCAGCACCACGGCTAGGTGGTCCAAGAAGTGGCACAAGGGCAAGGAATACTGATGATCGTGCTTTAGGTGTCACGGTAGAAGAGCGCTTCTCAGTTGGAGAATATAACATTCTTATCCTCAGTGCTAAGGACTCTAGAGGTTTAGAAACCTGGCTTAGACGCAACGGTTACAAAATTCCACGGGGAGCAAATCGGCTATTGCGACCCTACATCCGCCAGAATATGAAATTTTTCGTTGCCAAAGTCAATCTGGAGGAATTTGACAAAACTGCCTACCAACGGTTGCGACCCCTCCAGATGGCTTACGAGTCTCCCCGATTTATGCTGCCCATTCGCTTAGGGATGATGAATGCTACCGGTGAGCAAGACCTGATTGTCTATGTCTTATCACCCCGAGGTCAGACTGAAATTACAAACTACCGCACGGTGAAGATTCCTTCTAATACTGAAATTCCGGTATTTGTCAAAACAGAGTTTGGTGATTTTTACACTGCTATGTTCCAAACTGCTTACGAGAGTGAAGGGAAAAAAGTAGCTTTTGTTGAATATGCTTGGAATATGGCTAGTTGTGACCCATGTTCAGCTAACCCTCTCAATCCGGAAGAACTCCGGAAATCAGGTGTCTTTTGGCTAAACTCGGGAAGAGCCAATAGAAGACCCAATAATAATGTTTATATCACTCGCCTCCATGTTCGCTATACCCGTGATACCTTCCCAGAAGATTTGATATTCCAGGAAACGTCCAATCGTGAATTGTTTCAGGGACGATATATCCTTCGTCATCCGTTTACTGGGGAGATGAGCTGTAAGGCAGGAGTTGACTATCAACAATCCTTAAATCGACGATTGCAACAGGAAGCTCAAACCTTAGCTAAGTTGACTGGATGGGATATTGATGAAATCCGCAATAAAATCGATTTTCCTGATGTTAAGCCTATTCCTTGGTGGAGACATCTTTGGTAAACTATAGAAATCGTTACTTGTTATAGCCTTTCCTAGTAAGCGTGAGGTACAGTAACAGCAATGAGCAAACCCTACCGGAAGTGATCATAGCGAGGGATTTTGTAGTCTCAACAGCTACAGATTTTTTTCTCAATTACTATAGATCTCGATCTCAACGGGAACATCTATAGGAATATCATCTTGCTCTTCCCTCGTACCAATGTCGATCATGATTTTGAACCAAGCGTGAGCCAACTTTTTGTAACCCTCTGGGGTTAGGTGAATACCATCCTCAAGCATGTTATCAGGGTTGAATAAATTGCGGTTATCAACAAATCGAATGTTCTTGTTTTTATAACTTTCTCCCCTCAGCAAATTTGCCAATAGGTTATTGTATTTATCAGCTTTCTGACTCTTGAGAGTACCATCCTTAAGTGCAAAGGGATTAATGGGGGGAATTGAAGAGACAAACAAATATACCTGATCTGACCAGGCGAGAATTTTATCAATGAGTAAAATCATTTCATTGACCGTATCTTCAGGACTTTCATTCTGAAAAAGGATGTCGTTTGTTCCAGCCATTAATAAGACAATCTCCGGTCTTGCTTGGTTAAGCCAATCTTCTATTTCGGAGTTTAAATCCGACCACGCATTGGATGCTCCAACACCAGCTATGGCAAATCCCCCATGCCCTTGATGGTCTTTGTCAAACACATATGTGTTGTTTTTCCCTAAAACTATTTCGGGATTTTCTGAGGTAGCGCTACCCACAAAATTTACTCTATAGCCATTATCTTTAAACAATGCCCACAGGTCATCTCGATATCCGGCTCGATCCAATGCTTTCCCACGAGTGTTTGAGTCTCCCAAAGGCATAATCTTGAGAGACCATTGATCAATGGTGAACGCCTCTGCGGTGGGATAAAACTCAAATAGGCTGATGCAATAAGCGGCGATTAAGGTCAATTTTGCGGATAATTTTTGCTTCATACTATAGTGTTTCCTAGTAAGCGTGAGGTACAGTAACAGCAATGAACAAACCAAGTACGAAGATCATTATTGCTTAGACAATAATTTCCAGAGATGTTGAGATTGCGATGTTTGTGGACACATTTGTATATGTTTGACACCACTGGCTAGATTAGCACTCAGAAGGTTTTAGCGTACATTAACGACCCACATCACGGATGAATCAAATCCGTTCGCCTATATCCCCCGACTAAAGTACAGGGGCTTTAGCCATCACACTTGTAACGCAATCTATATCTTAACAAAGATATGTAACGCAATCATTATAAATTTGATGGTTACTTAACATTTATCAATGATAACCTAAAATTTATCTTAACTATTAGATTCCAGGGATAGTTCTTGTGAGAGAATTAGTAGTTGATATTAGGCTGTGGGGATACTCCTCCAGGGATTTCGGCGATTTGTTTTAGTTGTCTATGAGCAGGAGCTGTATGAATGTCTTCAAAGCAATTTACTAAATCCCACGAAAATAACGATGGCAAGATTTTTACTACTAACTTAGGGTTTACTGCACTCTGCTTCTTAATTGGTTTAGCTGGATTTGGCTATATTCTCGCCACATTGCCCGGAATCGCAGAATCCCCGACAGACCCCTCTAGAACCTGTATAGTCGATGATTGGAAACTGGGATTAATTATCACCCACGTTCTGGTTTTTGCCCTCATCCCTCTGGCGATGAGAATTTTTTACAACAGTTTAAAAAATTTAGGACTGCCATCGAGAAGTATTTTTGCTTCCCAACTGGGGCTAGCTTTTGTGATGGTGGCGATCGCTTCAGAAATTGGTTGGCACGTCACCCAATGCTGGTATTATCAAAACGATTTTACGATGCTGAATTTCATGTTTTACTTTTTATTGATTTCAGCATTTGCGCTGTGGGCCGATGGTTTAGTGGAGAAGACTACTATAATCACCAATTTAATTAATATTGTGTTTGCGATTAGTCTGTTAGTTGTTTCAATTTTGTACCCTTTAGGTTATCAAGCCGGTAACGATAATTTTAAGATTCCTATCTATATTGCACTTACTCTAGTTTTGGGTGTGTTGACCTATCGAGGCTATAAGATACTCCAAGATTGTAAAATTATTCTTTTCCCAATTTTTTCAGTTGGAGTCAATTTAACGTTTGTGTTTATTCTAGATAAGTTTGGAGGGAATCCCTATACTGAACCACAAGTGACTTTCAATGCTTTATTTCATATCCTTCACGATTTAGTAGGAACCGAAGCTGGATTAGTAATCTTTACCTGGCTTGTCTATAGTAAAGGCATTGCTAAAAAAAACTCCAAAGCTACGTTAGCGACAGAAAAAAAATTAGTAAATACTAATTTGGATATATAATAGTTCTCAATTTGCCAGGGTAATCGCACCTATTTAGTATTACTAGTTTTCTTTAAAAGAATTATCATAAAAGAAGTGAGGAGTGAGCAATGTGGGTTATTAAATTATTGTCACTAATAAGCTAGTAAGTGTTCGCTTCGCGGAGGCCGTAGGCCACGCTTTCGCCGTAGGCGACGCCCTCTAACAAATGGGGATCTCGAAGCGATCCCCTTAGCGTTGTGCTTTCAAGTCTTCGATGCATACTCAAAGTCATTTGTCAAAAAAAATTTAGATGGGTTTGCCCTGGGGGCTAAAGCCCTGCGTCTCCTTTGAACCAGGGACAAATGTCAAGGAATCTAAACATCACTATCTGGGCATGTTGAGAGTTTCTTGCCCAATCAAATTCTGAATATGCTAAAAAGATGGTTACTTAAGCTAGGTCAACCTTAATCGAGAGGATAGTTTTACACCGGTGGGAAATTTGAGTCAGCTGTTAGAACCAATTGCTAACCAATTTAGGATTTTAGGTATTCCTGAGCCAGTGGTGCATTGGGGACACCCATTGATGATGGGAATTGTGGTATTGATTATGGGTAGCTTTGTGGGAATAGCAGGATGGCGTGGCCGAGTAGTATCTGATCCTGAAATAGCACTACAGAGTCGCAGTGATCATCGAAAAATAGCACCCTGGATGTTCATTTTTATCGCAGGTGGCTACACGGGTGGGGTGTTGTCTCTAGTAATGCAGTATCAGCCAATTCTAGAAAGCCCACACTTTTGGACAGGATCTATCGTACTGATTTTGCTGGCTGCTAATGGGGTGATTGCCTTGACTGGCTTTGGCGGTAACAAACCATTGGTGCGTAGCGTTCATGCCTACTTAGGAAGTACGGCACTTTGCCTGCTCTTGCTTCATGTCGTTTTGGGCTTAAAGCTAGGTTTATCGATCTGATGAAGCCTGCCAGTGGTACAGTAATAAGTCTTGCTTATATTCTCGGCTTACTTTCTACAGGGATTCTCAACTTACCGACTGGTGAGATTCCCTGGCAAGAGTACAGAGCTTTGGTAACAGGATTGGTTGTCACAGGGATAGTGGCTGCGATCGCATTCCCCAGGTTCTGGCGCACAGGACCAAAACCAAGATTATGGGTAGCAGCAGGACTAATCTCGGCCTTGGCGGTGGTCTATTTTCAATTGCGGGTACCACAACCAGAACTGAATGACATTAGCGAATATGTCCCCTCAACCAATAGCATTGCTCCAGAGCAACTGTTTAAGGTTGAAGGCAAAGTGGAGAGTATGCCTCGCCTGACCCGAAATCAGCGTACACAATTTTGGTTACAAGCTACTCAGTTAACTGAAATTGAAAGTCGCGAAGATGGGGGAGCGATAAGTCAAGGAGTGACAGGCAAGTTGTATGTAACTGTGCCATTACTTCAAGGAACTGGTTTATACCCAGGTCAGATAATTAGCGTAACTGGGGTTTTATATAAACCCAAGCCAGTGACTAATCCCGGAGCCTTTGATTTTGGAGCCTATCTTGCTCGTCAAGGGGCTTTTGCTGGTTTGAGTGGGCGTCAAATAAACTTTGATGAGGAAACTATTGGCAAACCCTGGGGATGGTGGAGACTGCGACAACGTATTATCCGTTCCCAAGTTCGCTTTTTAGGCTCTCCCACAGGTCCCTTAGTCAGTTCAATGGTTTTAGGACGTCGTGCTGTTGATTTGCCCTACGATATCCGCGATCAATTTATTCAGGCTGGGTTAGCCTATACCTTAGCAGCATCTGGATTCCATGTATCTTTGCTGTTGGGTTTTGTCTTAGCCGTTACCAGGGGTTTAAGCAAAGGAAAGCAGTTCAGTATTAGCTTGAGTGTACTGTTAATTTACGTGGCATTAACTGGACTACAGCCATCGGTAATGCGGGCGGCTCTGATGGGGGTAGGTGCCCTAATTGCTTTAGTGACGGCACGGAAAGTGAAGCCTTTAGGGTCACTCTTGTTAGCAGCAACACTGTTACTCCTATTTAATCCTTTGTGGATCTGGGATTTGGGATTTCAGCTGAGCTTTCTGGCCACCCTAGGATTACTAATCACTGCACCAGAGATTATCCAACGTTTGGATTGGTTGCCACCTGCGATCGCATCCCTAGTTGCTGTGCCAATTGCAGCAGCAGTTTGGACTCTACCCCTGCAACTGTATGTTTTTCAAGTTGTTGCCAGCTACTCTATACCAGTTAGTGTTATTGCTACACCCCTAATTTCTATAATCACTTTGGGTGGAATTGTCAGCGCCTTGGCAGGACTAATTTGGCCAACAGCAGGAAGTGGACTGGCTTGGTTACTGTATTACCCAAGCCATGGACTGATGGGACTAGTGCAATTTTTCAATCAGTTGCCAGGAAGTTCTGTAGCGGTGGGCAAAATTTCCCTAGGGCAACTGTTATTCCTCTACGGGCTAATTGCTCTAGCTTGCTTGATTAAATGGTTACATCCTCGTTGGTGGCTGATTAGTCTAGTTGCTGTCACTGTGGTGGTGTTGCCCCAATGGCAACAAGCGTCAAAATTGTTTCAAGTTACAGTGCTAGCTACAGGAAATGACCAAATTTTAGTGATTCAAGACCAGGGACAAGTAACGTTGGTCAATAGTGGCAACCCTGATACAGTAAGGTTTACAGTGCTGCCTTTTCTGCAAAAGCAAGGTATCAATCATATTAATTGGGCGGTTGCTCTAGACAAGCAGCCCCAACTCAGAAGTGGTTGGGTTCAGGTTTTAGGTAGTTTACCGATCGAGACCTTCTACGATAATACTGATTTACAACGACCATTGTCTCAGGCTCAAAATTGGAACGATATTGTCACCCGTAACTCTATCGCTAGTGCAGTAGCCTCTAGGGAGGCGAACTACCAACCAATTCCAGTGGGTGAAATACTCTCTTTTGGCTCTACATCAATAGAATTAGTCAACACTGAACCACCAGTGTTGCTGATGCGCATCATTGACCAAAATTGGTTACTCCTAGGAGATCTCAAACCAGGCGTCCAAAAACAGTTAGCCAAAACCATCAGTTTCCCTGACCTACAAGTACTTTGGTGGTCGGGAAAAAGTCTGAGGCCAGAATTCCTCGATGCCCTGCAGCCAAAAATTGCGATCGCATCATCGAATGTAGTGGATTCCTACACGGCGAAGCTAATGCGCAATGCTAAGATGACCCTCTATTGGACAGGCCGTGATGGTGCTATCCAGTGGACACCGGATGGTGGTTTTAAGACTACTGTTGAAGATATTGAGATAGACATTGATGTTCCTTGATGGTGATTCCATCATTGACCACCCAGCAACAGGCGAGTTTTAAAAGGAAGGCTTGACAAATTCCAGGGTTTTGTGTTCAAATTTCAGATGAAGTCTGGGGTGCGGCTTGATTAGATCATGGAGGGGTGTCCGAGTGGTTTAAGGTGGCAGACTCGAAATCTGTTATGGTGTCAAAGCCATCGGGGGTTCGAATCCCCCCCTCTCCGTACAGGGATTTAACTGAATTTTTGGTCAATCTTACTCAGGGATGTGCTAGATACTGGTAGTAGGTAAGATCAGGTAACTGTCATCCCGTTAAATCCCATAGAAGAACTTGGGAAGATCGAAGAAGTTGGGAATATAGGCTTAGAATTAAATTATATTCATATATTGATTCATCTTTATCAGCTCGGGATTTAAGCGAAGTGACTTCTGCTGATTATTCTCCAAAATCAACATCAACCGTTGAACTCTCTCCAAGTTATACACTGCCTATAGTGTTGATTGTTGCTGCAGTGACAATAGTGCTCATACAACCCTGGGTAAGTTTAGCGATCGCATTGTTTGGGTTGTTCTTGTTGTTTCAGGCCGTAACCATACGCCTGCAATTTACTGAAACCGCCTTGGATATTTATCGCTCCGAGACCCTGATCCGGCGTTTTCCTTATCAGGAATGGCAAAATTGGGAAATCTTCTGGACATCAGTACCGATTTTGTTTTATTTCTCAGAAGTCAAAAGCATTCACTTTATACCAATTCTCTTTGACCCAAAGCTGCTACGAACTTGCCTAGAAGAACACTTCCCTAAAATCTAACTGACCGAAAACCATGAGGGCGCAAGCACCTAAATTCCATTTATGGGGTTAGCCCGAACAGGAATTTATTCCCTAACTGTTTGGGAACTGTTGCGTTATAATATCGACTATGATAGTAAGTAAAGTAATGTAAATAACCTAAGGAGGTGATTTTAATTGTTGGTTATGGAGTTCAAGGCTGTCCTAAAAGAGCCTCAAAAATTAGCAATAAATGAAGCGATCAGGACAGCTCGTTTTGTCCGAAACAAAGTGCTTCGATACTGGATGGACAATCGAGGTATCGGCAAGAAAGAACTCTATCGCTATAACACTCAGTTAAGAGATGAATTTAACTTTGTAAAAGAACTCAATAGTCATGCCTGTCAAGCTTCTGTAGAAAACGTAGAACGGGCAATTAAACGCTTTTATGACAACTGTAAGAAGAAGGTGCCAGGCAAAAAAGGTTATCCCAGATTCAAGAAGCATTGTCGCTCCGTTGAATATAAGCAATCCGGTTGGAAATTATCCCCTGATCAGAAGTCGATTGTATTTAGGGATAAAAAAGGGATAGGTAAGGTTAGACTCAAGGGTACCTGGGACTTGTGGCGATTCGACAATAAGCAAATTAAGCGGGTTCGGATCGTCCAAAGGGCTGATGGGTATTATGTTCAGTTTTGCCTTAAAGTAGACAACCACGATCAACTAGAAGCAACAGGAAATACTATTGGTTTAGATGTCGGGCTAAAAGACTTTTATACTGATTCCGAAGGGTTAGCTGAACCCAATCCTAGATTTTACAGAACGGGTGAAAAACTCTTAAAGTTCTATCAACGTCGAGTATCCCGAAAAAAGAAAGGCTCTGCCAACCGCAAAAAAGCCATTAATAAACTAGGTAGAACACACCTTAGAATAAGTAGGCAGCGTGAGGAACATGCAAAGAGACTTGCACGTTGCGTAGTCCAGTCTAACGACTTGGTGGCCTATGAAGATCTAAAAGTTAAAAACTTAGTAAAGAACCACTGTCTTTCCAAGTCTATTAATGATGCAGGTTGGTATCAATTCAGAAAATGGCTAGAGTATTTTGGCAATAAATTTGGCAGGATAACTGTCGCAGTAAATCCTGCCTATACTAGCCAAAACTGTTCTGATTGTGGCGAAGTGGTTCAAAAGTCGCTCTCAACTAGAACTCACGTCTGTAAGTGTGGTTGTCAGTTGGATCGAGACCACAATGCTGCAATCAATATCCTCAAAACAGCCTTGGGTACGGTGGGGCACACCGAAACCTTATTAAACGCTTATGGAGATTTGGCCTCTACTTTTCTTGGTTCCGACCTGGTTGAGCAAGTTGAATCTGTGAAGTAAGAATCCCCCGGTTTACAACCGTGGGGAGTGTCAATTACCTCAAAGTATAGAGTAGAGGTTAGGTAGTTAGTGAATAAGTTATTAAGAAATCAGTTTAAATGAATTCCGAAGACCCACAAAACCCAGAACAAGAGCAAGATAAAAACCAAGCAGTTAAGGGATTATATAATTCACAGGAGTCAAATTTGCCAAATCAGGATAGGGCTACTCCTAGGGATAACTCTCAAGCTCCCGACCTTCCTCCCATTTCTCTGACCCTATCAGACCATGACAAAGCTAAAGCCACACAGTCAAGTGATCCGCTGCAGGAGGAGAAAGTAAGTCAAATTCAACTAGGGCAGTCTTCAGATCAAGCAAAAAAAATGGCTAGCTTAGCTCAAACTGTGGCTGAACTTGAGCAAAAAGAACAGGAGTTGAGACAGAGAATTGCCCATCTGCAAAACCATGAACAGTCACTGGTTTCAAAGGAATTGGGAACCACCCAAGCAGTTGTGGAGCGGATGATACTTGAAGGTCTGACCGAACTGGAGCAACGCAAGCAAAAGTTGCAAATTTCTATTGAGCAATTAGAACGCCGCCGGGAACGCATTCGTGAAGAAATGCGCACCAGTTTTGCGGGTGTATCTCAAGAGCTAGCCATTCGGGTTCAAGGCTTTAAAGATTATTTGGTTGGCTCCTTACAAGACCTAGCTGCTGCTGCTGAACAACTGGAACTCTCCCAGCCGCCAACCGAAACACCACGGCCAGCATTAGAAGAACCCCCACCACCCCCCACCAGAGGCAACCCACAATTTGCCGAACAAGCCTTTAAAGACGAAGTCCGACAGATTCGTCAGCTGTTGGATCAATATCGCAAAATGCCAGATTATTATGGTCCTCCCTGGCAACTGCGTCGTACCTTTGAGCCAATTCACGCTGAAAAAGTGTCTCAGTGGTTTTTTTCCCAAGGTGGTCGTGGTGCGCTGCAAACTATGGGGAGCCGCTTACAAAATGTTTTAATTGCCTCAGCGGTTATATCCGTGTTGCGGACACTATATGACAATCGCCTACGTACTCTTGTCCTTGCCAACACCCCAGAACGACTGGGAGAATGGCGCAGAGGATTACAGGACTGCCTAGGAATCTCCCGCAGTGATTTTGGTCCAGAACGGGGAGTTGTTTTATTTGAAGATCCAATAGCCCTGGTTCAAAAAGCGGAACGACTGATCAAGCGGGATCAGTTAGCCTTAATCATTGTTGACGAAACCGAAGATAAAATCAGTCTCTCATTATTGCAATTTCCCCTATGGTTGGCTTTTGCACCTGATCCTCGGCAGATGTATACCTATGACGATTATCCTTAAGAGCAAGAATACTCCCGTTATACCGGTAGGGTTAGCGGGAGACGGGGCGTATAAAGTGCGGACGCAGGTTCCGCACACAGCCCCTCATGAATTGCTAGGTGCGCTTTCCGTTCGCCAAAGGCGAACGGAAAGCGCACCTCCCCTTGACATCTTACACGGAACGCTTTAAAATGTAAGCATGACTGAAAAAGCTTACCGTTACCGTTTTTACCCAACCCCTGAACAGGAGACTCTGTTAAGGAGAACTCTAGGCTGCGTAAGACTTGTATACAACAAAGCCTTGGACGCTAGAACAAAAGGATGGTACGAGCACCAAAAACGAGTCAGCTATAAAGAAACTTCCTCAATGTTGACAGGATGGAAGAAAGAGGATGATTTGTTCTTTTTAAATGAAGTTAGCTCTGTTCCACTTCAACAGGGATTAAGACATCTTCAAACTGCTTTTACGAACTTCTTTGCAGGTCGCATTAAATATCCAAACTTCAAGAAAAAGCGGAATGGTGGTAGTGCGGAATTCACAAAATCCGCATTTAAATGGAAAAATGGTCAGATATATCTAGCTAAATGTCAAGAACCTTTGCCTATTCGCTGGAGTCGTCAGCTACCTGCAAACTGCAATCCAAGTACCGTTACAGTTAGTTTAGATCCGTCCAATCGTTGGCATGTCTCGATCAGGTTCAATGACCCTAGAGACTTGAGTTTACCTACCACGGATAAACGAGTTGGTTTTGATCTAGGAATTACTAGCCTAATTACAACCAGTGACGGAGATAAGATTGCTAACCCAAAGCATTTTAAAAAGCTCAAGAAAAAACTGGCTAAATACCAAAAAGCTTTGTCGCGGAAACAGAAAGGATCTAACAATCGCTACAAAGCCAGATTGAAGGTAGCCAGGATACACGCAAAAATCAAGGACGCTAGAAGGGATTTTACCCACAAGCTAACTACTAAACTGGTCAAAGAAAACCAATTGATTGCGTTTGAGGACTTAGCTGTGAAAAATCTGGTCAAAAACCACAAATTAGCGCTGGTGATTAGTGATGCTAACTGGGCAGAAATAATCCGTCAAATCAAATACAAGTCAGAGTGGTACAACCGTGAAGCTGTATCAATTGACAGATGGTTTCCCAGTAGCAAGTTATGTTCTGTGTGCTTGAATCGCGTCGAATCTTTACCGTTAAATGTTCGAGAGTGGGATTGTCCATCTTGCAATACTCACCACGATCGCGATATCAACGCATCAATTAATATTTTGGCGGCAGGGCTTGCCGTGTCAGTCTGTGGAGCGACCGTAAGACCCGAGGAGAGTAAGTCTCGGAAGGCTGGTGCGAAAAACTCCAAAAAAAGGGAGAAGGAAGCAGAAACCTAAGTCGTGAGTCTTAGGAATCCCCCGCTATAATCGCCGGATTTAGCGGCGGGAGGATGTCAATGCCGGATCTTGTGAAAATTTTCAACATGACACCAATGGTACTTAACTTAACTTGGAGTGGGCTACTAGTCATCTCAGCCTATTTATTAGGTTCCCTGCCTACTGGTTACCTAGCAGGACGCTGGCTTAAAGATATTGATATTCGCGAGCATGGCTCTGGCTCCACCGGTGCCACCAATATATTGAGAACTGTGGGCAAAGGACCAGCAGTGGTGGTATTACTGATTGATGCCTTGAAAGGAGCAGCTGCTATTAGTCTAGTCAATGGCTTTTATACCCTGACACAAGTTTCCCTACTCCCTGAAACCTGGCAACCCTGGTTAGTTGCATTAGCTGCGTTTGCTGCTATCTTTGGTCATAGTAAATCCATTTGGCTAAACTTTACCGGAGGTAAATCCGTTGCCACCAGTATAGGTGTTATCCTTACCATGTCTTGGCCTGTAGGGTTAGGAACCCTAGGTGTATTTGCAGTAGTCTTGGCCATTTCTCGTATCGTCTCTCTCAGTTCCATTGCTGGTGCGATCGCTGTTTCCCTACTGATGTACCTTACCAAAGCTCCTCTTGCCTATGAGTTATTTGGTATTGCTGCTGGCATATATGTGATCATCCGTCACCGCAGTAACATCCAGCGTCTACTTACAGGTACCGAACCCCAAATCGGGAAACCCCTTTCTCCAGCAGTATCCTTAGAGACTGGAACAGACTAAGACTATAAAACACAAATCCCTGGTTATGGATTGCTTGAGTACAAATCTAATAAAGGAGCGGACTTACGCAATGGTTGTATGCTAGGGGTTTAATTGAGACAACAATTTTGGTAATAGATTCCAGCAATTCTCATTTTTAAACATTAGATTTTAAAAGCGATTAACCCAAAGTAGTAGCGCTAATGGCAATCGTTGACTTTGGTGATAAAGCATAGATGAGGGAAAACTTGACAAATGATGGACTGTATTAAACTGAGCAATATTCGCTGCTACGGCTACACTGGCTACCTACCGGAAGAACAGACCCTAGGACAGTGGTTTGAAGTAGACCTGACCATGTGGCTAGATCTAAGCCCTGCGGGAGAAAGTGATGACCTTAGGGATACCATGGATTATCGGCAAACTATTGATACTGTCAAGCATTTGGTTAAAACCTCAAAATGTGCCCTGATCGAAAAATTGGCAGTTCAAATTGCTAATGCGATTCTAGAATTCGATAAGGTGGAGCAAGTCCAGGTGCAGTTAAGCAAACCTGGTGCCCCGATTCCAGATTTTGGAGGTAATATCACCCTGGAAGTGACTAGAACCCGTCACAATAGGTAGGAGGAATAATTCAACATCGTGGGTTTTTAGGGGGATCATGACTTTTCGCATACTCAGCTTAGATGGCGGTGGTATTCGGGGCGTTATCGCAGCAGTAATCTTGGCAGAATTGGAGAAAGAGATTAACCAGCCCCTCAACAAGTATTTTGATTTAATTGCAGGTACCTCCACTGGTTCAATCTTGGCTGCCGGGATTGCCACTGGCATCCCCAGTCGGGAGATGATTAGACTTTATGAACAGAAAGGGGAAAGGATTTTCCGCTACACCAGCCGTTTTTCACTAAAGCGGCTTAAGGTGATCCTTCAGTATGGTCTTTCTGCTCCTAAACACTCCAATCAGGGGTTAATTGAGGTGATGAAAGAACAGTTTGGGACGACCAAACTGTCGGATATCTACGATTCACCTCGGCTGTTGATCACAGCCTACGACACCATTAGTCGCATGCCGATTGTCTTTAAAAGCTGGCGTGAAGACAAAGATTATTTTGATGTTCCCTTATGGGAAGCCTGTGTCTGTTCCGCATCTGCCCCCACCTATTTTCCAGCCCATCAGCTCAAGACTCAAAGCAAGACTTACTCGGCAATTGATGGTGGGGTTGGGGCGAATAATCCCTCAAGCTGTGCATTAGCTGAAGCGATCCGCTTAAATCATTCCCTTGAGGAAATTTCTATAATCTCCATTGGCACAGGAGCATCCAACCGCCCCATTCCTTGGGAAAAAGCTAGAGGCTGGGGATTGGGACAATGGGGATGGCAAGGACGATTGATTGAAGTGCTATTTGATGCTCCTTCTGACATTCACCGGTATATTACCAAAGAGTTGATGGGTAGCTTAGAATCCGAGGATGCAACAGTTTCTCGTTACCTGCGTCTACAACCGCAAATCACTAGTGACGCAATGGATGATGCGACTCGGAGCAATATTGCCAAGTTAAAGCGTGTTGCCAAGAATTACGCCTGGCAAAACCAAGGTTTGTTCCAAAACTTCCTGAAAATAAATTGATTAACCTTTGAGCTCTTGTTCGTCGGTTTAGTAATGATAATTCAAGGAACTTGGTTACTTGTTACTGGTTAATTAAATATGATTAGACGTGATTAACCCAACTTGCTCTGATATCCTGTACAGTAGCATCATTATTATACTTCATTAATCGGTAATTACGCGCTTAAGTTATCAATTGGGTACCGAATTCAGAAATGCTATAAAATTGGGCAATGACCATAAAAGCTCGTAAAAAATTTGCTCAACATTGGCTGCGTAGCGAGGAGGCACTCAACCAAATCGTGACAGCCGCTAATTTACAAAAAAGCGATCGCATTCTAGAAATTGGTCCGGGTACTGGCATTCTTACCCAGCGGTTACTGCCTTTTGTTCAGTCTGTAGTGGCGGTAGAAATTGATCGAGACTTGTGCCGATTATTAGTTAAAAAACTCGGTAAGATAGATAATTTTTTACTGCTCCAAGGGGACTTTCTGTCCCTAGACTTAGATACCTTGTTAGCTAACTTTTCCAATTTCCAACAACCCAATAAAGTTGTTGCCAATATCCCCTATAATATTACCGGTCCGATTCTGGAAAAGTTGCTAGGTACCATCACTCAGCCAGCTGTGCCAGGGTTTGATTTAATCGTGCTGCTAGTCCAAAAAGAAGTAGCTCAGCGGTTATATGCCAAACCCAGTTCTAGAGCATTCGGGGCATTATCAGTGCGGGTTCAGTATCTCGCCAAATGTGAATTGATTTGCGATGTACCTGCCTCGGCATTCTCTCCTCCCCCCAAGGTCGATTCCGCTGTCGTACGGTTACATCCGAGCCTAGCTGAACCACCAGCTTCTGACCCCAGATGCTTGGAGACACTATTGAAACTGGGCTTTGGCAGCAAACGAAAAATGTTGCGCAATAATTTAAAATCTGTAATCGAACGCGATCGCATCACCCAATTGCTGGAACAATTAGAAATAAGCCCTCAAGCCCGAGCCGAAGACCTTAGTGTTGCTCAATGGATAGCCCTAGCGAATCAGATCACCATAAAGAATGCATTCTTATTCCCTAAATGCCCCAGCTAAAATCAATCTGTATTTGGAAATCATCGGTGATGCGGGTGATGGTTATCACGAACTCGCAATGATTCTCCAAAGCATCGAATTAGCTGATCAAATCGACATCCGTGCCATTGGTACACAGGAGATTAAAGTCCACTGTCATCATCCCCAAGTGCCAACGGATGAAAGCAACCTCGCTTATAAAGCAGCTGCCTTGATGTGGGAGGAGTTTCCTGAGTACTTTGCTAACTTGGGCGGTGTAGAAATTACTATCCACAAGCGAATTCCTGTAGCCGCTGGACTAGCTGGTGGCTCGACGGATGCAGCGGCTGTGTTAGTAGGAATCGATATGTTGTGGCAATTGGGATTAACCCACCCGGAATTAGAACAATTGGCAGCACAGCTTGGATCTGATGTGCCGTTTTGCCTTGCTGGTGGAACCGCTCTAGCTCTGGGCAGAGGTGAGCGATTGTCTGCCCTACCGGGACTAGATTCTCTATATGTCGTGTTGGGTAAATACCGCAGTCTCATGGTTTCTACTGCTTGGGCTTATCAGACTTATCGAAATCAGTTTGGGGAAACCTATATCCGGGAGCCTGAGGACTTAGAATCCCGTGCTAATCGTTTTCATAGTGGTCCAATAGTTAAGGAAATCCTCAATAAGGATGGGGGACAGATTGGTAAACTATTGCGCAATGATTTAGAAAAAGTGGTGTTACCCAATCACCCCCAAGTCTTGCAACTACGGAAAGCCTTTGAGAATAGTGGTGCGATAGGAACCATGATGTCTGGTTCCGGTCCGACGGTATTTGCCCTGTGCAAGTCCCAGGAGCAAGCCCAGGAAATTCAACAAAAAGTAAGCATTGAGATTACTGACCCAGATTTGGAGTTTTGGGTAACCAAGTTATGGAGTCAGGGGATTCAGATCATTTGACACTCCCCATAGCTAGAAGCTAGGGGATTCTTGGTTCAACGAGCTGACTTGCTTTTCCAAGCCGGAGCCAGAAAAAGTAGAGGCCAATTCTCCCCAAGCGTTTGAAATAGTTCCGGTGTGCCCCACCGTACTCAAGGCTCTTTGAAGGATGTTTATGGCAGCATTGTGGTCTCTATCTAATCGACAACCACACTTACAAACGTGAGTTCTAGTTGATAATGATTTCTTGACTTCTTTGCCACAATTAGAGCAATTTTGGCTTGTATAAGCAGGATTGACTGCAACAGTTATTCTGCCAAACTTTTGTCCAAAATATTCCAGCCACCTCCGGAATTGATACCAACCTGCATCATTAATAGACTTGGCTAGACAGTGGTTTTTAACTAAGTTTCTAACCCTTAGATCTTGCCTTCGGCACGCTGCGCGAACGTAGGCGACCAGGTCGTTAGACCGGATTACGTAGCGCGCCGGAGACGAAACCTTAGATAGTGGAGCCTTTATGGGTGTTCGGCTTTGCATAAAAGGGTTAAATCTTTTGTAATAAGGCTCCACTATCTTACGGTAACTTCTAACCAGTCTCTTAGCGTGCTCATTGCGTTGCCTACTTATTCTAAGGTGTACCTTACCTAGTCTATTAATTGCCTTCTTTCGGTTAGCAGAGCCTTTCTTTTTTCGAGAAACTCGACGTTGGTAAAACCTTAGACGCTTTTCACTTTTTCTGTAGAATCTGGGATTAGGTTCAGAGCGTCCATTGGAGTCGGTATAAAACTCCTTTAACCCAACGTCTAAACCAACAGTAAAACCGGTGGCCTCTAGCTGTTCGTAATTATCTACTTTCACGCAAAACTGGACATAATACCCATCTGCTCTTTGGACAATCCGAACCCTCTTGATCAGTTTCTGGTCGAATCTCCATAAGTCCCAGCTACCCTTGAGCTTGACTTTTCCGATACCCTTCTTGTCGGTGAATCTTATGGACTTCTTATCTGGGGATAACTTCCATCCAGATTGCTTATACTCCACTGACCTAGAATGTTTCTTAAAGCGAGGATAACCCTTCTTCCCAGGGACTTTCTTCTTGCAGTTATCAAAGAAACGTTTGATAGCGCGTTCTACGTTCTCAACAGAGGCTTGACAAGCATGACTATTGAGGTCTTTAACAAACTTGAATTCATCTCTTAATTGAGTGTTATAGCGATAGAGTTCTTTCTTTCCTGTCCCAGAATTGTCCATCCAGTACCGAAGTACCTTGTTACGGACAAAGCGAGCAGTTCTAATGGCTTCATTTATTGCCAACTTTTGAGGCTCTTTGAGGACAGCTTTGAACTCCATAACCAACACTTAAAATCACCTCCTTGGTATTAATGCATTACTTGCTATTATAGTCGATCTTCTAGGACGAAAGTTACCGAGCAGTTAGGGAATAAATTCCTGTTCGAGCTAACCCCATAAATAGAATTTAGGGGCTTGCGCTCTCAGGGTTTTCGGTCACTTTCGACTCAGGACTAACCAGAGTTTGAATCATTTATTATGTTTAAAATAAGCCTCCATCACCTGGCGCACAATTGGTCCTGCCACTGAACCTCCACCGCCGCCGGAATGTTCCACAAAAGCAACAACCGCAATCTCGGGTTTATCATAGGGGGCAAAACCACCAAACCAAGCATGAGGTTTCCCAGGAGGAGCCTCTGCTGTTCCACTCTTACCAGCGGCAGGAGGCAACTCTGGCACCCTCAATGCCGCTCCTGTTCCCCCAGTCACCACAGCTCGCAATCCTCGGCGCAGGGTCTGAATCGTTGATGGCTTCATATTGATGGACACTCGCCCTTTAATAGCATCCTGATTGTTCTTGAGCAAGTGGGGTTTAACCCGATAGCCACCATTGGCAACTGCAGAAAACATCACCGAGGATTGTAAGGGTGTTCCTAGGGTAAACCCTTGACCAATAGACATATTTATGGTATCCCCAACGGTCCATCCCCAATTGTAGTTTTTCCGCTTCCAGGCATCATCCACTATCAAACCACTGGATTCGCCGGATAACTCAATACCAGTTTTTTCACCAAAGCCATATCTACGAGCCCATTCAATCAGGGTTTTCCCCCCAACCCCTCGACCGATTTGACCAAAGAAGGTGTTACTGCTCCAAGCCATAGCACCCACAAATCCCATTGGACCAAATCCGGCTCGGTTCCACTCCCCAAAGGCATCACACCGGTTTGGCGCGCAATAAGGCTGAGTATCTTTTGGTAAGGTGGCTCATTTCCTTTTTCTTCTTGAAGCTCTTCTTGAACTTCAATTTTGAGATTGTGAATGATCGCTTGAGGCAGTAAATCTGGAGAAGCNAGGAGCTAACCTGAACTCACTGGGCTATCGTCAGGGCAACACCTATGATGATACCACCGCTGAACAGCTTGATCGGATGCTGAAGCAACACGCCAGTGACTTTGATTATGAACTGGATATTTTCTACACAAATATCGAAGGTGAAGCCATCAATAAGGTTTATGCCAGTGTAGCAGCAGGTGTGGATGGGGTTCTCGCTAATCCGGCAGGATTCACCTACAACGCCTATTCTCTCAGGGATTGCCTCTCTTACATCGCTCCACCTTATGTGGAAATTCATATTACCAACATCGACAAGCGCAATATCAAATCAGTGATGTCAGTCGCTGCAGTTGGAGTTGTACAAGGTTTTGGGATCGATTCTTATTTTGTTGCTCTCGAAGCAATGTTGAGACTTCTTAAACATGAACCCTATCAAAATCGTTGAAATTTGCTCAGAACTGGGTGCAGCTCAGTTGGGTGCTAGCATGGGACCAGATGCTATCCGGATGGCGGCTCACAAAGCAGGCAGTCACTTTTTCTCCGAACACCCAATCATTCGCTTGCCTGAACGTAACGCTCTGTTGGCAGATAAAAACCACAATCCAGGTTGTCGTTATGCTAAGCGTCTCCGCTACATTCTTGAAACCTGCCAAATTGCTTGTAACACAGTTACAGATACTTTGGAAAGAGGTGAGTTTCCCCTGGTGTTGTCTGCCGACCACTCATCAGCCGCAGGAGTGATCGCTGGTGTTAAACAAGCTTATCCCAACGAACGCCTAGGCATTATCTGGATAGATGCTCATAGTGATATGCACTCACCCTACACAACTCACTCTGGTAATATGCATGGGATGCCCTTGGGTGCAGTGTTAGCATTGGATCAAGAAGCCAGAACTTTACTAGGTGCTTCGTCGAATGAACTGCCACTGGCTGCACAAAAACAGTGGACTCACCTCAAGGAGTTGGGTGGTATTGTACCCAAGGTGTTGTCGGAAGATTTGATTCTTATTGGTGTTCGCTTTTTCAAGCCAGAGCATTCAATCTTAATTGACAAGTTGGGGATTAAACTCTATAGCGTTGAGGATATCCGAGAAAAAGGAACAGAGTTTTACACCAGTTTGATTGAGCAACATCTGCAATGGTGTGACAAAATTTATCTGTCCTTTGATGTTGATAGTCTAGACTGCGAAACGGTTTCACAAGGAACAGGAACCCCTGAAGCGAATGGTCTATATCTGAATGAGGCGATCGTCCTCATCCAGACCATTATGGCAAATCCGAAGGTCTGTTGCCTAGAGATTTCTGAAGTTAATCCAGTTCTCGATGATAAGGGGAATGCTATGGGCGAGGCTGCATGGCAAGTCTTGGAGGCTGCATTAGTCAGGAGTTAGGAGTCAGGAGTTAGGAGAAATGGGAATTATATAGGAGGTAGTCGGAAGAATTGTCCCTTGATTTTTCGGCTCTTGTCTGCCCAAAATGTGAATTAAATGAGCTTTTTCGACCGAAAAGCTGGCACTTTTTTCGACCCAACAAGGCTAAAACCTTTATCTGTCAATGCTTTGAGAGTTAATCAGCAAGCCCTAAGTAACAAGTAACTCATTCCTAATAACAAACTACTTTTGATTTAACTTTTGATTGATCTAAATTAGATACTACTTCAGATAACTCCTGGGGTTCGTCGATCAAAAAATCGGGTTGATATTGAGCTAGAACTTCTTTATAAGAAAATCCCCAACTAACAGCAACTACTTTAATAGTATTTTTTTTAGCTGCCTCAATATCCCTAGTTTCATCTCCGACATAGATCACATCAGCAGGATTTAAATTATGTTTTTTGAGGAATTTACGAATAACTTTTTCTTTTCCAAAGATAGGACTCCCTGAGTCAACAAAATCAAAAAGCTTTACCCAAGAATTATGGGTCAGAAAAAGGTTAACGTTCTCTGCTGAGTTAGATGTCAATATCCCTAATTGGTAACCTTCAGATTTAAAATCATTTAAAACGTCTATTAGTCCAGGAATAGGAGTTAAACTTTGAATATCTTCGCGTAATAGTTTTTGGACTTTTTTCAACAAAAACGGGATTATAAACCTCGAAATACCCGATTGCTTAATAATTTCCCTAGAGCTTAAATGTCTAACTTGCTCCAATTTTTCAGCTGATGTGGGCTGATATCCAAATTCTTCCGCTAAGCTATTGGTAATCTTGACAATGGCAGTAAGGGTATCAGCCAGAGTCCCATCAAAATCAAAAAGAATTACTTTTACACTCATTGAGCAATTAACAATTAACAATTCGCAATTCGCAATTCGCAATTCGCCACCCAAGTAATCAATGGCTAGTCAACGGATTTTTGAGATGCATCAATATTAGCTTGGGCATTGCGCCGTAGCATATTTGGCTTTATACGCCGCAGCGCAGAAGCTGGAAACCGTCGATTCCACTCCTGATCAGATATAGTAGCTAATTCCGTGAGTCGAGGAGCCACATTCTCAGGGTAGGGTTGAAACTCTAGCACATCAGTTTCTTTAGCAAAACGTTGGTTCCAGGGGCAAACATCTTGACAGATGTCGCAACCAGCAACCCAGCCTTCTAAATGGGGTTTAATCGATTCCGGCAAGTTTTCAGCCCGATTCTCAATGGTATGATAAGCGATGCAGCGGTTGGCATCAACGACAAACGGTTTGGTAATAGCACCCGTTGGGCAGGCTTGAATACAGCGGGTACAGCTACCACAGTGTGAAGTGTGAGGGGTATCTGGGGTCAAGGCTAGGTTAGTCAACACTTCCCCTAAAAATACCCAACTGCCATACTCCCGCGTAATTACATTACCATTTTTAGCAATCCAACCAATACCTGAGCGCTGCGCCCAGACTTTATCTTGTACTGGCCCTGTATCAGCATAGTAACGCACCTGGATTTCTTCTGCTTGTGCTTGTAACCAAAAGGTCAATTCCTTCAATTTTTTATGCATGACCTTGTGGTAATCTCTCCCCCAACCGTAACGGGAGATTTTGCCATACTCAGGGTTTTCGGGACGCTGGTGAGGGGTGTAGTAGTTGAGAGCAAGACAAATTACCGACTTCACCTCTGGCATACATCCACGAATATCCAAGCGTCGAGGATTTGCCATCCAAGCCATGTCTGCTTGATACCCTAACGCTAGCCAAGCCTTCAAGTTTTGCTCTGCTGAGTCATGATGATCAACATCCACAGCTGCAATTCCGACCTTATGAAAGCCCAGCGAGCGAGCTTTCTGTTTTACCTCAGTGCTAGTAACTGGTATATCCAAGCTGTATTTACGAAGTAACTCTACCTGTAGGGTGTGTTAATAACGCACCTTCACCCAACACTTTTCACCCAACACCATTCATCCTTTCCCCAATCTCTACAATAACCACAGTAATGTTATCCCTACCGCCTTCTTCTTTAGCTGCTTCAACAAGGATATCCAGAGCCTGCTCAATACTTGAACTATCTTGGAGAGAGGAAGCAATCAATTCATCGGAAAGTTCTTCGGTGAGTCCATCGCTACAAAGCAAAAGGCGATCGCATAATTTAACTTCTATCCGATAGACATTGACTTTAGGTAAGTCCTTTCTGCCTAGACATTGAGACAGAACATGACGCCAGGGATGCATCCGAGCCTGTTTAGCTGTTAGTTCTCCCAACTTAACGGCTCTGGCTACCCAGGTGTGGTCTTCTGTAATCTTCTCTAACTTAGAATTTCGGAACCGATAGAGGCGAGAATCTCCTACATGAGAAAACCAACACTGGTCTTGACGGAACATCACCACTACGGCAGTGGTTCCCATATCTGACCGTTCTGGATGAGTTTGCTGATCGTTGAGGATAGCCTGATTGGCTTGATAGATCGCTTGTTCTAGTAACTCATCAGAAGGAGTTTGAGAGTTCCAATCTTTATTCAAATAAGTCTTAATCGCCTCAGTGGCGATTTTACTTGCCTCTTGTCCACCGGCATGACCACCCATGCCGTCGGCAACAATAAAGAAGCGACCGTCCGGGTCTATGTAGTAGTCATCTTGGTTAACTGTACGTAGTAAGCCCGGATCTGTAATACCGGCGAAGCAACTTTTCATCACATCGGTTGTTTACTGGCTTGATGCTTTCTGCTCGTCTGTGAGCTTCAGTTTGATTTTGATGGATAGAAACATGATTATTATCGACCTGATTCAGTTGAATTAAGGAAATGTCCAACAATGTCCGGATAAATGCCGAAACATCCAACGATTTACCCTCCTAGTACTTGCTACTACGGTGGATAGATCGTGGGATAAGGAGCTATTACGACTTTACAACAACTAAAACATGCGATCAAACCGGTCAAGCCGTCGGAGCAACCTAATTAAGGCAAATCCTAACATAGCTGCCACCAAAACGACTACCAAAGCTAGTAGGACATTACCATTTACAAATAAAATGGTAGCCGAAAGGGTGAACGCACTGATTAATAAAGTATAGTTGGTTCCCAACTGAATACCACTCAGCCGTCGTAAAACCCGGTCTGATTCAATAGAGCGCACTCGAATGCGCAGGTCTCCTCTTTCTAATTTTTCAATAGTACTTTCAATGCGCTGGGGCAAACCTAATGCTGTACTACTCATCTGTGCGGCTTGGCGTCCCAGTTCATTAATAAAGCTATTGTTGTCGGGAGTGTTGCCGTTGGTCATAATCTCTAGTGCGAAGGGTTTTGCAACTTCCATAAAATTAAATTCAGGGTCTAAGCCTTTACCCACTCCTTCCAGTGTAGAAAAGGCTCGCATCACAAATGTGAACGTTGCTGGGAATCGAAAAGGCTGGCCATAGGCAATTTCGTAGAGGTCATCGCTGATGTTACTGACCGATTGCTCCTCAAAGGGCTTATCCATGAAATTATCCAGCATGTACTGAACTGAGCGCCTTACCGGTCCCATATCACTCACTGGTGAGAGCGCACCCAATTCAATTAGGGAAGTCACCACTCGGTCGCCGTCTTTTTGGGCAATGCCAAACAGGGTTTCCATAAGTTGCTCGCGCACATTGGCCTTAATCTGCCCCATCATGCCAAAGTCGTAAAAGATCAGGGAACCCTGATGACTAACCGCAATATTTCCTGGATGGGGGTCAGCATGGAAGAAGCCATCATTTAGCAACTGCTGTAGGTAAGCTTCTGCTCCCAGACGAGCGATTAATTTGCGGTCTAGACCAGCTGCTTCTAGAGCTTCGTAACTACTAATCTTAATCCCTGGTAAAAATTCTAGGGTCAAAACTCGTGATGAGGTATAGCGCCAGTAGATACGGGGTACCTTCACCCAGTCATAGTTACGGAAGTTGCGGCGAAACGTATCTGCGTTTCGACCTTCATTAAGATAATCAATTTCTTGCCAAAGAATCCGACAGCACTCTTCATAAATCCCGCTCCAGTCCCGACCACGCCCCCAGTCTGGATGGTTTTGAAAGTAATAGGCGATCCCCTTGAGAATTTTTAAATCAATGGTAAACAGTTTTTTTAAGCCTGGTCTTTGGACCTTAATCGCTACCTCTTCACCACTGCGAAGTTGAGCTTTGTGAACTTGCCCTAAGCTAGCCGCCGCCAGAGGAATTGGGTCAAAAGCACTGAACAGTTCCTTGATGGGCTTGCCTAAATCTTCCTGGATGATCTGCTCAACTTGCTCGTAACTAAAGGCAGGAACCCGGTCTTGTAGTTTGCTCAGTTCTTCTACATACTCACTGGGGAATAAATCGGCACGGGTAGAGAATAACTGTCCAACTTTGATAAACGTTGGTCCGAGATCTAAGAATGTATCTCGAATCCAGATAGCTTGTGTTTTGCGTCTATATGCGTGTTTTTGATCTGTATATCCTCCCCGATAACTCCAAGGTTTACCATCAAGCCACAACCCAGTGATGAGGGTTAAAACAAAACGCCAAATATCAATAAAACGCCTTTGACGGGAGTAATTTTCTTGATTCCACCGATAAGCTTTTTCGCTGTATTGCTTACCTATAGAACTTTGGCTAGACACATTGCGTTCCTGATTTATTGTAAGGTTAATAGAGTTTTGAGAAAGAGCAGACACTCGGATTTCTCTGTAAGGTTTTTATCAAAAAAATAGCAGGTTATTAAAAATTATGTCGAAACTACTCACTTCTGTAGATAATCTAGGGTAGTAACGATAAATCTTATCAAGATTGCTTGCCATAGTTTTTTAATTCAGTACGCAAGCTGGCAATTTCTGCTCGCAGCTCATCAATCATGGCTTGCAGATCAGCTGGCTTCGATCCTGTTTTCCCTGTGTTACTAGCTGTTTTACTAGCTGTTTTACTACTAATAGTAGAATCAGCTTCTGCTCCGGCTTCGCGATTGGCACTTTCTATTACCTGCTCGGTAAACTGCCGCAGTCGCTCACGCTGCTCAGCGTCAAACTTGCCTAACTCACTCAGGGCATTGGTTAGAGCATCCTCAAGCTGCCGATTAATGGCTTGAGCTGCAGCCCTACCCAGAAAAAAGGCATGAATTACAGAGTTACTCATTGATAAGTTTCTTTAGCTTACGTAACAAATTATAACGTACTTGCCCAGGATTATGAGTGAATTAAAATCTAGTTACTTGCCTCGTATATCCTCAGTTTGTCCAATCTCCCATGTCGTTATGATTTAAAAATCAATCATTATATCATCTTATGTATTTAAATCTCACAGGACTTAGGCAGTAACTTTTCCTTCGTAGCCCTACTAATTATTAAGGGCGTTTGGTGGCCAGTGTGCTGTAAGTCCTGTACAAGTATGAATATGAATAAACCACCTTGATGAGGTTGAAGGTGTTTCACAGTTGGGGTTCTGACAAAGGCCAATTGCTGCGAGGAGGGAAGGATTGATCGGTGTGGAAGATGGTAGAACCAGGTTCTTTTTGAGAGTTCATTCGCAGTGCGAAACCAAATCCTAATCCGGCTGAGGCGGCAAGCGCACCGGTCATCAGTAGGGCTTTCAGTGGGAATCCAGCTTTGGTAGTTTTGAGTTTTGAGGTTTGAGTTTTGAGCTTGGCGTGGACAGTTTTGAGAACAGCTAAGGTCTGAGTGCTCAGTTTTGAAGTCTGAGTGCTCAGTTTTGAAGTCTGAGTGCTCAGTTTTGAAGTCTGAGTGCTCAGTTTTGAAGTCTGAATGCTCAGTTTTGAGGTCTGAATGCTCAGTTTTGAGGTCTGAGTGCTCAGTTTTGGGGCAATTAATGACTTTTGCTGAGGACTCAGCACTTTCAACTGAGAACTGCTTTGATCAACTTTCTCCTGAGTTGGCAGCAGCGATAACCAAGCTTCTACAGTTTTAGGACGTTGATTGGTGACCATGTGCAAGCCACGCCAGACTGCTTGTTTAACTACTGGAGTTAGGTTTTGTGGACATGGTGGTAAGTCCGGCAGGAAAAGAATATAGAAACCTTCCTGGGCATGCAATACTTCCCTGACTGGTGCAGGTAGGGGTGGGTTTCCAGTAAGCAAGCAGTAAAAGGTTGCGGTTAAGGAATAGACATCGGTTGCCTGGGAAAGTTGCCCTTTAGAAATGTACTGTTCCGGGGCGCTATACCCAGCAGCAATTAAACTGGCGTGGGTTTGCCTGACTCCTAGGGTGAGTTGACTAGTAATACCAAACTCACATAGCACTAGTGTATCGGTATCTTGACGCAGAATGATATTTTCTGGTCTAACATCTAGATGCAGCAAACCCTTTTGATGTAAGATACTAAGGGCATCGCCAATTTGACGAATGTATGCAATAGCTTGAGCTTCTGGAACCAAATTGGCTTGGATGAGTTCAGCTAACCTCTGCCCCGGAATATATTCCATGACTAGGTAAGGTCGTCCGTCAGCTTCAAAGGATTCGATTACCCTGACTAAATGCTGATGCTGACAGCCGCTCAAGAGCCTACCAAGGGCAAGAAATTGCCGCTTGAACTGGTCACCATGGGGATGGTGGCACAGATTGTCGCTGAGGGTTTTGATCACGACGGTTTGACCAGACTCAGCGTTGATGGCTAGGTAGGTGATGCTAAAGACACCTTTGCCTAGCTGGCTATGAAGAACATATTTGCCGTTATGCAAGACTGTGCCTGCCTTTAAGTCCATGAAACTTCAGTTCAACTCCCACCTATGCTAACCTTAAGTGGTGCAGAATGGTTGACACCACCTAGGTTTCGTTTCTCACTTGTTGACAATCAAGGATCAAGGAAAAACCAGGATAACTATCAGTCAAATTATTCAGCTTAACTATTCTGTAGCAGGAGTTGTTAATCAGGATCAAACATTACCAAGGGTTACCAATTAGGGTAAAAGCGCTCCAATAGTAGGGATGTCGTAACTCCACATCTGGCAACTTAGCTAACGCTGGCGGTAAAGGAAAACTGCCCTGATCCGTTACCAACTGCCCTCTCTCGAGACGTACTGTGCCCCTGAGCAAATTTAACTGAGCTTTCCGTATAGCCTCGGCTTTGACTGGGAGTTGCTGTAATTTTTCGTAAAACGTTGTCATTAGCCCCAGGGTACCCTCATCGCTGACATACCAGAGACTTCCCAATGCGGACTTGACCCCCGCTAGCACTGCTAGACCGGCAAATCCTAATTCGGCTTGCTCGTCTCCTAAGGCAGTACGACAGGCACTTAAGACCAACAACTCCACCTTAGGCTTACTTAAGCCTAGTTTAGGCAACTGGTTAAGTTGCAGCTTGGTATCCCACAGCTGGATGTAGGAATTACTTGGCTTACCGGCTAAAAATTCACTATGGGTAGCCAAATGAACGATACCAAAGGGTTGTGAGGCACGAGCTTTTATCAAATTTGCTACGGTGAACGCTTCGTTAAGTAATGCCTTTCCTGACCACAGTTGTTCTGTAACCATCGATAACTCTACAGGAACTGCTGGTAATGGGTTTTTGTTCTTAAACTGGGATGCTCCCATCGCCAAGACTTGAAATTTCCTAATGTCTACATAGTTCATGTTGGTTAATGATAGAGTTGGCATCAAACCAAGGCTATATCGTTCTACAAGAAACCCAGTGCCATCATGAAGTGCTGCCATGGGTAAGGAGCGCAAACCAACGTCCATGATAAAGGCAAGATTATTTATTTTTTGGGCTTTTAGCTCCTGCTCTACTGGATCAATCAACCAACGATACAACTGCTGAGCCAAGGGTAGGTAGACATTTGCGCTTTCGAGATTGGTGATACTCCTGTGGAATTCCCGAGCAACAGAGAGAACTTGCGATCGCGTTGCTCCCTGCACCTGTTTTCGAATTACTGCTCCCGAAGCCGTAACGACTAGTAATTCCAGCTGTGTATCGAGATTTTCTTGCCAGTGTGACCTAGTCTTTTGCCGATTTTCCGTTCTCTCTCGTTCCGGTTTGGTTGACGTCAATCCTTTAGAATTGACTAGATTGCCCTTAGTAGTTTCCGGTTTAAATTCTGGTTTAAAGAAGAGGTAAATTAGGGCTGGTTTGAGTCCAGTAATATTTTCAATCTGGCGCAGGTGGGCTTGGGCTTCTTCCAGGGTGACTATGGGAGTGTTGCTAATGCCTAGATGTTTTTCAAAGGCATAGGTAAAGCCTCCCTCAAGTTGTTTAACATCAGCTTCAGCTTCTAGGGTAGATTTAGAGGATTTACTGGTAACTTGCTGTGGGACTGATTGTGCCAGTGATTGACTAATATTAGTACTATTAGTATTAGTAATCTCTGCTATAGTCTGTGGTGCTGGTTGATTGTAATAAATGTTGATTAAATTCGATTTAGGTGTAAAATTAACAAACTCAAGGTTTTTAAGATTATAATTAGGTTCTAATTTAGTATTTTTATGGTTTATTTGAGTGTATTCTGTTTTGGGAGCAATTGCCTGAGGCTTTGGTTGAGTAAGAATTGGTAAGAATTCAAGGGAATACTGATATAGTTGAGGGCGACTGGGGAATATATTAGCCGGATTTGAATAGGGATTGGTAGCCATTGCTTGACCTTGGCTAGTCGAATTTGAAATCACATCTTCAGCCATTGCTTGACCTTGGCTAGTCGAATTTGAAATCACATCTTCAGCCATTGCTTGACCTGCGCTAGTCGAATTTGAAATCACATCTTCAGCCATTGCTTGACCTGCGCTAGTCGAAGAATTCCCCAACAAATTGGTAGCCATTGCTTGACCTGCGCTAGTCGCATTTGAAGATGGCTCCCCAGTATTAATTTCTATATCACCTGAATCTGAGCTCGTTGAAGTCAAAAAGGATTCTGGTGGAAGAATGGTAGAATCACCTGTAGAAATAGCTCCCTCTGTACCATTAGTAATACTATTTCCCACCTCAAAGGGGGTTTGCCCGTTTCCCCCATGACTGATGGTGATTTTTCCTCCACCATCTCCCCCAACTGTAGCAATGCTGACTGCTGTTTCTTTGCCCTCGATTAAGGTGTCAAACGTCCCAGTGGCTCTAAAAAAACCTTCTGTGGTAATTTCCACATTGCCGCCTTTCCCATCAATACCACCTTGGGCATTGATCCAGCTAACCTGAATATTATCGCCATTTAGGGTAACATCCCCTCCCTTGCCAACTGTTGTTAAGGGATCAGATGAGTTAAGCTCTTGGGTGCTCAGATTCTCAGAGGCTGTGATTGTAATCGCTCCCCCATTTGTCTTGATATCACCTAGAGTGACATTAACGCCATCAATGGTGATATCTCCAGAAAAGTTCAGAGACACGTTAGGGGCGGTAATATCATTACTAGCGTTCAGAACAATGTTGCCCAAAACTTGTTCTAGGGCATTCGCGCCAAGGGTAAAGCCAGATGTCCCCCCATCCCCCGACAAAATTTCCATCAGATCAAAACCAACGGGATTATCCCCTAGCTGCTGACCATCACCTTCTGTCCCAGGTACAATAGTAATGTTACGGTCGTTAAATCTAATCGTGCCGTTTTTACCAAGAGGGGCCCTGACATCAACTTTGCCATCAAAGATTAAAGTCTGTTGGCTAGATATCTCAACTGTCCCACCATCTGATGTTCTATCACTTCCGGCCTGTGGAGTTGGCTCTTTAGCGCCACCGGCAGTAATCTCCCCGTAGAATGCTGTAGTTTCCTCTGACCAGACAGTAACTCGACCTCCGTTTTGATTTGAATTTTTTCCATCAACGTTAATCACGGAATCACGGCTGACAAAGGTGCGATTGGCATTTAGTCTTACATTGTCTGGATTGTCTTGGGGGTGCTTCCCAATCCACACCTGGCCACCATTACTGCCAGAAGAGTCAATGGTGGCATCAATTACAGCAATGCGATCGCCTAATACTGTTACACTACGTCGCCCAAGTTCTTGGTTGGAAACATCTAGGGTACCGGAGACAATGGTTGTTCCTGTCTCAGTGGGAACTGTGGTGCCAGAATCCGTCAGCTGCACGGTTCCATTGGAATTGGCACTGAGTCCCGTCTCAATGCCTTGGGCTTGTCCTGTGAGTAGCTCTGGTATATCTAGTGCGGTAATTAACGACGGTTGCCCATTTGGTGTACGAGGGGGGTCAATCTCTAGATTCAACAAATTTCCAGATTGAGAAATCTTAACCAAACTTTTCCCTGGTACAGCAGCGATAGTAATATTGCCTCCCGGTGCCTTCACTTGCCCAGTGTTAATCACACTACCCCCGATCAAGGCGATAGTGCTATTGTCTGGCACTTCCAGCTCACCAGCGTTAATGATACTTCTTTGTTGGGCTAAATCAAAGGCAAAGCTAGTGGGGTCACCAATTAAGTTCTGGTAATTATTCTTGTCACCAAAGGCATCAAACCAATTCCCGTCCTCAAAGCCAATCCCAGTCGCTGTGGTTGCTGTAAAGGAAGCAGGGACATTTATTCGAGCACCAGCCCCAAAAATAATTCCTGCTGGGTTCATTAAGTATAAGTTAGGGCTGCCACCGCTTGTGATTTTAATTAGACCATTAATAATTGAGGGATCACCGCCTACGACTCGTCCCAAAATATTCCTAACCTGGGGATTATTAGAGATAAAATTGGCAATCTGACCGGAATCGAGTCCAAATTCCTCAAAACTGTGGAACAGATTCGGTTTATCGCCACTAGAGAGGCTACCACCAGTAATATCGAAGCTTTGACCATTAGGAGTTACAATTGTCCCTGCACTGTCTTCTGCTGAGGTGATTTGTGCTATTGCTGGTAGCCCAGTTGGGGAGAGCAACATGGCTACCCCCCAGGGCATGACTTGAGCTAGAGATTTGCGGTTGAGGAATGAAGGAGAGATTGTTCGGTTAGAGCCTTGAGGAGGCAAAATCTTGCCCTCTAGGCGGATCCACCGTCCTTGGTACTTAGAATAATTGCTGCGCTTGGGTTTTAATACCGGTTTCCCCATAATCTTCATAGCAACCCCCCCTAAGGTTCTCTGTCTAGTAGTCATGCAGTCTAGTAGTCATGCACCTAATTTGAAACAGCTGTAGCACCAATCCACTAAGGGAAGGCCATGGTAATTTTACTAATTTAAAACTAAATTAGCCATATTAAATTAGCGGTAGTGGTACACAAGTAGTGATTTTAGCTCCTGTTACTTTGACCAGACTGTAGCCAAATCACTACTTGTTGATCACTACCAAATTAGCCATCCTTAGTGATCACTGTTCACAGTAACAGAATAGGTGTAACTTATGGAATGTTCTGTCTAGCTGGCAACAACTAAATGGTTGTCTTGTGGTACATGTTGAGGTACTTCTGCCGGGAATCCTACCAGATATTGGTACATATTGATATATTCCCTGGCTGACTTCTCCCAACTAAAGTCTTGGCTCATAGCTCGTTGCTGCAAACTCCGCCATTCTTTCTGGTAGCGGAAACCTTCCCAAGCCCGAACCATACAAGTATAAAAATCTAACGGTTCATAGCGGTCAAAGCAGTAACCGGTGCCAGTTTGCTTGATCGGATCATGGTGGGAAACGGTATCCACCAAACCCCCAGTACGTCGTACTATGGGGATACAGCCGTAACGCATAGCCAGCATTTGGCTAATCCCACAGGGTTCAAAGCGGGAAGGCATTAAGAATAGATCACTACCAGCATAGATGCGTCGAGCTAGAGGATCGTTATAGAGGATTTGAGCAGACATTCGTCCTGGATAGCGGGATGCGATTTCCCACAGTTGGGTTTCATAGTAGCGCTCTCCCGTACCTAGGACTAAAAATTGACAATCGGTGTAAGCTAGGAAACCCTGTAAAACTTGCACGAGCAGGTCAATCCCTTTCTGTTCCACTAAGCGGGAAACCATACTGATCACACAGGTATCCGGGTTGATGGCTAAGCCGACTTCTTTCTGGAGGGCTACTTTGTTTTTGCTGCGGATGTCGAGAGTATCTGCGGTGAAGTTGTGAGGAATGTAGTTATCGGTTTCGGGATTGTAACTTTCTGTATCAATACCATTGACAATTCCAACAGTTTTACCACTGATAAATGACAGCAAACCTTCTAAGGATTCACCGTATTCAGCAGTTTGGATTTGTTGAGCGTAGGTGGGAGAAACAGTATTTACCCGGTTAGCGTACTGTACAGCTGCTGCCATAGTAATATGACCTTGCATATACCAGGGACACCAAGTAATTTCTTCTAAGCGCCAGCGCTGGGGGCCTTGATAAGCCAGGTTGTGAATTGTGAAAACTGTGCTGATATCTGATGATTGGTGCATCCAAACCGGAATCATGCCCGTGTGCCAATCATGGCAGTGAATAACATCAGGCTTCCAGTAGTTCCAAGCAAACTCAGCTGCACCATTGGCAAATAGGGTGAATCGCCAGTCTTCATCATCTCCAGAATAGATTTGGCGACCAGCAAAGGCAGCATGACCAAATAAATATAAGGGGACATCAGTCTTGGGTAGTAGGGTTTCAAACACATTGAAGTGTTGAAACATAGCATCACCGGACCACACTGGTTCCTCTGGAATCTCCATTTTATCGGGCAAAAAGCCGTAGTAAGGCATGAAAATTCGGACATCGGGTCCCAATTGCCTCAAGGTTTTGGGTAATGATCCCACTACATCCCCCATACCGCCAATTTTCGCGATGGGAGCTGCTTCCGCCGCAACGAATAGAATCTTCATCTGTTAGTTGTCAATTATTTGTTGTTAGTGCCTAGGAAATAGCTGCAAGCTTGAAGGATGAAGTGCATTTGATCAAGCCTGAAACATGGAGCAGAACTTTTCAGGAATTGACCTTTAACTCCTCTGTTGACTTGATCGAAGAACCTTCAGCTTTCCGGCTATCCTAGCTTACTCTAGCCTTCTGAAAAATTCTACGGTAAAAGAAAAAGGCTATGGCTTAAAAAACCTTTTCCTTAGCCTTTTCCTACACTAAAAGCGGCTTTGCGAAAATTATAAAATCTATAGCGTTTCGGACAGGAATTGGATTGAATTTTCAGCTATATTCCTATTCCCGCTCGATTTGAGCCAAAATTTCATCCAAAATCTCTTGTGCTCCCTGTTGTTTGAGCTGTTCGGCAAGTTCGAGTCCCAGATTTTCTGCTTGACTCTGCTCCCCTTGAATGGTATCTTTGACAAGTCTTTGCCCATCCACACTAGCCACTATAGCTGTTAGGGTTAGGGTATTGCCTTCCAACTGAGTGTCTACACCGATGGGAACTTGACAGCCACCTTCGAGCGCTCTTAATAATGACCGTTCCGCGTAACAGCGTTGAGCAGTGGGGGGATGTGCGATCGCATTAAGCAGTTCTAAGACTTCTTGATCATCGAAGCGGCATTCAATTCCCAAAGCCCCTTGTCCCACAGCATGGAGTGAGATCTCTGGTGGTAAAATTTGGTGAATGCGATCGCTCATGTCCAGTCGTTGTAGCCCAGCTACTGCTAAAATTAGTGCATCGTAGTCACCAGCATCCAGTTTGGCCAGTCTGGTGTTTAGGTTCCCTCTAACATCTTTAAAACTCAGATGGGGAAAATGGTAGCGCAGCTGAGCCAGCCGTCTGAGGGAGGAGGTTCCAATTATCGAGCCTTCTGGCAACGTTTCTATCTGTTTATCTTGGTGCTTTTGGTGCATTACTAAAGCATCTGCGGGGTTCTCCCGTTCTGTGACGCACCCTAACACCAACCCTTCTGGCAATTTGGTGGGCAAGTCTTTGAGGGAATGCACCGCAAAATCGATCTCATCCCTAAGCATTCCCAATTCCAGTTCCTTAGTGAATAACCCTTTATCCCCAATCTTAGATAAAGCCACATCCAGGATTTTATCTCCGTGGGTACTCATGGTCTGGACTTCAAACTCTCGGTCTGGAAAATGTTTTTTCAGTTGCTCTTGTACCCAGTAAGTCTGAATCAGAGCAAGTTGGCTTTTCCGAGAACCGATGCGAATTGTCCGGGCAGGACTGGTAACGGTAGAGGTCATAGGGCTGTCAATTTCTACAAGGCAGATCAATTTACTTGTTCTAGACTACCGCAGAAGGTGACGTTTCCCTTTCCGTTTCTGTCATTAGCTAGTTGTCATTTGTCATTTGTCAAAAACTAAGGTGTAGTATATAGCATTTCTGTAAGCTATCAGCTATCAGCGTGTCGCGTATCAGCTATCAGCTTTGGAATAAAACAAGTAACCATTGGAATAATGCTGAGTTATAGCAGAAGTCAGAAGTCAGAAGTCAGAAGTCAGAAGTCAAACTCTTGCGCTTACTTAGGTTTGAGACTTTTGTCATGTCCGCGCCTGCCCTGGCGACTGCTATACCTCAAGCGCGTCGTTCGCACAGCGTGGCCAAACGCGCCCCGCGTGGCCAAAGCCTGTGCCACAAAGCACCTCAAGTAGCGTGAGCCTTTAGCTCACGGCTGACCGCTGACCTCTGTTGGCTGAATGCTTATCTCATAACTCTATATCTCATCTACTTGAGTGGTGGGATGAGTTCACTTTTATCAGCAACGCCAAACAAAATTTTTTCAGTGATAGTATCCAAAGAGACATCAGATATTTGTAAAGAATTGTATAGTCGTTATATTGAAATATAAGTTCACAGGAAATTTTAAGTTATTTATATTATTGTTGTACTAATTGGTTGAGGTGCAGTGTAATTGACTTAATCGGGAAGAGGTAAATGGTGGGAGGGAATAAAAGATGGAAATTAAAACTAAAATTTCGAAATTTTTCCTAAATTTTGCCACTTTTCTATTGATTCTCTAAATTTGACTTCTATAACCACAACTGCCCCAGAAACTAAGTCATCTTCGATGGGTTGTGTAGGTAGTTAATAGGTTGACCCGAAAATATTTCCTTGACACCCACAAAAATTCCTCCCCTAACACGGTTTTATCCTGACTTAATCAGGGTGCTCGCTACATTCGCGCTTGATTTAACATTGATTATTTAATAGTAGGTCACGTCGCCTGCGGTTGCTAGATAAACCCAGAGTGAGAGGCTGATGGGTGATTAAAAGTTAAAGATTTGCAAATAAATATTGCAGGAATTTAAGCAATGCCAAGTTTCAAGACTGATAACCCCTGTATACGAGTTGGTATATTGCATTCCTTAAGAGGTACTATGGCAATTAGCGAAGCCCCCCTGGTGGAAGCTGAGCTGATGGCGATCGCAGAAATTAACCAAACCGGAGGAGTTCTTGGTCAACCTATCGAAGCGATCGTTGAGGATGGCGCATCGAACTCAGCGGAATTTGAGAGCAAGGCCAGAAAACTGATTCAACAGGATCAGGTAGCCACAGTCTTTGGCTGCTGGACGTCTGCTTCTCGTAAGGCAGTTTTGCCTGTATTCGAGGTGTTAAATTCTCTGCTATGGTACCCCCTACAATATGAGGGTCTGGAATGTTCCCCCAATATTTTTTATACCGGGTCTTGTCCAAATCAACAAATTGAGCCAGCGGTGAACTGGCTGGTGAAAAATTACGGTAAGCGATTTTATCTGATCGGTAGCGACTATATTTTCCCCCTGACTGCCAACAAGATTATTAAAGCGCAACTGAAACAACTGGGGGGGACAGTGGTTGGGGAAGATTACATGGCTCTAGGCACTCAAGATATGGGTGAGGTGATCACCAAAATTAAACAGGTTCAACCAGATGTGGTCTTCAACACCCTCAATGGTGACAGTAATGTAGCCTTCTATCGCCAGTACAAATCCTCTGGAATTAGAGCTGATGAGATTCCGATTATGGCAGTGAGTGTGGCTGAGGCGGAACTCCAAAGGATAGGGGATACAGCGGCGGGACATTATGCCAGCTGGAGCTATTTCCAGAGTCTGAACACTCCTAATAATCAACGGTTTGTCCAGAATTTTCAGCGTCGTTACGGAGCTAACCGAGTGACTAGTGACCCCATTGAAGCCGCCTACGCCCAGGTTTACCTTTGGAAACAAGCCGTGGAATCCGCTCAATCATTTGAAGTAGACCGGGTACGGGTGGCAGCTTATGGTCATAAATTTGATGCTCCGGGAGGATTAGTCCAAATCGAACCGAATCACCATATTGCCAAAAAATGCCGGATTGGGCGGATTTTGCCTACTGGACAATTTGAAATTGTGTTTACCAGTGAACGTCCGATTAAACCCCTACCCTGGTTAGGGGTTGAAACCTATAACTGTGCCTGTGATACACAAACTCACCAATACAATGGGTCGGCTAGGGCCACACCATTGATCGAACCCTATAGCACAAATGTGGTGATTGAATTATTGGCTGAGGTGGCTCAATGGATTGAAAAAGCTAGGTCTTTCGAGACCAATGCACAAGTATTAGAAATGGCAACGGCACAGTTGAAACATGAAATAGTTGAGCGGCAACGAATTGAAGCAAAACTCCAGAAAGCGTTCGATGAGCTGGAGTTAAAGGTTGAACAACGCACAGCTGACTTAAAAGCATCTAATGCTCAGCTAATTACGGAGGTGCGAGAGCGTCAGCAAGCTCAAGAAGAACTCAGGGCAGCTAAAGATCAGTTAAAGGCCGTGTTGGAAGCGGTACCGGGGATTGTCTCTTGGATTAGTTCGGATTTGCGCTACTTGGGTGTGAATCGCCATTTAGCCAAAACATTTAACTTGCCCTCAGAGGGGTTTGTGGGTCAAGACATTGGGTTTCTTCAGGCTAGCTCAGAGTTTAATGACTTTGTCAAGGAGTTTTTTGCCACTCCAGAACAAGATGCTTGCCGAGAAGTCTCGGCTATTGTTAATGACGAAAAGCGAAACTATGTAATTGTTGCCCAGAAGTACCATCAAGGCTCAGCTGCTTTCACCGTTGGGATTGATATTACCGAACGTCAGCAGGCCCTTGAGGACCTGCGCAAGACCAAAGATCAGTTACAGGCAGTTTTAGGCGCAGTACCAGGGATTGTTTCTTGGATTAGCTCGGATTTGCAATACCTAGGTGTGAATCGCCATTTAGCCAAAACCTTTAACTTGCCCTCAGAGGGGTTTGTGGGTCAAGACATTGGTTTTCTTCAGGCTAGCTCAGAGTTTAATGACTTTGTCAAGGAGTTTTTTGCCACTCCAGAACAAGATGCTTGCCGAGAAGTCTCGGCTATCGTCAATGACGAAAAGCGAAACTATGTAATTGTTGCCCAGAAGTACCATCAAGGCTCAGCTGCTTTCACTATTGGGATTGATATTAGCGAGCGTCGGCAAGCTGAAGCAAAATATCGCAATATCTTTGAAAATGCTGTAGAAGGCATCTTCCAAACCACCCCGTCAGGAGGTTACCTTAGTGCCAACCCAGCTTTAGCTCGCATCTATGGTTATGAGTCCCCAGAAGTATTAATTAATACTGTCACGAATATTGAGCAGCAACTTTATGTTGATCCGAACCGTCGCTCCCAATTCATCCAGTTATTGGAAGAAAATCCTACCTTAGTGGATTTCGAGTCCCAAGTCTATCGCAAAGATGGCAGTTTGACTTGGATTTGCGAAAATGCCCGTGCCATTAAAGATGAAGATGGCAATCTGCTGTATTACGAAGGTACTGTAGAAGACATCTCTGAGCGTAAGCAAGCTCAGGAAGCCTTGCAAAAAGCCAATGAAGTGTTAGAAACCCGAGTGGAGGAACGAACAGCAGCACTACGGGACGCCAATCATCAACTACGGATTGAGATTGTAGAGCGCAAGCACATCGAAGCAGCACTACGTAAATCCGAAGCTGAGTTGCGGGTGCTGTTTGGGGCGATGACAGATGTGATTACTGTTTTTGATGCTCAAGGACGATACATGAAAGTAGTCTCCACCAATTCTGAGGTTTTATATAGTCCAACGACCGAACTACTTGGTAAGAGTGTCTACGAGGTTTTTCCCCCCAAGCAAGCTGAACTTTTTGTCACCCATATCCGGCAAGTCTTAGATACTAAACAAACCCTGAATATAGAATACAGTTTACCTATAGTACATTATCAAGTAGGAAGTATTAAGGATGAAATTAGTTCTAACTCAGACTTGAATGGCCACAAACTTTCGGACTTCGATTCCAAGAATATAGGGCATCACACTAACAAATATTATCACAATTCATCCGATTATGAAAAATTTTCGGAATTCAATGGCCAAAAGCTAGTGGGGCAAACTGAAAAACCCTTTCATACTTCACACTTTAGAGGTGATAATTCCCAGGTGTGGTTTGCTGCGAGTGTCTCACCCCTGCCAAACAATTGTGTGATTTGGGTCGCCCGTAATATTACCGAGCGCAAACGGGTTCTAGATGCACTCCAGGAAGCTGAAGAGAAGTATCGTAGCATCTTTGAAAATGTGGCTGAGGGGATTTTTCAGATTACACCGGATGGGCAGTACCTGAGTGTTAATCCAGCTTTAGCTCGGATGTATGGCTACTCTAGCCCAGAAGAAATAGTTACTAAAGTGACCGATATTAAACAGCAACTTTATGTCAACCCCAACAGCTATGCTGAGTTTATTGCTGCGGTTGAGGAGCATGGTGCTATCTCGGATTTTGAAGCTAGGGTTTATCGACAAGATGGCCAAATCATCTGGACGTCTCAGAATGCTCGTGTTGTGCGTGATGCTGAAGGGAAACTACTGTACTACGAAGGCACTGTCGCCGACATTACCAAGGGCAAACAGGCAGAAGCAGCGCTGAGAGCTGAACAAGAAAAGTCGGAACACTTGTTGTTGAATATTTTACCTCACTCCATCGCCCAACGATTAAAACAAGAGCCAAAAGCTATTGCGAATCGCTTTGACGAAGTAACAATTCTGTTTGCTGATATTGTGGAGTTTACCAAGCTTTCTGCTCGCATTTCTCCCACAGAATTGGTTAATCTACTTAATCAAATTTTCTCAAGCTTTGACCAACTAGCGCAGCACCATGGATTAGAGAAAATTAAGACCATTGGAGATGCCTATATGGTTGTTGGTGGTCTACCTAACCCTAGGGATGACCATCCAGAAGCGATCGCAAACATGGCATTGGATCTGCAACAGGAAATTACTCGTTTCCAGCGGGATGATGGAGAACCATTCCGCCTGCGCATCGGGATTAACACTGGTCCTGTGGTAGCTGGGGTGATCGGTATCCAGAAGTTTATTTATGATTTGTGGGGGGATGCGGTTAATGTGGCATCTCGGATGGACTCTCAAGGGGAACCTGGGAGAATTCAAGTTACTGCTAACACTTACGAGCGTTTAAGAGACAAGTATTTGTTTGAAGAGCGAGGAATTATTAATGTGAAGGGCAAAGGAGAGATGATCACCTATTGGCTGACTGGGCGAAAGTAAGTGATTGTGGAAGGTTGTTCGCTCTTGGCGTCCGAAGTAGGGTGGGTTGAGGGTTGTTCGCGAAGCGTGGCCAAAGGCCAAGGTTGTTCGCGAAGCGTGGCCAAAGGCCAAGGTTGTTCGCGAAGCGTGGCCAAAGGCCAAGGTTGAGGGTTGACCCCCTGCCGATCTTTGGGAGGATCAAAGCTTTAGTGTTAACTAGCAATTACCTGATTCATCTTCCATCGGCCTCTGCTCTATATATTTTTTTTTAATTTTTTGTAAAAACGTTTCACCAACATGCCAGCATTTTCAGCTTTGCTTGTCACTAAATACACTATAACACATCGTGCCGGTTTTTTGTGAAAGAGTTTGTGCAAAATTCATCCCACATCTCAAAACGAAGTGTTGAGATGTGGGATGAATTTTGGCGGAAGCTAAGAAAGGGATAAGCTGTCTGTCACTATCCAGAATTCCAATAGGAATGCTGTATTATATAGTGTAATAGCCGGTGAAGCAAGTGTTTAATTTTAATTACAAATGACGAAATCAGTGTTGTGGTCAATTGCCCTATTTTCAATTGCCCTATCTGTACCTTTAGTCTTAGCGAAATCTCTGTCACCTGGCTCTGAGTTAGAAACATCTTCCTCAACCTCTTCTCCTCCAAAGTCCCCAGATCAAGTTTCCCCTGAGTGGGATGGGCTGGCTAACTCAGAGGATACTCGGAAATCTGAACTAACATCTACCGCCACAGATCCAACACCATCCCAATCTCTTACCCCCAAGGATGAGAATTCCACTGTCTCTAAGTCACCACCCTCACCAACCCTAGCCCAAACTAAAGCTACCGAAGCATCAACCTCTAGCAAGCAAGACACTAAACAATCTACTGCTACTACCAAGGATAAATCCCAGGATAAATCGGATAAATCAGCCAAGACTGAGTCTTATAATCATAACAACCAGCCGCCCAGCCAGTCTGAAGGAGCTACCAAAAATCAGCAACCAGCACCAAAGCCATTGAATGATGCTCCGATCTTAGAAATGCGAGTTGCTGTAGCCAATGGTGTTAAGTCTCTGGTAGTGGCTACTTCAACACCGGGTGAGTTGCTGGATGCTAGGGGTCAGCCCCTGGGTAAACTAACCGCCAATCAGGGAAGTAATGTTAAACCATTAGGGGACTATATTCAAATTGGTAACTATAAGACCCCCGCAGGGCTTTGGGTGAAGCCAACTAACGGAGGGTATGTATTAGTAGGAAATCGGTGGTATCGAGGGGATTTGCTATTGATTTCTAAGGGAGATAGCATCTTGGCAGTAAACTACGTTGACCTTGAGCTTTACCTGACTTCGGTGGTGGGAGCGGAAGTGTATCCTAGTTGGCCAATGGCAGCTCTGAAAGCACAAGCCATTGCTGCTCGCTCCTATGCTTTGGTTCATGCGATTCGACCCGCTAGTAAGTTCTATGATTTGGGAAACACTCAGCGTTGGCAAGTTTACAAAGGAATCAAATATGAGTGGAACACCACGGCTCAGGCAGTTCAAGAAACTCGCGGCATTTTTCTAAGTTACAAAGGTGGGGTGGTAGAATCCTTGTACGCGGCTTCTGACCATATTGTCAAAAATGTATTTGGTGGTCAGGGTATGAGTCAAACCGGAGCTCGTGACTTGGCTAAGCAGGGTTACACCTATCAAGAAATTTTAGGCAACTATTATCCAGGCACTAGTTTGGCTTGGATTGATACTGTTGAAGCGGATTACGATTAGAGTTCTGTGCCAATTGAGCAACCCTATTCTGGAAATATGTGGATAGAATAGATATTTTGTTGTTTTCCACAGGGTAAAATTATCATGAGCCGTGCTGACAAAGTTATTCTAGCATATTCCGGTGGCGTAGATACGTCGGTTTGTATCCCTTATCTCAAAGAAGAATGGGGAGTAAAGGAGGTGATCACCCTAGCGGCAAATTTAGGTCAGGGAGATGAACTAGAACCAATCAGACAAAAAGCCTTGGACGCTGGGGCAACAGAATCCTTGGTTGCTGATGCTACCTACACCTTTGTCAAGGACTATGCTTTTCCAGCCATTCAGGCTAATGCTCTTTATGAAAGTCGCTATCCCCTCTCCACTGCTCTGGCTCGTCCCCTGATTGCTAAATTATTGGTGGAGACTGCTGAAAAATACGGTGCAGATGCGGTAGCTCATGGTTGTACCGGTAAGGGCAATGACCAGGTGCGTTTTGATGTGTCGATTATCGCCCTTAACCCCAACTTGAAAATATTGGCACCAGCTAGGGAGTGGGGGTTCTCTCGTGAAGATGCGATCGCATATGGTGAGCGCTTTGGTATTCCCTCACCAGTGAAAAAGTCTTCCCCCTACAGCATTGACCGTAACCTGCTAGGGCGGAGTATTGCAGCGGCGGTGCTTGAAGATCCGATGGTAGAACCACCAGAGGAAGTTTATGCCATGACAAAAGCGATCGCAAATACACCAGACGAGCCAGAGTATATTGAAATCGGCTTTGAGGGGGGTGTTCCCACTATACTTAACGGTAATCTCCTTGATCCGGTTACTTTGATTAGTCAACTGAACGAGTTAGCTGGCAATCACGGTGTGGGACGAATTGACATGATTGAGAACCGGGTAGTTGGTATCAAAAGCCGAGACATTTACGAAACACCAGCCCTATCGGTGTTGCTCCAAGCTCATCGTGACTTGGAAAGTCTGACCTTGACCGCTGATGTTACCCAGTACAAGCGAGGGATTGAAGACACCTACAGTCAAATGGTCTACAAAGGCTTGTGGTACAGTCCCCTTAAGGATGCTTTGGATGCTTTCATTCAAAAAACCCAGGAGCGGGTATCCGGTACAGTCAAGGTTAAACTTTTCAAGGGTAATGCCATAATTGTAGGACGTCAGTCAGAGAATTCTCTCTACACTCTGGAACTGGCTACCTACACCTCAGAAGACCAGTTTGACCACAAGGCTGCTGAGGGTTTCATCTACTTGTGGGGATTACCAACTCGGGTGTGGTCAGCAAAAACCAGAAGTTAGGAATTTTGGGTTACGGTAATTGGGTTACGGTAATCGTTAACTACCAATTACCGATTACCCTTTGCCAATTTAAACTAATCCCCCATCTCCAATTTCTGCCTACGAGACTCAAACCATTTAGGAACAACAATCGAGCCAATCACCAAAATCAGAGCAACAATCGCAAATTTAGATACCGAAGAGATTAATAGTTCCAGAGGTATCAAGCGTCCGCAAAAGTAGGATAAACTCACCATCACTGATGCCCAGATCGTAGCACCAGCTAAATTGAATAATAGAAATTTCGGGTAAGGCATCTGAACAATCCCTGCCATTGGACCAGCAAAGATCCGCAGTATTGCCACAAATCGACCAAAAAAAACGGCCTTAGCAGCGTTCTTACGAAATTCGGTTTTAGCCTCTGTCAGTTGTGCTTCTGTGATCCGGACTAAACCCCCAATTCGCAGTAGTAAGGGCCAACCACCGATTTTCCCAATCCAGTAACCACAGTTATCTCCTAAGACAGCACCAGCGATCGCAGAGCATAGGACTACCCAATAATTGAGTTCGCCGCTACCTGCACCGAAGCCACCTACCAGGGTAATGGTTTCTCCCGGTATGGGAACCCCAGCGTTTTCCAGGGCAATCCCAAAAAAAACTGCCCAGTAGCCATAGTCCTTAGCTATGTCCTGGACTGTTTCCAACGATAAAAGCTCAAAAGACATCCAGCGTTACAAAAATTAATACTTTTTAATATTTTGGCTCGATCGTGTCTTTTGTGTCAATTAAAGCAGTATTATAGAAAATACTGGACAAACACAACCAGAACCAATTCGAGCTTTTATCAAAAGCTTGCTTGGTTAAATTAAAACTTGACTGGCGATGAATCCCATGCTGATCTTAGCTACAGAGTGGAGCTTATCGCCAGAATACCTAAAATTCACAATCCCATCAGGTGGGTACCAGTTCACCAGGACGAAGCTTTGCCCACTTGCCAGTTTCCTGCTTAAAGCTATTACACCCCACAACGTCCCATTCCATTTCGATTATATCTTCAGTAGAACGGATATTGACATTGATGGTGGGCTCAACCGCTTCAAAGTTGGGAGATTCCGTCAGGTGAGGTACCTGATGCTGGGTTTCCACAGCATGGTATGTAGTACACCGGTCTACGTAGTGGCAGTTAATGCAAATACACATTGCTTAAACTCCATTTCCTTTATTTTAGCATAGCTCAATTCAGAAATTTATTAGCTAGCTTATAATATCAAATACTTAAGTATTGGCTACTCTGTTTGCTACTTTTATAAAGTTATATGTTCGAGTTTACCACAATTGATATATAGTATTATTTCTGAGATTTCAGAAAATGACTAATGACTAATTACCAAACTGCTATATCACCCCAAAATTGGCCGTTTAACTGGGAGTTACTCCCTTCTGAGGCTTGCTTGGTGGGTGGTGCGGTTAGGGATGCTCTGATCAACCGACAGTCGGATTACTTAGACTTAGACTTTGTTTTACCCACTAAAGCAGTACGGACAGCAAGCAAGCTAGCAAGACGTTATAAGGCCGGATTTGTGGTTTTGGATGCCCAGCGTCAAATAGCTAGGGTAGTGTTTGGCAACGCCACAGTTGACTTTGCTCAACAGGACGGGGATAGCATAGAGGCTGACTTACATAGGCGAGATTTTACGATTAATGCGATCGCATTTAATCCCCACACCAAGGAATTCATTGATCCATTACAAGGTATCTTGGATTGCCGTAAAGGGATAATCCGGATGGTGTCACCAGAAAACTTACAAAATGACCCATTACGATTATTGCGGGCTTATCGACAAGCCGCTCAGTTGGGTTTTCAGATTGACCCAGCCACCCAGTCAGCGATTAGAAAGGTAGCACCGTTATTGAGCCAAATCGCAGCAGAACGGGTACGGACAGAATTGGGCTATCTCCTCAAGTCTCCTCAGGGTGTACCTTGGCTAAAAGCGGCCTGGGAGGATAATGTATTACGACCATGGCTGCCTGATGCCACCGCTGAATCTTTCGAGTACATGACAGCAATTAACCCATCCGCGATGGTACTGGCAGAAACCTGGCCTAAGCTTGGGGTGGAATTGAACTTAAAGGTGACTAAGCATTCTTTATCTTTGCTAAATTTGGCTAAGCTAGCAAATTTATTATCATCAATACCAGCAGTTGCTGAACAACAGCTGTTAGCTCTAAAGTACTCTCGTGTTCAGACTCGAATAGTAGTCAGGGCAATCCAACATTTGCCCCAATTGCTGTCTTATACTACTGCCAAGGATATCCCATTACGGGACCAGTATTTCTTCTTTCTTAACGTTGGAGCTGTCTTTCCTGTGGTAGCGCTTTTGGCAGTTGCCAGGGGCATGGCTGTGGATACTATAGCACCCTTGATTGAGCACTATTTGAATCCCAATGACCAGGTTGCCCATCCCACACCACTGGTTACTGGTAAAGATTTAATCAAGTCTCTTAAGTTATCCCCTAGTTCTAAAATTGGTGAGTTACTGACTGAGATTCAAATTGCACGGATTGAGGGCAATATCGATAGTATTAAAGGTGCTCTGGAATTTGCCGCAAAGCTGGACTCAATCAACTGTGGCTCTGAAGACAAAAACAAATAACACATGATATTAAATCCGATTAACTTATTATCATAAGCTATCAGCTATCAGCTATCAGCTATCAGCTATCAGCTATCAGCTATCAGCTATCAGTTATCAGCTTATGGGCTATGGACAGGCTACTTGAGGTGCTTATGGGCATAGGGTAAGCAAAGAGAAGAGCTTTTGAATAAAACAGGTAAGCATTAGTTTAATCTGAGTTATGGAAAGCTGTTCGCGTAGGGTGAGCTTTTAGCTCACGGCTGACGGCTGACGGCTGACCGCTGACCGCTGAATGCTTACATCAGCAGTCATTTTGACCGCCGATTGATAATTCGATCCACAATAAAAGCAACGATCGCACCAACGCCAACACCAATCAAAATATGAAATAGCACAAACACCACACTGTAACTCAAGCAAGGGTAGAGTCCAGCTTCAGGTTTAGGACAATCATCTAAGGATCCCTTCCATTCTAGTTTGCTCAAGATCGCTTCTAGAGGTTGTTTAGCGTCGCTTTGGGAAGAAATACCACTGACCGCTAGGCCAGTACCGACGAAGGTGAGCCAAAGTTGTTGTCTTTTCTCCTGTTTCTCAGCTTGTTTGTCTCGGGCTCGATCAGCCTCCTCCTTATCTCTGAGGGCTTGTTCCAAAGCGCGATCGCGTTCTGCTTGTTCAATTTCCACAATACCTCTGATTGAGGAAATCGCTTTGTATAATAGGCCAGAACTATGTCCAAAATAGCTTAAGTTTATTTTAATTTGCTCTTGATAAGTATGGCTTATTTTATCAGAAAATACTGACAAAATCCTTAAATCATCCTTTGGTAATTTTTCTTGAAGTTGTTGAAGCTTTTCGGAATAATTTTGAGCATTAATCTTCATTGTCAAGCTATAGCTTTCTAACTGTCCCAGCAAGTCTGAATAGTTCAAGTCTAGCTTCGGCAGTATTCTCAGCTTATTCTTAAAGTCCAACAGTTCTGCTTCAGATAATGATCTCTGATTATCTTGACTTTGAGCTGTGGCACAGGCTTCCAGCCTGTGATCTGTCGTTTTATCTTGACTTTGAGTCGTGGCACAGGCTTCTAGCCTGTGATCTGTCGTTTTATCTTGACTTTGAGTCGTGGCACAGGCTTCCAGCCTGTGATCTGTCGTTTTATCTTGACTTTGAGTCGTGGCATAGGCTTCCAGCCTGTGACCTGTCGTTTCATTGATTATTTTTTTGATATCTTGATATTGTTGTTTAACATCACTATACACCTCCCGGCTGATTTGATAAGCTCGAATAACTTTCTGGCGATAAAAAAATAAATCAATAAAGTTTTGATAAAACCAGCAAAAATTTTCGTCAGCTCGGGCACTATAGTTGCCATTCACCTCTTCTCCTAAAAATAGCCAAACAAAAATTTGGCCATAGTCTTGAGATTGATCGGGAATGCCATATTCAAAAATAGGACTATCAAATAATTGACCTTCTTGATACAGCGGTGGACATTTATCCTTATCCTTTTCCCCCAGAAAATTCTGCACACACTGATCAGCTATCTCTTTCCATAAATGAGAATCTTGCGCTTGCTTTTGGGGTAGCCAAGCAGTTAGTAACAGAATTTGTCCTAGGGAACTGTTAATGTGACTGTTAATTTTACTGGGAAGAAAGCACTGGTCTGGATTAAAATCTTTGAATACAGTCAGGTCTACGTCTTCAGTTTTCTGATTATTCTCAACTTCAGGAATCCGAATATTTAAACCGAGAGCATAACTATCATAGATCTGGAGTGGACAAGCTTGACCAGTAATCCTTATTCCTTTGCCATTATTCAGAGATAATTTCCCCTCCAACGGTAAGAGAATATTATCCGTTGTGGCTCCTGTTAGTAAAGCAATGCGGGAACCTTCTGCAACGTCTCTCAGGTCTAGCTTCTCTTGAATTTGGAATTTAGCACAAATCTGATCGTACTTGTGCCAAAGTAGTTTGCTGTTATAGTCGGTGTCTGGTTGGGAATCACTACTAGATTTATTTCTAAGATGGAAGGCAAAGAGATGAATATTAGGTGCGTAGATTTTATGAGTCATTGTTTGAGATTTTTAGTAAGCATTCAGGCGTCAGCCGTCAGCTGTCAGCTGAATGCTTATTTTATTCAATAGCTGTTCGCGTAGCGTGCGCGTAGCGCATAAGCTGATAGCTGATAGCTGATAGCTTACCTGACGGCTGACGGCTGATAGCTCAATGCTTACCCTTGTTTTGATTGCTGACTCTTGTCTTGATCTTGTTGATTAGTTTTAGCTTTAATAACTTCTTGGTTGGTTTTTCGCGGTTCAAATAGATTTTGAATAATACTTGCTTCGGAATTAGACGGAAGCTTGGGCGAATTCTTTAATTCCTTATTAGTTTCAGCAAATGGGCGTAGAGTATCTCTGACTTCTGTATGGGTTTGTAACCAATTAGTTAGTATCTGATCTAATTCAGCTTCTGTTGGAGTGTCTAAAGTTACTAAAAGTTGGTCTAAGTCTTGCAAGTCTATAAGTTCAAATTTTTTCGAGTGAGTTTTTAGTGCTTGCGTAAAAACTTGGATAATTGCTAATATTTCCATGATTTTTGCGGTTTATTTATGTAACTAAAAATAATATTTTACAATGGCGCAGTAAGCCGCCCAATAAAAAGGAGAATAAAAGGGAGTTTCTTCACTTTTAAATAAACGGAGTTCTTTCTTAATTTTTTCCTTAAAGTTATTCTCCAAATTCAACTGTTTAGTTAACTGTTCAGCCCAATCTAACAATTCCTGTACAGTAGCATCCCGCAGCCAGAGTTGGGATTGATTCAGGGCAAGTGCTAAGGACATTTGATTGAGCAGATTCTGATAAAATTTAATCATTAACAACGCTGTAGAAACCTCCTCTACCTTCCATAGGCTACTAACTACTGCTGGACTTCCGGCAACTAGGAAACCACTGGGTAAACCAATGTATTCGTCGCTGTTATTCTGGAAGTCGATTAATCCTGTTTCGCAAGCAGAAAGGGTGACAAGGCGACATTGTTCTAATGTCTGTTCTGATTTCAGAGCAAAGATGGCATCTAAGGTGAGGCATTTGTCTAAGTCAATTACTTCACCGTTATCCAAAACTAGATGTTGTTCTGGATTGAGTTCAGCCGGTGTAGGACTAACGTGGGAATTTGCGAGGATCAGAGCCGATTTACGTGGTTTATCGTAGTTAAAGTAACCGTGACAGCTAAAATGTAAACAGTGGTAAGTGTTGAGAGGTTTGCTATCTATGGCGGCTTTGGTGGCAGCGTTTTCCACAAGGACCTCTGTATCCGCTCGATTGAAGTAGCTTTTAATCACTTCTACTCCGATGTTAGCGTAACTTAAGTCACCCGTGGGGTTTTGGACGGCAAACAGGTGGGTAAAGTCCGGGCGTTTTCTGGTTTGAGCAAGTTGGAGTAGTTGACAGCTAGGAGCGTAACTTACCCCTGCTGGAAACTGTTCCATTATAATTTTAGATTTACCTTCTCCCTGCTTACTGGTAATCGGTAAAGCATGAAGGGGCAACAAATGTAAATACCGATGGGGGATTAAAATTAAGCGATCGCACCTTTCGGGAATCTGCTCAATGATGTCATCAATGGACAGAATATCAGCCAACTCATGTAGGCGGTTACTCAGGTCGTTTTGCCAATTATTTTTATTTATTTTATCAGCTTTGTAATCTCGTAAATACTCATCTTTCCAATTTACAAATTTGTCTAAGTCTTGTGGCTCAGATTGCCAAACTATTGGCTGTTGAGTTTCCCTGGTAAAGATGAAAGTGAGCAGTTTATCCCCTGTAATGTAAAATTGTACAATAGCAGTGTGGTCATCTAAATTGTTCTGAAATTGCTCAAACTTAAAACTAGAACCGATAGGTAAATATTGGTCTTGTAAATCATTACGCTGCTGTCGCAATTCTTGAAGACGTTGTGCCAGGGCGGTTGGATTGTCAGCTTTGCCATGCTGGATTTCGTACTGGCCTGCTGCTATTTCATCCCTGTATTCTTCTAGTTTAGTAACAACTTCTGGGTGAAAGATGGTTTTCAGGTCACGGCTGATAATCTTGTCAACTAAATTCTGGGTTTTGCTCCGTTCAACATATTCAATGGCTTCTGTGATATTAGTTAATTCTAGGCAAACTTCCACCATACCTCGATAGCTTCGGTTGTACTTTTCAGCTAGTTTGGTCTTGTGCTCTTCTACTCCAGAACCAGAAATAATTTCATCTCGCAGGGATTCTACTGTTTTAATGGCAGCATCAAAAGCCTTGTAAGCTTCAGGGAAATTTTGAGCATCTTGGTAAGCAAGACCGAGATTGTTTTGAGTCGATGCCCAATTTTCGGGAAAAGCTTCACGGGTGTAAACGGCTAAGGCCGATTGGAAGCAAGCGATGGCATTTTCGAGGTTTTGTGCCTTCTGACCTTTGATTCTGTTACGGTAAGCAATACCGAGATTGTTTTGAGTCATTGCCCAATCAATAGGAAACGCCTCACGGGTGTAAACTGATAAAGCGGATTGGTAGCAAGCGATTGACCGTAGGTCACGCTACGCGAACGCATCTTCTAGGTGTTGTGCTTTTTCACCTGTGATTCTGTCAGAGTAAGCAATACCGAGATTGTTTTGAGTCATTGCCCAATCAATAGGAAACGCCTCACGGGTGATTACTTCTAAAGCCAATTGGTAGCAAGCGATGGCATCTTCTAGGTTTTGTGCTTTCTCACCTTCGATTCTGTCAGAGTAAGCAATACCGAGATTGTTTTGAGTTGTTGCCCAATCAATAGGAAACGCCTCACGGGTGCGTACTTCTAAAGCCAATTGGTAGCAAGCGATGGCATCTTCTAGGTTTTGTGCTTTCTCACCTTCGATTCTGTCAGAGTAAGCAATACCGAGATTGTTTTGAGTTGTTGCCCAATCAATAGGAAACGCCTCACGGGTGCGTACTTCTAAAGCCAATTGGTAGCAAGCGATTGACCGTAGGTCACGCTACGCGAACGCATCTTCTAGGTTTTGTGCTTTGGGAGCTGTGATTCTCTGAGCGTAAGCACTACCGAGATTGTTTTGAGTCATTGCCCAATCAATAGGAAACTTGTCACGGGTGCGTACTTCTAAAGCCAATTGGTAGCAAGCGATGGCAACTTCTAGGTTTTGTGCTTTCTCACCTTCGATTCTGTCAGAGTAAGCATTACCGAGATTGTTTTGTGTCGATGCCCAATTATAGGGAAATGCTTCACGGGTGAAAACAGTTAGTGCAACTTCATAGCCAGTGAGTGCAATTGAACTATTGCTGCCTTTGTCACCCAAGGGGAATTGTGCTATTAGATTGCTGAAGTTAAAAATACCTGCTGCTATGTATCCCGCTTCATCTGCTTCTGCTTCCCCCAGCACAATTGTTGCCCAATCTCGCAATTTTTCTGCTAATCTATCATCTAGTTTGTCTGTATTTGCTGCCAGTAATGGGTAAATTATCTGCGCGTCACCATTACTGTTTGCAGTTGCGTTTAATACCTGTAAGAGAAATTCAAGTTGGGCATCAGATGTATTGTCAGGCATTACCATCAACTGCTCTACAATAGTTATTGAAACATTATAGCGTTTCTTAAGAAGTCAGAATTCAGTGCGTAGGGTGGGCAAAATGATATTATCTAGAATTGTTAAAAGAACCAAAGGGTTTTTGCCCACCCGACAAGCTTTGCTGACTGGCGCGTAGCGCTATACCTAATTGCAACACTGAGATGCACCTAACCAGTCCTGCCATGTGAGAAAATTGTACTCGTTTATTAGCAACAAGTACTAGTTAATGAGAAACTAGTACTTGTTAAGAAGAAACCGATACCCGTTTGTTACACACCAGTACTGATTTTTGTAAACGAGTACTGGTGTGTGAGAAATTAGTACTCGTTAGGAAGAAATGGGTACTGGTGTGTTATAAATGATTACCTGGTCTGGTGTATTGTTAACCCTTGAGCCTTATAGCCCTATTGCCTATTGCTTACTCCCTGCTCCCTAAAAGCCCAGACGTTGTACCTAACAGCAATTGCAAACCGCTGTATTGATAATTGTGATATTTTTGCCATCATGGAAGTAACTCCTATTTAGGTGGGAGGAAAACCGCGCTGGCCTCGCTTAATGGTTTTAACCAGCGCGGTTATTAGTCTCAGTCTCAATATCTATAGTATAGATAAATCCTGAAAAAGATGCAAGGGGTAATTTATTTTTTTGACATTTATTTACAAATACTATTGTTAGGGATTGATGCACTCAATTATGGATAAATTATGATAGCAATGTAAGTCTAGTTTAGGACATTTTTTTTATTTAAAAGGTAACAATAACGTAAGTATTCAGCAATCAGCTATCAGCTTAAGCGCTACGCGCACGCTACGCGAACAGCTATCAGCTAATGCGCACGCTACTTGAGGTGCTTTTGAATAAGCGATGCAGCGCTAAATTTCTGGGGGGGTTTCCCCCCCTTGGCCAAGGGTTTGGTCTGATAGCATAGGATCACATCCGAAAGTTTCGGATATTCTTCTGACATAGGTCATTGAAATAGCTGTGGATAGTATTTCTACGGCTATTTTTTTTTTGAATTTAGAATTTAGAATTGATAATTAAGAATTAAGAATTAAGAATTTAGAATTAAGAATTAAGAATTGATAATTAAGAATCGGGAATCGGGAATCGGGAATCGGGAATCGGGAATCGGGAATCGGGAGTAGTGTGGGAGTTTTATTATTTAGCGTTATGTAAGCATTCAGCTTCGATGTAAGCTAACATTTCCTCAAATTGTGAATCGTCCTGATATTTTCCAGCCAATTTTAACCAGGTATTTTCTTGAACTTATAATTCGTTCTGGAGTACATTAAATACAGCTTTTTTTTCCTCTAAAGGTAATTGCTTTACTAACATGATGACTTGCTCAACTGTTATATCTAAGGTAGGCATACCGATGACGTCACGTTGTAAATTTATACTTGTTTTATTATAGTTTCAGTGGCTGGAACGGGCATGTTGGTGGCATGGGCATGTTGGTGGCATGGGCATGTTGGTGGCATGGGCATGTTGGTGGCATGGGCATGTTGGTGGCATGGGCATGTTGGTGGCATGGGCATGTTGGTGGCATGGGCATGTTGGTGGAATGGGCATCTTGCCCGTTATCAATCTTTGGCGAGCCGGTCTCTAAGCCACCCTACGCAATTCCCGACTCCCGACTCCCGACTCCCGACTCCCTACTCCCTATTCCCTTTCCTAGATCCACTTACCAAATACTGCTTAAATCCAAAACAAAACCAGGGAGAACCTCTTCTCCAGATAGACTTGTCGGAAATTCTAAAATTTCTACTGGTTTCCCCTGACGATAACTCTCAATTCGCCTATTTTCCCGATCGATTAACCAACCCAAACGCGCTCCATTTTCTTGATACTCCTGCATTTTTGCTTGTAATCTCTTGAGAGAATCAGTAGGAGAGCGCAACTCAACCACAAAATCAGGACACAAAGGCACAAACTTTTGTTTTTGCTGTAGAGTCAAAGTGTCCCATCTTTCTTTAGTTATCCATGACGCATCAGGAGAGCGGTCGGCATTATTAGGTAGTTTAAATCCACCAGAAGAGTCAAAAACAACCCCTAAATTATGCTTTCTATTCCATGCTTGTAATTGATAAATCAGATCAGCCTTGCGATTGCTGGTTTCTCCACCAGTTGGAGACATGATCACAATTTATCCCAATACAGTACGTTCAAAGCGATAGTCACGGTTATCTTGACAAAATTGCCAAAATTGCTCATCAGTTAGTTCAACGATTCCCTTTAAGTCTAGGGTAATGGTATCCATGATTATCGATCGTGATATATCTCTTTGGTTTTTAATATAGCGGTTTTCAATTAGGTGAGGTTTTTAGGGAACAGGGAGCAGGGAACAGGGAATAGAAAACACCACCTGCAACCTTGGCCAATAGGCCACGCTACGCGAACAACCAGCTAACCTACCCGACACCGAACGCCAAGGGCGAACAACCTGCGATCGCATAAACAAAGCTAGACTAAGGACAATTACCCAAGTAACACTAGCGGGGAATCTCAACAATGCTCAAACCCAAATTAACCTTGATTGCTTTCCTATCAACCACTGGAATTGCCAGTGCTGTTTTGTTGGGTTCAGTTAGTCCAGCTGAATCTTGTATGTACAAGAAGTCCATTAACTACATAAGAGCTGAGCAAGTGAATTGGTTACGCTCTCCTTGGGCAGCGGTTATTACCTTGCCAGGATTAGCTATAGCAGCAGCTTTGTACCTGGGTAATCGCTATTATCTAAGCGATCGCCAGTGAGCTTGTCAGCATTCAGCCGTCAGCATTCAGCCGTCAGCTTTGTGGCACAGGCTTCTAGTTTGTGGCACAGGCTTCTAGTTTGTGGCACAGGCTTCTAGTTTGTGGCACAGGCTTCTAGTTTGTGGCACAGGCTTCGACGCATCGGACCTAACGTAGCGTGGCCAAAGGCCAAAGCTTACCTCTTTTATTCACAAGCTGATAGCACCTCAAGTAGCACCTCAAGTAGCGCATTAGCTGATAGCTGATAGCACCTCAAGTAGCATGGGCATTAGCTGATAGCTGATATAGCAATCCGTGTAGGAATTGTGCGAATTTTTGTTCCCTGTTCCCTACTCCCTACTCCCTGCTCCCTGTTCCCTGTTCCCTGTTCCCTGTTCCCTTGGCTATAGCTGATAGCTGATAGCTGATAGCTGATAGCTGATAGCTTACCAAAAAATTGATTACAATAGTATAAAATATACTAGTCCTAAATCAGTGGAGAAATCACTATGAGTCAGGAAGAGGAAGTAACTTATACTCAAAAGACAGAGCGCATCCAAGCCTTTACCCAACTGATTAAGTCAGTGGCTCCACTGATTTGGACTTTAGTAATTATTATTGTATTCATTCCCTTAGTCAGCAAACTTATCATCCCCCATTCGAGCAATCCGGCTCAAATTAACCCCTCTGCTGAATCAACAGTTGTTATTGAACCTCATCCCGACTTTAGTAAAGTTAATCAAGCAGTTGCTGATGCCGTCAAACAATCTCACGCCAGTGCTGAAGCCTTTGCCGCCCAGGAGTTAGATGTTTGGGAAGCAGAGTTAATCCCCCGTGTAGATAGTTTTTTGGATTGGTATTTTGATTATTTCAATCAAAAAAAGATGGAACTTTCAGTTCCGTTTATGTGGGGAGCGTCGGCTATCATGCATCAAATCAATCCCAACCTTCCCTCTGGCAAGCAAGCCATTGACGCCAAACTTACCGAGACATTCCAAAAAGAATTTTCTAAACGAGTACTAGTTCCTCAGAATGCTCAAATGAGGATGGAACTAATCACGAATGATACGATTGAATTATATATGGCTGAGTTGGGCAACAATCTTAGTGACATCCAAAGCCAATATCAAATTCCTCAAGGTCAGTGGGATAGATATATTAACGAAATTTCGACCACAATTAATGATACGGAAGGAAACCTATCCAATATTTCCCTGAAATTGTTAATTGGCGGTAGTGGTTACTTGGTAGCTAAACCTATCCTGGTTTCCATGGGAGGAAAAGTAGCCAGTAAAGTTAGCAGCAAACTAGCTGGGAAAGCCGCTAGCAAAATGGCAGCAAAAACTGGTGGTTTAGTGGCAACGGAGTTAGGAGCAAGTATCATTGATCCCCTGGCTGGTATCGGTTTATTGATTTGGGATGTTTGGGATTACCGTCACACCCTTAAAGTAGAAAAACCTATTTTACGCAGCAATATATTAGGATACTTACAACAGGTCAAAAAATCTCTGTTGAACAATCCAGAAACTGGGATTATGACAGCAATTTATCAGTTAGAAGATGGGATTTTACAGTCAGTTGAATCGTAAGCGGTCAGCGGTCAGCAGTAGGGTGCGTTAGGGAAGGGCTCGCCCTGATTGTGTCGCGGTTGCCAGTGTTGGGATAGCCCGTCCGAAAATTGTAACGGGCAGGATGCCCGTTCCACCCACCGGGTCAAACTGATTACTGATTCCTGATGACTGAAAGCTTACCTTCAACATTTAACCTTGGCCAATAGGCCACGCTACGCGAACAACCTTGGCCAAAAGGCCACGCTACGCGAACAACAAACCTTCAACAAACCTTCAACTTTAAAAGATTGATGAATTTGGTCTATAAATGTGCCTAATCCCTTGACATATCCCCAAAAGTTAGAGTAGACAATCAATAACATATGCTTACAGTTTAAACCGGATTGGATATTACTCAACCTGGGGCATCCTATGGAAATTTCCTTAATTAAACAAGGGCAATTAAATGCCCAGAACTGGTCTGGCAATAACATCACACCAGACCTATCAGTGGTGGTACCAATCTACAATGAGGTGGAGAGTTTGCCCCACCTGATTGATGCGATCGCATCCAGCTTAACCGATACTCAGCTCAGCTATGAGCTGATTTGTGTCGATGATGGCTCTACAGATGGTTCCACCCAACTGCTCAAGGAGCAAGTCCTCTCCCGCCCTAATGTGCGAGGGGTAATTTTGCGTCGTAACTATGGTCAAACAGCTGCCATGGCAGCTGGGTTTAATTATGCTCGGGGTCGTGCCATTGTTACCTTAGATGGTGACCTACAAAATGATCCAGCTGACATTCCCATGCTGCTTGTCAAACTTGAGGAAGGCTATGACTTGGTTAGTGGCTGGCGCAAACATCGGCAGGATGCGGCTGTAACTCGCTTACTGCCATCCAAAATTGCCAACTGGCTGATTGCACGCACCACTGGGGTTAAACTCCATGACTATGGCTGTTCTCTGAAAGCTTATCGCTCGGAATTGGTAGCGGACATGAACCTCTACGGTGAGTTACATCGGTTTTTACCAGCCTTGGCATTTATTGAGGGGGCAAGAATTACCGAGTTACCCGTGCGTCACCATGCTCGTCGCTATGGTAGTAGCAAGTATGGTCTGGGGCGAACGTTCCGGGTGCTAATGGATTTGTTGACCATCTTCTTCATGAAGAAATTCCTCACCCGACCCATGCATGTATTTGGATTACTAGGTCTGAGTTCCCTAGGCACCGGAATAATCATTGGGGCTTATCTGACCATTCTCAAGCTAGGACTGAATCAAGAAATCGGGGATCGGCCTTTACTGATCTTGGCAGTACTTTTGATCTCGACTGGTGTACAACTGTTTAGTCTTGGTCTACTGGGGGAACTACTGATGCGTACTTACCACGAATCTCAGGGAAGACCGATTTATCGGGTCAGAGAAGTGGTGTCCTCTAATGTTGAGCAACCTTAGTGATATCACTTAGAAATCCAGTTGGTTAGTGGCTAACCAAAGTATCATCAGCCCCCATTCACAATTTAAATTGTGAATGGGGGTGCTTTGGGGAGATAGGGAGATGGGGAGATGGGGAGATCTCACAGGGGTAGGTTTTTTACAAAGGGGCAAGTACGTACTTTTATTGTCTTTATCCAGAGCACGAGTGGGGGAAATATTGTCAAGTACCAGAGCGCGAGTGGGGGAAACCACGGCAGTTCCATCAAGACAATGATGATTTTTAACAACAAATTAGGTATATTTTCTTATCCCCCACACCCGGTCACCCCACACCCGGTCACCCCACACCTAAGGTCTTTGTAAAAAACCTACCCTTATGAGGATGGGGAGATCGGGAGATGCTCAGATGCTAGACCAGCTTTTGCACAAGTGGCTCGTACTCAAATTTAAATGCATATTAGCTTAGCCACCAACCAAAGGGATTTCTTGAAGATTGGCAATTTTTAAAGATTATATGAAGTTTCTCATCAAGATTTCATTAAGCTCCAGATTACTCGTTGATTTGTATAATTTGTTTAGGGTTTAATTAAAAGAGAATTTTTTTGGATAAAAAATCCCTTAAAACCAGTTCTGCATAACACTTAGTTGTGCAGTAAGGTTCATCCTCAGGGAATAAATTAGGAGCAGTTTTAGTTTCTAGTTAAACAATTATTTAATCCATTTATATCGGTGTTTACCATTGAGTCATACATTCTTGCTCAGTGAAGGCTGTTAGTCATAGCTGAAATTAACCACTGGTTATTGTTAAATTATTTTAAGCTCTACCGTAAAATTACTGAGCAATAGTGAAGCTTTAATCAAGCTGGCTTGGAAAGCGGGCGCTCTTGCTCAGGGTGCTTTGAATAACATAGGGGGAGATCAACGTGTATTTAAAGAGCAAAACTAATCGGCTTAGAGATCGGCTTGAGGTCAAAAGCAGCAGGGATAAATGGACTGTCTGGGATAATAAACCAGTCTCCTATGATCAACGAAATGTCAGTAGGATGAACATTCTATTGCTCGCTCCTCATCCGTTTTATCAGAATCGTGGCACACCAATCGCAGTCAACCTGGTCTTGAAAGTGCTTTCTGAACGGGGAGACAAAGTTGATGTCGTGACTTATCCTGAAGGGCGTGACATCAATTATGAAAATATCAAGATATACCGAACCCCTAAGCTTCCTTGGGTTCGGAATATACGACCAGGCTTCTCCTGGAAGAAAATCGTCTGTGATGTTTTCATGTTGCTTGCTGTAATTCGCCTAGTGACTAAGAAACGCTACGATTTGGTTCATGCTGGAGAAGAATCCGTCTTTATTGGTTTAGGGCTCAAAATCCTGTGTAAGATTCCCTATATCTATGACATGGATTCATCTATAGCCCAACAAATGATTGAAAAGTATCCTTTGCTACATATTTTTTCGTCAGTATTCAACTTTTTTGAAGGACTGGCTGTGAAGAATGCCAAAGTCGTGGTTTCAGTTTGCGATGCTTTGGCAGCAGATATTCAAAAGTACAAGCCCAGAAAAACTGTAGTTATTCCAGATATATCCTTGCTTAACTCTAATTTTTAACAAATTCCTAAAAAGTAGTTAAAGTTAGACTAAATATTGAAACCCTCTAGACTTTAGAATTGGAGGATAATAAATTAACTAATAATTGTTAATGATCAACAAAACCTATTGTTAGGATGCCCTAAGACTAAGTTTTATTTTGTAAAGAAAGATAATTATCGTAAAAATGTGCAGGTTATTGTAAATTGTTGCTGACAAATTCAACAGTTTCAAGTTCAAGATTCAAATTCAAGATTCAAATTCAAGATTCAACATTGGTGTAACTATGTATAGTACTATGTATAGTAATTTGAGACGTGAGCTAGCAATCGATAATCTACTCCTGATGTATGTAGGCAATCTGGAGACTTATCAGGGGATTGACCTACTTCTAGACAGCTTTGCGTTGACCCTTGAGCAGACTGATCAGGCTGAGTTAGTCATTATCGGTGGAGAAGCGGACGACATTCGGAAATACACGAATAAGTCTCACTGTCTTGGCATGCAACAACATGTCCATTTTTTAGGACCGAAACCAGTTGATGATCTGGCTATCTATCTGGAGCAAGCTGATATTTTAGTCTCTCCGAGAACTAAGGGTAAAAATACCCCGATGAAACTCTACTCCTATCTCGATAGTGGTAAAGTCTTGTTAGCCACAGATTTGCCAACCCATACCCAGTTGCTAGACAATCACGTTGCTCTGCTGAGGAGCCCAGAGGCCAAAGCTTTCGCGGAGGGAATGGTGGCTCTGATCGCTGATGAAAAGCTACGACTGAGGCTGGGCAGTGCTGGCAAGAAATTGATTGAAAAAAGGCATACTTATGCGGCTTTTCGGCAAAAATTAAACAGTCTTTATGATTGGCTACATCACGAGTTAGTAGAGCATATAGCGTAAGCACCTAGTGTAAGACAAGTAATGAAAAGGAACCTAGTAGAGTTAGCCAGAAACTCTTACGACCTATTAGTGATCGGTGGTGGCATCTATGGAGCTTGCGTAGCTTGGGAAGCAACCCTCAGGGGATTGTCAGTAGCCTTGGTAGAAAAAGCTGATTTCGGTGGCGCTACCTCTGCTAATAGTTTGAAGACTATCCACGGAGGATTACGGTATCTCCAGCATGCTGACCTTAAAAGGATGCGTGAATCCATTCATGAACGCACCAGTTTAATGCGGATTGCGCCTCACTTAGTTCATCCATTACCAGTATTGATTCCCACCTACGGCCATGGCATGAAGGGAAAAGAAGTGCTATCTGTGGCACTTGCTATCAATGACCTGATCAGTTGCGATCGCAATCGCCAACTCGATCCCCAAAAACACATATCCAATGGTCGGGTAATCTCTAAGCAAGAGTGTCAGCAGCTGCTTCCAGGAATTCCCCAGGAAGGGCTAACTGGAGCAGCAGTCTTTTATGATGCTCAGGTCTACAACTCTGAACGGTTGACCCTCTCTTTTCTACGCTCAGCTGAGCAAGCTGGGACAGTGGTGGCTAACTACGTAGAAGTGACTGGATTTCTCCAAGCTGGAAATCGGGTTACGGGTATTCAGGGGCAAGATGTGTTAACTGGGAATCAATTCGACATCCGCGCCAAGACTGTGGTCAACACCAGCGGACCATGGACAAATCGGGTGTTAAGTTTACTAAACCAACCCCAGCAGCAACCCCAGCAGCAACCCCAGCAGCAACCCAGAGTTCCCCTTGCCAAAGCCATGAACCTGGTGATTCGCCGTCCCCTCTGCCAAAGCTATGCTGTGGGTATTTCCACGCCATACTCCTATCGTGACTCCGATGCCATAGTTAACAAGGGGTCTCGCTTACTATTTATTGCGCCCTGGCGTGGTAAATCCCTGGTCGGTACATCCTATGCTGTTTGGGATCAAGACCCGGATAACTTCAACATTACTGAACAGGATATTCAAAACCTACTCGATGACATAAACCAAGCATGGCCATCGGTTAAACTCAACCAAGCTGATGTCGCCTTCGTCCATGGTGGCTTGCTTCCTAGAACTGGCATTACTGAGACCGGAGAGCCACAACTGGCTAAAAACTATCAAATCTTCGATCATGCCAAAGAAGAATTGCCAGGATTGATCTCGGTGGTTGGGGTGAAATATACCACTGCCAGAGATGTGGCTGAGAAAGTCGTTAACCAGGTATTTCGGTCATGGGGGCAAAAGCCTCCCAAGTCCCTGTCATCAGTTACGCCAATTTACGGTGGGCACATCGAACAATTTGAAGTGTTTTTGCAGACAGCAATCTTTAAGCAACCCTATGGACTGGGGCAGGAGGTAATGGGCCGCCTCGTGTATAACTACGGTAGTGCCTATCAAGATGTACTGCTATATTTGGAGCGAGGATCAGATCACTCCTGTACACCTACTGATGATTTAGCTGTACTCAAAGCTGAAGTCTTGTATGGGGTTGTTGAGGAAATGGCTCAAACATTAGGTGATGTGGTGTTCCGGCGGACGGAACTGGGTAGTGCTGGTCATCCCGGAAACGAGGCCCTCAGAATCTGTGCTGAGGTGATGGGGGCGGAATTAGGATGGAGTCGGTCACAAATAGAGCTAGAGTTAGACAAGGTTAATCACATTTTTAATGTTGGAGGTGTATTAAGTCAGGAGAAAAGTATTGGAATTGAAACCCTTAACGGTCCGGTAAGTTTAGCCCAGAAGATCCGTTGAGGTTTTGGTCCAAGATTTTAGCTGAATCTGCTGGAAGCAGCACCAGTTTATGGAAATCAGGGAAATTCTAACAGAAATCCATGGTAGCTACCGCTCAAAACCATCAATTAATCCTAATTGATGGTCACGTTCACCTTCATGACTGTTTTGATATCGATCAACTGCTGACCTCAGCTTGGGAAAATTTCCAGCAATTTTCTGGTCAAGCAGGTGATGGAGAAAATTTTCAGGCTGTATTGTTATTGACAGAAATAGAGCATCAAAAATGGTATAAGAAGTTAGCTGATTTAGCTCAAAACAATAATCAGTATAGGGTAAGCCAGGGAAAAACTTGGATGTTCCACCGTACCCAGGAAGATTTATCCTTATATACCTGTAACGCCTTAGGGCAAGGAATGTTCTTAATTGCTGGTCGCCAAATTGTGACAGCGGAAAACCTGGAAGTATTAGCCTTGATCACTGACCAAAACCTTGAAGATGGTTTCCCCTTAGACGTAACCATTAAAGCAATTCTGTCCGCTGGGGGAATCCCTATACTACCCTGGGGAGTTGGTAAATGGATCGGAAATCGGGGAAAACTATTAAATAAGCTCTTGGAAGACAATAATTTTCCCAAGCTTTTTCTAGGAGACAATGGTGGACGTCCTGTATTCTGGTCACGACCAGTTTTGTTCAAACAAGCAGAGAAAAAAGGATGGCGGATATTACCAGGAAGCGATCCACTTCCTTTGGCTTCTGAATATTGTCGTCCTGGAAGTTTTGGATTTACTATCCAGGGTTCCTTGAGTAATCAAGAACCAGGAAAAGATATCAAGGAAATGCTACTGAATCCCCTGACACCTATTCAGGGGTATGGTTCTCTAGAAAACCCCTGGCGATTTATTCGTAACCAATTAGCAATTCGGTCTAAAAAAAATAGCAATTAAAAATAAACAAATGACTAAAGGAATTTAACAGTGGTTTCTACAGGTGATTTTCCCGAAACAGCCGATATCGAAACATCTTCTGAGGATTATGCCTCCCGTTTTGCCGGGGAAATTGGGGCTTGGCTACTCAAAGTCCAGGAAGACGCTACGTTGAAAATGCTGACTCCTTATCCTAAAGCCACCATCCTTGATGTGGGAGGAGGACATGGTCAACTCACAGGGGCTCTGATTCAAAATGGTTATCAACTAACTGTGCTTGGTAGTGCGGATGTCTGTAAGGGGAGGATTCATAATTTTATTGATGCTAATCTTTGTTCCTTCAAGGTGGGCAATGTTTTGGATCTACCTTACCCAGATGGAGCTTTTGATGTTGTGATCAGCTATCGATTCCTCGCTCATGTCACTCAATGGCAGTCTTTTTTAACAGAACTAAATCGAGTAGCAAAGCAAGCAGTAATCCTAGACTATCCTACAGTGAGGAGCGTCAATGCTATTGCCCCCTATCTATTTAAGTTCAAGAAAGGGTTGGAAGGAAATACACGAGAGTTTATCTGTTATCAGGAACATGAGCTTCTAGAATTTTTCAAATCTATTGGTCTGAGCAAAGCTGAGCGCTATCCTCAATTCTTTGTGCCTATGGTACTGCATCGTGCTTTGAAATCTCCTAGCTTATCTTCATTTATGGAGAAGTTAGCTCGACTATCAGGCTTGACTAATTTGTTTGGTTCACCAGTAATTTTAAAGCTTACCAAGAGTTAAGCCAGATGCCGATTAAAATTAATTGTATAAACTTGCTTGGTGAAATTCCAATATTTTTTAGGTTAGCTCAGAAAGTAGAATATGGAAGATTCTCAATTCAAACTCCCAACTGGCAGTCGCGTCTTAGTGACTGGAGCTACAGGGTTTACAGGTTCAGTTCTTGTACGTAAATTAGTGGCACAAGGTTTAGATATCGTCGCTATTGCACGTCCTAGTTCTAAACTTGAGCCTTTCAAAGACCTTAAAATTGAATGGATTAGAGGGGATGTTTTTGATGAAGAGTTAATCAAGAAAGCCATAAAAGGAGTTAACTATATATTTCATATTGTAACTCCTTTTCGAGAAGCAAAATCTGCTGACAATGTCTACTATAATGTCCACGTTGTAAGCACACAATTGCTAGCTAAATACGCTTTAGAAGAACCAGATTTTAAGCGTTTTGTTCACGTTTCAACAATTGGTGTTCATGGTCATGTCGAAAATCCTCCTGGTGATGAAAATTGTCCAATGAATCCTGGAGATATATATCAAGAAACCAAACTAGAAGGAGAACTGTGGATCAGAGATTTTGCTAAAAAGGAAGGCTTACCAGTCACTGTGGTACGACCCTCAGGAATCTACGGTCCTGGGGAGAAACGGTTTTTAAAAATTTTCAAAATGGTTTGCCGTAAGTGGATACCAATAATTGGCAATGGCAGTAACTTACTGCACTTAATTCATGTTGATGATTTGACCAATTTTTTTATACTATCAGCCACCCATCCTAAAGCAGTGGGAGAAGTTTTTATTTGTGGAAGTAAGGAGGCGATAACCTTTAAAGAAATGGTCTCTATTATTAGTGAATACTATGGAAGTTCCTTTAAATTCATTAGCTTGCCAGCTGCGCCACTGTTTGCATTAGGGGATTTTTTGGAATTCATCTGTCGTCCCCTGGGGATAGAACCACCTATTTATAGAAGACGGCTAGCATTTTATACGAAAGACCGCTCCTTTAACACAGCAAAAATGATAAATTTACTGGGGTTTGTGCCTGTCCATTCCGATGAAGAAGGGTTAAAGGAATTAGCCCAATGGTATCTTGACCAAGGATGGATATCTCTTTGATTTGGGTTAATGGGGATTCAATCAGTGAAAACTGGCTGGTTATACTGAATGAGTAAGTTGAATGAGTAAATCCTGATTAGTATTCTGATTCCTAACTTCTTGGCACAACTATTTGTATCGTTCATCCCGTGAAAACGTAATAATTTGGTAGTGATTGAGGAAAAAATGAAAAAAATTACAGTTCTCGGTAACTTTTCAGGTCGCAATGCAGGAGATGCTGCTATTTTAGGCAATCTGCTCGATGATATTGCTGCAGCACATCCCGATGCGTTGTTTATAGTACCAACTCTCAACCCACGCTTCGTCAAACGCCATTTTGGCCACCACAATCTCAAGGCACTTGGATTAATGCCTTGGAATGGTGCTATTAAGATTTTTGGTTTGCCAACTTTCCGAGCAATGTTGCAAGCTGATCTGGTGCTAGTAACCGATAACATTCTGTTTGATCGCAAGTTACTCAACCCACTGTTTAACTATCTCTCCACAATTTCCTTAATCGCCCCAGCTTGTAAGGCACGCGGTATTGCGATCGCACTTTACAACGCCAGTCTAGGACCAATTACTACATCACTGGGCAAGTATGCTTTGCAAAGAGTTCTTGATGCTAGCCCAATGCTGATCCTGCGAGATGAGCAATCAAAGCAACTGCTTGACCAACAGAAACTGAATTACCAGGACGTTTACATCAATGCGGATTGCGCCATCAACACTACCCCGCCACCAACAGAACGCATGGAGGAGATCATAGGCAAAGAGGGGCTTTTCAAAAATCCGAAAGGCACTATTGGTTTCAATATCAATGCCTACATCGATAACTGGCGCAAGGATAACAAGACTTTTGGGCGCGAACGCTTTTTGCAGGCAATCGGGTCTACTCTCGACCGACTGATTGAGGAATTAGACATTGAGATTATGTATACCATCACCCAAGTCATGGATACCAAGATTACCAACGAGAGTTTGAAGTATGTCAAGCGGCGCGATCGCATCCGGGTAATCAGTAATGCTACTTATACCTACCAGGAAATTGCTGGCTTGCTACAGCGGGTAGAAGTCCATGTGGGGATGCGGACTCATTCCGTAATTTTGGCTTCAGGAGTTCTCACCCCTGTAGTGGCCATTAACTCCTACCCTAAAACAGCAGGCTTCATGAAAACCATTGGTCAGGACAACTGGTTGATCAACTTTGATGAACTAACCACCAACACCTTGACAAATTTAATTAAGTCTGCTTGGGAACAGCGCCATGAAACGCGAGCGGCAATGACACCACTGGTGCAGCGGGAGCAAGCTAAAGCCCGCAGTAGCGTTGAACTGGTGAGCCAATTGTTGGCCCAGAGGCAGCAATCTGAGGTGCAAGTTACAGCTTGAGCAACAGAGAGGAAAAATTGAAAAAATCGAAGGCAACAGAATTAAGCATGTCTGAAGATGGCTATTTGCCACTTCACAAACAGCAGCAGACTGAGCCATTGTATGTGGTTCCCAAGGATCTGTGTACCCGTTGCGGTGCTTGCGATCCCATCTGCCCTGTAGACTGCATTTCCTTTGACGAACACCGATACCCAGTTATTGATACTAAAACCTGTGTTGACTGTGGACTCTGTGTAAAAGTTTGTCCCGGTATAGACTTTGACTACACTGCTCAGTATAAGAAAATGTTCGGCGTTGAGCAGGCACCAGAGGGGCTTGGTGGCATTTACGAGAGCGCCTTTTTGACTTTTGCTAACAATCCCCAGGTGCAGGCAGAAGGTAGTGGTGGTGGACTCGTTTCCCAACTGCTGATTGGTATGGTCAAAGAAGGGATAATTGATGCTGCCCTGACTGTGGGTTATGAGCCAGATGATCCCATCACACCCACACCTGTGATTTGCCGCACCGAGGCAGAAATTCGAGCCACGGCTGGCTCCAAGTATTGTGTTGTCCCCCATGCCAAAGTCATACGTGACGTCAAAAAACTGGAAGGCAAGTTTGCCTTTGTCGGTGTAGGCTGTCAGATTGAGGGTTTACGGAAATTGGAGAAGGTCTATAAGCCTTTGGTACGCCGGGAAATCTTCACCATTGGCTTAGCTTGCCACGGCACCTTAGAAAAAGAAGGTACTACTGAGTTGCTATCCCACCGTCGTCTTCCCCAAGAGAAGATCAAGCGCTTCTTCTATCGTGGTGGTAACTTCCCTGGCAAGTTTCAGATCGAAACCCTCGACGGTCAGCGCCTCGACCTGCACAGGTTTGATTACAAGGATGGTGCCTATAATTACCTCTACCATCTCTATACACCCCAGCGTTGCCTGATGTGTCCTGACTATAGTGCTGAGTTTGCGGATATTTCAGTTTCCGACTTCTGGGTGCGCGGTGAGGATGGCGAGTACCTACACCCGGAAGGTACAAGCATGGTCATGTGCCGCACGGAACGTGGTCAAAAGATTTTACAACAGATGCGTGAATCGGGCTATATTACCGCTATGCCTTTAGGTAAGCAGGAAGTGGAAGCCAGTTTTGATCACCTCTACCGTGACAAACGTGTCTCTCCCTTCGTGCGTATCCAGTGGCGTGAAGCCCAGGGAATATCTGCACCCCAGTACCATTTACCGATTTCCCCACCAACTAAAGAAGACCACCGTCACGAGGGTTTGCGTCAGGCTACCTTTATTTTCTCTAAGCGCAAATGGATGCGCCAGTTGATGCTGGCCATCTTTTTCTCACGGTTTGGGGAAGTGTTTACAGCAGTGAAAATGCGCTACAAAGCCTTCAAGGCTGCACGGCGCTTACGCAAACAAGCAAAAAAAAGGCAAAAACAAGACCCTGCCTTGGATACCCAATAAATAATTGACATCAAGTAAGTAAGGTAAATCTAATGATCAGTATAGATGAGCAAAACTCCAAAACCTCAATCTGGTAATAGTAGATAGTAAACCAATTACCAATTACTAATTACCAATTATTAATTACTAATTACAAATGACAAATTACCAATGAAAAATCTTTAACAAGCTCTTGGAATGCCGAAAAACTCGACACTACGTTTTGTCCGCATTGCTGGCACAACTGCACTATTAGTATATGTTGTTCACAAGGCAGGGTTGTTCAGCGCTGACGGACGGCGGGATTTGTTAGACACCTTCGTTCACGTCAAACCACCATTTTTGTTGGCATCGATTGGGTTTGGGCTGTTGCTTAATCTATCTAGCGCCTTCAAGTGGTACATGCTTTCGCGCTCTCGTGGCTTGCCAGTTAATCTTTGGCGGCTGTTTGCTTACTATATGGTTGGTCAATTCTTCAATCTGGTGCTGCCAAGCAGCATTGGGGGCGATGTGGTCCGGATGCATCAACTAGGGCGCTACACTGGACGCTACGCCGATGCTGTAGCCTCAGTCTTTGTGGAACGTTTCACTGGTTTGGCCACCCTGGTCTTGTTAGCAATGGTGGCAGTAGTGGTCAACCTGCACCTGTTCAACCTGCCCTGGTTGACTATTGGCCTTGCCATCGGGTCAATAGGCATTGCATTGATCTGCTGGTTGATTATTGACCAACGACCATTCCGGTTGACTCAGAAGCTATTGGTAAGGCGTGTACCCTTGCTGCAGAAACTCTTCGTCAAGATTGAGAAATTTCGGCAAGCAGTGCTGGCCTATCAGAGTGACCCAGGGGCAATCTGGGGGGCTCTAATTAATTCTCTAATCTTCTACTTCTTAGCGGTCATGAATGTCTGGGTTAGTGCACTTGCCTTCGGCTCCAAGATCGATTTTGTCAGCATGCTCGTAGCAGTGCCAGTTATCCTCTTTATCATGAACTTACCAATCTCGATTGGAGGTATTGGTCTGATGGAGTTTGCCTACAGCTTCACTCTTGGGTTGGTAGGTGCTACCCCTGCACTAGCATTTTCAACGGCATTGCTGTTGAGAGCAAAGACCCTGTTCCATGCTGGAATTGGTAGTCTACTTTATCCGTTCGTCAGTGATGGTAGCCCCATCCGTGAGGGAGTACCGATGGAAGTGACGAACAAATACGGAGAAAATGGTGATGACTAGTAAACATGAACAGTTTCGCTTCAGCGCTGTCTCAGCTGATAGTAAAAGCTCGTTTATAAAAAAGTATCAGGATTTAGTCTTAGGTGATCGTAGTTGGAGGCGACTTCTACAATATGAACTGCTGACGCTGCTGGTAGGTCAACTCCCTGGTGCTCTTGGGCTAGGGCTGCGGCGCATCTTATACCCGCAGTTATTCGGTAGTGTGGGTAAAAATGCACTCTTCGGTCATCACCTCACCTTGCGTGCACCGGGTCGTATTCACCTGGGTAGCAATGTGGTACTCGATGACTATGCAGTACTGTCCGTAAGGGGTTTTGAAGATGAGCGGATTGAGATTAGTGATGGGGTGCAAATTGGTCGCTCGGCTCAACTCAAGACCCGTGCTGGCTCTATTTTTATCAGTGCCCATGCCAATATTGGTGCAGAGTGCCGCATTGACTCGACTACCGAAGTCCATATTGGTCAGCACTGCATTTTCGCTGGTCGTTGCTATTTAGGTGGTGTTAGTCACCAATTTGATCGTACGGATATCCCGATTGTCGAACAACCACTAGCAACTAAGGGTGGTGTACACATCGGTGATGATGTCTGGCTAGGAGCACATGTGATTGTTTTGGATGGGGTAACTATTGGTACAGGTGCAATAGTCGGTGCGGGTGCAGTAGTAACCAAAGACATTCCAGCATACGCGATCGCGATGGGTGTGCCAGCACAGGTACGAAGCTGGCGCAAGGTAGAGCTTGCGGAGAGTTATCAAAATGGATCAACAGAATATAAAAAACCCTAGTTTAGGATACCAATCCCGCAAAAACAGATGGGATTTTGGTCTATTTTCAGCATTTTTATTGTTCAGTTTTATCAACTTGGGATGTGTGAGTCAGTCCAGCACGGAAAAATCAAGGACTCAGGCTAATAGTTTAGCTTATTCTCAAATTGAACCCCTAGTCATTCCTGTAGGTGGACCAGCTCCAGACAGGCGTATTGGTGGGCTGATTACAACAGATATTAACGATGACGGCCAACAAGATTTTATCATCACTAAGTCAGATTATATTGCAGTTCACGATCATTCTGGAAAAAAGCTCTGGGCAAAGCAGATCAACATTCAAGTGGTAGGGAAGTCGGAGCAAAACGGACTACCTGGAACTCATGGACCAGGTGTCCAAGCAGCTGATGTAGATGGAGATCAAAAGACAGAAGTTCTGTTTTTAACCAAGGACAATACCCTTCATATTGTTGAAGGGTTCAATGGACAGACTCAGAAAACTATAAAACTCCCATCTCTAGAAGGTACAGAGGGTTGGGAGCACCTAGTAGTAGCCAATTTCCGGGGCAAAGGCGATCGCGATTTACTACTTCAGGCCACGAATGCTGAAGGATACCGTATGGGTCGTTATCTAGCAGCCTATTCCCTAGACAACCTACTCAAAGGTGAAAACCTTAAACCTTTGTGGACCCGAGATGATTTCCTTGCCAATGCCCACAATGGGGCACGGGTGGCAGATCTCGACGGAGATGGCAAAGATGAGGTTTTGGGCGGGACGATTATATCACCATTAGGAGAGCTACTGGTGCGAATTCCCATAAAAGGTCATATTGACTCCCTGTTTGTGGCTGATGTGCGTCCAGACATCCCAGGATTAGAGGTGGTAGCTCTGGAAGAGGGGGGTGGCAATCGGGTTTTCCTTTATAACCGCGATCGCGTAATTTGGAAAACCCACTACAAGCATCAAGAACCACAAAATGCTGCCATTGGTGATTTTGACCCCCAACGACCGGGATTAGAAGTTTGGTGCCGCAGCCGTTACCAGAAGCACCAGAAACCCTTTGTATTTGATGCCCAAGGTCAACTGATTGCTAACTATCAAATGGATGATGTTGCTCCCAAGGGATGGACAGAAAAAGGTGTAGAGGTGATCTTCCCGATTGATTGGACAGGAGAGTCGAGGCAATTAGTGGCTGTCAAAGAGCGCCATAAACCAGGAGACGTCGGAATTTTCGATGCCCTGAGTGGAGAATTTCTCCATCGGTTCAAAGAACAGGCGGCGAGACTTTACGTTGCTGATGTGTCTGGGGATTGGCGGGAAGAGGTGATGGTTCTCAATGGGAATCAGCTGCACATTTACAGCAACCCCGAAGCTAATCCCAATCTTGATCGCCCACGGCTATGGACTCAAAACCAGTACCGCCGCAGTAAGATGACTTGGAATTACTACAGTCCATAAACTAAAAAACAATGGAAAAAAGGTTAGCTGCTAGGAAAAAATTGATTCTTACGATAATTAAATGCGGCGTTTCCATAGTGCTACTGTCTTGGGCGTTGCGCAAGACAAATCTGCCGGAAATTTTCCTAGCTGTGAGTTCTGCCAACATTCCTCTTTTAATAGCAGCGTTTGTGGTCTACTTAGCCAGTTACTACATCAGAGCTCATCGGTGGCGGGTACTGCTTTTGGCTCAGAATGTGAAAGCTAGGATCCCTTATTTGTATAAGTCCTACATGGTCAGCATTTTCTTCAGTAATTTTTTGCCCTCCACTATTGGTGGGGATGCTATTAGGGCTTATGATGCCTGGCGCTTGGGAACCAGCAAGTCAGTCGCACTAGCCACTGTGTTTTTGGATCGTTTCCTCGGTTTACTGGGTTTGATGCTGTTTGGCCTCGGGGCGCTGTTTTTTTCTCAGACATTGATCGCCCAGTTACCATTACTTCACCTGTGGGTAATGCTAGGTACAGCAGCAATTCTGCTTTTACTCTCGATGATTTTCATACCCTCTCAGAAGATTTCAAGGGTTATTAGCAAGATAAAACTACCCTTTTGGCACCCCATAAAAAACAAGGTATTGAATATTATTAAAGCTTTCCTTGCCTTTGGTAACCGCAAACATGCCTTGGGTATGTCTATGGGGTTGTCACTGATGGTGCAAATCAGTGTCATCGCTCATTATTACCTAATTTCCAAGGCACTGGATTTACCGGTTCCCCTTCTTAGTTTCTTTGTGATCATTCCCCTAGTCTCCTTGATCATGGTGTTGCCTGTATCGATCAACGCGATTGGTCTCCGTGAGAATGCATTTGTATTCTTTTTTGCGGCTTACGGCTACAATATTGCCAGATCCGAAGCGATTGCCTTTGCTTGGCTGGCTTACGGAATCGTGATAATTCAGGGGCTGCTGGGGGGAATTGTATACGCTTTGCGCAAGTAAAGGTGATTAACTCAGATCAGGTAAGGTCGTGATCAGGTAAGGTCGTGATCGGGTAATCGGATGATCAGGTAATCAGGTGTAATGGTGATCAATAAACAATAGTCAGAGCAAATATAAATTACCAAATATAAATTACCAATTACCAAATATAAATTACCAAATATAAATTACCAATTACCAAATATAAATTACCAATTACCAATATAAATTACCAATTACCAAATATAAATTACCAATTACCAATTAAAATTACCAATTACCAATTAAAATTAATAAAATGCCATCACCAGTAGGACACACATTAGCCGGTATTTGTGGATTTGTTCTGGCACGCCCTTATGTAGCTTGGCATCAGCAAACTCGGCTGTTGTATGGTTCAGTATTGCTCACGAATTTGCCAGACATAGACATTCTGCCTGGATTGCTGCTGGTTGGAAATCCAGGAGCTTTTCACCGTCAGGCCACCCACAGCTTGATAGTAGCCGCCGTAATTGGCATCTTCGTTGCTTGGCTAGTGGGACGTTGGAGGTTAAATCGGCTCCGGTGGGGAATTTGGGCAGCTCTAGTTTATGGCAGCCACATTCTCTTGGATATGCTAGTAGCTGACCCAACAGCACCTTTCGGAGTCCAGGCACTCTGGCCTTTTTCCCTAGAGTATTTTATTTCACCTATTACCATCTTTGCCCGATTTGATTATTTTAATCCAGAATTGGGTATGGTGCGCACCATATTGAGTATTCCTAATTTCTTGGGAATACTGTGGGAAATCGTAGTACTTACACCATTGGTAGGACTGGCATGGTATGGGTTTGGGAAAACTGACGGCAGAAAACCATTGGCCAGATAGAGGCCAAGGGTGATGGTGTGATCAGGTGATCAGGTTATCGAGACAATAATAGATCTTTTGCATAAATGACTAAAACAAGGCTGATAAGTAATATGGCCGTGTGTCCCAATTTACTTTGGTAAGAGGTTAATCGTTCTTTGTTGATGGCGATCAACCATCTTTCCTGAGCCATGATGAACCCTCGTCTGATCACGGTGGTTCTTAATACTGATTGTAGATAAGGTTGGTCAGATCCATGAAAGCAGAAAAACTTAATTCAACAGAAACCTCAATCCAAGCCGATTGGCTTTGGGAATCGATTCCCATCGCCTTAATTTTGCTATTGGCGGCTGGGTTTGACCTCTATCAACTCGGCACAGAGAGCCTGTGGGTGGATGAACTCTACAGTGTTAATGATGCCAAAGGCTTACCAGGCCATCTGGGTCTAATCCGCCCAGTGTATTTCATCCTCCTGTGGCTCTGGATGCAGTTTGGCACCAGCGATGCTTGGTTGCGGGGGTTGTCTGTCTTGTTTGGATTGGGCAGTGTATTTCTAACTTACCAGCTTGGTCGTCGTGTAGCGGGAAAGCCAACAGGCTTGATTGCTGCCCTCCTCTTAGCTCTATCGCCGCTGTTCATCAATTTTGCCCAAATGGTTCGTATGTACACCCTAGGCACTTGTCTCGGTCTAGGTGGTACCCTAGCGCTAGTGCATGCTCTTGAGAATCCTACTACCACCTCAATGGCTTGGTGGGCTAGCCTACGACTGTTGGTAAACCTAACTGCCCCACTCAATGCCACCCTGCTCTTCGCGGACATCTGGTTGGTATGGTTTCGGTTTCGCAAGCAACGGGCTACATTATTAGCTTTCGGCAAATGGCTGTTGCTGGTGATCCTGTTGTGGTTACCATCTTTGTTATCTCTAGTGTCTGGAAGCCTGCCCTTCCTAAGCAAGGCCCTTAATCCCATCGCCAAAATTGATGCATCGGCTACTCGACACTCATTTCCGAGTTTTGTGGATGTTTTACGTAAGTTAAAGAATTTTACTGCCTTTCCATTTCCTTCCACATCGAAGGTCAGCAGCTTGTTTTATCAAGCCTACAGTCTACTATTAGCTGCCTTGGTCGGTATTGCCATCATCCACAAAAACCACAAACCACGCCTGTGTTGGATTGCTGCTTGGGCGTTTATACCGTCAGTCATGATTTTTTTAGTGTCTAAACGATTATGGATAGACCGTTACATACTGTTTTTATCCCCATACATTTTGATTATTCTGGCCGCTGGCTTGATGGGATTGTGGCGTTGGAAACGGAGTTTAGCGATCGCAGTAGCAATTATCTATACCATTACCGTTAGCAGTGGGCTAATACGCTATTACACCGTGCAGGATCGCCAAGATTGGCGAAATGTAGCGCAAACAATTAGCATGAATGAAAAACCTGGTGATACCATCGTGTTATCCATAGGTTCGCCAAAAATGACCTCAGCGCTGGGTCATTACTATAATGGAGATGCCCCGATCTATTCTCTGAAGAAACTTTGTCCTTCTGCTCAAGTCAAAAAGCCTGACGTAGAGGAAGCACTAAATAACTTGCCACCTATTTCCTCGCGGCTCTGGCTAGTTTGCGGCACAGGTTTTGACCAAAAAAAGTTTCGCACTGTTTTCAAAGAACATTTTGACCTGGAAAGACACGCAGAATTCACTAACGAGAACTTTTATAGACAAAATGATTTAATGCATCTATTTCTGGTCATACCCAATTCTCTCAATTCTACTGATACTCCAAATCCTACTGATATCAAAAACAAATCAACATCGGTCTCAGCTCTAGGGCTTTGATTATTAGAGAGCATGAAAGCCAACAACTACAAAACAGCAGCGCTCCTAGAGCGAGGAAATTGGTTCCGACCATGGATGCCCATTACCTTAATCTTACTATTAGCCACTGGATTGTACCTCTATCAACTTGGTACAGAAAGCCTATGGGTTGATGAACTCATTAGTATTCATCGTGCCAAGCACCTAGAGCAAGTCTTTAATAGTACACGCCCCCTATATCAGATCCTTTTACGGATCTGGATGATAGTTAGCAGTAGTGATGCTTGGCTGCGGGGATTGTGCGTTGTGTTTAGTATTGGTACTGTTTTTGTTACCTATCGGCTTGGTCGGCGCTTAATGGGAGAGTCCACTGGCTTAATTGCTGCCCTCATCGTTGCCCTCTCACCCCTGTTTATCCATCATGCCCAAGAAGTCCGGATGTACGCACCGAGTACATTCTTTGGTGTTGCTGGCACACTGATCTTAACCCACGCCCTAGAACGTCCAACGACTCCTTTACTATTAGGATGGGCTGGTCTGCGATTCTTGGCAATTATCACCACACCCATTAACGTAGCGCTGCTGCTCCCAGACATAGTTGTGTTTGGCTGGAAGTATCGGAATCAACCTCGTGTTTTGTTCCGTTTCGGGGTCGGACTGTTACTGATTGGTATTTTATGGTTGCCATGGGTGTTTCCCCTAGTAACTAAAAGCGCCAAATTTATGGGAGGTGTAAAAGTACCTGGTACATCAGTTCGTGATCTCGGTGGACGCACTAGTCCTGGTTTACTGCATGTGATCATGCAGCCAGGTCGCTTTACCGCTTGGCCCTTTGGTCGAGCCAATTCCAATGCCATCTACTGGTTTTACAATGCCTACTCTGTCATGTTGACCTGTTTGCTAGGTGTTGTCCTATTCAACAAACCACGCTCAGGTAAGCTGGCTTGGATTGCGGCTTGGGCGTTTTTACCCTTAGTTCTGTTCTTTTCAGTGTCCCAAGTCTCTCGCTCTCTTTGGGTTAATCGTTACCTACTGTTAGCAGCTCCATACCTATTTATTCTTTTAGCAGCCGCTGGGCTCGGCATTTGGCGTCGATGGCGTATTGGTGCGTTGGTGATAGCCCTGATCTATGCCATTGCTGTTGGTGGTGGGCTAAAGCGTTACTATACCGTGCTGGATCGAGAAAATTGGCGTGGTTTAGTGGAAACCATTGCCACCAAAGAACAACCGGGTGATGTGATTGTTTGGTCCATTGGTCAGAGAATACCTGTAGCATTAAATCATTACTATCATGGCTCTGGGAGTATTGAGATTAAGGATGTACTCCCGCGATCGGTTAGAAAAAACGATCAGCAAGCGATAGAAGGTTGGGTTAGCAGTTTGCCCCCAACCCAATCTCGTTTATGGCTAGTTTATGTCAAGTCGTCGAAACTATTTCGGTCTGTTGTTAAAGAGCAATTTCAGATTGAAACCCGAGAGAAACCCATTGATGGGATAGAAATCTTTCTGCTTAAACCACGTTCTGCAGATCAAACCTCTGACGAGTAGACTTCGCCGCAGTTGTCTATTGAAGTAAGCCTAAAAGTAGTTATTGCTGGTTTGTAGCGATCGCAATTTCATCAAATTAGAATCGGTAATGGTAAACATGTAGTGGTTTGGCTACGGTCTGGTAAAGGTAACAGGAGCTAAAATCACCAATTGTGTACCACTACCAACTCCCCAAAGCTTTCATAAGGTAGTAGCAGCACCATAGTGACTCGGTTATGGAAATACTTGAATGAACAACTATCTTGGATATCGATATAATTGAGAGTTTCTGTCCTGGCTTCTATCTTCGTACCTTTCCTCGTATCGTTGAGGATTATTGTTCCAGTTCATATCCCAACGCAGATCCCTTTCAAATTGGTGCAAAATCCTGCCCAAAACATCTTTCATATTCTCATTATCGTCATAGTTGTAGGTACGACACTCCCTGGTGTTGTAGTAGTTACGGCGGTCTGCAACCTGACGCCGCTGACCTCTGTAGCGGCGACCGTAATATCCATGACGATAGCCACGGCTAAACTCGCCCCCTGCGGTGCGCTCTTCATAAGCTATACCCCTCCTGGCATCACGTCGCCCCTCCTGATAACCATCATCGTAAGCTTCACGATGGTTAGCTGCATCCTTCTCAACGTAGTAACGAGGGACACTGTAACAGTATCTGATTTGATCCGCTTTTACTGGGGGAGCAAACAACAGAAGTCCCGAGAGTGTAGCGAACATGAGTAGAGTAGTAGAACCGATTTTTTTCATTGTTGAACCTCGTCATATATTTGGGATATTTGTTCTCTAGATATCCGTAAATACACTGTAGGTTCCATAAATTTCCAATCTCGAAATAAAACTTAATATTAAGAAGACGAAAAGATATAGGTAAACTTAACCAAAAACCTCGGTATATTCTCACTAATTTACAGAATTTGGCAGCAGCCTTAAAGAGCAGGTAAAATTCGATCGCTTGCTCTGTTAACGTGGGATTTAGTGGGAAAAATGACTATTCGGATTGGCAACGGTTACGATATCCATAAATTGGGCAAAGGTCGCCGTCTGATTATCGGAGGTGTGGAAATTCCTCATGAATTGGGATTAGTCGGTCACAGTGATGCCGATGTCCTGACTCACGCCATCATGGACGCCATGCTGGGAGCCTTGAGTTTGGGCGATATTGGTCATTATTTCCCCCCAACTGACGAAAAATGGGCGGGTGCGGATAGTTTGGTATTGTTGAGTCAGGTGAATCAGTTGATCCAATCCCATGGCTGGGAGATTGGCAATATTGATTCGGTGGTGGTGGCGGAGCGTCCTAAGCTTAAGCCTCATATTAAGACCATGCGCGATCGCTTAAGTGTAGTCCTAGACCTGAAGCCTGACCAAATTGGCATTAAGGCAACCACTAATGAAAAGTTGGGTCCGGTAGGACGTGAGGAGGGAATTGCCGCTTATGCTGTAGCCTTGTTAGTGGGAGATTGATCGGAAATTCGGAAATAGTGATTGAATGGTTATTGCGATCGCATTTCTAGATCAAATACTCAGCTTCTATAAATAATGGTTAAAACCTCTTCTAACTGGCCCAGTTTGTTGCAACAGTTGTTGGATGGGCAATCGTTATCCAGTGACCAGGCATCACAACTGATGCAGGGATGGTTGAATGAAGAAATTCCCACCGTCTTATCTGGCGCACTTTTGGCAGCTATCCAGGCTAAAGGAGTATCCGCTACCGAATTGGCAGGGATGGCTCAGGTGCTACAATCCCAGTCTTTGCAGAAGACAACCATTGAACACAAGCAACCGGTCATTGATACTTGTGGTACCGGTGGGGATGGCGCGTCTACCTTTAATATCTCTACCGCAGTAGCCTTTGTAGTGGCGGCAGCTGGAGTGCTGGTTGCTAAGCATGGTAATCGTTCTGCCTCTAGTAAGGTGGGTTCCGCTGATGTGCTCGAAGGCTTAGGAGTAAATTTATCAGCAGCACCGGACAAGATTCAGGCAGCCCTGGATGAGGTAGGGGTAACGTTTCTGTTTGCTCGGGGTTGGCATCCAGCCATGAAAGCAGTGGCACCATTACGGCAAACCCTCAAAGTACGAACAGTGTTTAACTTGTTAGGACCATTGGTAAATCCCTTGCGTCCCACCGGTCAGGTAATTGGTGTCTATGCTCCCAACTTTGTAGAAACTGTAGCGCAATCGTTGTGTTTAATGGGTACTCCCAACGCAATAGTTCTCCATGGCAGGGAAAAATTAGATGAGGCGGGATTGGCAGATGAAACTGACTTGGCACTGCTATCGGGGGGTGAGGTGCGACTTTTGAGTCTGAATCCGGAACATCTCGGTCTAACTCCTGCTCCTACTGAGTCCCTACGAGGCGGTGATGTAGCGGAAAATGGAGCAATTTTACGGAATGTTTTGCAAGGTAAAGGAACACCAGCCCAGCAGGATGTGGTGGCATTAAATGCCTCATTAGCCCTTCAAGTCGCCGGTGTTATACCTCTCGAAGACCATATAGCAGGGATTGCTATGGCAAAGGATGTTATGGCGAGCGGTGCCCCTTGGTTAAAGTTAGAGCAATTGGTGAAGTTTTTAGCTTAACTCACCAGCAGCCCCAGGTCTGACTTGTCAGGGTAACCTGGGATTAATGGCTGAGGGTGCTACCCAATGTCGAGATCCGAAGTTAGCTATTCCCTATTCCCTTCACCCAGCGCTATAGTTAATGACTGGAGATATTTTCCCCACTCCACTGCCAACGGAATTTCTGTAAAGGGAATTTTGACTGGATCTATGGGTTTGAGGAACTGAAATTCTAATGCGATCGCACGACCTTTATCCGGTGGTTGCTCTAAGTCAACCACTTGATTATCAACCACCAAGTTGATTGATTTAACCTCTTTGAGGGAAAAGGTTTCTAGATTTACTGGTTCATTTCTAGTGGGTTTGCCCCAAGTCAGGTCACTGCCGTTCTGACCAAGCACGGCATAGATATCATACTTTGCCCGTTCAAACTGTTCAGCCCAGCGGCGATAAGCTTCAATCTTTTGGTATTCGTTCCAACCTGACCAAGCCAGCCAGCAAAATGCTGCTAGCAGAGGTAACCATAGTAAACCACGTTCCATTCAGTTTTTTGGATCTTTACAACTAAACTATAGTAAGAATATATAGCAGTTCTGAATTGCTTGAAGTATCTCGTCCTAGATTTTAGGGAGTAGGGAGTAGGGAGTAGGGAGTAGGGGTCATAAAATTAAATCGACCCCATAAGTTATGATTGCTGATAGCTGACCGCTCAAAGTAGCTTTCTGATTACTTGATTAACCCACTAGGTTTGTTGCCAGTTCACACGGTTACGAATCAAGGTTTCTGTCATCTTCGCTAACTGGTCTAGTTTAGCTTTCTTTTCCGTCGCACTTTTCTCATAGTTGCGCTTCCGCATCAAAGCCGCACGGGCTAAGTCTTCTCTATTGTTTTTAATAGCTTGAATTGCCACTTGCTGCCAGGCATTGATTTCTTTAAGTTCCTGTTTATACTTAGGTTGAATCTCATCCCAAACCACCCTCAGATCAGATAAGGCTTGATTAAGTAACTGAGTTGTATCGTCTTGCTTTGCTCCCTGAAGTGCTTGTTTTATAGCTTCGTACAAACCCTCGATATTCGTATTACTAATTACCGGGATAAAATCCTTGACTTGCTGGCTTTCATTTTTCCCAGTCTTGCACCAATTAGCAAAGTGTTCACAGTTATTAAAAATTAGGTTATATTGCCTTTCCCCTAATCGACTTTCTGCCCGACGAATCACAACATCTGGAATTAAACAAACTGAGTACTGTTTGACATAAATTTTTGTTTCACCTAGAGCAAAGGTAGCCATAGAATTACGTTCAATTGTCTCAGTTTTTTTGCGGTAGTGGATCACACTACCGTCTCCACAGTCAATACCATGATGTTGGTAAACCCCTTCAAAGTTAAGAAACTTTTGGAATACGTAAATTTGATCTCCTCGCGCCATTATTTTCTCTTGGTTTTCTCCGGCACTAATCAACTCAAGTTGATCAAAACTATAGCCCTCCATTATCAAAGGAGACATCCTCCTTACTGGGAATTATCGGCATTTGATCAGAATCAGAAACATCTACTGAATTATTACCTTGTGGCTGCTGGCGGCGTATCCGAATTTGGTTTAGGCGCGCTCCAGAAGCAGACACAACGGTCAATTCTAGATTTTCATAATTTAAGGTTTCACCGGGTACAGGAATTTTCTGAAACTTGTCGAGCAGAAAACCGCCCAAAGTGTGATAGTCATCAATTACAGGTAGGTTTAAATCCAAAAGTTCGTTGACTTCTTCCATATTCATCTGAGCTTGCACCAGGAAGGTATACTCGTCTATAATTTGTACCGTCAAGTCCTCGCTTATGTCAGATTCAGGTCCATCACCAATAATTTCAGCAATTAAATCCTTGAGGGTGACTAATCCAGCAGTACCTCCAAACTCATCCACCACCATCACCATTGCCAAATGCGATCGCTGCATCATCGGCAGTAATTCACTCAATGGGGTAGTTTCTGGGACAAACTTAGCTGGGCAAACCAACAATTTAATCGGTGTCTGAAGTCCTAGCTTCCCTTTAGATAAAGGTTTAGCCAATTTTTTGAAGTCGATAATGCCACGAATATCATCTAGGGATGCCCCAATCACAGGATAGCGAGAGTGACTAGTCTTGGCAACTTCCTCTAACAAGATTTCGAAGGTTGCTGCATGGGAAATAGCAATAAGACTGGTGCGGGGAACCATTACCTCTGCGGCTGTTACCTCCCCAAACTCAAACACATTTTTCAGTAGTTTTCTCTCTTCTGCTTCCAGTCCAATAGACTCCCGTTCAGTGGTAATTATGAGTTGCAACTCTTCCGGCGTTACACGGCTATACCAACCTTGACCAGAATATTGAACACCCACCAACCTCAGGAGCCAGCGGGTAGATTGATTCAAAATCTGGATAAAAGGATTGAAAAACCTGGCAATTACCAGACTGGGTGGCCCCAGAAACCGTGCTAGTTGTTCTGAGTAAAGTAAAGCCAGGGATTTGGGGCAAAGTTCCCCCAAAACAATTTGTAGATAAGCAATCATGAAAAATGCCACCAGGATTGCTAGGGAATGGGTAATAACTGGAGTTAGAGCTGGCGGTAGTGGTAGCTTTGCTATCCCAGCTGCTACCAAAGTTGCCATGGTAGTCTCCCCAATCCATCCCAGAGCAAGGCTCGAGAGGGTAATCCCTAACTGAGTTGTAGATAGTAATCGGTCAATGCTCTGTTGCAAAGCCTGAACCGTCTTTGCTTGCACGTCACCCGCATCTACTAATTGGCTAATCCGCGATCGCCGCACCGCCACCATCGAAAACTCAGCCGTGACAAAAAAAGCATTGATGGCTATCAGTAGTAGCACTGATAACAATCCCAGAAAAACCTCTCCCTCAGAGAGGCTAATAGAAGCATCCACTGTTAGAAGAACCATCAGGTTGGCAACCATAGAAAAGGTGAAAGGTAAAAGCAAATAATTTTCATTTTTTGCTGGTTACGGTTGCCTTCTGATGTATCTTCTTAGAGCTAGGGCAGCTTGGTATGGAGTTATCGGTTACCATCAAAAACTTATCAGTTGTATTATGGGGTTTTCAGTTGTATTACTAGCATTTGCTTGAGCTAGTTCACGAATGCCAGTCAAGGAAATTTCTGAAACTGGCTGTGAAACTGGCTGTGAGACTGGCCGTGAGACTGACTCTGAAACTGCCTTAGTTGCTTGCTATCAACATAGGCTTTTAGCATAGCTTCAACGTTTTCTCCTTAACAACCATTCCCTCGACTTGCTTCCTTATCTAACTACAGGAATCTGAGACATTTTCAACTGTAGTTTTTGATCCGGATAATCGGTCAGTGTCAGGGAAAGCTTCTCGGAGTTCTCTAGTAAAGCTGTCGGTATGCTCACTGTTCCAGAAAATTCCTTGCCATTAGCCGGTAATTCTCCTGGTAAGCCTTCCGTAATTGCACTTAGGGCACGACCGCGATCATCGGTAACATTCAAAAAGCTGTACAGAAACCTGACTGGATTAGAACTCTGATTCTTCAAGCTGACATCCAACATTAAAGAACCCTCCTGGACACTGGCAGAATTTACCGCTAGGGTGACTCCCTTATCCTGACTTTTAACCGGTAAATTTAGCTTAGGGTTTTTCCGAGTGAAGGATGCCTCTTGAGTCAATACATCAGACGACGACTCCTTCTGAGCGGGCTTAGACCAACTAATTTGCTTAGTTTTCTGGCTGTTTTTCTTAGCCGAAGGATTTTTACCCTTATTGTGTATGTGGGCGTGAACGTTAACCAGGATATCCTTCTCGCTCACAATCAAGACCCCTTCTTTCCCAGAAGAAGACCCCTTCTTTCCTGTCAACTTTTTCTTAGGGTTAGTATCCGGTTGAGTAACTCCTTTGAGGGCTTCGTGACCGAGAGAGAATCCCCAAAAGGCACTCACGACACCTGCACCTAACATCATTGTCAGTAGAACTATGGTTAGCGCTACAGTTGTGTTGAATTTCATAGGGTGATTAACGTTATTCCGAATTACCGCTGGTTCCGTGCTGTATTATAGTGCTGCTATACAGCTAGATTATCTTATGTTCTCAGAATTATTGGATAAATCGGGAATTTATAGTTAGTGGTGTTGCAATAACTTGATTCAGGCTACCATAATAATATAAAGGAATCACCCAGGGTTGGCCGAGCGGTTGAGGCAGCAAACTCATAATTTGCCCTAGGCAGGTTCAACTCCTGCACCCTGGATTGGACACTTGCGGTCAGCTACTACTATCACCCCATACTGATCTCGCCCATACTCATCATCTACGCAGCTGTGGTATGGGCTGCGGTGCCAAGAAAAATTCTTGGTTTTCCACTTGGATTGGTATATCACTCGATTGCTCTAGCAACCGTAGGGAAGTATTGTAGGGGTTTGGTAAATCCAGAGTACGAATGACAGGACCGCTCGAAACCTGCTGCTCTAGTAGATCCCGATAAAGATTACTGACACGCTCAGCATCCCGCTCAAGTGCTAGTTCTGGAAACGCAGGTGGCCATCCGGAACCGAAAATTGTATCGATTTGACTCTTGATGCTCCTGTTTTCGAAAAAGTCCCCAGAGTTATCAAAAAAAGCGTTTTCAAAAGCCTCAGGTAAGGTTATTAGAGGAATTAGCTCCAACTCCTCCGAATTAGTTTCTGCTATGGCACCACCTGCTCCTAGACTAGCAGTGGCTGCTATAACTACAACACTAAACAGCTTTGCCCAACGCATTTGCATCGTAATCACCCGTAGTTTTCCTCAATAGTATCCGATATTAGGGGGAAACTACCCCAGCGGGTGAAAGAATACCCACCAAATCCAAATCAACCGGTTTGATGGTAGCTTGTAGGCTCCCATTTTCCCTTGACTCTAGGTTTTTTTCAGTAAGTTTCATGAACATCCAATCTCAAGCCCTGTCCATGCCAAAGGATTTACCTACCCTGCGACCTTTTCTGCTGGATTTGTTTTGCCAACTCGCTTACCAAGAGGGTGATTTTGTGCTTTCGTCAGGGCAGCGTAGCTCTTATTACATCAATGGTAAACAGGTCACCCTTCATCCTCAAGGAGCATTGGCAATAGGACGTTTGCTATTCTCAATGCTACCTGCTGATACTCAAGCAGTTGCTGGCTTAACTCTAGGTGCAGATCCGATCGTGAGTGCGGTTAGCATTGTTTCTGCCTTAGAAAACTGCCCTATCCCAGGTCTAATTATCCGCAAACAGCCAAAAGGTCATGGAACCAAGGCATACATTGAAGGTCCTACTTTGCCCACAGGAGCCAAAGTAGTGGTATTGGAAGATGTTGTGACTACTGGGCAATCAGCCATGAAAGCCGTGGACCGCCTTAAGGAAGCCGGTTACCAGGTAGAGCTGGTAATAGCCCTGGTTGACCGGCTGCAAGGTGGAGCCGAGCTTTATCAGTCGGCTGGGCTAATGTTTCAAGCTCTGTTTTCGATTAACGAAATCCGAGAACACTACCAGGGTTCTCTTGATCAATCCAGTTGACTAGCCCAGTTGGCTAGCCCAGTTAACTAGCTAATTTATATGGCTCAGGCGGGATTTGAACCTGCGACCTCGGGCTTATGAGTCCCTTGCTCTAACCACTGAGCTACTGAGCCTTTTTTTCAACCCTTATGTACTATAACATATCAATGCCAATAATTTATCTAAATAATTTTCTTGAACAGAAGTTTAGTTGGCATACTGCATGGGCACCCATGGAACGGCACAGGTAAAAGGGTATAGGGAAAAGGTAGAATAAAAATAGGAAAGGTAATTTCGGCTTCAGGCTTAGACTTTGCCTTTAGCTCAAGCTGCTAAGGGTCATACTAAATATTGTCACCAGAAGGTGAGGAAGAGTAGGAAAGTTCCGTTTACTCACCTTACCCTTCACCTCTGTCTCCTCCTTCGACCTGGTAATTTGGCCTGATGGGGATACTTCCCTTGAAATCACTTTATTACCGTCTTCTAGGCAAATAGGCCATTGGATTGGCAGCTCCCCGACCTCTGGGATGAAGCTCAAAGTGTAAGTGAGGACCAGTGCTATAACCTGTGCTACCCATAGCGGCAATTCGTTGACCTTGGCCAACCTGTTGTCCACGACGCACAAAAATTCTGCTGTTGTGGGCATAAAGGGTCAGACTTCCATCAGGATGCTTGATTTCCACCAATTTACCGTAACCACCTGAATTCCAACCAGCACTGACCACAACACCAGGGGCTGCTGCCATAATCGGTGTCCCAATGGGAGCTGCAATATCAATGCCCTTGTGCATCCGTCCCCAACGCCGACCATAACCTGAGGTAAGCACACCATTACTTGGCCAGATATATCCGTTAAAGCGGTTAGGGCTATCTGGCAAGTACATATCTGGTTGAGACAGAGGTGGCACTCCTGGTGAAACAGGTTTTCCTACCGGTATACGGATTATTGGGTTAAATCGTTCCGGTGGGGCAGGAGCTACAGCTATCCTTCGGGGTTGTGATACCTCAGGTGGAGGTACAGGAATGGCAATAGAACTGCGTCGAGTTTTCCGGGGTGGCTGAGGTCTTGGAATAGCAATAGGAGCCTGTGGAGCTGTCGGTGGCTGCGGTAATAATTGCCACTCTTTTGTACCGCTTGCTTGATTATTCTCAGGATTGAACTGGGGAGTGATCTCAACAGATTTAGACTCCTTATCTGAGGGTTCAGCAACTGGCTCGTTAACTGGCTCGTTAGTAGGAACTCCTAGGTTGATTGGTTTGTTTTCCTCTGGGCTGGTTTTATTGTGCCGGATTTCTTCTCGCATCTTGAGAATATCAGCCCTTAATTTTTCAACATAGGAGTTGCGCTGAGAGTTAATAGACTCTAAGGGCTGATTTTCAATAGAGGAATTAGCCTGAGCTAACAGACCACTGTCTGAAGTCGATTGAGTCAGAATCGTCTCAGTTAACGGTTTTACCTTAGGTTTTTCCTGTATAGATACGGGTGTGATTTGATCTCTACTAGTAGAAGTCTTAACAGAGATAGTTCCTAAATCCAATGGTCGCGCTATTCCTGGCTTCCAAGATTTAGATTTCCGGCTATTGCTAGATAGCAAGGTAAAAGAGGACTTTTGGTGATCGAATCTCCTAAATTGAGGAATTTTCAGCTGTTGATTAATTTCAATTAGGTGAGGATTATCTAGCTGATTGGCTAAGACTAGCTCTGAGCGGGATAAACCATAACTACGGGCAATAGAATCGAGGGTTTCACCACCTTTGACCTGGTGAAAAGAGTTGCCAGTAGATGACAGCCTAGTTCCCACCACCACTGGCTGTGGTACATTTAGTTGCTCTGTAGTTACCTTGGTTGTAGCCGATGCAATTCTTGGAGTACTGACCTTGAAAACTGATGGTTTGACTGCCGATATGACAGTTGTTTCTGGAGTCGGTACTGGAATGACCACTGGTAGTGGCTCAGATCTAGTTGATTGGGTTAAGGCTGGTGATACAGCAACTTTCGGCCTTGGCTGTGGGAGCAGCGCCGGAGCTGTAGGTACCGTAACAATGGGCTGCGATGTTTGTGTTACTGAACCCTCAGGTTTTAGCACTGCAGGGGGTAAAGTGTGTGGGCTAGAACCAAGGGTCGCTGATGCCAGTTCATAAGACTTGTTAAACTCCTCGGACCTCAACTGAACCAGACTTTTGCTCAGACGGTTTCGATGTTTTTGAAGGCGCTTGAGGGCTAGGTCTTGTCTAGCTTTTAAAAGATTATTGGTCTTGTCGGAAACAGCTTGTGATGCATCCGTTGACAGGTTACCCGATTTTGAGACTGGTGCAGATGCTAGCAACTGTTTTGGCTCTACACCCTCAGACTTAGATGAGGCTTTGACATCAGTACCCTTAACCTCACCAATGGTAGACTTCCTGGCTATTGGGAGAGTTTCATCGGTTTTGAGCTTGTTAAAATTCGCGTTCGCGTAGCGTCGGCTTTGCCGAATCGCAAGTTCTGAGGGTGAGGCTGGCTTTGATTCGACACCCCCTTGTCCCTCCTTAGCCGGGTTTAGCAATGAGGGGATTGAAACAGCGGTAACCTTAAATTCGGCTGCTGGTAGATTCGTCCCACTTGGCTCAGGAGCAACTGGCTCGAATGCCATTGCTTCATCACCCTGTTGAGGTAATAGTAACCCAGATGCCCCCATGGAAATCGCCAATCCAATCATGGCTGCTGAGGTACGAGCCTTACGGTTCACCTCAAGGGGAATTGCTGCACCGACCGGATGATTACTTGCAGGTAGTTTCGATGGCGAATCTGATGACTCTGCTGCACAGGTCGGAACATGATTGACCTTATCAGTAAGTGTTCCTTTCAAAAACGTCCTCCTGGTGTTTGACGAGCGCTTAACAGTTCCTGATTTATTTTTTACCAGTCAATGATGTGACTCACTTCTAAAGTGTGATCCAAATCACATCTATTTGGGAGACTTAGCAAAGATTACCGTGCTTCTTTGATTTAGACAAGCTCACATGACTACTAAAAAATTTATTCCTTGACGGCAATAGCTAGATACACCTTGAAGCCATTGATAGGTAATTATCCTTAGACAACTAGGTGGACAACATCCCATAGCAGAGATATTGTCGGGATTGACCACGGCTGCCGTTCCGGATTGCTGCATATGCTGCATATATATGCATATAAAGTAACTGGCTAATCAGGCGTTCTCCGGGAAACCACCCTCAGTAACCCAAGAAAATCGAGCATATTTGCTGATTATTCTGTTTGAGCGCCATAAAAACAGCGATGGGACTCTCGAAGCAACTGACTGATTACAGCTGAACTCTACGGGAATTTTGGGTAAGACAACAACCGTATAATCCTGTATCAACCCGGATCTTAATCGTGGGTTGCTAGTTGATGGTGTGCTCACAAAATCCTTCAAATCCTCCTTTTATCTACTGATAGCTGGTTTGGTATACTGATCACTCCCCATTTGATATCAGCAAAATCTATGGGTAATTTCTCGGTAATCCTACTCTTTATGATAGAAATTTCTTATATGTGTTAAGTAATTTCAGTCTTCTAGATAGCTTAATTTCTGGTGAGTAATTCTACACACACTAACTCATTCAACCAAGGTGCGTCCGGCCAGCTGTAGGCTGACAGTCCTTGATTCTACCCAAAGATGCTTGTTTTGACGTCTTTCCCTGATTAAAACAGACTTGTGCAACAAAACGTTTTTACACAGTTTAACCAAATCTAAAAATCTAGTTATTGATTGATCACCTAGGGAATTCGCTGAGAGGGATTGTTTTTCACAAAAATTACACATTTATACAGACATTTCCTATTTACACCATCAGTAGAGGATAAATTAGGCATTTGAACTCTAGCTATAGTGTTTAAACCCCTGAAGGGGGATAAGTATGTTTTGAGTGGGGCAATCAGCTGCTCCCCATGTAATTTTTCTATCGTAGTCCGGCAACAGTGGCACGAGGGAAACAGCGACTTTAGTCGCCGTCGATATTTCTATTGACACCCGATTTCAGGAGTGATATATTAAAGTGCTAAGCTTTAATTAAGGATTAAACGGTTAAGGCTTAAACGTAAATCGATACAAGTAAATCGATACAACTAAATCTATAAGAAAAATCTATACAAGTAAATCTATACAAAAGAAATCTATATCAAAAATTTATACAAATAGGACTGGGGAAACCAAGTAAACTTAGTAAGTCCTAATTATTAACACAGAAAACACCTATTCCAAGTAACCCAACTGACGCCTGGCCTCAAATAAGCCAAGGGCAGCACTGACGGAGAGATTTAAGCTGCGAACTCCCGGCTGGGTCATGGGGATAAAGACTTTAGCCTGACAAGCATCTAAGACATGGGGAGGCAAACCTGTGGTTTCGCAGCCAAACAATAACCAGTCCTTGGGCTGAAACTGAAACTTGATATAGTTGTATGTTCCTCTCTTGGTAAAGCCAATCCAACGCCCCTCTTGCTTCTGGTGATAGCTGACAAATGCATCAAGGGAATCATGATATTTAAGATCTACATAGGGCCAATAATCTAGTCCTGCTCGTTTCAAGTAGCGATCGCTAATTTCAAAACCCAACGGACCCACTAAGTGCAATTGAGTAGTGGTGGCGGCGCAAGTTCGGGCAATATTGCCGGTATTCGGTGGAATTTGCGGGTTGATTAAGACAACTTTTACCATCATTTCAACTCCAATTCCCCTCCCGCTAAGTCTTTGACTATAACGGGAGGGGAATTGGAGACCAGATTTGTTGTTCTTTCCGATGATATCCGCTAGAATGGATAAATCGGAACACCGATTAATGCGCTCAAAAGAGCAGCGGTTTATGTGCAAGCTGAAAAGCCTCTGCTAAAGACATGAACCAAAAACTAACAAGTAAGCCCGATGTTTGATGCTCCTAGGTCGCCGCTAGGCGAAGGGAGGGTTTAGAGGCTGTTTGGCTCAGCCAGTAAGAGTTTTGTACTCTTGCGAATCCCTGGATATAATCTTGATTTAGCCATGGGAGATTTCAATGGAGCCGTCGGGATTTTCCTGTTCGCGTAGCGTCGGCTTTGCCGAAAGGCGATGTGGGAGTGCGGCTCGTTCCTAGGAGGAGCCTCCTGAAACAGGAGAGGTATGACTAGGGGGATTCGCGAAGTTGAAAAACTTCAAAATCCTAACTGTTCTTCGGATGATGGTGAAAACCCATCCCTTGAGAAAGCAAGTGACTCCTTATCTTGGCCACACCGAGCAAGGCGGCAACCTTGCAGAGTGAAGCTGGCAACAGGGCGGAATTAGAGGAAAAACAGATTATCCACACTACCGCTAAGAGGGAGGCGACATGGGTAACAGTAGCAAAAATCCTAAAAAAGTGTCTAATCGCCCTACCACAATCTGAACAAACAATGTGGAATGCATCCTTTTATCCTCACAGAACTGTTCCCACGGTATCTGTAACTTTCGAGGAAGGGATAGGCAAAATGGATTGCCCTAAATCGTCAAAACAATCCTTAGAACGGAACGAGTAAAAACGACAGCACAAACAGGTCTGAAGAAATAGTCGAACCTTCAGTAAGTTATGCCAAACCTAATCCCTAATGTCGGGTAAGATGTAGCCGGAAACTGGCTACGGGTATCAAGATAAACAAATCCTAGGAGAGCATGGGTAGACACATGTCAAAAAGATATAGTGACCTATGGAAAAGCCAAAAGTGGAAAGAACTCCGCCGGAACCTTTTCCGCCTACAAAGAAGAGTTTATAAAGCAGTTCAAGCCGGAGACCTGAGGAAAGCTCGGTCATTACAGAAACTGATAATGAAATCCCGTTCTGCCCAACTTTTGGCCATCCGTCAAGTGACACAGCTCAACACCGGAAAAAGAACCGCAGGAGTAGATGGGAAATCACACCTAACCTACAAAGAAAGGTTCGAGGTACTTAAAATGCTAGTATCTAGTGGGGAAAACTGGACGCACCTTGGTTTGAAGGAATTCCCAATAACCAAGAAAAATGGAGGTACAAGAATGCTGAAAGTACCGACAATCCGGGATAGAGCATGGCAATGTCTCGCTAAATTTGCTTTAGAACCTGCCCACGAGGCAACGTTCAGTGCCTACAGCTATGGATTCAGAACAGGTAGATGTGCCCAAGACGCACAAAAACTACTATTTTTAAATCTGAATTCAAAACAAAACGGCATCCACAAAAGAGTAATAGAACTAGACATAAAGAAGTGTTTTGACCGCATATCCCACAGCTCAATCATGGATAGATTGCTAGCACCAGCGGGTCTGAAACAGGGGATTTTCAGATGTCTAAAAGCGGGCGTCAATCCGGAATTCCTAGAGCAAGGAACACCCCAAGGAGGTGTAGTTAGTCCACTTCTAGCCAATATCGCACTAAATGGAATAGAGGAAATAAACCCAAAAAATAGGTGTATAAGATACGCCGACGATATGGTAATAATCCTCAAACCAAAAGACAACGCAGAAAAAATCCTAGAGAAAATTAAAAACTTTCTCAGAAACCGAGGAATGGAAATCAGCGAAGAAAAGACCAAGATAACCAAAACGACAGACGGATTTGACTTCCTGGGGTGGAACTTCCGCGTCCAGAAAAACGGAAAATTCCGATGTATTCCCTCAGTGGAAAATCACCGGAACATACGAAAGAAGATTAAATCAGTGGTCAACAGCTCGAACTATGGAGCCGAAAAGAAAGCAACAAGACTAGCACCAATCGTACGTGGATGGAGGAATTACCACAAAAGCTGTTACATGGAAAGCCCTAGAGACAAGTTATGGTTTTTAAATAAAACCGCAAACCGTAAATTCCGAAAGGAAAAGAAAGTGAACCGGTACAAAGCCAATGAACTATGTAAGAAAGGCTTCCCAACTGTAGGGTATGAACAAAATCAACACGTAAATGTCAGGGGCACAAAGTCTCCATATGATGGAGACCTTAATTACTGGAGTAAAAGAAACTCCAAACTATACGATAGTGCGACATCCAGAGCTTTAAAAAGGCAAAACCATTCCTGTGGACATTGTGGGTTGGGTTTCATAGACAATGAACGGATTCATCTCCACCATACAGACGGAAACCATAACAACCAAAAGGGGAATAACCTTATGGCAGTTCACCAAAGTTGTCACCAACAAATACACTGGAGCCAAAAAGATACCTAGGAGCCGTGTGAGGGGAAACTGCGCGACCTGAACTGGTCAAGTAAAGCGGGGAGCCGACTCCCCAGGGTAATTTACACCACCTACCCTCACGTAAAACAACCTTTTAGGTTGGACTCAATACCTTTTGGTAACAAAAGGGAAATATGC
>NZ_JAAHHW010000059.1 GCF_010692325.1 Moorena sp. SIO3I8 | reverse complement strand
GTATTGGGAGTTAACATCTAAAGGTGGGCATTTTTTGATTAGATGATAAACCTCAAGTCCATCTTCTAACCTTGGATGTCTGTAAGTTATAATAGAATCGGCTTTCATATTTAGTTGACTTTTTTTTGAGTTTTTGTTATTGAACCAATCATCACAACACATGCATAATTGTTCAAAGCAAAGGGACATCGAGTTATGGGTACTCTATTTCATTTGAGCATTTTTTTTGAGTGAAATAGTAATCCTTCAGCTATTATACCTGCATTTCATGATTTTTATTTTTGAATTTTTATGAATCGCTAAGAGAAGGAATTCCCACAAGACTCTGAAGGGGTGACGAAATAGCCTGAAACTCTTTAAATGTAAAGTGTTCACCATTTTGTGGGAAAAACCACTTAAAAAGTCAACTTAGTAATTCAGAATACTTATTCCTTTTAATTCTGCTTAGTCTCGTACAGACAATTAAAAACGTAAATTGATAAAAATTAGCAAATATTTTATCAATTACCATAAAATTTTAAAGTCGTATAAAAGCGATGCATCGCTAAATTTCGCTCTTTCCATTGAGTTATTTCAATAATTAATAGCAGATATCCTTGATGAATAAGCTTTAGCTTTTTACATTGTCTTATTTGTTTGCGATTAGAGATACGAATCCGAAACTCTTGTTTAAGTATTTGCTTGAGGATGGGAAACCACAAAAGTTTGGCACTCAATTGATGTAAATATAAAAATATTTTTAAACTGCGTACTCGGCTCTGATATTTTATCGGTTGTGGAAATCGTTCAGCTAAGTCCGACAAGCGCACCTTTAGATGATTTTGTAAAAGTAAAATTAACAATTGTAGTGTTAGATCCCACATTCCGCAGGTGGGTCAGACCAATAAATAATATTTTTGACATGGGGCACCGAGAAACTGAAGAATCCTCTGATGCTCAGGAGTTAAATTGACAATCTGCTGCACTCCATTCAGGATGACCAAGTGAATCGACTGAAAACACTGAAATACCCAACGCATCGTTGGGGTAGCCGTTGGCTTGCCCAATTGATTCTGAATCTTCTGCTTGGTGCTGGTCAGAGCTTGACGTAAGGCTCTTTGTGCCAAAGTGTAAACTAACAAACACAAACCCATCACCATGGCCAAGGCAGCTACCCGCTCAGGAGTTTTGAGGAAGACACTGTCGGTAAAGAACATCGGATCTTTGAGAAAACGGAAACCCCTCTCAGTGCTTTGTTGCCCTTTGTACTGACATAGGAGCTGATCTGGGCTGAGTTGTTTCGATTCAAGGACATTGGTGGCAAGAACGAATCGTCCCGCCCTGGTTCGAGCCAGGGCAACCACCTCTTCTTTAACTGTCAAGGTCCCTTGGAGACGATAGTGATAGCCGTCAGGAGCTTGTCCTGTTCGCGGTCGTCCCGCCTTGCGGTAGTAAGGGTGCGGTACCACTTCGAGCTGACACAAGCGATGATAGCGCAACTGTTGGTTTAACTTTTGGCCGGCTGCTAAGGCATCAGCAGCACAGGCGAAGTCTTGTTGACCTAACTGCTTGAGTTGTTTTTTAGCCAACTCCTGATGCTGTTGGATTTTCTGTTCCAGGTGCTTGAGGTCAGCTTCTTTTCTGGCTTGACTCTCTACGATCAACCATTGCTGTTTGATACCGGCGTAGGTACTACAGACACAAGACCATCGGTATTGGCTCAATTGAGACGGGTGGAAAGCTTCTTCAGGTAACTGTTCCATTAACTGTTGTGCCCCTTTGATTGTCCCTGGCACTCGGCTGAGCCATCGCAGATTGGTCAACGACTGAAGGTTCTCCTGATTGTACAGAGCGGCATCGGCAACAAACAGAGCATTGCCGTCCCACTGCTGTCTAAATTCTTTCATCAACTGGGCGAAGACGGCTTGGTCTGATTCATTACCATCAGCTACCCGCAAGTATAGGGGTACATCTCCATCTCCACTGCAGATCAAATCCACCATAAACTGCTTGAGGTCTGGCCGATGGTCTCTAGAATAGCCATGAGTAATCTTGAGGGCTGTTGGCTCTTCTGAGGGGAGGCTCTCTTGGCTAAGATAGGATCCATGAACGTGGAACGAACTTGAATCGAGGTGGAGGCTGTCAAAGTTAACCCCAAACTTGGAGGCTGCTGCCAGGGCTACTTTGACAAACAGTTGAGTCAATCCAGCTTCAAAGAGTTGGTCGAGGACTCTCCCCAAACGGTCGTCGTTGAGGTGTTTCGGTTTAATTCCCTCTCCCAGCAGGTGTTCAGTGGCTTTGCCCACAAAAAATCTCTCAAACAAGTAGAGGGGGGCACTGACTAAGCCCAATCCATTGATAATCATGGCTTTGACCCCTACTCCAGCACTCAGAATTTCTTGGGGGTGGGTTCCCAGTTCCTGGTTAATTTGCTCCACCAACCCCATCTGGTCGATTATTCCCGCTACTATCCCGCAGTGGTCAAGATCTTGTACTCTAATTGATGATGCTATTGGTGTCATGAAACAAAAATACCATAGTTTTTCTGTCCAACCTGCGGAATGTAGGTTGTCAAGGGTCTATGAAAAGTTTTTCATTAGTCGGTTTATGCCCTTTGAGGACTCCATATCCTAGGAGTTAGTATAAAGAGACTAATCCAAAACGAAAACTCATGATAATCAACAGAACCATTACTGTGTCGGTAGTAATCGACGACTTGCCCAGAGTAATAAGAGAGGCAAGGGAGCAATTAGGCTTGACTATAGCAGCAGCTTCCAGGAAAGCAGGATTAGACCAGTCTCACTGGAGGCATATCGAGAATGGTCGATACAAAAGCATCCCAGAGCGAACCTTGGACAAGATGATCAAAGCATTAGGACTTGACCTTGAAATCAGCTGGCCGTCGCATTGCAGCTGTGGTTGATTTTGGTTGGGGGAGTGATCGCAGACCCTAGACATTAAGTTGCCTTAAGGTCTGCCCCGATAGAAGTCCAGTTCTAAGAAGCCAACTCCACCCGCACTGTAACCCCTGGACATTAAGTTGACTTTCCTTTCACTTTGGTTTCAAAAGTCAACTTAATGTCCAGGGAACACGACCAGGCAAATCAGACTGAATCACCATTAGCCCAAAGGGCTACGCTGCGCGAACGCGACAAAAAGGAAATTTGTGGAGAATCTTTTGCCTGCCCAAAGATAACAGTTCTGCAAAAACCCTTGGCTAGTAAAGCTTTAATTGAACCGTTGTTGTTAGTTGCGGTTGATAACCCAGAGATAAATAATATGTTGAAAAACCTGAAGTCTTTTCTGCCTCTGGATTGTGCGTCGCGTCGTTTATCAAAAGTTTCGCGATATTTTTCCAGGATTTGCGTTATTATTTATTTGAAAGGAGAACAGGAGCAACACCCTGTTCCCGGATTCAGTCAATGTTTACGGTCAACTAAATACACTGAGTCTTTAACGAAAATTCCCCGCGTCTTGACAAAGACCGGGGGGTGACATCTGAACTAAAATACTAACTTCAGATGATTGAGTTGTGTTGTTGCTGATCATTGCTTTTTCGTGACTCTGATCAGGCTATACGCGATACCTAAGTAAAAAGGTTATCTCTCGCGAAACATGTGAGTCGTGAGAAACAACCCACAAAAAATTTCAATCATATTTCAATGTTATACCAAAAATTCCAAAAAGAAAACCCCGGAAACGCCCAAACAACTCCGCAATTATCAGACAAGGACACAGCCGAACTGCTGTCCACTGCGGTTTCAGAGAATTTAGAGTTAGATAAGAAAAATAATTGGCAAACTGGCCAAGACGTCAACCCTACTTCTCAGGAGGTGGCATGATGGGAAGCTGGAAATCCTTTTCCAAAAAAGATCGATGCCCTATCTGCTCCACCTTTGGGAGGAAGGGAGATGCACCTTGTGGTCATGACGGGCACAGGACAGAGGTCAACTGTACTAAAGCTTTAGAACTTGGAATCCAGAAAGGGGACATTGTAGGAAATTATGTTGCGATGAAAGAGGTCGGCGGAGTACAACAAGGAATGTTCTTCGTCCATCAAGACCATCTGAAACATGATCCCAACGCCCCCAAGAAAAAACAGCGGAAGGCTCAAACCCGTGAATGGATCTACTGCGACAAACAGGGTCGGCCAGTAGTCAAGGTAAGGCGAACCGATCCCGAGAAAACGATAAGGCAGTCTCGAATGACAAGTGATGGCCATTGGGTTAGCGGGCTTGGGGACTTAACTTACAAGGACTGGGAGGTTCTCAATTACCAGAAGGCCATAGAGGCTATGGAGCAGGAAGAACTGATCGCAATAACTGAAGGGGAACCCTGTGCTGATCTCGTTAATTCGTTTGGGCTGGTTGCAATTACTAATAAAGGAGGGACTTCAGGATTTCAGGCTGAGCAATACGAGTTTTTGGAGGGTTACCCACATCTGGTCTTTATTCCTGATATGGACAAGCCAGGGATAGAGCACATGCGAAAAATCCAAGAAGTGACAGGCCCCGGAAAATGGCTTTACCCTTACCCAGAAAGTGGAACATGGAATCACCTTCCTGCCGCTGGTGGTGCGGACATTGTTGACTGGGTAGAGGATGGAGCAACAAAAGAACAAATCCTAGCAGCGATCAGGACAGAAAAAGATATCGGAAATTCACAAGCTGTCAGACAGGGGAACCTGTTTGACCAGAAAAGAGGAGGTAAAGGCTTTGAAAAAACCTATATCCCATCTAGCGAGCTGGCTCTTACTCTTCAAATTGAAATAGTAGAACCATGCCTATCTGGGGCTGAGCGAAAAGGGAAGATTTCTGACCTCGCTAATAAAGCTGGTTGGCGAAATGCTGATGTGCGATCGCTGTTAGAAGATCTCGAAACAGAGCGCGATTACAGAGCTGAGGTAGCAGAGTCCAGAGACGAAAATAATGAACTGTTTGCCGCTCAGAAAAAGAAACTCGACTTGTACTCAGTTCTTCCCAAGCAATTAGCAACGGCAATTATAGCCTCAGCTAAAAATGGTGGGCTGGACCCTATGATGATTTTTCAATCGATATTAGCCGGGACTGGCACCGCAATGTCGAACCGAGCAGTGCGAGTAGCTAAAGGTTTTATTGAAAGTCCGATACTATGGCCTATTGTTGTAGCGGGACCTGGCTCTGGAAAATCTCCAGCACTAAAAATTGGGTTGGGTCCCTTGATGGATATAGAGGAAAGTTATCGACTCGATTATGAAGAAGGCAAGAAACAGCTAAAAAGATTACAGGCTAACTGGGAGTCAAAGTCAAAAGAGGAAAAAACAGAGGCCGTTGGAACAGACGAGGATCCAGAAGAATTCAAGAAGAAAAACAAAAGACGTCGATTAACTGTCAATGGTAGAGCTACCCCTGAAGCTGTCGAAAGAATATTAGGGGAGCAGCCAAAATATTCTATCGTTCTCCAGGTATTCGATGAGTTACTCAAGCTCTCCTCAATGGATCGTTACACCAATGCTAAGAATTCCTATCTAGAGATGCTTCTTGAGCTTTGGAGTGGGTTAGCTGTTGGGAGCAGTGATCGGGTCAATGAAGAGAATTCGAGATTCTTCAACCGCCATTCGCTCTGTCTATGCGGAGGGGTTCAGATTGCTCGAATCATTCAACTATTTGACTTTATAAATGACGCCAACGGAATGCTTGGTAGAGCCTTGCCACACCTATACCAAAGACCAAAGAACTTTGGTGTTCTATCAAGGTCAAATGTTGACATTAACCCAATACTAGACAGCCTCTATCGCTATTTTTTGGACGCGCAAGACAGAGATAACCCCGTTCAGTTGATTAGTCATTTTTCTCCCGAATCTGAGAAACTTTACGACGAGCATTTTAAGCGACTTAGCGATTTGATTGAACAATACGAAGAAACAAATCCCGCAATTTCCCAGGTGTACGCAAAAATGCGAGTTAATTTAGCTCGCCTGTCTTTAGTGATTCACGGAATTGAATGTGCCTTTGATAGGTCTAAAAGCCTTGACATCATAGAGATTGAAACTGTTAAGCGGGCTGTGATATTAGTCGATTACTATATCGATCAAATTAAGTTAATCCAGGGGCTTGTACAAAGAAGCGAAAACATCAGTGGAACCCTGCTAAAGCTTTACAAGAGGCTTCAGAAAACCGGCAAAGTAACTACCCGCGATATCACAAATACCTGGCGGAACCCCAGAGACATTCAAGGAAGGATGAATGTTAAGAAAGCTCTAATACTGATGGAAGAGCTGGATTCTATGGGGAAAGGCTACTTGGTTGACAAGGTTCTGTACCTAGATAAGCCAAATGAAGGCGGAGAGAATGACGGAGGAGGTTCCAGCTCGCCTAGTCCTATCCCTGGCAACCCACCAAACACTGGTATTGAGCAACAAATACGGGAACAGATCAAAGAAGCACAGCTTGATGTTTCTTCGTCGGCACCCACAAGGGAATTAGTTTCGGTAGGAACAAGTAGCTCTAGCACCCAAACAGCTCCTTCTAGCAAATTACAGGCGGTTCAGCAGCACCCCTCAAGTTCACCGCTAGAGACTTCCCATGCCTTACCCTCAGTAGTGACAGTACTGGATGAACCACCAGAGAAGGTGCAACAGACCAAGGCGAAAGGTTTTGGTCAGCCTCAGAGCAAACCCAAGGATCCCCCACCAGTCAAAGATGAAAGAGAAAACCCCAGGTTCGACTCGTTCAAAAAGACTGGTACTTGTTACCAAATTGTTCGAGACTATCGCGATCGCTCTGTACTTCTCACAGATGAGTTTGTTGGGGTCGAAATTGCAAACGAAAAACTGGGGGCTGTTCCACTGAAATTGGAAATGGTTCAGTGCGTCCTTAAATCTTGTTCTCCGACCTTGGAAACCTACAGGGTAGACGATTCTAAGTACCAAGACCCTAATCAAGAATGGATTGCCTTGGATACCTGCCCAGCAACGCGAGAACCCAACCCACTAATAGACATGCATCAAATTCCCCTCTCAGAGATATCGACCTTCGTATACTCCGACAAGGAAAGCGATCGCTCTTAACTGACTGTTGATACTCCTCAAGGGTTAGCTTAGGCTCTAGCCGTATCAAGGCACTGAGCTATTTTGCGTTGCAAAAAAAAATAACCACAAGATAAAGTTGAACTCTCCACGGATTGAAATTGCGTGGATTCTAAGCAGTATCGAACACTCCCATTTTCATCTGTGGGATACTCTTAAAGCTTCGTGACATGTGAGAACCCCCGTGCTTTAGCCGGGGGTCTGATTGCGTGACGTGACGTACTCCCGACGCTGTACCTGATAGGGTCAGCGATAGGGTTTGTCGCCCTACAGCTCAACAAACCCTATCGCCACCTCGTACCTTTTTAGGGTAATAAAGCTCATCCGCTGCACCTATCATAAATTCCATCAAGTTCTCGGAAAGTGTGTAAAAGTGTAAAACAGAAAAGTAGTACTCAAGAGTCTATAACCTTTACTGTATAACAATCTGAGAGGCTAGCGTGTAAAAGTGTAATGTGTGTAAAATCTAAACACTAACTTGATCGATATTAGAATGTGTTTAATTAAATTTAAAGCTAGTAAGGTACAAATTTTGAGTTTTGTGTGGCTGATCAGTAGGAAGTACCGCAAAAACTGCCTTTGCTCAGGGCTTGAGGCGCTTTTCCTTCCTTGGTTTGCTAGTTAATGGAGGACGACTTGTATGCTAACTGAAGAGAGTCAAATAAATAGCGTCAATGTTGCAGAGTTAACTGACATTATAGAGTCGAGTTTTAAAACAAACTCAGTTTTACACTACACACACACTTTTTAAGTAAAGGCTATAACCCTTGATATATATAAGTTTTATCTTCGATCTTAGTTTGTGTAAAAAATACACATTTACACATTTTTCGAGAAGTTAACCAACTAAATAAATAGAGTTCCCTATATACCATCGACCTAAACCTTGTTAAGTTAACTTAATACAGTTTTGGGCTGTCTTTAGCTGTCCAGTACCGCAACGAACCGCAGTAAAATAACCAATAGAGGGGCTTAAAACATAGTCATTATTGCCCAAATATGTACATAAAGCGAGGGATGGTTCAAAGTATTGGACTGTTGGGGACCAGTAAGATCCCTCTGTCCAGTCCTGGGTACATGTGTCATTTGATTACCTCCCAAACGGTTGAGCGTTTGCTACGGTAGGGGTAAACGCAAAAGACGGAAAACCAATGAGATTAAGGACTCCTAAGGCAACTTGCAAGGAACTAGGGATTACTATCAAGACCCTAGAGTACTGGCATGAGCAAGGAATGATAGAAGCTGTAATTACCTCCAACGGTGTCAGACGTTTTGATTTGGATTCGATCGCGAGCAAAAAGAACAAAAAGAGGCTCGACCGCTTGCCAGTAGCCCTTGACCCCTACAGACCTAACTGGGTTACCCCCAAGGATGCCAGGGAGATTCTGGGGGTAAGCAAAAATACTCTGATTAATTGGGAGGAGGAAGGCAGAATTCTAACTAAGCGAGATAGCCGGAACCACCGATGGTACGACGTCAACAGCCTGTATTTCGATTGATACCAATCCACAAGTGTTGCGCTACCTACCAAACGTTATCTTTTATGATTGATTACAAAAGCTGAAAATTATTGAAAAATAAACAACAATAAGAATTGACAGCACTATACCAAACGTGCTAAATTAAAAACGTATTCAAAAAGGCGATCGCTACCGCAAACAGAACGATCGCCTTGATGAGTCCCAGTATTCATAGGACAATCTCATGCTAATCAAACACCAGCCTGATTCAAAATCAGAGCTGTCAGTTTTTATTAAGACTCCACAGGGTCAGGTGTTAAGTTCTGCTAAAGCCTGTGCCACTCTTATCAATAACTCCTCGTCCGTAGTACGGGAATTCGCTAACCAGAACAACTACCTTCCTGAGGCCACTTTAAACGTTCACCTTTCAGACCAGGTGATTAGTTTGGAACTTTTCGGGGAGGATTTTGCCATTGAGCTAATTCGCGATTACAAACCTGGTACTGCCCCAGACTTGAGTCATTTTAGCCTGCGGACTTACCTCTGGGTTTGTGCAGGCTTTGATGCAGATGCGATCATTCAGTCCATAGTATCCCGCACGTTTGATAATGCCGAGGCTACTGTTTCTGTAAATAACGGTGGGATAACTCCTGCTGGCATTCAAGCAATCTATCAGCAGGAGGTCGAGTAATGGGACGCAAGCAAAACCCTCAGCCTACTGTGACCTCAAAGTCTAAAAGGACGAATCATTTCACCGGAACAATGGGCAGGCGCAGTGATACTCCGGTAAAGACCAGTGACAAAGGTGGTGAGGAGTACAAAGGTACTGGCAGGCTTTTCGGTGATATCGTTCCCACTTCGTGTGGTTTCCGCGAGGCTGTGAGGACTACAACAGAGGACAACGGACATAATGCCCTAGCGCCTAAACGGCAATCGAAATCAGAAGCAAAAGTCAAGTCAATCGGCTTTTTTTGCCGACGAGTCAACAAGTAGGAGAGGAAGATGGAAGATTTATCGAAAGCCATAGACGAAGCGATTGCCCCTAAGGGCGCGGCAAAGTCGATTGCTGAACGCGAAAAGTTAATCAAAAAAAGGGGGCACTCAAGGAACTAACGGGAGTATACTCCGCCGCAGGGTCAAGCCAAAGCCTCAAGTTAAGAACCCCCGTTAATTGAACTGCCCCGCCGGGTGCGGGGTAACCTTCTCTCTGATTGAAATTGCAAAAAAAAGAATGAAAACCTACCTCTTTACTGATGGCAAAAGCTTGATGATCCGCGCATGCACCGAAGATCAACTGGAGTCTGCTCAGCATTTCTTCTCTGTTGAGTGCGGTCATCCGGTAACGTTAATCGCCAGTGGTTCCGCTGACTTAGCAGAAGACTGCTTCTGTGAGCACTACCGCAACTGGTATTGGCACGGCATGTACAGCTTCAGTTCTGATTTCCTTTGGAAGTTTGCCCCAACGCACCACGAGTATGTGATTGCTCTAGCCAAGATGAAGGCAGTCAGTACTCGGGTCAAGTTAGATAAGTTTGTTTCAAAAGTGACTTCTAAAATTCGTATTGCTGTGAATGAAGTGGTCTGGATTCTGGGCTTGGAAGATGAATCGGGGTATGACTATGACGAATGTGATTTCAACGAGGAGGTGTAGTGCAATGAACACGTTTACTCTTACTCAAACTTCTCGCGTTCGCATCAGTAATTTTCGCAAAACTAACCCTACTTTTGCTAAGTGGAAAATCGGATGTGCTCCGAAAGATGTAATAGAGGATCAATGCCGAACGACCTTAACCGAAGTCTACAGTACCTGGATTGATAATTGCGGGCAGGAGCACGATGTTCCATTCGCTTACGAATTTGTTCTGTAGTTAAAAATAGATACCTGGAAAAAAACTGCCCCAGGTTTTGCACAAATCAATCAAGAATATCCAATGCTAACAACAATCAACCAACTAAAAAATATTGAAGCCTTGCCAGGGGTACGCATTTGGCAAGTAATAGAGTCAACCCCAGAATTGATACTTTTTCATGACGACCTCTTAAATGAGCCATTCGACGAGGATGCCTTTTTCCAGGACATTCGAGCGGGATTGAAAGCTCATGGAGAGGTGTGGTTCATTGATGGATTTGCAATATCCAAGAAATCAGAGAACCTGTATTTGACCGCTTCAGAATGGGACGACTGGGTGCGTGACCGCTTGATAGAGAATGGCTGTATCAAGGAAAAAGAGCAGCCACCAAAGACTAAGACTATTGATCTGAGTCGCCTCGCACAGCAGTCCTCCTCTGTCTCAGACCAGAAAAAGAAGACGACAAAGGTAACAGGGAAGGGGAAAAAGCCGGGACGCCCAGGGGTTAGCAAGAAGAAAAGACGTTGACGTTCCTTTTTTTTGTTAACCGCAGCTAACCGCAGCTAACCGCAGCTTACTGCGGTTTCTCAGGCCATAAACTCTATCGCTATAGTTAAGCAAGACAAAACAGACGGGAGTTGCTCTTCCCGTCTTTCGTCAATCAATTGCCACGATACCAACCATGATATTTAATTTAATCAACGAATCGCGAAGCCATCGCGCCAAAATCGAAAAGACAACAGAATTCCTCGGATGGATGGACGAACCTCCGGCCTTGCTGAACGTGGAAAAAGAAGACCTCAAGGCTTGTCCACAATACTCCATTAGAGAGGATGGCCGGAGGGTACTATTTCAGTGCCGGTATCTCACAGAACATGGAGGGGTGGAGTACTTTCCGGCTAAGTACGCTGCACCACTGGAAGAAAAAGAAGACCAGCAGGTGTCCGAAATGTTCCAGACGTTTGAGATGGGAGAAGGGCAATCTTCCATAGTTTTCGCGATCGCATCAGATGTAACGCACCGTAGTCCCATCTTTCGGAAGGTGGAGAGTGGGCTGAAAGCTTCTGAATCGTTCTTTTTCGACCAAGGGCAAGTCGGACTTACCCGGTGGTTGCGTCAACGTTTCGGTCCCTGCGACCATGTAGCGGTGGTGGGGTTGGAGACCCTCTCGCATGAAACGATAGTGTCCGAATTAAGGCAGCTGAACCTTTCTCGTGAGGCAATTGTTTCCCGTGGCACGACCCTACTGTTCTGGCTTTGTTCAAATGAATCCCTGGAGTACTTCCGAAAGTATGCCGGTGACCTTTGGGATATTCGCAGCATGATTGTTGATTTCGATTTACAGGAGGGAGTCGATGCGGCATGAATTTGACTTGACCAAGTGGTCTAACTCTGATCTATTTGATTACCGGGGGGCAGAGGCTAGAAGCGAAAAACTCAAAAGAGCTTTTGATTCGATCAGAAAGTATAACGAAAACATTTCTTACAACCCAAAAAGGACTTTAGCCATTAACCTTTCCGTTTTGTGGGAACTAACTGGAATCTCTCGAAAGTACATCAAACAGTGGGTTACAGACAACTGCCAATCTATTTTCCTTGAAAACAAAAGAGCTTGTCCAGGCATTAAAGTGCCAGAGGATCAGGAGTGCAGCTACCAAACCCACCAAGTACCTTACAGCCGCTGCAATCATCAAAGATTCTCTAGGGACGAAGTAGCTGGACTGTTAGTTAAAATAAACCTTGATTTCTTGTTTTATGAAGACAACTAAGACTGCCAAAATCACTGAAAGATTCATTTCTGACCATCACAATTTTGCTCCCTTAAAAATCGACACCACTACTGAGTATTGCCTGGAAGATGGGGAGACTTGGCACGATGTTGCTGTTAGATTGATAGATAAGCCAAATCCCCTTATCTGTGACTACCGAAGAGCGATAGCATTGTTAGATATCAATTACAGGGAAACGATGGAACCTACTACCGCTCTGTTGTTGGGGAAGTGCTATGCTGTATTGGGCGACAAGGAGAAAGCTAAAAGCTGGCTCAACAATGCGAGTAATGAAGGGTTTAGTTCCGAAAAAGAAGCAAAGGCTCTTTTTCAAATAGTACAAAATTCTCCTCATAGTGTTTTAACATATATTGGGCACAACTTTTCGACTAGGGGAGGAAGCAATGAGAGGTTGTTGAAAAATATTCAATATATTGAACAGCAGCTTGAAGAATTAAAGTGAAAAAGCTAAAAGTATAATTTTGGTATCTTGCACTTTACTTAAGTATAGAGACCGTTACCCTAGAGAGGTAGCGGTTTTTTTATTTTTATGGTTAAAAGGAAGAAAAAACGGAAAGCCGACAAGGAACAAAGGCGATTACAGCGGAAGTTTGAACGGAGCCAGGTAAAGATTGACAAGGCAATCAAACGAGTTACTCTTCAATACCTGAATGCCAATACCCCTTTCCCTATCCTCCTAGAAGACGCTTACCTCGCCTTGGGTTATAAAAGTGAAGACAAGGCTCTCAAGGGTTTGTATTCACTTGAGTTTACTGAGGGACAGGACTACTTGACAAAGCAGGGGAAGCAAAGGATTCTTGTAAGATTGACTCGTGAATGTTTAATTAAATGGGCAGAAGAAACGAACAGCAATGACTTGCTATTTTCCATTTTTCCTGAAGATGAGGAAGAATTCCCTCCGGAAGACGGATGGGGTGCCTTTTGGGATTACTGGAACAATTTTGATTACACTTTCCGAGGCGTTTAATCCGGTCTTTAACGCCCGATAAAGCAACAAAAAGACACAGTCGGAATTGCCCACTGTGTCTTTTTGTTGTCCATTTTTGAGCAAGAAGTAACTAACCGCAACTAATCGACCCCTTGTGTTCAAAATCCCTATCAAAACTTCAGCCAGCTCCCTGATAACTGCGGTTAGTTGCGGTAAATTGGGACAAAAAGCGATCGCGACAAATACGAAATCCTCGCGGGAACGGGTCCGAAAAACTCTCCAACAAAAGCCTGAAAACCTTTGCTGGAGAGTTTCTCACGACTCCGAAATGGAGCATCCGAACCAATAGGTAGAGTATGTTACTTCTTATAACATTAATTGAAGGTTTTTATTTTTTGCTTAGTATTAGGAGTTAATCGCATACCCAGCAAGGCTTACACGATTATAAATTGACCCTCCTATTAGGGTGCTTGACAATGACTTTGATTTTTGCTCCCAAATGAGTAAAAATGTTTTTGTGAATATGAAGACTGTTTTTCATTGACCTTGCGTGGTTCTCGACGCATCTTCTAATGAGTCCTACTGTGGAAGACAAAGACCAAGTCAGCTTGGGTGATAAAAGTTTATCACCGACCCTCGGTATTAAGTTGACTTACGGGGAGAATCCACACTGTTCTTTTTTGTCCCCTTTTATCGAAACCTCCTGCAAAGATAACAAAAAGACGCAGCCAAAATCCCCAGTTACGCCCCTTTAATTAAAGGGTGGGGACAAAAGCTGTCAAGAAAATAGCCAAACTCCAGGCCAATGGCGGACTACAAAGGGGATACGTTCTGCAACAAGAAAATGGCTGAAACCCAGGCTGGTAAGGCTTTAAAAGGGGGTACATTTTATTCCGATTTTGTCGCGATCGCTTTCTAATATTGCCGAAATTCATAGGACATATCAACAATACACTTTCCGGAAAACGTTGATGATTAGGGAAAGATAGTTGTCACTTAAAACACTTTTCAGCTCTGGCTTATAGGCTCAGGTAATTCACTATAAATTGCTTTATTGCCTTCCGGAAAGCAATAATCTAGTCTTCACAGACTACCGAATCGAGTAGCCCCAGGGGAAACACATTTACCGATGGAGGCTTACGCCATCTGGACTTTCGAGTCGCTTATGGTTCAGAAGTATTAGTTACATCGGGCAATGCCGGTTTAACGGTGTAATCCGGCACAGGTTCAGTCGGCTCGGCGGATTCAACCGGACTAAGCATTGACAAGGCACTGATAGCCCCCCTTACTTGCTCGGGTCGCACCTCCAAGTACTTGTACAACTCATCCAATGTCCGATGCCCGGATATTTCCTGGATTACCCGCAGGGGGATTCCTGCGTTACTTAACTGGGTGAGTGCTGTCCTGCGGAAACTATGAGTACTGACCCCTTCTATATCCACACGCTTGCAAGCCTCCCGAAGGATCCAGCTGGCGGCATCTGAGGTGATGTGCCCTTTCCCATGCCTTCCGGGGAATAGATAGTTTCCCCATTTTGGAGGGTGGTAGTCCGTTAAGTGAAACCGCAGATCTTCTAGTACCGGGATGGTTCGGGTGGCAAGCTTGCCTTTGGTGTTCCCTTTCCTGAATAGGACAACGGGACGCACAGACCCTTTGCGATCGTAAACATCCCTTATTCTTAAGGTCACCGCTTCATTGACCCGACAGGCAGTGTAGAGCATGACAGCAAACAGCGCCCGGTCTCGTGGCGGGTTAAGGGTTGCCCCTTCGTTAAACAGCAGCTGGATTTCCTCTGCTGTTAAAATCTTTGCCTGGCCATGGCGGTCAATTTTCATGCCCCACGCCTCAATACACCCCTGCCTATTTATTGAACAACTTTGGTGTGCCCTGGTCAAATATATTTTTTTTGCAATCGTTAAGTAGTATTATCCGAACCTTGGAAAGCTCAAATTCAACAACTACTAGTCACATAATTATTGACTTGATTTTAGAGGAAATAATTTTGATGCTAAAGAAAAATCAAACCTTCCAAGAGAAGGTTCAAACACTAGTAGTAATTGTAATGTTTGCCGTATCGACTGCCTTCGCGTTCTTTGATGAAAATCAACGAGCTAACTACTTGATATTGACAGGAAAAACAGCGAGCGAATTGCTAAACAAGTCATCAAAGGAACAAAATAAGCCTAAGGGGAAGGGTTCTAATAAACCCAGACCTTGATATCAATAAGCGTTCGCTAGCCAACGCCCTTCGGGCTAATCGCTCAAGCGCGGAAGCTGAGGCCGTAGGCCACGCGGAAGCGAACGCTTCATCGCTGACAAAAAGACAAAATCAATCTCAAAATCATTCTGACATTTTAAGGTCAATCCGGAAGTCCTTCAATCCTTTTCATCCTGTTCTCTGGGGACATGCTTCGTTCTACTCTCCAAGCAGTTCCTCGTCCAATTTTTCCAGACTTGATGAATGTCCATGAGCCTCGGGTATACTTATTCTCACCCTTTCCGGCTTGAGGCTTAACCCCGATAAGTTCCTTCACCTCCAAAGTTGTCAGTAGCCAGCCCTCTTCAGCAGCAACTTTCAGCTGTTGATGGCGGTCGATTGCTGTCACAGGTTTTCCAGCATTGGGTAGAGAGACACCGTAAGTGATTGCGTAGTGGAAGCTTTGCTTCATCGCATCAATCAATACCTCTAATAATGGTTCCCGTTCCGCCTCCCAGGAATTCGTCCGGTGAACGTTCAGTGAACTGTTCGGTGAACTTTTTAGGGAGATAGCTTCCTGACTGTTTCCGGTGGTTGATAATGATTCAAAGTCCTCAAACGTTCCACCCCCTTCTAGATGGTTGTGCAAGCGATCTAATTCTTCAAGTTGTTCCCCGGATACGAAAGAGCTTCTCCCCTCTTTGTTTGCCTTAATATTTATATGCTTAAGTCGCTCATAAAGGGCGGTGCGACCTATGTCATATCGGCTTTGCAAATCTTTGAGGGGAAACTTGTCTATTTCTTGATTCATAGCCATCTGCTGGATGTTCAGTAAATGTTCACCGGACGTTCACCGGACGTTCACTGAACATTTTAGAGCCATATGGTGGGAGTAGGGAGTAGGGAGTAGGGAGTAGGGAATTGGCCTCATTGGGGGTAGTGGTGCTGTCTTTTTCTAAGCTCCCCACCGCCAAACCCTGGTACATCTTGAACTAAAAGTCAAAGCTTTCCCCCGAACTCCTCACTGGTGAAAATGGCTGCCAGCTGGCAATAGATAATGTCGTACTGTTTTTAGCCCTTGATGCATCTGGGTTACTGCTTCTGTACGCAAACCGAGTCGTACTCCTTTCAAGCATGAAGGTTGGCCGGATTCTGGTACTGAAGTACCGATAATCCCCCTTCTAGTACTTACGCTCTTTTTCTATCTGGTGGCTCTGAGGTGATATCTCCTTTCCCGTGCCTCCCTGGGAATAGATAGTTCGTTCGCCCACTTAGGAGGGTGGTAGTCCGTTAAGTACTTCCGAAGATCTTCCAGTACCGGGATGGTCCGGGTGGCAAGCTTGCCTTTGGTGTTCCCTTTCCTGAACAGGACTACGGGACGCACGGAACCCTTGCGATCTAAGACATCCCTAGATTCCCCAACTATTTTCTAAAACTTGAGCGAAAACAAATAAAACATCTTATTTGTTTTGAAGTTTACTAACCTATCATTCCGTACAAAGTTCTCCCTTTTTCATGGCCACCATTGCCCTACATCTTGAATAGCATGAGCTATTTCTGCAAAAGCGTTTGAACCACCTAAAGCAATGATAATAGAACTCAACTTCGGGATACTTTCTAATACTACTTGACGATCGTTATCTGCTAAAAAATGCAGGATTTCCTTCCAGATATTATAGTCAACAGAATTAGGATTTAGTTGCTCATACACAGATTTCATAATAGTTGGCAGATGAGGTAATGGCATCATTACTGATGAGGCTCGGTACCCCTTATGCTGAATGCTCCGTACCGTTGCTAGGGTTTTTAATAGTATTTCATCAGATAGATGGTGGGCAAGCCTACTCAGTGCTTCCGCTCGGTCGCTCTCATTATGAATGCTCCGTGCTGCTTCCAGGGCTTCTGGTAGAATTTCAGGCAGATAGGGTACCAGCCCGCTCAGTGCAGATACGCGAGATGGATCATACGTAATACTTCGTGCTGCTTCCAGGGCTTCTGGTAGAATTTCAGGCAGATAGGGTACCAGCCCGCTCAGTGCAGATACGCGAGATGGATCATACGAAATACTCCGTGCTGCTTCCAGGGCTTCTGGTAGAATTTCAGGCAGATAGGGTACCAGCCCGCTCAGTGCAGATACGCGAGATGGATCATACGAAATACTCCGTGCTGCTTCCAGGGCTTTTGGTAGTAAAATTTCAGGCAGATGGGGTGCTAGCCTGCTCAGTGCGGATACGCGAGCTGATACCAACTCACTCTCAGTACCCTGTATACTCCGTACTGCTTCCAGGGCTTCTGGTAAAATTTCAGGCAGATGGAGGGCAAGCCTGCTCAGTGCTTCCACTCGGTAGCTATCATCATTAATGCTCCGTGCTGCTGCCAGGGCTTCTGGTAGAATTTCAGGCAGACGGGAGGCAAGCTCCCTCAGTGCAGATGCGCGAGCTGACTCATTTGGAATACTCCGTGCTGCTTCCAGGGCTTCTGGTAGTAAAATTTCAGGCAGATGGGGTGCTAGCCTGCTCAATGCAGATGCGCGAGCTGACTCATCCCAAATGTTCTGTAAGGCTTCTAGTACTTCTAGTAGTAGATTTTGAGGTAGATGGGGAATTAGTTTGTATAGTGTTCTAGCTCGGTAATTCTCCTCCTGAATGTTCCATACTGCTGCCAGGGCTTCTGGTAGAATTTCAGGCAGATGGGGGGCAAGCCTGCTCAATGCAGATGCGCGAGCTGACTCATCCGGAATGTTTCGTACTGCTGTCAAGGCTTCTAGCAGGATTTCAGGTGAATAAGGGACAAGCTCCGTCAGTGCTTCCGCTTGGAAGCTCTCATCCCTAAAGCTCCGTGCCGCTGTCAAGGCTTCTGGCAGGATTTCAGGTAAATAAGGGACAAGCTTTCTCAATGCTTTTGCTCGGTGCCTCACATACGAAATACTCTGTGCTGCTTTCAGGGCTTCTGGTAGAATTTCAGGTAAATAAGGGACAAGCTCCCTGAGTGCTTCCGCTCGGCAGTTCGCATGGGGAATACTCTGTGCCGCTGCTAGGACTTCTTGTAGTATAATTTCAGATAGATTGGGTGCTAGGCATATCAGCGCGTTCGCTCGATATATCCCACACGTAATACTCCGTGCTGCTTCCAGGGCTTCTGACAGGATTTCAGGTAAATAAGGGACAAGCCCGCTCAGTATTTTCACTCGTTTCCAATCATCCCGAATGCTCCGTGCCGATGTTAGGGCTTCTTGTAGTAAAGTTTTAGGCAGATAAGGAACAAGCCCGCTCAGTGCTGTCGTTCGGTAGCTATGAGCGCCATCATCCAAAAGGTTCCGTGCTTCTGCCAGTGCTTGTGGTAGTAGACTTTTAGGCAGATGAGGAGCTAACTCCCTCAAGACTTCTGCTTGTCTTGCTGGATTTTTTCCTTGCTTCCCATAAGTTAACCCCAAGGCTGGAGTCCATATCTTCTTTTTTACCAGTGTTGCTATTAATGTAGCCGGAATGTTCGCTGCTAAACTCTTGAGAGAGGAGATTATGAGAACATAACGACATTGCCAAGCAATTGCTTGTGACGGGTTTTCTGAGAAAACTTCTTCTGCTAGCTGCCATGCTCTAGCTATATCCACAATATATATAGCTATTTTTCCTAAACGCTCGCAAGCTTGATACCAACCATTTTCCCCTTTTTCAGTTTCTTCTTTTAATAGCTGATGCACCTCATCATTCCATTCGGCTTTGAGCAGATGCCATGTCAAATAATTATGAATGTAGCCATCATCGGGAAGAGTATGCCACAAGCCATTTTTAGTTTTTGCTCGATAGTGTTGTAATAGAGTTTGGTGAGCTGATAGTAGTGTTAGTCCAAAACCTGGTAACTGTCCTTCTTCCGGTGTTGTGGGATTAGTTAATAAGTTACGAGCTAAATCATGTAGTAAATCGTGTAAGCGATAGCTAGTAGTCTCATCACTAGATACACCTGGTAACAATAACGCCTTAGAACGCAAATAATGCAGAGTTGTCTTTGCCCTGGATTGATTACACTTCCACAGCGTGACTGCCATTTTCTCAGTAATAGTCACATCTTCGGGCAACACGCCTAACCAGACAAATTCCTCTCGCCTTTCGGAGGGTAATCGCCGCAGACTGAGGTTAAATGAAGCCAGTAGACTATAGTCCTTACGTTTTTCCTCACTGTGTATTTCATCTGCACCTAGTAAATCTAAAACTTCCAAGCGGGCAATTTCTGCTTGCAAATCCGAGAGTAACTCGCTCCAAGACACGCCATCCTTCACTTGAGCAGCGGCTAATTCCAGAGCCAAGGGTAAGTAGCCGACGGTCTTTGCTAAAGCTTCTGCCTGATGTTTCTGAACATTTGTTAGTTGACCTTTCCATGGATGGGTTAGCAGCTTTGAAGCTTGCTCTTTTGTCATCACATCTAGGTCGAAGCGGACTGCTCCTTTGACTACTGCTTCCCGAGTAGTTACCAATACCCTACAGTTAGAACCCCCAACTCGGAATGGTTCTACATGGTCTGAATTCCAAACATCATCTACGACTAGGAGAATGGCTTTGTTATGTAACAAAGTCCTTAAATGGAGCGAGGCGGTTTCTGAGGTGGTTAGTTTAAAGTCGTAATCTCCGAGCGCTTGTATCCAGGTGCTGAGAAATGGAAGTAGGTCGGGTGTTTGTCCTAAAGTAGCCCACAGTACACCGTCGGGAAAATGCCTCTGCACTTCTGGATCGTGAGCTAAAGCCGCAGCGAGAGTTGATTTACCGATACCTCCTAAACCGTAAATGGCACTGACGACCAAAGTTCCTGTTCGAGCTGTTTCTTTTGCTAACAGACGTTTTTTTAGCTCTTGGCTGACTTCTGAGCGTTCTACAAAATACGATGGTAGATATGGAACTTGGAAAGGAATACCAGCAGGTGGACGGCTGTAGTTGGTGTTGAGTACTCCACTGTGTACTCTAGCTAAATTATTAGGATTAGCAACTGGGATTTGGTTAACCTGCTCCCCAGGCGACTTCAGCTAATGTTGAGGAGGATTAGTGTAGTTGTTAAAGTTGAAGGTATTATTATTACCAGCTTCGTTAATAACTGGACCTTTATTTTCAGTGTTAGAAGTTATCTTACCAGATCCCCTGTTGTAATTTACCTCGCCACCAGACACTTGCCAATTTTCCCCTTGCCTTTGGTTTAAATTATCGATTTCTCTTGCTAATGCTTCAATCTCCTGGGCAAATTGAGAATCTGCTTTCATCGCCTCTGGCAAATAGTCAGATACAATTTTTAGCTCAGTCTTTGACCCTGGGGAGGCACCTAGCAAAGCTACTTCAGCCCTCGGATTACTCCTTAACTTATTAATAATCTTCTCGCGCAGGGGCTGAGCTTTTTCTATGGCTGCCTCAGTGACCTTTTCTACTGTAGTTTCCGCAGCTTTGGTACCGATAAAGGCTAGGGCGGCAATGGCTAGAGCTTCCATATCTGAGTAACTAGGGCAGATTTACTAAGGTATCCATGAGTACTACAGTCAAAGTTATTCTTTTTCCGGATTAACTCTAGATCATATTAGAGTCGATGCCTAGGTCTTACCCTAGGGCACCTCTGTGTTTAGTGTGCAGATGAGGTTGTTAGGTGGGCGATCGCCTTATTTGCCTATCTCCACTATTAGATTGCTTTCCGGAAAGTGTAAAATAGTTTATTGGATTTATTTTTGCTGTATTTTTGACTATATATGAATCATAACCAGTCAACATTCTAGCAATATTCCCTTGTTGTTTTCCGGAAAGCAATAAAAATCCATTTTGATGGCGTACTCAGACCTGTCAACTTCATGTACTTGGGGATTTCGCAGGCACACGACCTAGTTCTAATTCCAGGAATCAACCCTGTTCCATTCTCGGAATTTCGACAATGAGACTACTTCCCACCAGAGTCAAAACTATTGTGTAAAACTATTGTGTAAACAGGTCAACTGAAGTACCAATAACGCCCATTTCCGGTGTTAACAATACTTTTCTTTATCTTGTCACTTAAAATCACAAGATAACAAATAATTGATGTATTAAACAATACCTTAGTCAACTTAACAGTACTAGGGTAGGTGAGACATTTTTCTCACCCAAGTCAACTTAATTACCTTGGGGTGGTACACCAATCGGTGTACCAATATCAACTGAATGTACTGCGACGTTAAATTAACTTAACTACAGCAATTTATGCCCTAGTAACTAATCAATGGCTTTACTTGTGAGGACATCACTTTTTTAACTACCAAATATTTCTTTTTTCTGGAACTACTTAGTAGATTTAAACTAATTATAAAGTTATTTCACAAAATCATTAAGAAACTTTTATAATCCTACTTTCAAAAAATTGATATAGTTATTACTGGTATTTAATTACCTGTATAAAATAGCTATGAAATCATGTAAATTACTACAATACATAGGTTTCAAGTATTAATAACAGGTATTTATAGATATAGGTGCTTATACCATAAACTAATGTTGTGAATAAAAATACAACAGAATAACTTCAACATTAAAAGACAAAAGGAGAAAGTAAAATGGCACAGATAATGGTAACTGATCTTAAAGTAAGTAAACTTGAAACTATAAACCTAGGCTTGGAAAAGATTATAGGTGGTAATACAACAACTACTACAACTACTACTACAGGTGGTACTACTACAACTACTACAACAACTACTACTTGTAGGGGAACCGGAATAAAATAAACCCCAAAATAGAGCCTGCGGCGTCCTGTACGCTCCTTCGGTACCCAGGCGCTCCCAGTACTGGGCGTAGGATAGGCTGTAGTCGTGTATAAAAAGTTAGTCATTATTTCGTAACCCATCCGAACTCCTAGGTCGTTAGAGGCACAGGAACGGGTGGGTTGTTTTTTGGTGCGATCGCAGCATCAGCTCCCGAAACTCCAGGAGTTTTTATCCAAAATGATAAAAACCTCACACATGACTAGGGTGGAGAGATAGGCAAATTAAAACCCTAGCTACCTACGCGCTTGGCTAATACAGGGATACGTTTCCGAGTACGTTCAGTGTAGAGAGTCACGCAAAGAAAGTTTAGTTTTTAGTATTATATTTTTTATTGACTTAGAAGATTGTGAATGATAGCTTAAAATTTATAACGGTAATTAATTACCAATTGTTTAATGACAGTGATACTCTTAGTTAGTTGTTATTATGTTAATTTATTTTAAATAGTTTTGATAAATATGAATGAATTAAATCCTGTTAAATATGTGTTAATTTTTAACATATTTATATTATTAGTATTTGCAAGTAATTTTATCTTTGTAGTTATTGGTGCAGGTAGTAATTTTATATTTTTCCCTATACTATTTTTTCCAAGTCTTATAGGAGCACATAATTCTTATCAACAAGGTAAGTTTTTAATTTCTTTGATACTTCATACAATTTCAACCGGGATGTTATTAGGTGGTTTATTAAGTATAAAACCTCATTTAGTAGAAAGAACAGTATATATTATTGCTTCTATTTTTGTACTTCATTTATTTGAATTTTTTCTAATTTTAATATTAAATGTTGTTTTATTTTTATTAATTAATAATAGCAAAACAAGGCATATTACTCTTGTACTGATTCAGCTATTATCGGCACTAATAAGTATGATTTTTGGACTTGGGGGTCAGATCGCTAGGAATCAAGCTGATGGATATAGTGATAGTATAAATTTTGTTATTTTTGGAATTTTTCTTGTAAATCAATATACCTTATTTATAGGTTTACATGTAAAACCTACTATGCAGAATATATTTAAATACTCTAGGAATTTTATTGTTCACAAAGATTTACCAGAATTTTTTCACTAAAAAACCACTAGATTTTATCTGATATTGTTAAACTTATCAAATATTTCTCAGTTTACAGATTACAGAAGTGATATAAGTCATGATATTGAAGTTAGGTGAAACATCTTAATTTTAGGGTTTTGGGGATTTTATATTTATACGCCTAGTGTTTTATTAATAACGGGAATTGTTTTTTCCATGAAACCCTTTTCCTGTCTACCTTTTCAAGTTTTTGTCCTGTACTTAGCAGGTGTGTAAACATATCTGTCAACTTCATGTACTTGGGCATGTCACCGACACACGACCCAATTCTAATTCCAGGACTCAACCCTGTTCCGTTGACAGAATTCCGACAGCGGAACTACTTCCCATTACAGTCAGTTTTCAACTTCCTGTTATTTTTGCCAACAAAATCAAAAGTAATAGAAAGTGAATTTTAGGGGGAATTAGAGGCAAAAAGGAAATACCAATAATTCCGATTACAGGAACTAAGAATACTTTTCATCATCTTTCTAGTTCCTGTTAGGAAATAACAGAAAAATAGGCGTAAGTTATCATGTCCAAGTCAACTTAATGTCTAAGGAGGGCACTCTGACTTGAGTGCCAAAATCAACTTAATGCTCTAGGTTATTAGGGAGTCTTAACTACTTTCTGGGCAGTAGATAAATTAATATAGCGGTAATATACTTTGGAAAATAAACGACTCCATTAAATCCTGGGGATAATGAATGAAGAATTCAAGTACGTCTACCTGATCGGGAAGAAAGACGCTAGAACAAACAAGGCCATTGGCCATTTTAAGATTGGGGTGACCAAGAACGACCCAAGGATCAGAGCTAAGCAACTTCAGACCGGCTTCAGTGGAAACTATGCCCATGTTTACCATCAAATCCGATCGAGTCAAGCCCACAAGGTAGAGAAGAAGCTGCATCGTTTTTTTGCTGAATACCAGTTGCGAGGTGGTGGCGAAGAATGGTTTGAGTTTGATCCTCCCACTTTTTGGCAAGTAAAAGACAAAATGAATCAGTACGACGAGGCATACAGGAGAGCCCCTCCCCGAGAAGCCACGCAGTATCAATTGCCCGCCGCAAAAGAAGAGTCCGCTTTATTAATTATTGCGGCATTTTTCGGCGTTATATTTTTTTGTTTTGTAATGATGCATCTAATCCTTGCGTTAGCTGCTAATCTCTTCCCATTCCTCCGTTGACAGGGCGTCTTTTTTTTGTGACCAGTGGGGATTTGAGTATCTTCGCAGGTAATCAGAAATCCACCGTTAATTAGAAGCACGCACACTTGCTTGCTTACCTCGTTGCACTCCAGTTGGAGTGCCCCAAGTCAACTTAATTACTTTGGGGTGGAACACAGCTTTGTATACCTATATCAACCTATAGCACTGCGACATTAAATAGACTTAACTACATCAGTTTATCCCCGAGCAACCAATCAATGGCTTTAGTTGTGAGAACAGGACTTCTTTCTCACTAGTAATTCCTTTACTAACGTAACGTCTGAAACCGATTTGGATCTTTATTGCATTAAAAAGGATAAAGCCGGTAAGATCACAAGTCACTAATCACTTTAAACTAATCACAAATTTAGATACTTTAAAACCATAATTATGAAACTTACTTGTTATATAGTCAATTTACAATTGTCATTTTATTTTGCTGTATTTCTTATTGCTTTTGGAATAGGTTTTGTAGTACTCCCAGTTAATACAGGTTTTGCAATTTTAGGATTCCCTGCTATTAGTGTTTTTTTAGCACTTTTATTCTTCTTGAAAAATGTATTTTCTAAATCAAATGAATACTTAGGTTTACTTATTGCTAACCATATGTTTAAAGGAATAATATTAGGAGTTACTATTTCGCCCATAATGTTAAATGGAGGCAGTAGTTATACTATGGGGGCTATAGGTAGTTATGTATTTGTAGTGGCGGGTACTCTTTTAGTTTGTCAACTATGTGCATCTACTATTATTATCATAAGTATGTGTTTATTAACTATATTACAAAATTTATTTTTTAACTTAAAAAATATAGAACTTATTAAAAATACAACTGAAATACTCCACTTATTTATCCTTTTTACTTTAATAGGTTTATTTGTTAAAGATTTAGAAACACTAATTGATAACAGTACAGAACCTACTATATTAACAAGTTGCAGCGTTATAATACTTTTTTTATGGAATCAACTTAGTTTTATTAAAGCTTATAAAGACAGACCTTGTTGGTCTAACGTATTTAAAAATGCAAAAAGCTTTTTATTTGACCTAAGCATTTATTCTTTTTTTCCTAAAAACGAATAATCGCTCCCCAAGATAGAGCCTACGGCGTCCTGTACGCTCCTTCGGTTACTCAGTCGCTGCCAGTACCGGGCGCAGGTTAGGCTCTAGGAGTTACGAATTTACTATTTAATCTATAGTACCCATCCGAAATCCAAAGCCGTCAGAGGCGCAGGAACGGGTGGGTTCTTCTTTGGGTGCGATCGCAGCATCAAGAAGTGGAAAGGGTGTGTATAGTAGACACACCCTCTGCCAAAACGGCTGTTACTCCCATCAAACACTGGGCTTCAGGCTCTAAAGGAGTTTTTATGATTAATAATAAAAACCCTGTATCCCAGTAATGGTAGGAGTTACGAGGAATCACTCCAAAACCAATTCGTTGTGACATCCTTGTGGCACGGAATTCAACGGCTGGAACTCCCACCGTTTGGGGGTTCGTTGGGTTGTGGCATAACTTTTGGGAAATCCCCGCTCTCTGTCAATCACTCGGAATCGGCGGGTACGACATTTTCTCGAAAAAAGTACCTCTAATCCAGTGGCAGCATAGCCTTGGAATGGTACGGCGAAAACCTTTTCTGTAGTTCATTTGTTGCCAGAAAGTGCTGCACTTGATATGTCCTTTGGTTTTGGGCAAGATTAGGTGCGTTGTTGATTTTGGATTAGCCGTATATGCAGATTTCTGACGATAGGACTCAAGTCTCCGCTGAAATAATCAAAGATGGGCTTTTGCGAACCACTATAGATAGACGTGCCCTCAAGGAATTCCCCTGGCAAACCGTAGCCTTTTTCCACGTGAGGGGAATTGGGGAAGATTGGAAGGCTGGAGGGATCGTGTTTCACCTTTCTGACAAACCGGTCTCAAGTATTGATTTTTCTTCCGATCTTATTACGACTAAAGATGAAATAAAAGTCACAGTGAGGAACTCCTTCTCCTGTGCGAAATACAGCAAAAAAGAGATTGTCCTCCAAAGATAAAGCGATCGCAGGGAAAGCTGGATTACCGAGTACCATCAACCTCCAACTACTCAAAGCAGCTGTTACTCCTACCGGCTATGGGTTTCAGCTATTCCCGATTAGAAGGCAAATTTGACACTCCCCATGGCTATAAGCCAGGGGATTCTTGGTTCAACGAATTATCTTGCTCAACCAGGCCGTGACCAAGAAGAGTAGAGGATAAATCTCCCCAAGCGTTTGATAAAGTTACCTAATCTCAGCGATTGAAAATTCAGTGGCGCAACCGGAGAACCGACTGCGCCTTTTTGTTATCTTCAATGGCCTTGAGGAGAAAAATAACAAAATATCGGTTGTGAGTTTTGGAAACCTTGCTATCAAAGAATTACAGGGCGACCTCACCAGGTGAAATGTGAGTTTGGGTTGTCGTACCCGCGTACCCCCTTGAAACCTTTTACCAGTAAGGTTTCTGAACATTTCTGGGACAAAATCTGTCCCCCCTTGGAGTCGCGCTGCAAAAGAGCATGTTGATACTTCCGAAAGCTAGGAAAGGCAAAGGTTTCTCCGTGCTGCATTGCACTTTTTGAGGTTTGGCCAACGTGGGCACCGTTCCTAGTTCACCCAACTCGACAGCAACAATAATTAGAAGAATTCACGGTAAATTAGCAAGATACTACTTTTAGGTGATTAAAAAATACAACAACAGTATTTGTTGGTAATGGATATATTTAAAAGTAGTATCTCAAACCCTAATATATAGGCTTTTTGTATAATCTGCAAGGCATAGCTGGTAAGGCTTTTAAGTCTAATATCAGGCAAAAGCAAATATTACTCGATTTCTGTTAGCAAAAATCCCCTGGCTTATAGCCATGGGGATTGTCAAGCTCCCCGCGTATGCACGACCGGGGAGTCCTGGGTCACAAAAAATCAAGTCAGAAGAACATCTTCATGGACCTCTCTCAGATGCTGATCTTTTTCGTGCTCAGGTAGTTCAGTCCACATTTCAAGGTACTCTGGATACTCTTCCGAGTTGGAGGGAATAGAGGCCATTGCTCTGGTAAACCGTTCTTCTAACGACATATTCTGTCGATCCAGATATAGCTGATGTCGGATTTCATCTTTTGGAACGGTATTCAATATTTGAGGCAAAAAGAAGTAGGGAAAAGTTACTGGCTCCGGCTTCCCTTCCACGGCAAAGCCTAAAGTACAACATTCCACCGACTGCCATTTATCAGCGGGATCTGTGACCGTTCCAGCTACCGGGTCAGGAGTAATCTCGTGGTTAGTCACGTTCCCACTTTCTACTTCAGTCTCAGCAATAATCTCAGGGATTAATGGCTCGTTTTTGTTCCCATTAGGAGAAGAAGCCTCAACTGCTTGTTCAGTAAGCAATTGAGAGGTCAGACCAGGAGTAATCTCGTGGTTATCTAGGTTAGGTGGACAATCTTGGTCATTCTTGCCTTTAGCTCCTTCCATTTTCTTTTTCCATACTTTCAGAGCTTCAGCATAGGAAGGATGATAGATTGTTTCTTTCCCTCTTACTTTGGTCATATCTGATGCAGTTAATCCCAGGTGGCTCGCTATCTCAGAAATAACAAAGTAGGACATTAAAATAGACTTTTGAAAAATGAAAAAATCATCTAGGGTGACGCCTGATTCTGTCAATAACTCAGAGAGTGAGATGTAATCAGGTAAAGGATTATCCTCTCTCCGGCACTTCATTACAAAGCCCCTGAAGTAATTCTCATCAACCATCATCTCATCTGATTTCTCAGTGCATCCCTCTTCATCTTCTATTTCTGGAAAACCAGCTATTTCTACTGAATCCAGTCCATGCTTTTCAGCTAAGTTCATCAGGTCTTTCTTCCCTTGCTCAGATTCCAAGTAAGCCAAAAATCGTGACTCACTTATATCAGGGTATTTTTCAAGCAGTACCGAAATTTTAGGAGACAACTCACCTTTTGGATTATAGTCATAACGGTCAAGAATCCTCCCGTGACACCAGGTAACTCCATCTGTCTCTATAAACAGCTTCTCCCCTGATTGTTCTATAGCGATCGCTGTCTTTTTATCCACTCCATAAGCAAAGGCTTTTAGAGAATATATCAAGTCTAGGGTAACCTCTTCATAGGGCTTAAAATTATCAGGAGAGTCTAGTTGTTCTTCATCTTCTATACAGAATGGGCTAAGAATCCTTGATTTAAGAACACACTCTCCTGGCTGCTCTCCCTGAATCATGTAATAGTGGTCTGGAACTTCTGGACAGTAATCAACGAAATCAAAGTACTCTCCGTCATGTTCTATTCTCCTAATCACAGGCGAGGGCTTAACCTGGGCATCTGTGGAGGTTTTCAATAGTCCAATGGCTATGAGGTCCAGACAACGACAGTCCCCAGATGCTTTCTTAGGGGACTTGCTCCGTTTCCGTTCAGGCTTCTGGAAGTAAGATTGGTTTTCAGTCTTACTCAATAGTGAAACGCAATCTGAGTGATAGACTACCCGGCGACTACCTTTGGCCTTGACTAACACCGTGCCATCTTCAGCAATCGCACTCTGTCCCACGCCCCAATATTTGTATTTTTTCCCTTTTTCGCTTGATGATTCCATCCGCTTATGAAGACCCAAGCCCTCAAGAGCTTTGCTAAGCATACGGGCTGTAATGTCGTTCCGGTCTAATGACGTTTTTATTTTTTCTAGTAGCTCCTTAGCCGTTAAGTACACCACAGCTAACTTGTCCGCAAGCACTTGGCAAACGGAATTAAGCCATTGGTTTCCACGGCGCAGGTGCCGACCAGCAGGAAGAACAGGCCACTTTCGCCCATCCTTTTTTTGATACCCCAGTTCAGCTAAAGCCTGATTTACGTCCCCTACTTTGGCATGAATTGGGCTACCCATTTCCTTCAGTAGGTCGTTAACAACCTGGCAGACTTGCCGGACTGATAAGTAGTCCTTACTGGCAGCTTTAACGTGCAGGTTGTCAATGGTTTTGAAGCAGCCCTCTGGCACTGGGGAGTACTTCAAACCTTCCTGGTCAATAAGGCATTCCTTGTCCTGCAAGGTGTTTGAAGTTTCAACTGCCTCAGATGCTACCACCCTAGTTTCCTTGTCCTGCAAGGTGTTTGAAGCTTCAACTGCCTTAGATGCTACCACCTCACTAGCCATCTGTCTTACTCTGGCAAACTCAGAGGTTCTTTCTTCATTTTCTTTGCGTGCAACCTTCAAAAGAGAACAATCTGTTTCGCCTTCTCCCAGAGCAACCTGTCGAAAAACTTTGACAAAAGCAGGATGGTACTCCTTGACACTATCCTCACCGTTGATTGCCTTCTGCCTTCTGGATAGCTCAGAGTGAGACAGCCCGAATTTCTCAGCCTCATGCCTCAATGGCATCAGTGCGAGAACATTGCACTCAAATCCAAAGAGCTGTTCGGGAGTCGCTCCAGTCTGCTTCAGCACTTGATGGTACGGAATGTAATCAGGTAGTGGATTATCTTCCCTCCTGGCTTTCATCAAGAAGTGATCGAACAAGTGACCATCAACCCTCGGGTCATCTGGATTCGACAAATTCAAGACCTCCACTTTTTCCAAACCCCAATAGGCCATTATCCCCTCAGCTTTGTCGATCGCTTCATTTGTGGAAAAGTAGGTTAAAAACCTATCTAAATCCTGCTTGGTCTCTTCGACTAGTTCCAATAGGCTCATAGATGCGGCCTGGTCGTGACGTGCTTTGAAACGGCAGTAAAGGTTAGGGTGACACCAGAACAGACCATCTTTCCAGCCATAAGTGAATGCCTCTTCTGCGTTTAACCTCGCTAAGGTCTCGCCTGCTTCCTCTTCTAGGTATTCAGTGAACTCTTGAATGGTTTCGAGGCAGGGCTTATCTGCCTTTGCCCGAGCTAAGACAGTCTCCCCAGGCTCTCCTTCTTCTTCTAGCTCTTCCAATATCTCATCGTGGCTGTCGATGAAACTAGTCTTGTCCCAACCAATATCAAAGTGTCCCGGAATCAACATGTAATGGCCTGGCATTTCCGGCCATGGGTCTTTGATCCATTTAACGAAAGCATCCCGGTAGTCGGGGTGCAGCTTGGCCTTGTCACCGTAGTAAACCACTGCTTCAATTCCTTCAGTCCCAATAATTTGCTTCCGTAGCGCTACTGATGATTTTAGGCCATTGAACTGCTCGAATTCCCCGTCTGACAAGAAGAAGGTTGCTGTTAGGTCTTCTAACTCCCAATAGGTCGTTTCAATGGTCTTAGCTGCTGCTTCAGCCCATACAACGAAGGTATTGCAGTACTCTTGGCAAACAAAAGGATTGTTCCGGTCTATCCAGTTCACCACATCACTCGGTTCGATTCCCAGATTTGTCGCGATCGCTGACTGACTTTTTGTCCCTTTGTCACTTTTTACAAAATCAAGGAACTGTCCCCGAGTCAGACTGTGCTGTTGAAGTACCTCGTTTAGCCTTACAAAGGTGGGCTCGGAAACGAAAGTTGCTGAGCCAGTTAACGACAAGGGGGATTCACCTGTTTCTGCATCCTTTTGATTGACCCTACGCAACTGGTTTTTCAAATTTTCCTCGATGGAATGCAACCTTTCCATTTCCTTTTTTGCTGGTTCCAAAAGCCCGGTAGCTTCAAGGACTGCATTCCTTAACTCGACATTGTCCGGGTCAGTCAGGTCTTCTTCAGTCATCTCCCGTTCTTCCCGAGGAATTACTTCCGTTTGGATGAAAGGAATCTCCTCTTCATCAACAGGGACTGGATTCAAAAATGCTTCGGCTAACCGTGGGTGACACCACAAGGTTTGAGTCTTCCTGTTGAAGATATAAGCTTTTTCCCCTGAGGTGGCTATCTCTTTCAGTAGTCCCTTGTGACTCCTGCTAATTTCAGACTTAAACCTTCCACGAAATACTACGTCTGTAATGATTTCAGCTTCTGTAATTTCTCCACAAGAGAGGCGATCACGCAAACTACGGATTTCTTCTTTCAGTAACTTTTCGTTGACCAGATGGTAGTTATCGGGAACTTCTGGGAGAAAAGTGACTTGAGCTGATTCTTCAGGTTCCACAGAAGTTTGTGATGTTACCAATGTGGTATGCTGCGGTGTAATTTTTTGTGACGTGACTTCTGTGGGAAGAGTTACAACAGGTTCAGTAGTAGGCTTAGTCTCAATCCCAAAGTCTGCCTTGAAGGTAGGGATGAGTTCAGGATGTAGTAGAAATTTCCCAGTATCTTTATTGCGAGTCCCGACTAGGTAGTTTCGGTCACCTTCCCCGTGACGGTCTTTAATTCCCTGGATTGCTTTCTTTGTGCGTTCACTCTTGAGCCATTCGATGGTCTGCTCATTTGTCACGGAGCCAAAATCTACTGGAACAAGACCCAACTGTAACTCCTTGTAGACTATATCCTGCCAAGCTTTGAAGGTGAGGTGTAGTTGTGAGTGATCGTATAAGTACAGTACACCGCAGCCCTTATCGTAGTAGTAAAAATCTTCACAGGTCAGCGTAAGAGGCAGTCCATTTTGGTGCTTGATCACATGGAGGAAATTCTTGGTTTCCTTGGACTCAATCCACTGCTTAATACTAGCCAGAGGGACTCTGCACTTAACCGCGACCAGTTGCTTGGGTTCAGATGGTACTGTTGTACCACTGTTGTTCGCTGTGGTATTCATCTTAAAATAGAGGGCATTAGTACAGTGATTTCTTTTGGAATCACAGCGGGTGAGGGGTTTTGGTAGAACTACCCTCGCCCGCTTTTCACATTATACTTTATCTTTCCGTCGTCGTCAGCAAAAAGATAACAAAAGACGATGCTCAAAATTCGCTACTGGAAAAAACCTGGGAATCCCTCCAGGCATAGTTTGCCCAGCCCAATTCATAACCTAACTGATGGGCGACATAGCGCCAATCCCCAACACTAAACTGGGAACCACTGAATTCCTTCAATAGATGGTGAAAGACCCACCCCCGCTTATAGCCATTTTTCGTTTGTTTCGCGATCGCTTGGTCGATTTCCTTGATGTACTCAGGATTTGCCTCTAAGACGATTTCCATCATCAAGCCTTCTAGCCGTTCCTTTTCTCCACCTGCTTCCTCGTCCGGTTCTATCGCCGCCCCTGCTCCTTTGATGTACTCCAAAGTGGTCAAACAGCTAGGGCAAGTGATGTGATAAATGGGGGTTAAATTCCCGTCCTTGTCTTTGTCTAACCTGATGGGAGTTTTTAGATCATGGGGAAAAGGGAGAAAACAGTGACCGCAGCAAGAACACTTGGTTGCATACTCGTTGTTGGGAATTGAGATTGGTTCTAGAGACCATTCGACGTGGGTGTCTGGAAGCCCGTGATAGCGCCAATTCTCGCTATGGTCTATTATCACGGCATGGGTTTTCCCAGGGGAAGGTCTTAGTGCCCGTCCTATTTGCTGGAAATGAACAATCTTAGACACAGTTGGACGACATATCTGGACAGCTTCTATCGAGGGAATATCTACTCCCTCCCCAAAAAGGCCACAATTAGACAAAATAGTCGTTTTTCCATTCCTAAAACGTTCTAGAGCTTCTTCTCGTTTTCCGGCAGAAGTTTTGCCGTCTAAGTGCTCAGCCGTAATACCCTCGTTGTTAAATGCTGCTGCAATGGCTTGAGAATGCTTGACGCCGACAGCAAAAACAATGGTCTTTTTCCCGAGGGCGTGTTTCTTCCAAGCCGGGACAACGTCTCCAACGACTGCCATGGCTCGTTTTTCTAGTGCTCCTTTTTGATAATCCTCGACGGAAGATTTCAGCCCTTTGGTGTTAATAGTCACACCACCGTAGACTTTGAATTGGGAGAGATATCCATGCTCGATTAAGTAGGCTGTCGTCACTCCCTTCACTAGGGCATCGTAGGTTTGCAGGAAGCCATGGCCATCGGTTCTCGTGGGCGTAGCGGTGAACCCCGCAATATATGCATCTGGGTACGCAGACATCACATCGGTATAGGATCTTGATGCAGAATGATGGGCTTCATCAATTATTAATAAGTCAGCTTCAGGGAAGGGCTGCCTTCGGATTAATGTCTGGATTGAAGCTACTTGAATGTTGTACTGAGGAGCTGGAGGAATGCCAGCTTTGATTTTGCCAATAGGCAATTTTGTTATGTTTTCGAGTGTTTCGCTTAGTTGAGTTATTAACTCTTTGCGGTGAGCGATCGCTAAGACTTTGAGACCCTGCTGCACAAAGTATTGAACCAATGCTCCAATGCAGACCGTCTTGCCTCCACCTGTAGGTAACTGCACCATCACTCGCCGCTTACCACTCCTCCACTCTTCAAACACACCAAAGACTAGTTCTTCTTGATAATTTCTCAGTGATATCTCACTGTTCAAGTCACGATAAAAAGGTTGTTGAATGTCAATGCTTTGTGCCATGCTAATACCTGGATCAGTTGTCATTTACTAAGCAGGTGTGCTTAATTAGTTACTGTTTTGATAGCGATCGCTCCTTTAGAACCAGAAGCGATCGCTCATTTTTTGGGATTAGGATTTTTGGTCGAATATCTTAGTCGGGAATTCCGGAAGCGCCTGAATTCTTCCTTTTAGCCGATCGAAGAGATATTTTATACAGGTCAACAGAAATACAGATGAATCCATATATTATCCAGGGGATACATATGACAAGAAGAGAGTGGAGAATAAAGAAAACCATAGCTGAGCTTGACACCTCAAACTCAGTAGGGAAAGTTACGGATACAATTAAAAGGAGCTCGTAAAGGCATAAAAGTAATCCCACCAATATTAATCGTTGCTTGTTTTCCCACGGCAACCAGGAAAATAGTTTTCCGAAAGGAGCCGTCAAAAGGCACCATTGGGTAACCTTTAAGGCTGACATTGCGCCTAGAGCTTTTAGCCCTTCTCTTGTAGATAAGTTAACTACATTCCAAAGGAAAATACCTTTATCGGGATCGAAGAAATTAGGCACTAAGTGTGCTTCAGGAAAGAAGCTATTAATAGATTGAGGTAGCCCCAAAGTTATCATGGGAGTAGTTAAGACCAAGAATCCGATACCTTTAACGTGCGCCAGCAATAGTCTTGTCCTTTTTGATACCATTCTATGTGACCTCATTTTTAGTCAATAATCAATATTTTGAGTTAAGAAATTCAATCCTAAATTGATTCTTTTAGTAAAACCTTCAGTTTGGTGAGAAGACCATATCGAATCAAGTATTGAATTCCAGTTACCGGCCTCATGGGCTTCGTTATGGCAAACTTCACACAGTGGGAACATATTCTCCCCCGGCTGATCGTCTGCTCCTAGGTATGATGTTCGGTGGATCTCTACATCTTCTGATCTTTTTTGGCATAGGCAACAGCAAAAGTTAGTCAATAATCGAGTCTTGAGCTCTTTCTCGTTATTGTCTGGGTAGGAGTATCGGCCATCAAAACTAGAAAACTGGTTCTTCTTGTCCCTAGCAAAGCGACTAGCGAGATCTGGCCTTTTGCTTTCCAGGTAAATAGAAATAATCTCAATCAATCTACGCTTAGCGCCAGAAGAAGGCATTCCCATTGCTTCAGCAAAAGACCACAAGGTATCATATCCGTCTTCCTCTAGTTCTGCTATCAGTTCTTCTATCTGAGATCTTTTTTTTTGAGCCGTTGTTGATGAAGTTCTACTAGCTGATAGATCTTTTTCGCTGGTTGAATCACTATCAGTGAAACCTAGATCTGCTTTCCCTCCGGTGGGGTACCAAGTGCCGTTATAGTTCAATATACGACCTCCTTCAATTCCTACAGGCGGATTAGCGCAGTCTTTCCCAAAATTATTGACAACGTCTCGACGGGTTGTGTTATCTTCTCCTATCATTTGATTCCGATCGGCAGCGTAAACTTCTTTCCCCGGAGCCACTGTCATGTAATTCAAAAGCATGGCCTTAAAGAGAGGGAAAATTCCGTCAGACAGTGTACTAGCTTTCAATCCTTGACCTAAGGCATGGATAGACTCGAATCCTTTTCCTCCCGCAGATACAAGGTCTCCGATTAGAGCAGCAAGATAATCTCTCATTTCTCCCAGGTCTTTTGCATATCGATGAACCTTGAGGAATGTAACGTTAGCTTCATCAATTATGAGCATTTTCTTTTCCTCGCAGCTATCGTAATTCTTTATCAGCTGGTAAACATCTGAGATGACTCCTTTCGCTCCTTTAGGGTCTAGTTTCCTGAGGTCACATCTTACGCATTGAGCATGGCCTTCCCAATCTCGTCCAAAATCTTCTTTTTTTGAGGCTAAGTTAAGATAGTAAACCCGAACGTCTTGGCCAGCTAAATATTTACTTAGCCAATAGTACAGTTCACTTTTTCCAGCACCTTGCCCTGCGATCGTAAAAGTACAAAACTGCCATTTCTTAGCTATCGTATTATATCCAGTGACCTGGGTCTTTCTTTTGTCAACAAATATAGGGGGCTGACTAGTTGGAGATTCAAAATCTTCTGTTTTTTGATGATGACTAACTTGTGGGTCGCTTTCAAAAAGCTGACATTCTAGATCTAAGTCAGCCTCGATAGTCTTTATTTGCTTTCTAGGTTGTAGCGCTTGAGTAAAAACAGCAGAAGTGTCCTGGACAGACTTCATCTGATCAATTTCAGTTTCAACAGCTAGGTCTTTTTGCCTGCTTCTAGCTTCAAAGTACTTGTAATATTTTGATTGAGCTTTGCGGCTATATACGTTATCTATTATTGCTTTATAGGTCTTTGCCCTGATTGGAACTGGCATCTCACTAAGCTTTTCAGATATTTCTTCAAAGTATCTATTAATAAATCTAGCTTCAACATTCTCTTTGCGAGGAAGATAAGAGACATCTTCTTCAAAATCTGCCGTTAAATCTATAAAGTCTTTTTCTTCGTCTTCTGATTTTAGACTTAAGAAAGTCCTTCTACTTGGAAGAAATCTTAGGCGACCAGTTGTCGAATAGTCTCCATATAAAGCTACTAAATATCCAGCCAATGAAGCTCCAATGACTATAGGCGAACCGGGAATAGCAGTTGCACAGAAAAATGACACAAGAAGTACTCCACCACCCATAGTTTTGGCTGTGTCACCAAACCCCCGTTCTTTCTCCGCTTTCTTGCCCAAAAAATTAATGCGATCGTTTAGATACGCTTCTACGTCTATGATTTCTTCGTGTACATCTGGATCTGAGTTAAGCTTTCCTCTGCGGTATTTTTTGTTGTCGTCAAACATTGGTCTATAATTGATTCCATGATGTAATTGGATTAAATTGAGATGGAGTCGGATTAAACTCCATCGTTTTTAGGGACTACTCTTCAGACTTAGCTTCTCTTGCGGCTTTTTCCAAGTTTTCTTTTGATACTGCGGCCAAGGCGAACCCTGCTTCAGCTCCAAAGATGCTTCCTAGGTTATAGAGGAAGACAGATATTTTTCGATAGGTATCCAGACCTGCAATACCACGGGAGCTAAAGGCAAAAAGTAGCTCTACTGCGTAAGCAAACAGCCCTATCCTAGTGACAATCATCTTCTGAGTTTTTGTTAGTTTGCTAGCTTTTGGAACCAAGTTGCTTACTAATGCCAGTGATTGGATCCAGTCCACAACCAAAGACATTAGAGAAGAGAAAATAAACTGAAAGGAGAACCAAAAGCTAGCTTGCCTGTACCTAACAGGATCTATCCACGTTTCCTCAAAGAACGGAAGGAGAGGGACTCCAGTTATCTGCTGATAGTAGGTGTCCGTTGAGATGACTAACCCAGCGATCGCACAAACACCTCCGAGAAAAAGGCATCCATTTGGACTTAACAGATTCTCAGCAGTGGTAACGATAACTAGCCCAATAGAACCTATCCCCTTGAATATCACCCTATTGGCATTGACGATAAACTTTGCCCCAAAGGGAGTAATCCTGTTAGCCGCTTCACTTTTTTCTAGATAACTCAATCTATCCTTGGCTGGATTGTTTATTCTTCTAATAGTTCGTGCCATAACCTTACCCGTGAATACCACACATTTGTTCAGCGTAAGCAGCGTAAGCTGGGTTCTTGGAACCAATAAAGTAAAAGACTCCGTCTTTCCCTGGAATTTTTGACTTAACCGAAACCCCGATGCATGTCGCAGGGGAATTTTTGTCCACTATGGTTGCAATGCCATCGGGAGAATTATTGCCCGCATTATTTAGGAAATCAAGGCTGAAACCCTTTGGGAATGTCGGGTTCTCTGGATCGTAGTAATAATGATTCAATATGATCTTCTTGACTGGACTTCCCACTTTATTTTTGACCCTAGCTTCGGAGAAAGCCTTTTCTTGCTCCATTTGAGCCGTCTTGATGTCGTAGTGCTTTTTAGACTCAGCTATTTTGTTCTTTGTCTCTGAATCTCTCTGACCATTTGCGATCGTAGAGTTTGCTACATGACCGATAGCTGCAAAGCTAAGCGCTAGTGAAATCAAATAATACTTATTAGGCATTGTCCTGAACCAACTTTTCGATACATACAAAAGATGCCTGGGAAGACCCAGGCTATTGAACTATTGACCCAACTCAGCTTCGACCTCAGCTTCGAGGTCATCTAGGAACGAAGTAGCCTTAGCGATCGCTTGGCTGGTCTTTCTGTCCTCGGCAGCTTTCTGCACTAGGCTGGCTTGGTTTTGTTGAGCTGTTCTTTGAGAGAGCCTTCGTTGCTTTAGAACAGAGGTGTAGTGACTGACATTAGACTCAACAGGCTGGAAGTGATACTGAATCCCCTGGTGAGTTATGGCGTCTGCAACCTCTTTTGCTTCTTCGCGAGATTGCTGTTCGACTTCCAGTACTTCGTTGTAGAAACGAGTGTTGTTGTCTCGTGTGCGTTGCAGAAAAGCCTGGCGACGAGCATAGTCAGTGGCGTCAGCATCTTGAATCCCATCCATGATGGCGTTGTCGATACGGGTTGCCATAATTTGGACTGGAAAATTATCAATCCCTGCCAAGTGCAACTCTTCCTGCACAAAGACCATGGCCTCATCTTTCCTTTCTTGAGTAGAGAGAGCACCTCCTTTGCTTTCCGCCGACTTAGAGGAAGCGATGGCTTTGTTTATCCCTTTATCTACCGCAGTGAATCCTTTGCTGGCACTGACCACCAAGTTGTAGTCAATCTTGTTGTCCTCAGGATTGATGCCGTGCTGCTTGCATATATCTGATACCGCCTCTTTCGCTTGATCGTGACTTATTCCTTGGCCAGTAGAAAGAAGGTCGATAGCTTCGTCGATTGTGATGAAAGTCATTATTTTCTCCTGTGGATCTAAACTGAATAATTGCTTTTCCAGGCTTCAAACCTAGTATCAAAATCTTCTTTTGTGAACACTTCTAATAGCCTCCCAAGTAGAGGAATTGCTTGCTTGTAGGTGTTCACAAGCTTCATGACTTGATAGATTAACCAGAAAACAAACACTTGGTGAATAGTAAGACCTCTGATGGTTTTTGTTGGTCTGCAACCATTCTTTGTGTAAAATTCACCTCTTATTATGACGGCATAATCATGAGGGACTGGATCTATCACATTTACTTGCCAGTCGTACAAAGCTTGACGAGAAATGCCAAACTTATCTCTGACTTCAATTCTTGTCATCTTCTTCTTGGGGTTGTACAAGAAGAAATTCTGATAGACCTCATTGATGAGAGCTAATTTTTTATGACCGGAGGTTCCGGTCATAACGACTTCCATGACCGGGACAGTCGTAGTACTGGCTTCTGCGTATGCTGTAATATTCTTTACGTTCATCTGTCTATGGATCAAAAATCAGCAATGAATAAAACTTGCCAACACCTGCATATGACAGCCATGTACGTGCATTTTTTCCCTTAAATGCACCCCTATGTAAGGTTGTCCCGGTCATAACGCATCCTTATGACCGACGCTGACCTACATAAGGTTTAAGTTTTTTCCTAAGTACTCTTATGACCGGAGGCTCCGGTCATAGCACTTTTTAATAAATAACTTTGTGCATTGATTAACTCAACACATTTATCGCATCAAGTTTTCTTGGAGCTTATGTAGGGCGTACATAAGCGTTATGTAGGGCGACATAGTCTTATGTAGGGCGTACATAAGCGTTATGTAGGGCGACATAAGTCATCAATTGTTAGGAAAAAGCCTTTGAGTAGGAGAGCCAAATGTCGTTACTCCCTCGTTACCGCTAGCTTTTATCGACACAGATGATACACAATCAACCATGTTCCCCAAAAACAAGCCACATCCCGTCCTAGTAGCAGTAAATCCGTACTACTTACAAGATTCCTTGAGTTCTTCATTGGTCTAAAACTATAGATTTGTCTAGGTGCTGTGGCGACCTAGAAATAAGAGATACTTAATCTAGGTCTAGTTCACTCTGGCCTACTTAAGCGGGCACTTCCGGTTTATTTAAGGTGCTCGCTTTTTCATCCATATATTTATAGTACACGATGTCCTAAAAAGTTGTCAACCCACATTCCGCAGGTTTGTCACACCAGTAGATAATATTTTTGGCAGGGAGCACCAAGAAACTGAAGAATCCTGTGATGCTCATGAGTTAAGTTGAAAATTTGCTCGACTCCGCCTAGGATAACTAAATGAATCGACTGAAAGCACTGAAATACCCACCCCATTGTCGGGGTAGCCGTCGGCTTACCCAATTGGTTGTTAATAGTTTGCTTAGTCCGGGCGAGAGCTTGGCGTAAGGCTCTTTGGGCGAGAGTGTAAACCAATAAACAAAGACGGTCATCAAAGAGA
>NZ_JAAHHW010000058.1 GCF_010692325.1 Moorena sp. SIO3I8 | reverse complement strand
ATCTTTGAGTCCGACTTCCAGCTCCCCAACATTCCTGTTACCACGATAGTTATTGTGGTGCTCATCCTCCTCTTCACCCATATATTGCGAGGCTTGTTCACTTCAATAATCATTCACAGACTCGAGCGTCTGACTAGCGGTACAGAAACCACCCTAGACGATGAGTTCATTAGGATTCTTAGGGCACCATTAGGCTGGCTAATTTGGATCGCTGGACTATGGCTAGTACATCTAGTTGTGGCCACCCATCTTAGTCCTGAACAGAATCAGAAAATCCCCGAGATTCTGTTTGTGAGTGCTCTGTTCATTGCCACCTATATTCTTTACTGTGCTGCTCCACTACTGGGGGAGCTTCTAGCCGGATTAGCGGCCAACACTGAAACTGAACTCGACGATTTGTTCGTCCCCTACTTCCCAAAGCTTTTTCAGATCGCAGCAATCCTGATTGCTACCATTAAAGCCAGTGAAATTTTGTTGGGGTCATCTGCCGGTGCACTGATCGGTCTACTCGGTGGCGCAGGTGTCGCCTTAGGTTTGTTATTCAAAGAGATTGTCTATGACTGGTGTTGTACGGTGATTATCTATGCTGATCGTCTCTATAAACCCGGTGACGTGATAGTATTGGACGGAGTAAGTGGTAGTGTAAAGATACTCAATATTGGTCTGAGAAGTACAAGGGTTCTTATTAAGAACTGGGGTTATATCAAAAAAGTTACCAATTCTCAAATGATTGCTAAAATTGTGGGAAATAGGTCCCATAAGACTGGCGAAACGTTGGAATGGGGCATAAATTTAACTCTGAAAATTGATGGGATTTCAGCGGAGCAAACTCTCCGAATTTGTCAGGCTCTTAAAGAAACAATTCCGACTATCGATGGCTTGCACAAGCAGAAAATGAAAGTGTTATTTTCCCACATTGAAGAGAATGCTCGTGTGATTATGATTAGGGTATTTGTGATTGATACCAACCTCGAATATTCTGCCCAGCAAGACTTGAACATAGCCATCTTAGAAATCCTGGAAAAAGAGGAGATTGATCACCTGCATATTGAGCTGGAAAAGCAACTTCAAGACTACAAACAGAGCAAGGGAAATTGGCTCTCCTAGGGTGGCTATAAAAAATTATGCTAAAATAATAGCTATAGCCCTTATTTAGTAAGGCTTTGAGTAATTTAAAAATGCAATTTTAATAAAAATGTATTTTTAGTTTATTGAATCCCTTGCTATTTAAGGGGTTAAGCTAATTTAAACTACTCATTTACTATAATCAGTCTAGGAGAGCCGGGAAATTTAGTTAGTGAGGTGGTATCTAAATCCTAGCAATGCTTTGAACAAGCGATGCAGCGTTGGCTCCTCTGTTCCGAAGCTGTATCGCTATTTAGGCGCGCACCAAAGCGCGAATTTAATTCGCCAAGGTCAAGCGCACCTTTGAAATTAGGCAAAAATTATAAGAAAATTCCCGCGCCCGGGCCCCGGGCCTTTCTTTTTTACAAATATCAGATGCACCCCAGATAGTAAACCTTTCAAACTCGCTCCTAGGGTGCTGCCCAAACGGGCAATTGGTGTCAATCATGTTGATTGCATACCTAGGAGTATTGGTTAAATTACCCACTTATAGTAAAATAAATCCATCAAGAGACTTGCCATCGACTTGCAATTTAGCTAGGCACAGGTCGATCTATGTTACTGTATTTTGGTTGAAACCATGGAAAACCTTAAGAGTACATTCAACAATAGAATCAACCTAATCAAAGAAAAGATCTTTGAGTCCGACTTCCAGCTCCCCAACATTCCTGTTACCACGATAGTTATTGTGGTGCTCATCCTCCTCTTCACCCATATATTGCGAGGCTTGTTCACTTCAATAATCATTCACAGACTCGAGCTGATAACTAGCGGTACAGAAACCACCCTAGACGATGAGTTAATTAGGATTCTTAGGGCACCATTAGGCTGGCTAATTTGGATCGCTGGACTATGGCTAGTACATCTAGTTGTGGCCACCCATCTTACTCCTGAACAGAATCAGAAAATCCCCGAGATTCTGTTTATGAGCATTCTGTTCATTGCCACTTATATTCTTTACCGTGCTGCTCCACTACTGGGGGAGCTTCTAGCCGGATTAGCGGCAAACACTGACACTGAACTAGACGATTTGTTAGTTCCCTACTTCCCAAAGCTTTTTCAGATCGCAGCAATCGTGATTGCCGCTATTAAAGCCAGTGAAATTTTGTTGGGGTCATCTGCCGGTGCACTGATCGGTCTACTCGGTGGCGCAGGTGTCGCCTTAGGTTTGTTATTAAAAGACATTGTTTATGATTGGTTTTGTACAGTGGTTATCTACGCTGATGGTCTCTATAAACCCGGTGACGTGATAGTATTGGACGGAGTAAGTGGTAGGGTAAAGATACTCAATATTGGTCTGAGAAGTACAAGGCTTCTTATTACTGAGTGGGGTTATACCAAAAAACTTCCCAATTCTAAAATGATTTCTGGAATTTTTGCAAATTGGTCAGATAAGACTGGCGAGACAGTTCAGTGGGGCATAAATTTAAATCTGAAAATTGATGGGATTTCGGCCAAGCAAACTAGGCGAATTTGTCAGGCTATTAAAGAAAAAATTCCGACTATCGATGCCGTGAACAAGCAGAAAATGGTAGTTGTATTTTCCCGCCTTGAACAGAATGCTCGTGTGATTAAAATTAGGGTATTTGTGATTGAGCCCAAGCTCTACTATGATGTCCAGAGCAACTTGAATCTAGCCATATTAGAAATCCTGGAAAACGAGGAGATTAATCAGCTCCATGTTTATATGAGAAAGGAACTTAACTGGTTGCCTGACACCAGTATGAATTAGGAACAATCGTAGGCGTTGCTGAATTAAGGAATGAAGGGCGATTATCTGATTTTATTGCAGCCCCCTAAATCCCCCAACTTTGGGGGACTTTGATAGTTTTGTTCCCCCCAGAATTGGGGGGCTAGGGGGGCGAAACCATACTCAGAATCAGCAACGCCCAATCGTAAGCTATCAGCTATCAGCTATCAGCTATCAGCTATCAGCTATCAGCTATCAGCTATCAACTATCAGCTATCAGCTATCAGCTATCAGCTATCAGCTTTTGAATAAAATAAGCTGTTCGCGTAGCGTGGCCAACGGCCAACGGCTGACCACTGACGGCTGACCGCTGTTCGCGCAGCGTGCGCGTAGCGCATATGCTTACGGGAATTCGGAGCAGGGAAGAGCACAGCTTTATCCTCTCATTCCATTCACATAGGCAGCTGTCAAGGCTTGTTGAGGTGATTCAAAAATCTGCTCCACACAGCCGTATTCAATCAATCGCCCCACTGCTTCCTTGACCCAGAAGACGGCAGTATAGTCAGCAATTCGTCTGGCTTGAGCTAGGTTATGGGTAACAATCACCAGGGTGTAGCGTCCCCTGAGCCTAGCTATCAAATCTTCGACCACACCGCTGGATATGGGATCGAGGGCACTACAGGGTTCATCTAATAGGAGTACTTCCGGTTGCAAAACCAAGGCACGGGCAATGCAAAGGCGCTGCTTTTGACCACCAGATAGAGCAAGAGCCGAAGTGTGTAGTCGGTCTTTTACTTCATCCCACAAACCAACATCCCGGAGTGCGGTTTCTATGAGCTGAGCAATGTTATCCCGGTTTTTAACACCATGTTCCCGCAACGGAAAGGCCAGATTCTTCCAGATTGAGAAGGGGAAGGGACTCGGCTTTTGGAAAATCATTCCAACACGACGGCGAAGTGCAATTAGCTCCATAGCACCACGCTTTGCGATCGCATCCATCCTAGGACTCAGCACATCTAGGGAACCAATGCGAATCCTACCGGTAACTTTAGCATTAGGAATCAAATCTGTCAAGCGATTTAGGCAACTTAAAAAACTAGTCTTTCCACAACCAGATGGTCCCACTAGTGCGGTAATCGAACCTTTATAAATTGGCAACGATACATCAGCAAAGGCCGGTTTTGTTCCATAATGTAAACATAGCCGCTCGGTCTGAATCAATGGGTCGTTTATAGACTGGCTTACCGGTAATCGCTGTTTTATTTCTAAAGGGTTAACCATTGTTTTTGGAAATTGGAAATTCTAGCGGTTTTCAATTTGGTGAGGTACTTTCGTCGTGGATTTTAGGGAACAGGGAACAGCGGATCTGGGAACAGGGAATCGGGAATCGGGAATCGGGAATCGGGAATCGGGAATCGGGAATCGGGAATCGAAAAAAATGTCTACCTCATAGCTATGAAAAACCCTATAGTAATTAGTAATTGGAAATTGGTAATTCGGAATTAGTTGCGTAGGGTGCGTTAGGGGGACTGGAGATTTTCCGCCTCGTAACCAGCCTTAGGTTGCTGCTTGTAACGCACCACTGGCTCAAACAGCTTTAATGAGATGCACCCAACCAATACTCAGCCATCAATGCTGCTGTACCATTAATCAGCAACAACAAGACCAGCAACACTAAAGCTGAGGCATAAGCATTAGCATTTCCCCCTGTTACATTCATCGACAAATCAAAAATATGAATCGACAGCGATCGCCCAGAATCCAGCAAAGACTCTGGCATCCGATCCACATAACCACTAGTAAAGATCAGTGCTGCGGTCTCAGCGATCGCTCGCCCTATCCCTAACACTAATCCCACCACTAGTCCCGGTGCTGCGGCTGGTAACAGCAAATTCCAGAGAGTGGTAGTGCGGGATAAACCAAGGGCAGTGGCAGATAGCCGATAATCATCACTAACGGCGCGAAACCCTTCCTCTGTTGATCGAATTAGGATTGGCAACACCATACAGGCTAATGTCAACCCCCCAGACAAAATTGAAAAGCCTAGCCCTAGGGTTTTGCAGAAAAAGGCATTGCCAAATAGTCCAAACACAATCGACGGTACCCCTGCCAGCACATCTAAGCTACGACGAACCAGACGCCCGAAAATACTCTTAGTATCTGTGAACTCAGCTAGCAGTATTGCTGTCCCTACTCCAATCGGAACAGAAACGGTCATACATACACCTAAAATTAGGAGAGTGGAAACCAGAATTGGAGCAATCCCTCCTTCCCGTCCAGCATTCTTTGGTGCAGTAGTCAGGAATTCCCAGTTAATTTGTCCGACACCGTGCCAGACGATATCACTCAAAATCCAGAGGAATACAGCAGTTACGAACAGTGCGATCGCCCAAATCATCACCGTTGAAACTTGGAAGTTGTCGATTGCAGGTTGGAAGTTGTCGGTTGCAGGTTGGAAGTTGTCGGTTGTCGGTTGTGGCTTCGTTTTCATATCATGTCAGGATAATTACCCTTAATAAATATCTCCCTATGTCCCTATGTCCCTATCTCCCTATCTCCCCATCTCCCCACCCTCTCCTTAATTATGGGTATTCAACCAGACTTGATATAAGTTATTACTCATAAATTCCTTCCTTGCTGATGATTTCTGCAATTGCTACCAGTACCAAAATTATTGCCATCAGCAGCAAGCCACTGACAAAAAGTGCTGAGCGGTGATTGCCAATAGCGTAAGCCATTTCCAAGGCAATATTGGCAGTAAGAGTTCGCATCGGCTCAAATAGGCTTTTGGGAGTTTGCACCACATTGCCACACACCATCAGCACGGCCATGGTTTCTCCAATCGCCCGTCCTGTTCCTAAAATCAAGCCAGTAAACAGCCCCGACTTAGCAGCCGGAAACACAACACCTTGGACTGTTGCCCAGCGGGATAGTCCCAGGGCTGCTGCTCCCTGTAGGTATTCTGGGGGGACTTTCGCAAAGCTAGCGTCTGCGGTCAGAGCAATAGTTGGCAAAATCATCAGGGTCAGAATCGCAATTCCAGCTAGGAGACTGGCTCCTGGTGGCTGGAAGCGTCCAATTAGGGGAACTAGCTCCACCAAACCCCAGAAGCCGTAAACAACTGAGGGCATCCCTGCCAACAATTCAATTAGCCGTCGATAAAGTCCAGCAATGGGTGGAGGCGCGTAATACTGACAAAAGACTGCAGATAGAATTCCCAGGGGTGTGGCCACTACCATCGCGCCAGCCGTGACGAATAGGGTACCCCAAAGCATAGGGGTGAAGTTGTACAGAGTCTCGGCAGGATGCCAGGATGGATCGGTAAAAAAAGGGAGTAATCCTACTTGTCCCAATACTGGCAAGGCTTCCGTGATTAGGAACACAACAATCAGCACCACGATAGCACCAGCCACCACAGCACAGCCTTGTAGGGTCAAGATTAGGAGAGTATCACTCCGAGAGGGGGACAAAGTTTTGCTCTTTAACAATGTCTTGTACCTTTTGCGATCGCGAAAACTCAATAAATGCTTTATCTAACCCAACCGGAATAGTTTTGGTGACTAACGTCAGGGAACGAGACAGGGGGAATGTGCCGTTTTGAACATTTTCTGTGGTTGCGGCTATTCCAGCAACGGGCAGTAACTTAATCGGAACATTCTGTTTGCTGCTATATTCTGCTGTGCCAATAGAGACATAACCAATCCCATTAGGATTACCCGCCACGGTCTTAATCCCCTGCTCATTATCCCCAATCACCACATCTGCCTTAATCTCGCTATTTTTCAGCTGGAAGTACTTCAGAAATAACTCTAAGGTAGAGCGCCCCTCGGCTTTGTTGACTACTGTAATTGGTGCCCTCTTGCCTCCCACATCTTGCCAGTTATCAATTTTGCCCTGATAGATATCCACAATCTGTTGATTACTCAGGGATTGCACCGGATTAGTTTTATGGACGATAATGCCAATCCCATCACGAGCGATCGCAAACCCTTGCAGATCTTTCTCGCTCTGCTTAAGGTCACGAGACACCATGCCAATATCAGCGACTCCTTGGCGAGCATCTGCAATACCGCGAGACGAGCCTCCTGTCTGCACATCCACCCGTACACCAGGATTTTCTGATTCAAAACCCTTGCCAATTTCCGACGCCAGGGGGGCTACTGTACTAGAACCAGTTAAAACCAACTTACCCTGCAACTGATCGGTTGATTGGGTAGCTACTTCTGGAGATTGGGCACAGGATTGTAGCCAAAAGCAAGCTACTAAAGCTATAGACATTGATGCCAGAGTTGTTAAATTTTTCATCAATCATCAGTCAGTCATCTTATCTATAAAATAATGAGAGTGCTCAGTTATAATTGCTCAGTTATAATTGCTGGATTGCTCAATAATTTCAAATCCGCCAGACTTGATATAAGGTTTGTATTTGAGATGTAAACCTAAAAGGACTTTTTTGATTTGACAATAAAAGTGAGATTTCTTGCCCCTATTGCTAGCATGCCTATTGTATGCAAGCCTTTTCCTGCAATACGTGTGTTCACAACCGAGATACATACGCTATATAACTGACAACTTAAAACTGAGCAATTACTCAGCACTTTGTTAATCAAAACATAGGCAACAACATCCCAAATCAATTGCTCTATTACCATTTCCTTGCCGAATGGTTAGCGAACACTGATAAAGCACCGCCTTACCATCTCGCGTCGCCCTAACAAATCCCTCATCCCGCAAAACTCTGAGATGATGGGATAGCAGGCTTTGCTCTATTCCCAACACAGCCTTGAGCTCCCCAACATGTTTTGGTCCTTCCATCAGGATTTCCAGAACAGTCAGACGAGTGTTGTCCGCTAAAACTTTCAGCTTACGGACACAGAAGGCTTGAGATGATGGACTTTTTAAGTTCATGATTCAGCTATTCTCAGCAGTTGAATTATCATTGATATGAAAATTCATTCATATTATAATCAAAAAAAACTCTGATTGGATCAAATCAAAGCACCACCACAACTGGAACCAGACCCTGCTGTACAGCCATAGCAATAGGAAGCGGTACGAATTTCCTCAATTATGTCTAAACTTCCTGCTTCGAGAAGTTTACTAACTGTCAACCTTTCTCCAGTGTCAGACGTTGCTGCTACATTTTCCATCTGATTAAAATCGCAATCGTAGACATTACCCAGATAGTCAATAGACAGTTCATTGCGACACATCAAATGCTGCACCGTACTGGCATTGAAACTATTTTCTAGAAACGCCATATAGGGAGCATATAGCTTGGTACGTTGTAAATAAAACTTTGTTCTACCAACGGGGATATTGGTAATTGTAAATAGCTGGTTGAAGTTAATATCAAAATGTTCTTTTAGGAACATTTTATAATCCTTCTCCAAGTTAAGCTGATTAGGAGTCATAGAAAATTTTTCACTCCTTGGCAAGGAAGGATTATAGACCAAATCAATAATTAATTTGGGGTTTCTCCCATAGCCCAACCGATTGAGCCATTGAATCGCCCGAATCGAACGATCGTAAACCCCCTTGCCGCGCATTTTATCTACATTATCTCCGATATAACAAGGCAAAGAAGCCACTACTCGTAATTGGTGCTTAGCGAAATAGTCAGGTATATCCTCATATCCTGGTTCAAAATAAATGGTCAAATTTGACCGAACAATCACCTCCTTTCCGGTTTCCCATGCTGCTTCAACTAATGGCTTAAAGCCATAGTTCATCTCTGGCGCACCACCAGTCAAGTCAATTGTCTTAATTTGAGGAAACTGATGAATCAGCGTAATCAGCTGGTCACAAATTTCTGGAGAAAGTTCTTCAGTTCGTTTAGGACCAGCTTCCACATGGCAGTGAGCACAAGCTAGATTACAACGTTTACCAAGATTAATTTGTAAAACCGTGATTGGCTGTTTACTTAAGGGAGCTTGCAGTTTTTTGCGGAACGGTGTAACCGCTGAAACTTCTGTTTTAATCATAATAGTTTTATCGCCTTGGGATTGTGAGACTTATTAAGTCTAAAGTCTGTTCGCGAACAGACTTTATCCTTCACCTCTAACAACAACCACCACCAACATAGTGCCAAGTTGAATCGGTGATTAAGATTTCTTCTGGATTCACCTTTCCTAATTTCCCAGCTGTTTTATCACAAACAGCGGCTGGCACACCACGGGAGAGGATGTGTCCGGCATTGTCATCAAAAAACTCTTCCGCACCCATGTAAGTTGCTGTCTTGCCAGTAAAAATGCATGCTCCATCTTCTGGGATCACAACTTTGAAAGAAACAGAATCCAGACTTTCCAGCAACAGGGGTTCTTCGAGGTTGTAGTTTTGGCAATCCAGAAGCCGATAGGGACGCTTTGCGCGAATTTCTACTTGACCAAAACCTGACTTGACCAAGTGCTGGACATAGGATTGATAAGTGAGCGCACCAGACAGACACATAGCTCGTAGCCGCTCATCTTCCTGTAGATGGGGTGGAATCGGACGAGTTGCAATCGGGTCACTCATTAAGAGTCGTCCACCTGGTTTTAAGACTCGATAGGCTTCTTTGAGTGCCTTCATCAGGTCAGCCGGTTCAAAGATGTTGAATAGGCAATTCTGAGCAACCACATCTACAGAATCATCTGGCATAGGTAGGGCAAAGGCATCCCCTTCCCGAATTTCCACAAAACTTTGGTCAAACCAGGAATTGTCTTCAGCAGCAATCTTCAGGTTACGGGTAGCCGCCTCCCGCATGGCCTGAACTGGCTCAACAGCAATCACACCCCCTGGACGTTGGGAAAAATAAGCAAATTGTAACGCCTCCAAGCCACCACCAACACCGACATAGAGGACAGTTGGCTGATTGCTGAGTTCTGTGGGATGTACCGTAGTACCGCAGCCATAATTCATCTCCGCCATCAGTGGAGGAATTTTCAGTCCTGGCAGTTGTAAGGGGCTACTTTGGACACAACACAAACCAACTTGGGGTGTTTGGGCGACTTCAGAATAAAATTCAGCAGTTGTTTCGAGATAGGTCATCAGAATCCTTTACTTGGCAAAGATGGTAATGCTATTTATAGTAGGGTGGAAATTGAAAACTAATTCTGAACCAGTATAGTTCCTCAGTTGAGCTTTAATGCTACAAAATTCATGTATCGTCTGATACCAAATCCCGGTTTAAAACCCCGTTGATTATTTTGATCATCTAGTCAGCGAAGCGCGGACTGTGTCATCTTCGAGAAGGCTTCGCCTATGTCTAGCCGCTATTTATTATTGGTTTAGGCTACAGGGAAGCTTTCAATTGGGGGTAGGGGGTAGGGTGACCGGGTGTGGGGACAAGTTATAGTAGTAGATTGGACTACTACTAAACTTGTTTGCCCCTAAAACAAAGTTTTTAGGCGGGGTATTAGACCCCTATGAGTAAGGGACAGTTTTTCCCCTACCCCCTACCCCCTACACCCTACCCCCTGTCCCGAAGGGACTGATAATAGTGGATTTGGAATTAACGCGCTGTTGCAGGCTTTTGTTCGAATTTGTCTTCAGGCAAGCAACGGTAGAATACCTTGCCTCACCCTTAGATGCTATTAAACTGATGCCAGATGAATTTTTCGAGTAGTACACCATGAATTTTTACTGAGATTACCACGCGATCGCTCATGCTTAGGGCATAGGATGCTGGGGTATTCAATGGGGGGTAGGGGGTAGGGTGACCGGGTGTGGGGACAAGTTATAGTAGTAGATTGGACTTTGGTAACTCTGGTGAGTGTGGATTATTCTACGAGTGATTAACCAGACTTCATCTAAGACAGAAACTATAGTGTCCACTCAACACTGCCAATCACCTCTGAGCATAAGAGTATGGTAGAAAGAGCTACCTAAGGAATCAGGGAGTTGATGAATGTCGAAAAACCAGTATGCAGAACGCCTTAGACAACAAGAGAGAGTTTACCTCAGGCGTGTTGCTGATTACTCTTCACTACAGTCGATACCAGAAATTTGGCCCCTTGCTGCCCAACGCTTTGGGTCAATCATTGCTCTGCAAGACCCTCACGCTGTGGGAGCTCATGGTGCTCCAGCTTCGACCCTGACCTATACCCAGTTGCACGAGCAAATCGAGCAATTTGCGGCTGGATTACAATCCCTAGGCTTCCAGCCAACACTGGATGAGAAGGGTATTCCTACCCGAATTGCGTTATTTGCTGATAATTCTCCTCGATGGCTAGTTGCCGATCAGGGTATCATGACTGCAGGAGCAGTAAATGTGGTGCGCTCAGGTCAAGCAGAACGGCAGGAATTGCTTTATATTCTCGAAGATAGCGGTAGCACTGCTGTAGTGCTAGAAAACCTCAAAACTTTGGAAAAATTAGGCGATCGCTTGGATGGGCTACCGATTAAATTAGTGATTCTCCTTTCTGAAGAACAACCACTATCGACCGGATCATCCCGACAAATTGTTAACTATACTCAACTCATGGAAGCCGGGGCATCTCGGTCTCTTACCAAAGCTAACCACAACCGGGAAACCTTGGCAACTCTGCTATATACCTCTGGTACCACAGGTAAACCCAAAGGGGTGATGCTGAGCCATGGTAATCTCCTGCATCAGGTCAACACCCTTGGTACAGTAATAGAAATTGAAAAAGGCGATCGCGTTCTTTCTATCCTGCCTACCTGGCACGCCTACGAACGCTCAGCGGAGTATTTTCTATTATCTCAGGGTTGCACCCAGATTTACACCAACCTGCGCCATGTCAAAAAAGACCTTAAAACCTTCAAACCTAACTTTATGGTCGGAGTACCGCGACTGTGGGAATCGATCTATGAGGGGGTGCAAAAGCAGTTTCGTGAGCAACCGGAAGGTAAGCAGAAATTAGTCCAAAACCTGCTAGGGTACAGTCAACGCTACATTGATGCACGGCGGCTTGCTCAGGGGTTGACCTTAGATAATTTAAATCCAACACCTATCCAAAAACTATTGGCCACAGTGCAAGCTTCCTATTTATGGCCGGTTCATCAATTGGCTAATAAACTAGTTTATCAAAAAGTCCGGGAAGCCACTGGGGGACAAATCAAGCAAGTCGTTAGTGGTGGGGGTTCCTTAGCTCGGCACTTGGATAACTTCTTTGAGATTATTGGTGTCGAAGTCCTAGTAGGCTATGGGTTAACCGAAACCTCTCCCGTTACTAATGCTAGGCGTTCGTATCGTAACCTGCGTTTTAGTGCTGGACCACCTTTACCGGACACTCAAATCCGGATTGTTGACCCTAAGACTCATCAGCCTTTACCCCAAGGTCAACGAGGGTTGGTGATGGTAAAAGGACCACAGGTGATGCAGGAGTATTATCACAAACCAGAAGCTACTGCTAAGGCAATTGATCTAGACCGGTGGTTTAATACAGGGGATTTAGGTTGGGTTACCCCCCAGAATGATTTAGTCCTAACTGGCAGAGCCAAAGATACTATAGTTCTCACCAATGGGGAAAATATTGAGCCACAACCGATAGAAGATGCTTGTTTGCGTAGTGCTTACATTGACCAGATTATCCTGTTAGGTCAAGACCAAAAGGCATTGGGTGCTTTAATAGTACCAAATTTAGATGCCTTACAAGGGTGGGCAGCGGGTCAAAATCTTCCCCTTGACGTATTTGCTCCAGATGTTGATTTAAATCTTAAAGAGGTTCAGACTTTATACCGGACTGAATTAAACCGAGAAGTCAAAAATCGCCCAGGTTATCGGCCAGATGACCGTATTAGCACCTTTAGGCTGATTCTAGAGCCGTTTTCCCAGGAAAATGGCATGATGACTCAAACCTTTAAAATCCGACGACCTGTAGTCACCGAACGCTATCGCGCTATCATTGACGGCATGTTTGCTTAATCGAGGGTAAGAAAGGTGAAGTACCCCAACCTGCTTGACCAAAGGCCATGGGATTGCTCCCATTCTCAGGTCAATTCAGGGACGGTCTTATTCGTCTTATCGGCTAAGCCGACGCTACGCGAACGGGTTTCCCGCGCGCGTCCCCGACGCCTAAACCAGAGGGAGGAGCTTTTGAATGGCCGGGGAACCCGGCCATTCAAAATATCGCCTGCTGGAATTGGTCTTACTCAGCGTCCACAGGCAGACATCCGCCTTCTATCGACGTATAACTTTTACGACAGACTTACCATGGAATTACAGCTCTATGGCTAACCAGCCGGGGCAAGTCTCTTCCCTGAGCTCTGAAGCGTACTTTGTAAACCTTTCATAAGGTAGCCTTTTAGTCAGTCAGGCGGGTCAGCGACCAAGTAGATTATATCACGAATCGTCGTAAGTTGAGGCGCGACCCCGTAATTTAATTCTTCAAACGGAAAGCGCGCCTCCGTAGTCTGGCTATCCATCCCCACCGTCAAAGAAGGTGGGGAATTCCGCGAGTTTCTGTTAAAACGTTAGAAGGTTTAGAGGTGCGGGCCTCGAACCTTGAGACTGAACCTCAATCTTCTTTTTAAGAATTATTGAGTAATATAACCAGTCAAACTCTCAATCCCTCAAACTTAGATAGTGGAACGCATATGGACGACTCTAACAAGAACTTACTATTGAAACGGCCAATTAATATCAAAGCCATCGTTACCCCTCGATGGAAAGAAGAGGTTCAGCAACAACTACAAAATCAAATCAACCAAATCGACGGCCAACTGCAACAGATTGATATCCAGGGACAAAAAGCGATCGCTGAGATTAAAAAGCAGAGCATGGATCCTCCTGGTCCTCAGGTATCGCAACAAATTGAAAGCATTCAAATGCAGGTCAATCAAAAGAAAAGTGAACTGCTAGACCAGAAAAACCAGCAACTTCAGCAACTACAACAAGTCCAAACCCTCGAACTCGACCAAGAAGTTAGTCAAGGTCAGCTAGAAAGCTTCTTCAGGGTCGAAGAGGGAGATAACCTAGTCAAAAAGATGAACGTAGAAATTCTGCTCCGCGATGGGATTATCGAAGAAATTCGCGGTGATATTTAACCGAAACACAGGACATGAATAGACACGGATAGACAGATAGTTGCTTATCTGTCTATCCGTGTTTAAAAATCTCTGTATTGTCTTTCACCCCTTTGCCATTGATCCAGCCATTACTGGCAAAATTCCGTTGACCAATCCTGATGACCCCGTCCCTCTCGACAGGTAAACTGTTGACCAGCCCACATCACCTGCCACTGTTTGCCAGTTTGGGCTGATTTCTTGGGGGATAACTCAATACGATACCGGATGCCACGTACAGAGTCATCCGGTAAACCGGTTTGAGTGATGGTGACTACCGCCTGATCAGGTTTAGGATAATCTACCTTGACCTGTTGATCGAAGTTTCCTTCAATCAACAGTGATTGGTTTTGACCAAAGGTAGATAATGCGATCGCTTTTGGATCGGCACCAATCAGTTGATCCGGTGTTGCCTTATTGGCTAGGTCAATGGCTTTGTAGTCTTCTCGCTTGGTCTGGACATTAGCAGGAGACTCAGTTGGTTTGGGTTCAGGGGGTTTGCTAATCAGATGGCAAGCACTCAGGATTAGGATAATACCTGTAAGCAAGGTCAAGGAAAGTTTTTTGTTAAGCATCTCATATCAAGTGTCATTCGATAGAAATCAAGCTAACTTGTCGGCTGTTGACAGTCAACCGTCAAGGGTTAAAACTCAACACTCAATACTTAACACTCAACACTCAACAAAAAACATTATCGTCTCAGCCTAAGTCCATCTAATTACTAATGGCAAAGCGTGATGGTATTACTGATGGCGCTTGAACACTGACCCGGCACCCATAGCACCGAACATCAACAGACCCAATGTCGCAGTTGGTTCGGGAACTTTCTTAGAAGGTTTAGGGGGATCTGGGAAATCGCGAAACTTGATGCCAGAGACCGCACCACTTCCTGGTAGTTTAATATCTAACTTGGTCACTGAATACTCAGAAAGATGGCTGAAATCGTAAGTGGATAGGGAGTTGTCTGTGCCAAATTTTAGTGATTGTTTCTCTGTTGTGCCATCCTCCAGAAACGCTTCCAGATATCCGTTTTTATTCTTCGGATTCTCATCAATGTCTAGAAGGGTGACGTAATCAACAGAAACGGCTTGATCAAAAACAAAGGAAATGATGCCACCGCCAGCCCAGTCGTCAGGTTCTTCATTTGTGTTCTCGTTGATAATTAGAACATTACCCTGTGGCTTCGTACCAAATGAAGGTCCCGTGGCTAAGTCAGCGTCTCCACCGCTGCATGTAATCCCAAAATCAGGTCCGCAATTGCTGTTGAATAACCTTAAGGGATGATTAGACCCTTTGTTACTGGTTATATGCACACCGAATTTTGCCCATTGCTCACCAATATTTGTCTTAGTTCCAGCCTTGAGAACCTTACCAGCATCATCCTTTTCAAAATCCAGTAAGTATGTATCAGCTAGAGCGGGATTAGCCCCTACTGTGCCCAAAGTAACTAAGGCAGCTGTGAGCGTAAGTTTTGATAACTTTTTCATGGCTTTTATACCCCTCAATACTGACTGAATTTTAGCGCTAAAATTTATTTTTATATCTTATTTTTAGGATTTTAATTAACCTTTAATAGCTACTATTCAGGGAATAAATATATGATTATAGTTATTTTATGATTAATTAACCTATAGGTTAGGTATAAGTTTCCTGTCTTGGAATAATTTATTCATTTCTTTAAGGTTTTATTTGGTTAATTAAAGATTCAGTGAAGTTACCTTCATCCACCAACCAAAATCAATAAGATTTAAGGCTATACTAAACCAGCTCTTAGACTAACCCTGTCAGTAGTCAACGGATAGGGTACCTATAATGAATTGTGGAAATTTTTGATCAAAAGTTCCCTACTCCCTACTCCCTCGGTGCGCGCCTCCAAGGGCGAGTAAATCGCCCTTGGGTCGCACCGCTCCCTACTCCCAGATCCGCTGTTCCCTTTGCTAGATAAGAGCTTTTCTTGATGCAAAGCGCGAGTGGGGGAAACCCCCGCAGGTCGGCGCTGCATCGCTTAGTTAAGAGCCATGAGCATGTATAGAGTGATGGGTAGCTACCCACTCCCCTAATCCCTAATCCCGAGGAAAAAGAGGATATCCGTATTGTAGAAAACCATCGAAGCCCTGTGGCTCATGGTTTCTTTACACAGTACGATGGCTTTCTGGGGCTTATTCAAGTTACAATGCAAGCTGGCATCATGTTTTTGCTAGCTCACTAGAATTGATTTAGAAGACCACCCCATGATTCACGAAGTTTTCATGCCCGCCCTCAGTTCAACCATGACCGAAGGCAAAATCGTTTCCTGGGAAAAATCTCCCGGAGACAAAGTCGAAAAAGGTGAAACCGTGGTGGTGGTTGAGTCGGATAAGGCTGATATGGACGTTGAGTCCTTCTATGAAGGCTATCTTGCCACAATCACGGTATCAGCTGGTGACTCTGCTCCGGTGGGAGCCCCGATTGCTCTGATTGCGGAAACGGAAGCGGAAATTGAAGCAGCTAAACAACAAGCTGCCCAATCTACACCAGCTACTGACACAGCAACAGCTCAGCAAGCAACGGCTTCAACCCCAGAACCGGTACAGACAGCTCTTGCTGCAGTTGCTGATACTCCCAGCCGCCGTAATGGCAGAATTATTGCTTCTCCCCGAGCTCGTAAACTAGCGAAGGAATTAAAGGTTGATCTCAATACCTTGAGAGGAAGTGGTCCCCATGGCAGGATTGTGGCTGAGGATGTGGAAGCAGCAGCAGGTAAAGTTATCACTCCTCCGACACCAGCAGCCACCACCCCAGCAGCACCCGCGACAGCGGCTGTAATGCCCACTCCCACCCCAGCACCTCTGCCAGCACCTCTGCCAACTCCTCCTGCAGCTGTACCCCTTGGAGAAGTGGTGCCATTCAATACCTTGCAAAATGCAGTGGTGCGGAATATGATGGTCAGCCTGCAAGTGCCTACCTTCAGGGTTGGTTACACCATCACTACCGATGAGTTAGATAAGTTATACAAAAAAATCAAGCCTAAGGGTGTTACCATGACCGGGCTGCTGGCTAAAGCAGTAGCAGTTACCTTGCAGAAGCATCCCTTGGTTAATGCTAGTTATACCGAACGGGGAATTCAGTATCACAGTTCCATTAATGTAGCTGTGGCTGTGGCAATGGCTGATGGTGGCTTGATTACCCCAGTATTGCGCCATGCGGAGCAGCTGGATATTTATTCTCTGTCTCGCACTTGGAAAGATTTAGTAGACCGTGCCAGAACTAAGCAGTTGCAGCCAGAGGAATATAATTCTGGTACTTTCACCCTATCCAATTTAGGAATGTTTGGTGTAGACCGGTTTGATGCGATTTTGCCCCCAGGACAGGGTTCTATTTTGGCCATTGGTGCATCCCGTCCTACGGTAGTGGCTACCCCTGACGGCATGATGGGTGTAAAGCGTCAGATGCAAGTCAATATTACCTGTGACCACCGGATTATCTATGGTACTGATGCGGCAGCGTTCTTGCAAGACTTGGCGAAGTTGATTGAAACTGATCCGCAATCCTTGACTCTTTAAGTGAAAGCATATGCGCTACGCGCACGCTACGCGAACAGCGATTAGCGCTACGCGCACGCTACTTGAGGTGCCATCAGCTATCAGGTTAAAGTCATTAATCGTAGGGTGGGCAGTGCCTAGCAACGCGCTTTGCAAGCTTGATTATCTGTCTGATGCACTGCCCACCCTACATGAACTGCTTGATCACTCAGAGGGGCGCACGGTTGGTTGTGCGCCCCTCTCAGTAGAATTGTTCACTATTTTGCTTAACAGTTAGCTTTTCGCAGTTTACCTCCAGCAGTAAACAAACCACCCACAACGATTAGACCAAGCAAAGTAGAGGATTCAGGCACATCTTCTGGCTCGGATCCAGACGGTAATGGAGGAGTACCAAGCAACGCCACTTGGTAGTTACCGGTGTGAGAATACGTGTAAACGTTATTATCGTCAAGGCTGAGCAGCCCAGAATTGGTGGCCTCGAAACCATAAAGGTATTCAGTTTCCCCATTGTAGTCAACCTTGACAATTTCACTAGCCTGTATACTAGGTGGTAGTAAACCACTGAAGGCTGGAGGAATTATCTCTGCCAACATATCTCTAGCATTAAAGTGACCTGCTAGCCCAATGGTAATTAGGCCTGTTGTGTCATCTTGGTTGACGTAGGAAATATTGGGGTCGCTAAATCGTTGCAATCCTCCATTGCCGAGAAATTGTCCATACAGAAGATTATCTAGACCTGACCCAATCAAAGTTCCAAGACCGTTTGCAGTTAAGGCATCACTGAACCACTTCTGAGCCAAATTGATGCCACCACCAACATCAGTCAACCAGTCAGCTAATGTCAGACTGCTCAAGGTGATGTCCTTACCACCAATTTGACCGGTTAGGCTAGTGACATCGGTATGGGTGACAAACTCGCTATTGCTCAGGCTTTCACTGCTGGCAAATAGCTCTACGTTTCCACCAGGGTTACTAGCGTCACCTTGCAAGAGAGTTGACAAAGTTGCACTTGGATCGATAAAAGTATTCGTACCATCAGATGAAACCTTGTAGTAGTCAGTACCGGTCACGGTCGCTCCTGTGAGGCTTCCAGCAACAGCTGGGGTAGTAGCGATCGCACTCATACCGGCAATAATTGAGGCACCGAGCCACAATTTCATTAGTGTGCTTTTCATTGACATGTCTCCCTTCGAGTTTGTTTGGGTTGCTGGCAGCACTTGGTGTATTTTTTTTAGTCTCGTAATGAGATGTTAGCGATCGCGTTTTTGATATGGTTTAAGTTATGTTAATCTTTGACATAATCCTGAGTTCGTCAGTTCCTCACTTCTGAATAAGGCAATATAGCGCTACGGGCAAGGCAAGAGGCAAAAGGCATGCATGCAAAAGTTTACTACAACAGCGCAGGTGCGCTTTCCGTATTAAGAATTAAATTCGCCACGGGTCGCACCTTTTTCAACTTGTATCAATGTGCTAACCTTAATCCGTAGTGCTATAAATTTTCATTCTTTTACCGATTACCGATTGCCGATTACCCATTAGCGATCACCCATTAGCGATTACCCAAGACTTGATCAGATTATTCACCTGTTCTGGTATCTCATCATGGGGACAGTGTCCTGCTTTTAGATAATATTCGGTTAACTGAGGATAATATTGCCTAAACTTTGCTCCCCGTTCTCTGCTCTTGATCCAAGGATCCCCTTCTCCCCATAGCATCAATAACGGACAAGTCATCTGTTCCAACAACACATCGACTTTTTCCCCTTGGGGTGACTTGAACACAGAAGCAAATACCTGAGCAGCACCAGGATCACAAGAGGGGCGATAAATCTCGTCTACTAACTGTTCCGTTACCGCACTCTGGTCAATATAAACCTTCTTGAGGGTTTTGCGAATGATTGACGGTCGCCGCAGGTATTGGAATAAAAGGAAACTAGCCCAAGGTTGTAGAAAAATTGATTTGGTTACCTGATTGAGAACTTTTTTAACAGGATTGACTTTAGTGGCCGGTTGAGTATCACTAAATGGTCCAGCACTATTGAGCAATGCTAAACCTACGGCGGAGCTAGGACGCTGTGCAGCGACACACAAAGCTGCATAACCCCCCAAGGAGTTTCCAGCTAAGACTACTGGTTGACCAATCACCTCTGTAATAAAATCATGCAACTGGTCTCGCCACAAATTGCCACTGTACTCCCCATCTGGTTTAGCAGAACGTCCAAACCCCAACAAGTCAATCGCCCAAACTTCAAAATCCTGACTCAATTGAGCAATGTTTTTGCGCCAGTGGTCTGTAGATGCCCCAAATCCGTGAATTAACAGTAACGGTGGGCATCCTGATGGCTTCTGTCCAGCCTGTACATAATATATAGATTCCCCCCGCCACTGCCAGTAAGTTCCAGGGATGGGATTATTAGAAGGGGTAGCAATTACCTGGGTAGTCACGGTAAACTATTAAGTAATGTTAACTTTTTGATCATACCTCTCCCTGCCAGATGTCTAATGTTATAATAATGGCAGTATATAATGGAGAGTTTGTGTAAACATCTAAAATAGAGAGGGACAAGCTTTGTCAGTCGAAACCATTGAGAAGCGTTCAACAGTTCGTAAACACGCGCCTCGCTATCGCGTATTGCTCCATAATGATGACTTCAACTCTATGGAGTATGTGGTTAAAACCTTGATGGAAACTGTGGCGAGTCTGACTCAACCTCAAGCAGTCAATATTATGATGGAAGCCCATACATCGGGGCTGGCATTGGTGATTACCTGTGCTCAAGAGCATGCTGAGTTTTATTGCGAAACCCTGAAGAACCGGGGTCTGAGTAGTACAATTGAACCTGACGAATAACGGGCAATAGGAGAAATTCTTCCCTTTCCAAATCTTGAAATTATAAAACGTTTTACACCTAGGCTGGCTAGATTATCCCTATACCCAGCACCATTCAGGTTGGGGATGTTTATACTAGCTTTGCTGTTGCTTTGGTTACCCATAGCAGCACCAATATACTTAATTGGTAGCGACCCAAACTCAGTGACAATCCTGACTATGGGGCTAATGTTCGGGGTATTTCTGTACTTAGTCCGAGTTTGGGGAAGGAAGGTTTATCGCCAGCCAGGACTGTTAAAAAAATATGGTTTGCGGCTAACAGCCCAAAACGCTCTTGAGTTAATCAGAGGACTAGGTCTAGGTCTGTTAATGACTCTTAGTCTGTTTGGATTACAAGAGTGGCTGGGTTGGGTAGCATTCCAAACCCCTGCACTGCCATGGTCACGGCTGATTGTAGAGGGATTAATCAGTGCTTTGGCCATAGGCTTTGCTGAAGAATTGGTGTTTCGGGGTTGGTTGCTTGATGAGTTGCAACGGGATTATAGTTTTAGGACATCACAATGGATTGGTGCGATCGCATTTGCGCTGCTACATTTCCTTAAACCAATTCCAGAGATGATTCGCGGCTTACCGAGATTTCCCAGTTTATTGCTGCTAGGGTTAATCCTGATTTGGGCAAAGGGATCAACTCAAGGACGGCTAGGTTTATCGATTGGTCTCCATGCTGGCTTAGTTTGGGGTTATTATATTATTGATGTTGGGCAATTAGTAGTCTATTCGGGCAAGGTTGCTCCCTGGATTACTGGCATTAATCGCGATCCTACTGCTGGGATAATGGGATTGCTATTTCTTGGTTTGGTTGCTTGGTGGATGAAGCGCAATCATAACAGTGATTAGTGATATAAGGGAACAGGGAACAGGGAACAGGGAACAGGGAACAGGGAACAGGGAACAGGGAATCGGGAATCGGGAATCGGGAATCGGGAATCGGGAATCGGGAATAGAGAAGAGGTAGCAGGGCAAAAATTATGTGTACCTCATTAGTATAAAAAAAGCTATAATTGGTGATTAGTAATTATTAATGATTGCTATTGAGAGTCTAACTTGATGATAGTTTAAAAGTCTAAATAGTAAGAGGTGCGACCCGTGGCGAATTTAATTCTTAATAGGTAAAGCGCACCTAAGCAAATTCTGGGCGGTATTTGGCAACTCCTGAAATCCCTTCAACGGCGCAGTGATCAAGTACAAAAATCATAAATGCCTCGTCCGGAATAGTTTTATCTTCGCGCTTATTCACTACTTAACCTTATATACCAATCCGTGTAGGAATTGTGAGAATTTTTGTTCCCTTTTCCCTACTCTCTGTTCCCTGTTCCCTGTTCCCTGTTCCCTTTTCCCTTTGGTATAGCAAAAATCCCTTGCCTTGTGTACCTCCCCTATGATGGAAGCAAAAGAATTCGGAGCATAGGAGATAGTAGGTGAGTTTGGCAAGAATTTGGGCGATCGCAGCTAATGGTTTTCGGGAAGTGATACGCGATCGCGTTTTATATCTGATCGGCTTTTTTGCCCTAGCCCTAGGCATAGCCCTGAGGCTGTTACCGGAGGTAGCAGCAACCACAGAAGAGAAAATTTTTCTGGATTTGGGTCTAGCGGCGATGGGTATCCTGGGTGTAATCGTGTCAGTATTTGTTGGTACGGGGTTGATTAACAAGGAAATCGAAAAGCGTACTGTCTTAGTCTTAATTCCCAAGCCTCTAAACCGCGCTGAATTTATCATTGGCAAACACTTAGGCTTATCGGGTGTATTGGCTGTGCTGGTTGTGGCTATGACCACCATTTATCTGCTGGGCTTACGTGCCTCTAGTATTGAATACCCTGTGGTTAGCATCCTGGTTTCCGTGCTTTACCAATTTCTAGAACTGTCTCTAATCACAGCAGTAGCGCTGATGTTTGGTGTCTTTACTAGTTCACTGCTAGCAACCTTACTGACCTTTGGGGTTTATATGATGGGACACTTGAGCCGTGATTTAGTGGAGTTAAGCAAGTTGAGCGAGAATCCTGGCATTGAGCGGATGACTGAAACCCTATACTTGGTTATCCCGGATTTATCACGGCTCAATTTAAAGAATGATGCCGTGTATGGTGTCTTACCCCCGTTCCCAGAACTGTTTTTAAATGGACTTTATGGATTACTTTACATCGTGCTACTGCTAGCGATCGCTATCCTAATCTTCTGGCAACGGGAATTCTGAGTTATGCCAAGACCTATCAGCTATCAGCCCTGAGCATAATTTTTTTTCCCTGTTCCCTGTTCCCTGTTCCCTGTTCCCTGTTCCCTGTTCCCTCTTCCAGACAACTACCACGAAGTCTAATCATGATAAATGGGGCATGATAGTAAATGGGGATAGTGCTAAAAATAGGGAAAATTATTTATCAAAACCATGCTAGAGCAGAAACTCAAGCAATTAAAAACTATATTTGCTGAGATGGAACGGGCTTTGATTGCCTATTCTGGGGGAGTCGATAGCACGCTAGTTGCTAAAATTGCTTACGATGTTTTAAGCGATCGCGCTTTAGCGGTCACTGCTGAATCCCCCTCACTATTACCAGAAGAATTAGAAGACGCTCGCATCCAAGCCGCTACCATTGGCATTACCCATGAGGTTGTCCAAACCCATGAGATGGATAATCCCAACTATACCTCTAACCCGGTCAATCGCTGTTATTTTTGCAAAAGTGAACTCCACGACACTCTCAAACCTCTAGCCCTGGAGCGAGGCTATCCTTATGTAGTCGATGGGGTGAATGGGGATGATTTAAGGGACTATCGTCCAGGGATTCAGGCGGCAAAGGAACGAGGTGCGCGATCGCCTTTAGCGGAAGTGGGGGTAACTAAGGCGGAAGTGCGCCAACTCTCGAAACAATTAGGACTGCCGTGGTGGGATAAACCTGCCCAACCTTGTCTGAGTTCTCGCTTTCCCTATGGGGAAATGATTACAGTAGCTAAGTTACAACGGGTAGGACGAGCAGAGATCTATTTACGGAAGTTAGGTTTCTCGAATTTGAGGGTTCGTTCAGAAGGAGATACTGCACGGATTGAGTTACTACCGGAAGAGATTAAGGAATTTGTGGTAACCACAGATTTACCGAAGTTAGTGGCAGAGTTTCAGGAGTTGGGTTTTGTCTATGTGACCTTGGATTTAGAAGGATATCGCAGTGGCAAATTAAATCAAGTTTTGGGCCAGGATGTGATTAGTATGAAAGCTTTATAAGTTTGGCTTTTTGTAAGCATTCAGTTATTAGCGAACAGCGATTAGCGCTACGCGCACGCGTGCGCGTTCAGCTATCAGCTATCAGCTATCAGCCTTTGTCTGACTGCTGACTGCTGACTGCTGACTGCTGACTGCTAAATGGTTACATTGCTCCAGCAATTGCTCAAAATTACGACAATATACCAATTGTTGGTAGTCATGCCATGCTTGTTTGTTACTGTAGGGAATTCGGTTCAATGTTGCTTGCTGAATCTTCTCCATTAATGGACGACGAAGAGATTCGTAGTTAAGGCAAGCATTGGCGATTGCTTGGATATTATCAAGATTATTTTTCTGTACAATATTAGCGATCATGGTAGCTACAACCAGAGCATCTTCCAATCCTTGATTAGCCCCTTGAGCCATGAAAGGAGGCATCCCATGGGCGGCATCACCCACTAAGATAACTCTACCTGAACTCCAGGGAGATAGAGTTTCTACACGGTGAATGTAATAGGGACGGGATTTGATTTTGACAGGAGGAGATAAAGCCACTAATTGTGTGAGAGCTTTGGGAAAATTAGCGTTTTCCAACTCTCGCAATGCTAAAGCAATCAAGGCACTTCCAGATTTTTCTGTCAACTCTTCCTGGTTTAAAGGAAGATGGATCAAATACCCAAACTGAGCATTGGGACGGCGAAATAGGAGCATCCGTGGGGATTCCATAGAAGCCGAATCCTCTGAGATTTGATCATTAGTGATGGTGAGAATCCGTTCCTGCTGAAAAAATTTGTTTTCAAGCTCTGTGCTTAGCTCTGGAGGAATATCCGTGATTTTCATACAGAATAGGGCGGCAAATCCGGAATAGTCAGGTCTGGCTAAACCACTGTAGGGACTATCGTTATAAACAATCCGACGAATGGTAGAGTTGATACCATCTGCAGCAACAACTAGCCTAGCCCGGATTGATTTTTTTTGAAATTGTTGGCCACTATGCTCTGAATTGAAGGAGACTGTATCCTGATCGTTCTGTCTGTTTGACCAATGAGCATAGGGATTTGCTTCTATGGCTGCATCAGAAACAAAATCTAGCCGAACATATCCGGTGTTTCCTTCATCAACAACATTGATACAACGATGATTCGCTTTAACCTGTTCAACGGGAAGTTGGTTTCTGAGAGTGGTCTGTAAATCGTACCAAGAAATTGAGACTCGACCCTCTCCATAATCCTTGAACCAATCCTCATAGCTAATAGGAAAAGAATGAATTTGCTCTCCCTTAAAATTTTTGACAACCCATTGAGGAGAAGTCTTAGGTAGTTTTTGTTTGCTGATGGTTGTTTCGGGATTTTGATTGGCTTGGGCTTTCTGTAAAAACTCCATACCCGTTTTTTTAACGGCTTCGTAAGCAGAAGGCGCTATGTGGTTAAGCGCTTTTAATCCATTAGGCAGAAGATCGATAACCTGACCAACTCGACGAAAGGCACGAGTTTGATCAAGGACTAGAAAATTAGATATACCACGCTGCTGTAAGCCAATGGCAGTGGCTAATCCTACTGGACCAGCACCAACCACAACAATATCATAAGTGTCGATCATAATTATATTTTTGCGATCGCGTAGCGTAGCCCTTCGGGCTAATCGTTTTTGCGATCAGCTTCCCTACTGCTGTTCGGACAATTATATTACCTTAACAACTATAGCAATTTTGTACTTAATTAAGTACAAAATTAGCTTTTTTAGGGAACAGGGAACAGGGAACAGGGAGCAGGGAAGAGGAACCCACCCCTACTGCTCCCAGGAGGGGAAGGGAAGAGGGAAGAGGTAAAAAATAATGTGTACCTCATGAGTCCTATGAACGCTATATCCGGGCTGAATGCTAGTTAAGCCAATTTTCTAAATCAGTTATGTTATTGAAATCTAAGAAGTCTTCTCCCAAATTTTCCAACTCTTCAATTGTTAAATTTTCTATTTTGCTAATGTTTTTTTGATCAATTTCCCCAAAACGCTTTTTCAGTTGACGCATTATTAAGGCTATCGCCTCATTTTTTCTTCCTATTTCTTCAGCATAAGTTAGTTTTCCTCTTTCATCTTGTAATGCCATAGCACGGCGATCGGCAATTTCTAATTCTTCTGGTGTCATACCAGCTTGATTAGCAAGATTTAACGCTGATTCTATCTCTGATACTTCTCCTAAAGAAGGAGGAATATTATCGAGACTAGAAGCTTCTTTGATGAAATAAATCCATTTATCGGCTAAAGTTTCTAATTCTGAGAGTCTTTTATGGAATTTCGGTAATTCTATAAATATTAACTGCAATTCCTCTTCCAGACATTCAAACTTTTCTGTTTTTTCTTGAAACACAAATTGATTAATAATTTGCTGAGTTTCGTCAAACAAAATAAAATCCGTAATTGTGACAGCTATAACAGGTTTAAGACGAATATAGTCCTCTGCTGTTTTTAACTGATTAACATATCCTTTCACCATATTATAAAGTACCCGTTTGCTAAAACCAGTGATGGATGAGACTTGCATTTCAATTAGGACAATTTCTCCATCCGCTAACACTGCTTTTACATCCAAATAAGTGTCTTTTAAAGTCAATACTTGACCGGGATTATAGGGATTAATAATGGTTAAAGATTTAATGATTGGTTCGCCATTGTAAATAATAGCATTAAGGAAACTAATTAATATAGTTTGACTTTCTTTGGAACCAAATATTTTTTTGAAGACATAATCTATTTTTGGGCTGATAAATCTCATAGTTTTGGCGTTCCTGAATTAAGGAATAAATGCGCGATAATCTGGTTTTATTAAAGCCCCCGTTGCTCCTCGAATTCTGAGGGACTTTGAAAGTTTTGTTACCCCCAGAATTGGGAAAACCATAGCCAGAATCAGCAATGCCCTTAGGATCAGACACTAGCGGGAAAACTACCACCAATGAAATGAACATCACTGAAAGTTTCAATCCATAGACGAGCACCACAACGCAGTGGGTGATCGGGCTGATAAACAATCCGACATGGACCAAGAATTTCGATCTGGTTGCCGTATAGATTATTACCGCTTCGTTTTACCGAAATCACTGGCTGACGGTCTTCGGCAGGTTTAGCATTGTTGCTGCCAATTCGATTACGGTTGACATTGATCGTGGCTAAAGCGGGAGGACGACTGGTACGCCATTTGCCCTTGGGTCCACGGGTACCTTTGGTGATTTGTGGTAGGTGGTTGAAAAGAGGAATAATCCAGAATTTACCACTTTTATAGGCACCCCTGACCCTACCCTTCTCCAGGAGTTGGCGCAATCGTCGAGAAGAAATACCTAATAAAGATGCAGCTTCGGTAGTACCAACGCAGTGGTTCATGTTCGGATTCCTTAACTATTCCGATACTACTAGTATAGCAAAAATTTATTCTTGGACAGCTTAATGTAAAGTTATGTAAAGTTTTGCCAAACTGACCAGACAACTAGGGGGAAATAATTTTTCATGATTGATATCTAATCAAAACGGATTTAGTATTACAGCCACCTAGCTCTGCCCTGTAAACCGCTATATGACTACCAACCAATTGTTAGAATCAAACCTTGAATCTCTAATCAATACAGCTGCTCAAAATCATCAATTAGGTAAATTAGATCAGGCTGAATCTATCTACAGACAGGTAATACAGATTCAGGGGGATAATCAGGGTGAGGAAAAGCTTTTATCGAAGCCCTATAACGTGATAGCCATTGCTAATCTGGCAAGTATATTTGAGGAAAAAAATAAGCTAGAGGAAGCGGTAGGGTTGTACCAACAAGGTTTAACCCTAAAACCTGACTTTGCTGAAGTTCATAACAATTTGGGAAATATCTTCTGGGCACAAGGAGAGTTAGACAAAGCGGTACAGTCTTACCAAGAAGCGATTAGGGTTAAACCTGACTATGCTCTGGCTCATAACAATTTAGGAAATTTACTTTATAGTCAGGGTAAGTTATCGGAAGCGGTACGGTGCTACCAAGAAGCGATTAGGGTTAAACCTGACTATGCTCAGGCTTATTGTAATCTGGGAAATGTACTACAGGTACAGGGGAAGTTAGATGCGGCACAAGAGTCCTACCAGGAAGCGATTAAGCTTAAAGCAGATTGTTTTCAGGCTCATAACAATTTGGGGACTCTATTCCAAAAACAGGGCAAGTTAGATGCTGCAAGAGAGTCTTACCAAGAAGCAATTAGGCTTAAACCTGACTATGCTGACGCTCATAACAATTTGGGAACAATACTCCAAAAACAGGGCAAGTTAGAGGAAGCGCTACAGTCCTATCAGGAAGCGATTAGGCTGAAACCTGATTTTGCTGAGGTTTATAACAATTTAGGAAATACACTCCACGAACAGTGCAAGCTAGAAGAAGCCCTACAGTCTTACCAGCAAGCATTAAGTATTAACCCTAACTTGGCTGAAGCTAAACTGGCCATGTGCGTGTGTCAGATTCCGATCATTTATTCAAGTGTTGATGAAATCAAGGTAACGCGAAATAATTACCAAGCTAGTCTGAAAAAATTAGCGGATAGCTATACACAGAGCGATACAGAGCTAAGTCCAATGGAACTGCTAAGTGCTGCTAAGGCGGTGGGAGCGTTTCAGCCTTTTTATCTGGCCTATCAAGGGTTAAATAACCGAGAGTTACAGCAAATTTATGGAGCAATGATTTGCCAGATCATGTGGAAGTGCTATCCCCGGTGGAGCCAGAAAATTCCTCTACCAAATTTAGCACCTCATGAAAAAGTTCGGATTGGGGTTATTTCGGAATTCTTTTGGGATCATTCTAATTGGAAAATACCGATTAAGGGCTGGGTAGAAAATATAGATAGATCGAATTTTGAACTATTTGGTTATCACACCGGGTTAAAACAGGATAAGGAAACAGCAATAGCCGCGAAATCATTTGTCAAATTTGTTCAAGGTTCTTTGACTATGGAAGAATGGTGTGAGGTAATTACAAAAGATAAATTACACATCCTGATTTTTCCGGAATTCGGGATGTCCCCCACTACAGTTAAGTTGGGTTGTTTAAGACTGGCTCCGATTCAAATGACATCTTGGGGACATCCCGATACTAGTGGAATGCCGACGATTGACTATTACTTGAGTAGTGATTTAATGGAAGCAGAAAATGCTCAAGAGCATTATAGTGAGAGGTTAGTTAGATTACCGAATCTCTCTATCCATTACACCCCTTTGGAAATTACACCGGAAGCAATTAGTAAAAAGGACATAGGCTTAGAGGATGATGAGATTATGTTCTGGTGCTGCCAATCTTTATATAAGTATTTACCTCACTATGATGATGTTTTTACTAGAATTGCTAAGGAGTTAGATTGTCGATGTAAGTTTGTATTTCTTAAATATGTTAAAAGTGACCAGGTTACTGAGATATTTACCCAGCGTTTAAGGGATGCTTTTAATAAATTTGGCCTCGATTATACAGACTACTGCATATTTTTACCGTTCATGAATAACAGGAGGTTTGCTGGAACCTCAGCCATAGCGGATGTATTCTTGGATAGCATTGGTTGGTCTGGATGTAACTCTAGTTTAGAATCGATTACCCATAATATTCCGATTGTGACATTCCCAGGAGATTTGATGCGTGGTCGGCATACGATAGCAATTCTAAAAATGATGGGTCTGGAAGAGACAATTGCTAAGAGTAAAGAGGATTATGTGAAAATTGCGGTACGGTTGGGTCAAGATGCTCAATATCGTCAATACATATCTGATCAAGTTGCTGAAAATAAGCATAAGTTATATGGTGACTTGAAACCGGTAAGAGCATTAGAAGATTTTCTATTAAATGTAGTCCATAAACCAAGACAATTTGCGATGGAAACTGTTTCTGAAGCACTACAACTTGCTGTTCAACATCGTCAAGCCAATCGCTTAAACAAGGCTGTACAGGTTTACTATAAGATTTTGGAACAACACCCTAATCATCCGGAAGCTTTATATGGCTTAGGGGTGCTGGCACAGCAAACAGGTCAGTATGAGATGGCCGAGAAGTTGTTCAGAGCTACTGTGGAAGCGGAGCCGAATTCTGTTAAGGGTTGGTTTAGTTTAGGTAATTTGTGCCAAGGTCAAGGTCAGTTGTCTGAGTCGGTGGAGTGTTACCAACGAGTCTTAACAATACAGCCGAACTTAATAGCGGTTCACAACAACCTTGGGTATGCTCTGCAACAACAAGGTAATTGGGACGATGCGATCGCATCCTATCAAAAAGCGTTGGAGATTCAGCCTACCTGTACTGAAGCTGATGTGAATTTGGGCAATGCACTCCACGCTCAAGGGCAGCTTTCCCAAGACAAACACGCCTACTACGCTGCCTTAAATCACGATTTGGGCGTTAGTCGGAAAATAGGGGGCGATGTGAAGACTGCGGTGGCTTACTACCGGAATGCGATCGCAATACAGCCAGAGTTGGTAAACAGTCATTATACCTTAGGGGTTGCTCTCCAAGAACAAGGCAAATTAGATGATGCGATCGCATCCTATAACAATGTCCTCAAACTCAATCCCAGTAACAACGAAGTCTACACCACTTTAGTGCATAATAAATTAACTAGGATTGACCGAGAGCAAAACAAATTAAACAACAAATTAAATCATCAATTAAACGGAGCAGATTCTAAGAAACGATTAAAGATAGCATTTGTCTGTCAACCCTTTGTGATGACATCGTTTCCAAACCCGATGGATTCTATCGGAATTTTGACCTATGAATTCGTGCGTCTTTTAGTTCAAGATGGTGATGTTATTGTCTATACACCAGGAGAACGCTTTAATACGGCAAGTCATGACGGAGTAGACTATCGATATATTCCCATAGGTCGGGATAAAAAACTGCTAAACTATCTAGAAAAAATTCCAGGATTCCAGAATCAAAAACGTCCTATATTTTGCTCCCAACTCTATTACCTCGCATATATTTTACAAGTAGCAAATGACTTGATAAAACAGCAATGTGATGTTGTTCACATTCACAACTTATCTCAGTTTATTCCAGTGATACGAGCCTTGAACCCAGGAATAAAAATTGCCCTGCACATGCATTGTGAGTGGTTGACCCAACTGGACCACAAAATTCTAGAAAAGCGGCTTAGTAAGGTAGATTTAGTTATTGGTACTAGTAAGTATATCACAGAAGGGATTCGCGAGCGTTTTCCTAAATTTGCCGAGCGCTGTCAGCCGGTTTTTAATGGGGTAAACCTTGATCGCTTCATGAATTTATATGTCAGCCATAATCAGGAAAATGGCAGCACCAAAAATCCTGCTAAACGATTACTCTATGTGGGTAGAGTATCTCCAGAAAAAGGATCCCATGTCTTATTAGAGGCGTTTAAAAAAGTGCTCGAGCGCTGCCCTCAAACCAAACTTGATCTCGTTGGTCCTGTAGGTGCATTACCCTACGACTATCTTGTGGGATTAAGTGATGACTCCAAAGTGGCAGAGTTAGCATCATTCTACGGTGATGAAAGTTGGACAGGTTACGTGAGACGATACCTGTCCGAATTGAATGATCACTTTGGTGCTGATCTAGCCAGCCAAGTATCCTTCACTGGCTCCCTTCCTCAATCTAAGTTAGTCAATTATTATCAGCAGGCAGACATTTTTGTATTTCCGTCAGTATGTCACGAAGCATTTGGGATGCCAATTGTCGAAGCTATGGTTGCAGGTCTTCCGGTTATTGCTACCCAAGCTGGTGCTTTTCCCGAGATTGTAGAAGATGGTAAGACAGGTCTGCTGGTTGAACGGAGTAATGCTGATGCTTTAGCAGACGCCATCTTGCAACTTCTTTCTGACCAAGAACTTAGAACATCCATGGGACAAGCTGGACATCAGCGAGCGGTTGAACTATTTTCTTTCGAGAAAGTTGTTGATGATTTACTCAAGCAGTACAAGACTATTCTTTGACAGCAAAAAACAGAAGTGTTGAACTTCGGCTCAGGGAATAGTGACACGTGACAAGTTACAGCGTTTTTCATAACTATTAGGTGCGCTTGACCCATTAAGAATTAAATTCGCTCAAGGCGCGGGTCGCACCTGAGGTACAGAGGATTTTTTCCCTGTTCCCTGTTCCCTGTTCCCTGTTCCCTGTTCCCTGTTCCCTAAAACCAAATAATCTGTACCTCACCCAATTGAAAAATGCTGTAAAAATGATAAATAAATTATCCTTACAAACTCTGGTACGCCAGTTTTATCGTTTTCTAATCCATAGTACCAGAGTTGAGTATGACAGAAATAATCTAAGACGATCGGCGATTATATTTTCCCCCCATCAGGATGATGAAACCCTGGGCTGTGGTGGAACAATTATCCGTAAAAAGCAAGCCGGAGCCGATATAAAAATTGTTTTTATGACGGATGGATGTCAATCTCATGCTCATCTGATTCCAGCAAATCAAGTAAAATCAATACGCGCTAATGAAGCATTGGCAGCCGCTCAACAACTTGGTCTGCAACAGCATGATGTCAGCTTTCTGGAATTCAAAGATGGAACATTAGATAAAACCAGAAATTTGGCTATCCAAAACGTCGCCAAAATTATTCTTAACTATCTTCCTGAAGAAATTTTTGTTCCCTACTACAATGATGGGGTATCTGACCATAATGCTACCAATGAAATTGTCGTAGCTGCACTCAAAACAATTAAATTTGATGTGACAGTTTATGAGTATCCTATATGGTTCTGGAATCACTGGCCTTGGACAAGGGTGGAAGGGAGTAAACCAAACCTGGTATCCTTTTTTAAAAAAACCATAATGTCAGGGTTTCGCTTACTGAATGATTTTAGATTATCTGTCTATATTGGTGATGTTTTTGATATCAAACGTACTGCCCTAGACCAACATCAATCTCAAATGAAACAACTCATTCCTCATCCACGCTGGCTAACCTTAAAGGATGTGTCAGAGGGTGAGTTTTTAGACTGCTTTTTTCAAAAATATGAATTATTTCGTCGATATAGTTTGAATCATAATTCTGAATAGTTATAATAAACGCTATAGCAAAGGGAATAGGGAGTAGGGAGTAGGGAGTAGGGAGTAGGGAACAAAAATTATAACAATTCCTACACGGATTGCTATAGACTTCAAATTTTATATAACAATGCACTTGATTTTTAGCCTGTGCTGTTTTACCCCTATTTAATAACTATATAGCCGTCTATAGCCTTCTAAGTAAAGGTTAAGACATATTTTTGTTATCTATTCCCCTTTCCCAGATCCGCTGTTACCTGCTCCGAAGTCCCTGCTCCCTAAAACCCTGGAATTTGTACCTATCACAATTTATAAATTGTCTAAAAAATAGCGAGAAATTAGCCAATTTGGCAACTTCATTCAAGATAATCATGAAATCATAAGTAATAAGAGTGTTCAAGACCTTTATCAGTCAGTCATATCAGTTCTGGATATATGGGACATCATATATCCATTTTATTTTTTTTGTTGTTCTTGACAATGTCAGCTATCATCTAAGCTGGTCTTCATTTAAATTTAATGGTTCTGAAAGCAAGGGAGCAGGTGAGATAGGATTGGGTGCATCTCCTAAAAGCTGTTTGAGCGGGTGGTGCGTTACGGGGTGGGCTATTTCAACCAGGAACGAAGAGGCGGAAAATCAGGGCAATCCCACCCCTAACGCACCCTACGCAAAATTTACAAAAGTGAGATACACCCGATAGGGTTTGACATTGCTTATTTAGCATAACACCAAAAAAAACTCGAGGATCTTTCCTACTGTTACCTGTTATATATTCCCTATTACCTACTCCCTACTCCCTACTCCCTACTCCCTAGGATGAAAGTACCTCACCCAATTTAAAACACTATATAAACATTAAGCAACAACATGCAACAATTAAATCCACCAAAAAATTTAGTAAACAAATCCTTCACAGACACATTCTCAGACAACTGTTGTGCAGGTAAAACCATTGGTACTAAAACTCCCAGTGGTGCAGTTCGTAAGGGTATAGATGTCGAAAAGCTGATTGGGATTGACAATGGCGCATTACGTCTCCAGCCTCTGCTAAAACCTGCGTGGGGCAGACAGGGCATTGCTTATGGTCCCTACACCCGTACCAATGGACTCGCCTTTGGAGTGTTTCTGAGCAATGGTCATAATACATCCCAGACCGAAAGGATTGAGCCCCTAACAGAACGACTCCATCGGTGGATGATTGGTCCTGAGACGGATAAACCGGCTAAACGGCTTCTGCGTTGGACTTCTAGTCAGGGAAAAAGCAGGATGCTGCGAAAGCTCCTATGGTGGATTCGTAGTACCTCCAGAATTTCCAAATATTTCAAACCATTTAAATTGCCAAATATTGATGAGAATCTGGCAGTGGGTTGGTTCCCCAGGGAAGTTCCTGTTGACCCAACTGCAGAGGGAAATGCCTTTATTGTTCATGCCACTGGGGCAGAAAATGGAGAGTTGTGGACTCGCTTGGGCGGGTATCTGCTCTCAGCATTTAGGGGCTTACAAAATCTCCAGGTTTATTACATCGTGGTTCTGCGGGAAAAGGGAGCTGCGTATTATGCTGCTTCTGTTCCTAATGCTCATGGTCTTGCGGCTTACCCTAACATGCGTCCCATTGCTATTGATCCTTTCAATGATGATCCGACAGTATATGCTGGTGTATACCAAAGTATTTTGGGACAGAATGGTTTTGAAGTCGATACGCGCATCTATGGCGCTAATGTAGCCCAAATTTCAGACATCGCCACCTGGTACGGTACAGCTCAGGTGGCAGATGACCTGATTGGTGATGGTTTGCTAGATGGTGCTGAAGCGGACAAGGGTGGTTTCTGGAGTGTCTCTCAAGGAACTTATGAGTTAACAACTGATGGTGCTAGAGCCACTCAACCGGATAGCGTCGCTATGTTGGAGTGTCCCACACCCTCTGGGCTAATCCATTTGTTGATTGAAACCTCTACTCAGATAACTGGAGTCCGCATTGTGTGGCGTGTTCAGGATAAAAACCAATTCTGGAGTTTCCTAGCAGACGGGGACAAATGTCAACTTATGATTCAAGACCATGATAGCTGGGAATGTTTAGCTGTTAGCGATCTATGGTATTTACAGCCAACAGCGATCAACTCTTTACAGATATTGGATGATGGTAAGACCTTCAGCCTGTATCTCAATGGCCAGTTAGTCTTTAACAAGTGGTTTACAGATACCCGCCTGGAAAACGCTACCGGTGTTGGCATTGGTGGGATTAACTCTAACCATAGTCTGTATTTTCGCTCCTTTGAGGCTCACCCACGCACTATCCCTATTCCTTCTGAACTCGACCTTGGCTCCCCTTGGGTAGTAGAGGGTACCGAAATAGCTATCACTGAAGATTTTGCTGGTGCAGCTGGGGACTTGATGGGAAAAACCACCACTAGTGGTAGCAAAGTCTGGCATCGGAATATTGGGCTAGGGGTAATTGAGCTGACTGGGAATAGTACAGCCAAAGTCCAAGCTGATGCTAAACATCCTAATCCAGGTCGCACTGCCTACACCATTGATTGGGATCACCCAGACATAGCGGATTTACAGGTAGACATTACTCCCCCTGGAACTAGACGAGGACAGGGAGAAAAAGGTCGTGGAGGGTTTATCTTTTGGCAGGATGCTGACAATTATATCACTATCAATAACTGGTTAGATGACTGTTACGGTGGTGCTTCAATGTCTTCCTTTTTCTATCTCAATGGCTTTGAAGAATTATTTGATGCTGTCTGGACAAATGTGGGGAAACGCATTTACTGGGGTGTTTCCCATCGGCTCCGCATGATTTTTGATGGCATGAATTACATGATCTTCATCAATGATGAACCAGTATTGTATCGTGCCCTTACAGATGTTTATCCAGATGCGGTGCGTCTTAGAATTAACCGAGTTGGGATTGTTGCTAACTGGGAATGGGGAAATGATACAGGAAGTGTATTTCAAAATTTTGTAGCAAAGGTGTAGACTAATGAATTTAAGCAATCAACAGGTAACCCTTAACAATGGAGTAGGTGCAGGACTAAAATTCCATGGGGATGGTTCTAATCCTGATTTTGCACGTGGTACCTATGAACTTCCGCTTCAGAAAGCCTTAGCAAGCTGCTTAAACCACGATCATATCTTCTATGATATCGGTGCCAATATTGGCTTTTTTACTATTATTGCTGCGAAGCTAGTTGGGCCATCTGGACAGGTTTATGCGTTTGAGCCAGTTCCAAACAATGCTGACATTATTCTACGGAATGTGGAGCTTAATAGTTTCTCCAATGTTACTGTTTTCCCACAAGCCGTTTCTGAATCAACCGGAACCGGAGAATTGTTGCTGGCTCATCATTCAGGAGGAGCTACTTTAGCGACAGCGGGTACACCTCCAGATCTCAGAGGTGAAATGACAGTTGACCTTGTATCTATTGATGATTTGGTTTCCCAAAAAACTTTGAAACCCCCAACGGTTGTCAAAATCGATGTGGAAGGAGCAGAAATTAATGTTTTAAGGGGGATGATCCAAACTATTAAAGAATTTCAGCCCATCCTGATTTATGAAGTAGATGATGGGAATCAAGACTCCTTTAAACTGAAGAATCAAAGCATTGAGATGTTTATTGACTCTGTAGGATATAAAATCATGCCCCTGGAACCAGCTTATCCCAATATTCCCTGGTATGTTGGACATGCGATCGCGTTTTCAAATCTAAATTGAAAATGCTATATAGCGGTTTTAAATTTGGTGAGGTACAGAGTTCCTGGTTTTAGGGAACAGGGAACAGGGAACAGGGAACAGGAAAGAGTAACCCACCCCTAACCCCTCCCAGGAGGGGAAGAGGGAACAGAGGAAAAATCCTGTGTACCTCATTAGGCTAAAAACCGCTATACTCCTGAAGCTATAGCAATCCTAAATCAATTGAGAGAATGTTTGTTCCCTGTTCCCTACTCCCTGCTCCCTGCTCCCTGTTCCCTGTTCCCTGTTCCCTGTTCCCTTTGCTATATGCCGAATTCTAGGCGAATTCTAAAATATGCTCAGCAGTAACTTGAGCTTGTTCCAAGTGAGGCACATGACCACAGTCTTTAATCCAGATTAATTGAGATTGTGCGATCGCATCCTTAAACTTGCTAGCAGCAGCAGTGCCTAAAATTTGGTCATGGTCACCCCATAAAATTAGAGTTGGCTGGCTAATCTGAGCCAGCTTATCCCCAAAATCACCATAACCACCACTTTTGGTAAACGCAATCAAGGCTTGATTCCAACCAGGCATTTCTAGGTGCAATGCAGCACAAATTCGGGCATCTTCAGACGCCCAACCTTTATCATAGTAAGCGTTTTTGCTGATACTTTGCCTTACCTTGGGATTAGCCAAAAATGCTGTCGCTAGGTAGCCTAAGGGAGGAAATAAGAACTTCCCCATCGGGGGAGCCTTGGTGCAGCCAGCGCTATCTATTAATACTAACTGTTTAACAACCTGGGGGTAAGTGAGGGTAAAATCAATCGCCGCTGCACCCCCCATAGAAGCACCGACTACAATGACTGGTGTTCTAATCAGGGTTTTCCAGAAATAATAGAGATGGGTTGCGATCGCATTGGGACTAAATGGAGTCCCTGCCATGCGATCCGTAAACCCAAAACCCAACAAATCCACTGCCCAGGTTTCATTGTCCTGAGCCAGCAGTGGTAGCAAGCGGCGTAATTCTAGCAGGGAACTATCGAAGCCATGGAGTAACAGAATCGGCGTGCCACCCTTACCCTGATTAACGTAAGTTGTGGCAATGGCCTGTGGGCTCAGGGGAGTTGAGATAGCTTGACGCTGGATACTTTGAGCAAGAACAATGGAGCTAGACTCAACTAGCTGCTGGGTATTGGAGGGCAGAAAATCAGGAAACATCAGTTGAATTGCTGTAATCAGAGGACAATCCTGATTTTCCCCCTCACAAGCGCAATTATGTTAGTCAGTGCTTACCCGAGCGGGGTTTAATTCAATAGCCTACCCTGATTCATAGGAACTAACAGACCTATGGATTGATGCAAGGGTAACGGTTGCAGTAAACCCTGCCTACAAAGCGCCAAAATTGTGATTTTGCTGATTTTACAAATGATTTAGAATTGCTATAACGTTTTTAGGACTCATGAGGTACACATAATTGTTTGACTATTGGCTCTTGCCTCTTCTCTTTTATCTGCTCCCTGCTCCCTGCTCCCTGCTCCCTACTCCCTGCTCCCTAAAACCTAAATATTTGTACCTCACAAGTCCTAGAATTGCTATAGATCTCATTACTAAGAGAAACGCTATAATTTTTTTTGACTGTGTTAAGAAACTGAAAGTTACTCAAACCGTTGCTGTTCCTTATTCCGAGATCCGAAGCTCTCAAGTCTTAACAGTTAAATTTAATTCTTTACGACTCCTTAGCTATAGAAAAAGAACATTTTCAACCAGACTCTCCCAAGTCCTGATTGGCTCTGATCAGGATTTCTGGGAAAACTTACGATAAGATTCAAATGGATATCAGAGGATAACTGTGTCTCAAGACCTATTGCAAAACCGAGACTACACCATAATTCTGGCAAGAAATGCCTCTAAAACCTTTGGAACCCTGCCTGGACTAGACAAGCAGTGGTTGCTAGCTCAGGAGTCTATTATCGCCTTGGCAAAGAAATGTGAGGAACTCGATCCAGACGGACTCACTATTTACATTGCATCTACTCCCTATCAAAAATATGACAACACCACTAGTCAGGCATTAGTTGACCTCTTTGAGCAGCCCTATGGTTCAGACAGCATCAATCTGGTTGAGCCGCTCAAAGTTGCAGTTGATGATCACTTTAGCCGTAAATCCCGCCAGCAGACAAAAGCAAACGGTGACATTATTATCGTCATCCTCGATAGTGAACCAAAGCCACGGATGGCTCTAGTCAAATTGCTAGTGGCAGCAACTAAGAAGATGGATTCTCAGGAAGAACTGGGTGTGATGTTTGCCCAAGTGGGGGACGATCCCATTACTCGTGGTTTTCTAACGGCTTTAGATGATGATTTACATGCTGCGGGAGCTAAGTTAGACATTGCGGACACTAAGCTTTTGTCAACGATGGAGGAAAGTAAAATTACCAAGTTTTTGCTTGATGCCCTATATGATTAGGATGTAAGCATTCAGCGGTCAGCTCTCAGCCGTCAGCTATCAGCTATCAGGTTATGGGTATTAGCTGATTGGTTTGATGAAAATGAAAGCTTACCACTGAAAACGGTTAAAATCTCAAAAGTATGTCTAAACCGACCAATATCAATAAGATTCTGATTGAACGTCCTAGCGAAGAGCATCTTGATAACTTAGGTGTCTCAAATTGGCCAATTTGGACAAAGGAAGTCTCGGAATTTCCCTGGACTTATGATGATCCAGAAACTTGTTACTTGCTAGAGGGTGAAGTAGTTGTCACCCCAGATGGCGGTGAACCAGTTCAAATTGCCAAAGGAGATTTGGTAACTTTCCCAGCTGGAATGTCTTGCACCTGGAAGATTCTTTCTAATGTTAGAAAACACTATCAATTTGGCTAGAAGTTTGAGGGAATTTTGTCTAAGATTTTAGGGAGTAGGGAGTAGGGAGTAGGGAGTAGGGAGTAGGGGGAATAAAAACGAAGTAATTAACCGGAATTGAGCTCCCTACTTGATATACCTACTTTATTGTTTCACTGATATGCTTCTCTAATTCTTCTAATAATTGATCGACATCTTTACCAACTTGCTCAAAGCACTCCGGTGGTGAAAGTTCAGGTTCAAATTGAATCAGTTTCAACTGTCCATTACCAATACCAATAATCAAAACTTCTTGCTCAGGTTTATGAGCATCCACCACTCCCAAAATTTCCTGAATTTGGTGATTAACCTGACGATTTAGGGTCTCTATTGCTTCCCTAGGACAGTAAACAAAATGTGGCTTTGGTTTCATGTCAAGTCCGAGGGTCTCATCACTTTCTCCTTTTTCTAGAAATAGCCCCCAAGCCAGTGCAGCTAGTTCTTTCTGATTGGCTTTAACAAACTGATCTAACTGATGTTGCCACTTGTGTATTGCTAAGTCTTGCCGATTACTACCGAATAAGTTCATATCGTATTTATCAATCTGGATTTTAGGGAGTAGGGAGTAGGGAGTAGGGAGTAGGGAAGGTTGGCAAGTTGAAGGGTTGCCAAGTTCCGTAGCGTGGCCTATTGGCCAAGGTTCAACGGAAACTAACCTTTAAGCAATAGTACATAGTTAATATATTCGGCAACTTTGACCTGCTCTGTGGGGATTGTCTAGAGTTAAACAAACCACAAACTAACTCAACAAACTAAGGTAGATGGGTGGTTTTTACCGGAGAACGACACCATGATATCATGTCCGGTACCGCGCACCACCGGACATGATATGAATGATTTTTGGACAGATATTCTCAACTTTGCCAAGGACACCACAAACCGTGTCGGGAATCGGCACCTCCGGGACTTTGGTCAGGTACAAGGGTCCGAAAAAGCCGATGGTACGTTAGTGACCCAGGCGGACAGGTGGGCAGATCAAGAAATTAGAGATGCGATCGCATCTCATTTCCCCAGCCATGGCGTACTGAGTGAAGAAGCATCCCACCAATTTCCTGAGTCTGAATGGTGCTGGATTATTGACCCTCTTGATGGCACCACCAACTTTACTAGAGGAATTCCCCTGTGGGGGGTTTCCTTAGGCTTGTTGTATCAGGGAACTCCAGTGTTTGGTTATATTCATTTTGCTCCTGTCCAGCAATCTTTTCATGGTTTTTGGCTGGGGAAATCGGAGCTCAGTGGTGTAGAAAACGGTGCTTTTCTCAATGGACGTCCCATCCACAGCAGCCAGGATTCCCCTAGCCAAAACCACTTTTTCAACCTGTGCGCCCGTAGTACCTCAGTGATGAAGCAACCCTTCCCCTGCAAAATTCGGATGCTAGGGGTTGCCAGTTACAACTTTCTGGCCACTGCCAACGGTGTCACCTTAGGAGGAGTGGAAGCAACCCCGAAAATTTGGGATTTTGCTGGAGCTTGGGTGATTATTCACGCATCTGGGGCAGTTTGGGTACCCCTAGATTCTCAGCCAATTTTCCCCTTGGAAGTAGGCCAAGATTACGGTCAGCGGTCCTTTCCGACTCTAGTTGCAGCACGTCCGGAATTAGTGAGTGTGTTTAAGCCTTTGGTAGAGTTTCTCGGGAAGTGCGGCTCGTTCTAAGTAGGAGCCTCCTGAAACAGGAGGGGTATGCCTTAGGAGGTTCGCGGGGATAGCCCCGAAAAACCTTAACTGTGTACTGGATGATGGTGAAAGCCCATCCCATTAAGAG
>NZ_JAAHHW010000057.1 GCF_010692325.1 Moorena sp. SIO3I8 | reverse complement strand
TAGTCGGAATTTTGGCCAAATTTATCTAACCCTCCTCGAAGGCCGAATCACGAATTGTTAGTCATTGGAGTTGCTTCCTCCCAACTAATTTGTCAGATTTTAATGACTAAATTGGCGGATTTTTCGGAAAATTTTAGTTTATTTCCCTATCCCCCTATCCCCCTATCCCCCTATCTCCTTTTCTCGTTAACTTATTAAACTTTGAAACAGCCCTGCCCTTAGTAAGGGAAGAGGAACCCACCCCTAACCCCTCCCAGGAGGGGAAGAGGGAAGAGGAACCCACCCCTAACCCCTCCCAGGAGGGGAAGAGGGAAGAGGGGAAAAAATCCTGTGTACCTGATAGTTATGCAAACCGCCGTATGTAAAGATTTATTACGAAACTAAGAATTTCTGCGTAAAGTCAAAAGATTATCTTGGGGAATAAATAGGGAGCATCCCACTGCTGTGTGAGCGTGATTATACCGCCCACATATAGCAGAAGTCCGCAAGTCCGCAAGTCCGCAAGTCCGCAAGTCAAACTCTTGCGCTTACTTAGGTTTGAGACTTTTGTCATGTTATAACTGCCCTGGCGACTGCTATAAAAAGATATATTTGCCAAAATGGGATACTACTAATCACTAGTATTCAAGTTATCTTTATAAGTGCTTTTTGCAGAACATGTTTTCCCGCAATCTCGCCTTGATCATCGGTATCAATAACTACACCAACGGCATTTCTCCCCTGAACACTGCCGTAAACGATGCCAAAAAACTAGTGGAAATTCTCCGCAAAAAGCATGATTACGAAGTCTGGGAATGCCTAGACAAAGTGGCAACTCTGTCTAACTTTAACAAATTTTTATCCCATACCTTACCCGAACTTGTCACTGAAAATGACCGCTTATTATTTTACTTTGCTGGTCATGGAGTCGCTCTCAATGGGGATGATGGCCCGGCTGGTTACTTAATTCCTCAAGATGCCAAACTGGGGGATACTAATAGTTATCTGCCCATGACGAAGTTACACGATGCTTTAAGTCAATTACCCTGTCGTCATTTCTTGGGTATCCTCGACTGCTGTTTTGCTGGTGCTTTCCGTTGGTCGAGTACTAGGGATTTACTCACATCGCCAGAAGTAATTCACCAAGAGCGTTATGAGCGTTTTATTACTGACCCAGCCTGGCAAATCATTACTTCCTCAGCCTCGGATCAAAAGGCTTTAGATAACTTTAATTTAGATAGCGAACGCGGTCAATTCGGTAATCATTCCCCTTTTGCGGCGGCATTATTAGAAGCTCTCGAAGGTGCAGCAGATATCTATCCTCCTGCTACGAATGGCAAACCGGCTGGAGATGGGGTAATTACAGCCACCGAATTATATTTACATTTACGGGATAGAGTCGAAATTCCCACAGAAAAATGCCGGATACGACAAACGCCCGGTATTTGGTGTTTAAACAAACACGATAAAGGCGAGTATATCTTTCTTTCTCCCGGACATGAACTTAATTTACCACCAGCACCACCTTTGGATCAATCACAAAATCCCTATCGCGGTTTAAAGTCCTTTGAAGAGAAACACAGTTCACTGTTTTTCGGTAGAACATTACTAGTAGAAAAGTTAGAAGATTTTGTCAAAGCTAATCCCCTGACAGTGGTGTTGGGTGCTTCTGGTTCGGGTAAGTCTAGCTTGGTCAAGGCAGGATTAATTCCCAAACTACGGCAAGATAATACCGAGAAATGGTGTATTTTGCCAGCCATCCGTCCTGGTGAGACTCCCTTGCAAGGGTTAAATAATGTGCTATGTAATGCTAAGTTACCTAATGTTGAGCCACAAAACCCACAGCATAACTTGGCAATGAGCATTGATGTTTGGGCGAAAAATAACCCCAACTCTAAGTTATTACTGTTTATTGACCAAAGCGAAGAAATTATTACACTCTGTCAAAACTATGATCAGCGTAAAGAGTTTTTCCAACAGATACTCACAGCCATAAATGCCCATGGGGATAAATTACGGGTAATATTAACCCTACGGTCTGACTTTGAACCCCAAATCACAGATGTGGGCTTAAAGTTGGCACCGGAAGTACTAAATCAATTGGAAACTACGGTACTGATAAATCTTTGGCAAAGTGGACGATTTATTGTACCGGCCATGACACGAGGGGAACTCAACGAAGCAATCGAGAAACCGGCTCAAGCACGGGTGATGTATTTTCAGCCCCACGAATTAGTAGAAAAATTAATTGATGAAGTGGCGGATATGCCCGGAGCATTGCCCTTGCTGTCTTTTGCCTTGAGTGAATTATTCCTCAAGTATTTAAGGCGGCAACGGGAGGCACAATACAGGGGTATTACTATTGATCGGGCCTTGACTCAAGCCGATTATCAAGAATTGGGGGGAGTAATGCGATCGCTAACTCAAAGGGCAGATAAAGAGTATCATTTGCTAGTTCAAGAAAATCCCGCTTATGAGCAAGTAATCCGTCATGTGATGCTGCGGATGGTGGCACTAGGTGGGGGTGAATTAGCCCGTAGGCGCGTACCTTTATCAGAATTGGAATATCCACCAGCGAAAAATGATTTAGTTAAGGAAGTAATTGAGAATTTTACCACAGCACGGTTATTAGTAGAAGGACAAGATGCTGAGGGGAATCCCTATGTCGAACCTGCCCATGATGCTTTGGTAAGGGGTTGGCAAAGGTTGCTGGAGTGGAAACATTTAGATGAGGAAAATTTACTTCTACAACGGCGGTTGACGACCGCAGCGGTGGAGTGGCAAAGTGTTAAAAGCAAAAAACAATCATCCGGACAGTTTCTGTGGAATGCCAATCCTTATCTCGATGTATTGAATAAAGCACTCAATTGTGAGGACAACTGGTTAAACCAGGTAGAAGTTGATTTCGTGCGGCGCAGTGTTAGAAAAAAACGCAGTAACACAATTGTGGGTTGGAGCATCGCTGGCTCAGTTCTGGGGGCAATGATTTTCTATGCTGCCGTTTGGATGCAATGGAGAAACTATGAAATTACTCAAGCCAATTCTCTCGCTCGCTCTTCTTTGTCTCTGTTTGCTAAATATAAAGACATGGAGGCTTTGGTGGAGGTGATTAAGGCAGGAAAAATCCTACAAAAACACAAGGCATCGGACCAAAAGGTGATTAGTGCCCTGCACAAAGTTCTTGATGAAGCCAGCAAAGGCAACCGCTTGCAGGGGCATACTAACAGAGTCACGAGATTCAGTTTCAGCCGGGATAGCCAGACCTTGGCTTCTGGTAGTCGTGACAAGACCATCAAACTCTGGAATCTAGAGACAGGCAAGGTAATCCGAACCCTCATCGGGCATGATGACTCGGTCAGGAGCGTCAGATTCAGCCGGGATGGCCAGACTTTGGCTTCTGGCAGTGATGACAAGACCATCAAACTCTGGAATCTAGAGACGGGCAAGGTAATCCGCACCCTGATCGGGCATAATTCCCATGTCGAGAGTGTCAGTTTCAGCCCCGATGGCCAGACCTTAGCTTCTGGTAGTGAGGACAAGACCATCAAACTCTGGAATCTAGAGACAGGCAAGGTAATCCGAACCCTCATCGGGCATGATGACTCGGTCAGGAGGGTCAGTTTCAGCCGGGATGGCCAGACCTTGGCTTCTGGCAGTGATGACAACACCATCAAACTCTGGAATCTAGAGACAGGCAAGGTAATCCGCACCCTGATCGGGCATGATGACTCGGTCAGGAGCGTCAGTTTCAGCCGGGATGGCCAGACCTTGGCTTCTGGCAGTGATGACAACACCATCAAACTCTGGAATCTAGAGACAGGCAAGGTAATCCGCACCCTGATCGGGCATGATGACTCGGTCAGGAGGGTCAGTTTCAGCCGGGATGGCCAGACCTTGGCTTCTGGCAGTGATGACAAGACCATCAAACTCTGGAATCTAGAGACGGGCAAGGTAATCCGCACCCTGATCGGGCATGATGACTTGGTCTTTAGCGTCAGTTTCAGCCCCGATGGCCAGACCTTGGCTTCTGGCAGTGATGACAACACCATCAAACACTGGAATGTAGAGACGAGAAGGAAAATCCTCACCCTCCAGACCCTCCAGACCCTCATCGGGCATACTAACAGAGTCACGAGATTCAGTTTCAGCCGGGATAGCCAGACCTTGGCTTCTGGCAGTGATGACAACACCATCAAACTCTGGAATCTAGAGACAGGAACCGAAATCCACACCCTGATCGGCCATGATGGCGCTGTCAATAGCGTTAGTTTCAGCCGGGATGGCCAGACCTTGGCTTCTGGCAGTGATGACAACACCATCAAACTCTGGAATCTAGAGACAGGCAAGGTAATCCGCACCCTGATCGGCCATGATGGCGCTGTCAATAGCGTTAGTTTCAGCCGGGATGGCCAGACCTTGGCTTCTGGCAGTGATGACAACACCATCAAACACTGGAATCTAGAGACAGGAACCGAAATCCACACCCTGATCGGCCATGATGGCGCTGTCAATAGCGTTAGTTTCAGCCGGGATGGCCAGATCTTGGCTTCTGGCAGTACTGACAAGACCATCAAACTCTGGAATCTAGAGACAGGCAAGGTAATCCGCACCCTGATCGGGCATACTAACATTGTCAATAGCGTTAGTTTCAGCCGGGATGGCCAGATCTTGGCTTCTGGCAGTACTGACAACACCATCAAACACTGGAATCTAGAGACAGGAACCGAAATCCACACCCTCATCGAGCATGATGGCGCTGTCAATAGCGTCAGTTTCAGCCGGGATGGCCAGACCTTGGCTTCTGGCAGTCTTGACAACACGATCAAACTCTTCAGGATCAAACTCTTCGGGAATCTAGACTTAAACTTAGACTCTTTAATGGCGAAGACTTGCGATTGGGTGCGCCATTATTTGGAGAATAATCCTAATGTCAGCGAGAGCGATAGGCAATTGTGCGACCATGTAAAGAAGTAGTTGCAAAAGATAAAAGTTTTTAACGCCGTAGCAGCTATTCGTCAAGTCCCTTGACCGTAGGTCACGCTACGCGAACGCGACCATTTAAAATTAAAGGTAAAGAATTAAAAATTCTTTACCTTCACTTCCTTAATCAGTAATCTTGATCTCAGCCCATCCACTTGTGGTGCAGAGCATGATCACCAGCGGCGACAAAAACATCAAGGCGGTCAGGTCCCCAAGATGCTGCTGCTACCCCAGCAATGCTGTAACCACCTAGGTTTTTCCAATTTTTCCAGGCAGAACCATCCCAGGAACGGCAATAGACCTTGCCCATGGATCCAATCACGAAACAATCGAGCTGGTTGACTCCCCTGGACACAGCGGCTACACCATACTGACAGTAGCCTCCCAGTTTTTCCCATGGACTCCAAATCGAACCATTCCAGGTCTTGTAGTATAGAGCGCGATCGCGACCAATGGTAAAGATAGCGATATGGTTTGGACCCCAAGACACTGCTGCGGGTGCAGAAATAGAGTAGCCTCCTAAGTTTTCCCAGCCCCGCCAAGCCGAGCCATCCCACCACTTGTGGTAGACGGCGTGGTCAGTACCAATCACAAAAGTGTCAAGCCGGTTAGGTCCCCAGGAAGCAGCCGCTGGAGCATACAAGCAGTAGCCCTCTAGATTTTCCCAACCGCGCCAAGCCGAGCCATCCCACCACTTGCGGTACAGGGCATTATTGCTACCAACCACAAAGGTGTCAATGCGGTTATTTCCCCAAGAAACCGCTGCGGGTGCAGAAATAATGTAACCCCCTAAGTTTTCCCAGCCACGCCAAGCCGAGCCATCCCACCACTTGTGATACATAGCGTGGTCAGTACCAATCACAAAGGTGTCAATCCGATTAGGTCCCCAGGAAGCAGCCGCTGGACTATATAGGCCATAGCCGCCTAGATTTTCCCAGTCACTCCAGGTATCTTCACTGGGGCGAGGGGTGGGGGGAGTTTTGATTTTGTCAAAGGCTACCTTGGGCTGAATAATGCCAGCACCGGAATGCTGATCCCATCCCTGAGAACCAATAGTTTTAGCAGTACTCTCCAGGAGTTTCTTAACCTCCTCCTGAGTTAGGCTCGGCTTGGCTTGCTTGAGCAAGGCTACTACTCCAGCAGCAATGGGTGTGGCAGCCGAGGTACCGTTATCACAGGGGAAGTAACCCCGGAAGTGGGTGATGGAACAGAAGTCTGGCTTTTGGGGGGACAAAGCCGCTGGTCCTTGGCTGCTATAGCCGACAAACTGTTCATTCTTGTTAACTGCGCCCACTGTCATCACTAGGGGATGACCATTCGCGCCCCAGATACTTTTACCAGGACCGAAATCTGAGGCACAACGACCATCAGGACAGGTTCCACCACAGTTACCAGCGGCAAACAGAACTAGAATCCCTTCATTGATCGCTTCCACAACTTTGCGGGTGAAGGGATGGTTAGGATTTCTGGCATAAGTCTTATCCCACTGTTCCTGGTAAATTCCCCAGCTATTGGTGAGAATGTGGGGTGTGCCGTCAATTTTATGCTGCTTGATTGCCCAATTGAAGGCAGCCAGGCCGTTAGAGATGGCATTCCCTACTAGTGGAAAGTCATAGAGTTTGGCTTCTGGAGCCATACCCAACACATCTGTAGCGCACATATTGCCATGTTCGCCCCAGCTGCGAGCTTGAGTCCCCCATGCCACCGTGCGGTGGTAGCCGCCAATAACATTGGGAATCCGCTTGGAGGGTTCTCCGGGACGCACAGGACGACCAGCTGCTGTAATCCCGCCATCAACGACACCAACAACAATACCTTGACCTTTATAACCAGCAGCATGAATTTGATCAACGCCAAGATACTTGGCTACGTCCGCCATAGTTCCCTTAGCCGCCCCAGGGTTACAGTCACAAGAACCAATCGGACAGCTACCAAACCCTGCCATTGGTTCTACCATCGGATACTCTTGCTGTAGGGTGGTAGTGTTGAAGGGTTCGATCGGGGTGTCTGGCCAGACTTTGATGACATTAGGTTGGGCTTCGAGGGCAGCAATTTGGTTTTGAGCAACTTTGCCCTTGACAACAATTACCTCTTCATTAGAGGCTTGGAGCTGCATGGCCAGTTCCGGTGTCTCAGGATCCATCGATACTGGCTCGTAGTCATAATCGATTTGGAAGCTAGGAACCCTGAAACTTCCTGCCATGTATAAAAACACGTTAGCCCCTTGATCCTTAGGAGCTCGCATTTCTACCAGCACGTTCTCCATTTCACTATCTGGGGCAGATGAACTCATGGGCACTGCTGTGGGTATATTGCCTTGACTGGATACAGCATTCATGTCAAAGGATGACATCTGGTCATCAGCCATTTCCCCTAAGGACATGCCATTGGTAGTTGCTCCACCATTGGTCATACCTGGAACCATGGGTTCTTGGTTTTCTGTGTTTTCCATTCTGCTAATTTCTGATTATGTTTTATAATTGGCTCGATAGAGAGGAGTCTGTGTTGACTTTTGTTTCAGAATCAGGTTGATGTGAGTGTTTCTGAGCAATACAGTCAACTACCCATTGACCCTGAAGAATTCCAGATTTTTTTCCAAAGTTTTTGTAAAGGTGATATACTTCCGTTATAGCTCAGTTGCATTGCTTCAGTAGCTGCTGTGAAGAGCAATGGCTTAGTCAAGACACCTGGATCTTGTCCGATGGCTAAGCAGAGCACATCTAGATGGTAGGGTGGGGTAGTTCAGGATTTTGTAGTAAAATATAGGATATAAGGCTTAGGGCTACCAAATTTAACTTAAAATTAATTTAAACAGGGGCATTCAAGGTCAAGGAAAAACTTGAGAACAGGGAAGTTGAGAACAGAAAGTATTCCCCGTTTACCCTTTCCCGTTGCTTCCGATCACACGATAGCCTTGTCCTGGCTTAAGTGAATAACTGCCTGAGCTATAAATAAATTTAAAGGGATTCCTTTTCGTTAAACTCATCAACTCATGTCATGCAACAAGAAGCGGCAGCTGCTAAACCAATTCGTTCACTAGAAGATGCAATCGACAAGTGTCAGACCCTGGGTATGCGTCTGAGTCGTCAACGTCGCTTTATTCTAGAACTGTTATGGGAAGCTAAAGACCATCTGTCAGCGCGAGACATTTATGACCGATTGAATCAACAAGGTAAAGTTATTGGTCATACTTCTGTTTACCAGAATTTAGATGCCCTATCCAGTCAAGGTATTATTGAATGTATTGAGCGCTCGGATGGACGGTTGTACGGCAATATCAGCGATACTCATAGCCATGTCAATTGCCTGGATACAAACCAGATTCTTGATGTTTATGTAGAACTACCGGAAGACTTGCTCAAGCAAATTGAGGCACAAACTGGTGTAAAGATTACGGAATATCGGATTGATTTTTATGGTTACCGTCAGGAGGGATCACCTAACTCCCCGTCGGGTGGTTTGAGGGAGTAGGGAGTAGGGAGTAGGGAGTAGGGAGTAGGGAGTAGGGAGTAGGGAGTAGGGAGTAGGGAGTAAGAGTTGCAAAAACTGATTGTAACTCAGTGATAAAAATGTCATTTTAAGTTACCCAAACAACGCCCTTTTTTTAGGGTTTGGTCATAACGCAACTAATTAATCAAAGAATCAATCAAAGTATGACGTTTGAATGGGTAAATTAAAAATTGAAGTAAATCCACAGTTGTTAATAACAACTAGCCAGATGGTGGAGTATTTTGTTCAGCACTGATTTACTAACTCGCTGACCTACTGACCCATTGAGCTACGGACTCACTCAGTATTATGGATATTTACCAATCTACCATTCGTCCAATTTTATTTTCTGGGTTGAAGACAGATCCAGAATGGTTACACAATCGAACTCTAGCGCTATTGAGCTGGCTGTCATCGAATCAGGAATCTACTCTAGGTCACTGGGTTAAGGGTCAATTACAGCAAAGGTTTTGCTTAAATGATGGTCGCCTCGAACAAACCCTCTGGGGAGTAAACTTCCCCAACCCTATGGGTTTAGCAGCAGGATTTGATAAAGATGGTGTGGCTGCTGGAATTTGGGGAAGCTTAGGGTTTGGCTTTGCTGAACTGGGTACTGTAACCTTTCACGGTCAACCGGGAAATCCTCGTCCTCGTTTATTTCGCTTGGTAGAAGACAAAGCTGCTCTGAATCGGATGGGATTTAATAATCTTGGGGCTATAGCAATGGCTGCTCGATTAGAACAGTTGAAGGTTAACAGGTTACAAGTAGAACAGTTGAAGGTTAACAGGTTACAGGTTGGGATTAATCTAGGTAAATCTAAAGTAACACCCCTAGCAGAGGCAGCAGATGACTATCGGTCGAGTTTTGGCCTGTTGAGGGAATTGGGGGATTACTTTGTGGTTAATGTGAGTTCACCAAATACACCAGGATTGCGATCGCTTCAGGATGCCAGTCAACTTAGTCTGATCTTAGATGCTCTGCAACAGGAAAACGTTTCCCAAAAGCCGATTCTGGTCAAGATTGCCCCGGATTTAGAGTGGAATGCGATCGCAGATGTCCTTGAGCTTGCCCAAAGCTATGGGTTAGCTGGGATTATTGCCACTAACACTACCATCCGTCGGGATCTGCTTAAAACACAACGGATTGCGGCAACGGGCAAACCGGTAACGGAAGAAGCTGGAGGGATTAGTGGAGCACCGTTGCGTCAACGTTCTACAGAGGTAATTCGGTTTATCTGGCAGGAAACTCAAGGAACCTTACCGATTATAGGGGTTGGAGGCATTTTTACGGCGGAGGATGCTTGGGAGAAGATTACCGCAGGTGCTAGTCTAATTCAGGTGTACACGGGTTGGATTTATAACGGTCCATGGATGGTAAGGCAGATTCTGCAAGGGCTGTTGCAGAAGTTGGAGGAAAGAGGCATGAGTTCAATTTCTGAGGCAGTGGGTTCTGGGTCTGGTTGAAGGTTGAAGGTTGAAGGTTGAAGGTTGAAGGTTGAAGGTTGAAGGTTGAAGGTTGAAGGTTGAAGGTTGAAGGTTGAACGCGATCGCTTGGCCAAAAGGCCAAGGTTGTCTGTCAGAATGCAGAATGTAGAATGCAGAATGTAGAATGTTGTTCGCCTTTGGCGTTCGAGAAGGGTAGGTGGTTTGATTGAGTGTTAACCTTCAGGATTAGATGAGCAATTCTGAGCGCAGGATAGTAACTGCTTGTCCACTCAGAAAAACGCGATCGCTACCGGTATAGTTAACCTTTACTACACCACCCCGAGAGGAGGCTTGGTAGGCTAAGAACTGATCTTTACTATTGCGATTGCGCCAGAAGGGAGCGAGACAACAATGGGCAGAACCTGTAACTGGGTCTTCATCAATTCCCAATCTGGGGGCAAAGAATCGGGAAACAAAGTCGTATTCTGAATCACTGTCAGCCCAACTAGTCACAATTACCGCAGACAGAGGTAAGGTTTTCATCAGTTGGAAATTGGGCTGCATCTGCTTGACCAACTCTTCCGACTCTACCTCGACCAAAAGCCAATGGGAATTTTTCCCAACCCACTTGATCGGTACACCCAAGGCTTGGCTGAGTGCTTCTGGAGTACTGATAACTTCTGAGGGATTCACCGGGAAATCTAGTTGAATCCACTCACCCTGGCGCTGAGCCATCAGCAATCCACTCTTGGTGTAGAACCGAATCATTTGATCAGGGGACAGATGTCCCTCTGACCAAAGAACATGAGCACTAGCTAGGGTGGCGTGACCGCATAAGGGGACTTCCACTGTTGGTGTAAACCAACGCAAATTGAAACCATCCTCTTGCTTGACTAGAAATGCGGTTTCAGATAAATTCATCTCTCGCGCTACGTTTTGCATCCAACTGTCATCTTGAGCAGTTGGTAAAACACAGATAGCAGCAGGATTTCCTGTAAAGGGTTTACTGGTGAAAGCGTCTACTTGAATAATGGTTTGTCCCATAATCAGGCAAAAGGTTAAATCAAGTCTGGTTAATGAGTTTTAAAATGGTTGATTGTGTTAATTGTTAATTGTTAATTTTAACTTTATCATTCATAATTAATAATGAACTAACAATTAACATCCAAGGAATGTTCCGAAGATGTTATCTAAAATTGAGCCTATCTCCCGCTGGAGAATAGAACTGTAAACGTCCAACACCTAAATATAAACCGTAGGGGTTCTCTCCAGGGGGGAAAGCTGTAACACCAAACAGATAGACGCCTCCCCATCGTGGATTGCGAACAGGACGAAGCCCAACCGTAATGGTTTTTCCTGGGTTTACTGGTGGATCGAAGGTAACTGAAATTGTTTTGGTTGAGTCGTCTTTTGTGACCCTTCCCAGAGATAACGGCTGACCCCGGTCTTGGTAGGTTCCTTCAAATGCTGAGGATTTCTCGGGATAGAATTGAATCTTATATCCTCCTTGACGCTGATTAATAGTTAATCTTTGGAGTGGTTCACCAATATCCCCTGGTAAGTCCACGGTGAAATAGTATGTTGCTCCTCGCACATCAGCTTGATTAAACGTAGTTACTGCATCCAACAACCTAGGAGATTTCTCAAATGAAACTCTCCCATCCGCTAACTCAACGGCTTGGGTTGAGGGAGTATCCAAAATTACTAAGGATAAGACTAAGGCTATAGTAATTTTGATAAAGTTTACCGAAAACAGAAGCGGCGCACGCAAGCTCAATCTCTTTAGAGCTAGGATCAAGGGTGACGTAGCGGTATATGACGCCGTTTTTTGTTTGACTTCACCATCTAACATGTTGACACTACTGATGATTCTTGTTATTTGATAATTCTAATGTGAAAGGTTAGTAGGCAAACCATAATTGATCCGGTACAACTATGGCATCTGTCTGTAGTGAGGAAAATCCCGAAGGGAGCAAAGGTGGGGAATAATGGGACCATCGACAATGGCAAAATGGCACAATAATTTATTTCAAGTCAAACTGTTTAAAGTATTTATGATCTCTCCATCTCCCTAATCTTCCGATCTCCTCCTGGAATACATGCTATGTCTGTTTTGTCAAGCCCTCAATTCTATGCACCTAGGCTCAATCCCCTATTAACCCGCATCTGTCAAAGCTTTTCTGATCTAGTCGCCGATAATTTTTATCAACTGAAGTTAGTGGTTGAGTCTACGGACCTAGAGAAACTGGCTCGCTTGGAAGAGGAACGGGTGGTTTATCTCCCCAATCATCCTACCCTTGATGATGGGATGGTTCTGTTTCTGTTATCAACTCGGTTAGGGCAACTCTTTCACTATGTTGTGGCTTACGAGAGTTTCCGGGGATGGATGAAAAAATTTCTGCCGCTGATAGGAGCCTACTCGATTCGAAGGGGTTTAGGCGATCGCACCAGCATTGCCCAAACCCTAAAGTTACTGAAGCAACCAAGTTGTGATTTGGTGATTTTCCCCGAAGGGGGCTGCTCTTATCAAAATGATACGGTTATGCCTTTCCGAACGGGAGCTATTCAACTGCCTCTACAGGCAATGAACCAAATGGTGAAACAGGGTGAACCTGTTCCTAATCTCTATTTAGTACCGGTAAGTCTGAAGTACCAGTACACTGATTCCATGAAGCCGGTGATTGATCAGACCCTGTCCCGTCTAGAGAAGGCGTTCAAAATTAATGCGATCGCACCAAACTTCTATGGGCGTTTACGGGGTGTTGCTGAGCAAGTAATTCTTCGCTTGGAGACTGAATACGACCTTAATCTAGACCAAACCACTCAGATCGATTGGAACCAACGGATTAACCAGCTCAAAACTCATCTGTTGATTGAGTGTGAACAGAAGCTAGAGATAACACCGGCAACCATGACACCAATCCGAGAACGAGTGTATAAAATTCAGTCAGTCTTAAAATCCCGTGCTCAAGAGTTAGACCAGTTTGATGAAACCACTTATGAATCAATTTACCAAGCTACTCTCCGCCTGCTTAACTTTGATGCAATTTACGATGGTTATGTTGCGGCCTCTCCTACACCAGAGCGTTTTTTAGATACCCTAACTCGACTAGAGCGGGAAGTGTTTAAGTTTGATCGACCTTTGCCGAAAGGACACCGGAAAGCGAAGCTCCGTATTGGAGATCCCATAAACCTCAAAGAGCATTTTCAGTCCTACAGACAAAACCGAGCAGGAACAGTGGAGATGTTGACCCAACAACTACAACAGACAGTTCAAGAAAATTTATCGTAAGCTATCAGCTATCAGCTATCAGCTATCAGCTACAGGCCAATTCCTGAATGCTTAGATGGGCAAATCCCCAGACTTTAAATCCTGTAAAATCTCGAACTATTAAATTCTCCCGTGTGGGCATTGGCGCACGCTACGCGAACGATGTTTATTTTAAGGATTAGGCTGACGGCTGTTGGCGTAGCCTGCGCTTCGCGCATATGCTGACGGCTGTTGGCGTAGCCTGCGCTTCGCGCATATGCTTACAGTATTACTCAACTGGATTTGAGATTAGTCCTGACGATTAATTTAAAATTTGTTTGCAAAAATACTTTTTTTTGCAAAAATACTTCACACTTTTTGCAAAAACAATTGGTTAAGCTAAGAGCAGGATAGAAAGTAGAGGAAATTTTATGAACGCTGTTTTTGGCGTGGATTCACAGCAGAGCCGCTGGCGAACCATTGCCATGTTTGCTTTAGGGTTTTGGCTCAGTAGCAGTTTGGTTATAGACTTTGTGATCATGCCATGCATGTCTACAGCTGGCATGATGAGTCAGGCTAGTTTTGCTACAGCTGGCTATTCAATTTTCTGGACATTTAATCGTGTTGAGCTTTTGTGTGGCGCTTTAATATTAGCCAGCCTATTAGTCCTGCGTGGTAATTCTAATCTTTATCATTACGTCAGACGCTGGTCTATTTTATTATCCCTGCTCATGGTAGGGATCGCAATCATTTATACCTACATCATGACACCCCAGATGAGCGCCATGGCTCTACAACTGAATCTTCTAGAGCCAGTGAGTGGCATGCCAGCAGGAATGGTGCAAATGCATGAAGGCTACTGGCTGCTAGAAGCAATCAAGTTGATGGCAGGGACTACACTACTTAACTGGTGCTATAAAGACTATCGTAGATTGGTCTGTTCGTAACTTGCTCCCACACTCCCCCTAACCCTCAGGGCTGTTTCTTGCGTCCAACTAACAATCTGATTTGTGGGGAGGTGGGGAGATAGGGAGATAGGGGGAATTTTTATAAATAAGGTATTTTTCACCTTAAAAATACCCTCTCCCCATCACCCCAGCTCCCTTTCACCCGATTGACCTGAAAATTTATTCCTGAAAATCTCTGAGGGGGGGTGGATTAATCCTCCACCGTTCCTTCTGAAGGCCACAATAGCCGTAATGCCATCAAAGCAAAGCCAATGGCTGCGATCGCTTTAAGTAGACGAGTAGGCAATAGATGAGCCACCCCTCCCCCAGCTACTACACCCAGAAAGCTAGCAAGTATCAGTGCCGCTATAGTTCCCAAAAACACAGTACGGGGGGAATTGAGACTACCACTGAGTGCGATCGCTGCAAATTGGCTTTTGTCTCCAATTTCAGCTAAAAATACCGTTAGGAAACTTAGTCCTAGTAATTGCCAATCCATCGTCTAATCACTCATTCATAACTAATTCAGTTTGATTGCGTCCCACAGAAGCATAACTGATATCAACAGTAAAAGTGTTCCGGCAGCCGTATCCATCATCTCAGGGGAGAAGCGCTTAGCCAGCCAATGACCAATAAGTACACCTAGCAAACTAGTAGATATCAGTGCTGCGGCAGCACCAACAAACACAATCCATGGAGACTGGGATTCGGCAGTGATGAGTAGTGTTGCCAATTGGGTCTTGTCGCCCATCTCGGCTAGAAAGATGGTTAGGAAGGTTGAACTGAAGATTCCCCATACAGCCATTTGGTTTGCTTTTACTGGCTGACTCTGGTCAGATTGAGTCACTGGAAAACTGCTCAAGATATAGGTACTCTATACAATTTACCAAAATTTGCATAACTTTACATAAATTCTGACGCTGTGATCACTCTCCAAATGTAAATTCTTAAAACAAGTTGAGATTTTTCTCCCCGAAAATTCTTATGATTGCTTTGATTGCTGATCAATTTATTGAATATGGGAGAAACTGCATTGATTAACTCAATTTTCTTAGCTGCTGTGGAAACCTCTGTTCCGGTGACCCCAGAGTGGAGTCCCACAGTGGGGATAGTAATGATTTTGTGTAATCTGTTTGCGATTACTGTTGGTCGCTTCGCCATCAAAAACCCCGGTCAAGGCCCAGCTTTACCCGGTGCCTCTGGACTGTTTGCCAATTTTGGCATCCCTGAACTGTTGGCAACTACTAGCCTGGGTCACATCCTAGGCGCTGGTGTCATCTTAGGTCTAGCCACTAGTGGTGTTTTGTAAGGTCTGAAAAAGAACTTGGCTCCAGGGGAAGAGAGGGGAGAGGGGGCAGTGGGAGAAGCCCTAATTAGTCGAAAATCATTTTTGAGTTTTGATATCGTATTTGCTTCCCCTTCCCGATTCCCCTAGCAATTCTGGTTGAACTCGCTGCAAAAATAACACGACTGCCGCTGAAAACGACCCCTCGATCACCATCAGGGGGATATGGGCAACCATTAGCCCGTAAATTGCTGTCCGTTCTGTTGCCACATTAATAGTAGCAGGAATATTGGTAATGACTAGGACGAAGAATATTAGCGTCGCCACTCCCAAGCCAGCAGCACCTGCCAAGAAGCTGAAGATAGCAGTAACAATTCGATTGCCTTTACCAAACACCCGCCGCAATTGGAACAGGTGATACGCCAAGATTGCTGATATTCCCATCATGGCTGCATTTATCCCGAGGGTGGAGAGTCCACCATGCTGGAACATAACTGCTTGAAAGAACAAACCAATCAGAATGGCAGGAATGGCATAATAACCTAAAATTGCCCCTAACAAGCCATTAAGAACGAAATGGACACTCGCTGGTGGGATGGGGAGGTGGATTGAGGATGCCACAAAAAAGGCAGCGGTCAGTAAGGACGCTCTGGGAATTGCCTCCTGGGGGTTTTGATGTTGATCAATTCGACGTAGGGCATACCAAGTGAGTCCACCAGTAGCTGCATAACCAGCAAGACAGACAGAAGCAGGGAGAATACCATCAGGAATGTGCATTAGTTTTCCTCCCTAAGAAAAAGAGTGCTGTACCCACAAATCCCCAGACACCAGCAGCTGCCATGAGCATTCTCTGAACAGGGGTGTAAGTAGGACTGGTTGATGAGCTCATTAGGTAGTTACCCGCTGCTGATGACTGACCCGCTACAGCAGAATTCTCTTCACCAAGAGTAAGAGTAATCATGCCACCGTGACCAGCTTGGCGCACCTGAATTGTCCAATTTCCCTGCTGAGCGTAATCGGGAGCAAAGATAAACCTGCCGTTGGTGTCACTAGTCCCTGTCTGCCAAGGAGTGGTAGGATTATTGGGAGCATAAATGGTTACTTGGGCATTAGACATCGGTTTACCAGTGTCGTATTTAGCATTAATCTCAATGGCCTGGATAGTTTTAGATTCAAGCTTAGTGCCGTGAGCCTCAGCATTAACTGACCAACTCAAGACAGAAACCAGGCTCAGTAGCATCAAACCTTTCCACTTCATCCTTAATTCTTGACTGTTGAGTGTTGACTGGATTTAATTGACATATTTTTTACTTTCCGGAAAAGTCGTCAATCTCTGTGACCCTCTCCCACTCTTCCACTCTCCCACTCTTCAAGAGTCATGCAAATTAGATGGGTCAGAGCTGATCAGGTTTGATTTTTATAGCACTACCTCTCGATTTTTCCTTGTCTTGATAAGGACTCTAGGTGATAAGACTCCGGGGTTTGGAGTAAGGGTGTTGGGTACGTCATGACCTGGAAATTGGAGTAGATTTACAGTGACCTTCACCCACATGACCTAGGTTAGGAAGAATCTCTTGAGTAAGCTGCTGATAGGTTCCAGCTGGGAGTCCTGATTTAAGCTGAGCCATTGTCACCTCTAGTTTGCCGTTCTTAGCGAGTGCAGCTAATGGCTCAAATCCGATCGCACCAGTGTTGAGGGGGTCATTAGCCGTCACATCACTATCGCCAAAAATGTGATCGAAGTGGAAGGTAGCTTCTATGTCCGCTTCCCCATCCTTGGCTAGAATCCCTTTGCGCTGATCACCGACAAATTCACCACAGCGGTATTCAATCTCTTGGTCAAGTTTGATCACAAAATCAATGGTTTGTCCCTGCTTACTGGCTTTACCACCCATCACTAGGGTTTGACCCATTGCTGGACCAGTGTTGGCTTTGACTATTTTCCAGGAAAGAGCATTGTAATGACCAGTTGGTGCATCAGCTATCTCAGCAATCAGAATTGGCTCGGCATCCTCTCCCCCTTCCGCTAAATCGATGGTTTTGGGATTGGGGAGGATAATTTTCTCTTCGACTGAGATTTCCTTTACTTTATCGGGGTTATAGGGAGGGTTAGCTTGGTAAGCGGTCACGTCCGCTAGGTTGATGTAAACCCGATCGAAAGATATTTGCCAACTGTCTTTGGAAATAAAGCCCTGTCGGACAAAGTCTTCACCGTTAGCCCGAAATTGCAGCTTGCCATTCCCTGCTGTAGGCTTAGTCTCGCTCTTTGGTTTACCATCACTACAGCCTGAGAGGCAAATTACAGCTATAACCATTAGATTTACCCATATTTGCACCTTTGTGATCATGATTATGCGATCGCTTCTACCTTCGCTTCTACCTTAATTAGTATACAAAACTTAATAAAACTCAGTTTTGGGGTAATTTACAATCCCCCTCTCCCCCATCTGCCCACTGCCCACTGCCCCATCTGCGCACACTTTCCTCTCTCCCCACACTTCCCACACTTCCCACACTTCCCACACTCCCCCCTCTCGACCCACACCCCCGTGGCCGGGATACATCACTATTTTCAGTAATTTAGCTGATGGTTTTAAAACAAATGGCTGAGGTTTATTAAAAAAAAATAAGGTGCGCTTTCCGTAGGCGAATTAAATTCGCCACGGGTCGCACCTAAGTAGGTGGGCTTAATTAAACCTTAAAAAGTTGATCATTTTTACTATCTACATTTCCAGATATTGTCCACTGTTGAAGCTGATAACCTACTTGGCAACTTCGTTTTTTTATACCTTCTTTAACGGCTAAAGCTAGATCCTATTCATCCTCAAACATTCGACCAGAGATTTGAGGAATTTTAAGTTGATGCCACTCCCCATCTATTAGATTAAGTTCTGGACTATAAGTTGGCGAAAAAAAAAATACAATCCCATTTCTAACCAGTCTTTTTATTTAGCTCTTATCTGATGACTTTTATGACTTGAGGATCAAGGGGTGACAACAAGGTTACAAAGCACTCTGGATAACGGATATAGCGTTAAGTCCTCGCTGAAAATTGAGCCGTTTGTGAGGTTGGATATGCATCAGAATAAAAGCTAAATCTGACCAGTTATTGAGAGATTGAACCGAATCTGGAGCGTACAATCCAATCCAAAAATAACTATGTCGAGCCGTTGAACGTTCCGGTTCAGTAGGACGACAAATATACTCACTAACTTCGATATTTTGTAAATATTTTACCTGTAAAGTTGCCTGGGTATAAGCGATAGAAATGAGCAAAACAATAGCAAGTAAACGTCGCTCATTAACTTTCGTATTTTCGAGAGGTGCGCTTCCAATAAACTGCTAAATTAAAATTCCCAAGCTGATGGGCTTTTGTGCAAGAAATGTTTTTATAAAACCGAGACATTCCTGGTTTAATTCCTAAGTTTTTCAGCGCTCGATAAACGGTGTCATCATCTTGAATACAAGTGCCCTTAATAGGGACGCAAAGCAAAGTCTACTTTCCTCTGGTCTAGCCACTTAGCCAGTTTGATACTGTGAAATTCTCTGTCTCCTAATAGAATGACTGGATAAGGGCGCATAAGAATGAAGGATGAATCAGTAGACCCGTTGCAAAAATAGTGTCTTGATGCCGCCCCTCCCGATGAGCGACTACATCAAGACAATCAGCAAAAATGTCAGTCGGCCTTGCTTAAGGATGGTATGATTTTGCCCCCCTAGCCTCCCAAGGCAAGGCTGGACAAAGACCCAATCACAATTCAAGCCAAACACAACAACACTAGAAGCCCATTAACTAAATAAAATACCGCCACTATCTGGGTCTCTGACCAGCCAGAAAGTTCCAGATGATTGTGGAACGGTGACATTTTTAATAAACGCTTACCCACCCCATTGGCATCTTTGGTGGCTTTATAGTAACTAACTTGAGCAATCACTGAAACTGCTTCTACGAAGAAAATACCACTAATTATAAATAAACTCCAGAGGTTCCCAGTCAAAAGTCCTACCGCTGCAAGTGCTCCTCCTAGGGCTAGAGAACCGGTATCCCCCATGAAGACTTTGGCGGGATTGCGGTTGTGGGCAATAAAACCGAGGCAACTGCCACTCATACAAGCACAGAAGACCATTAAACCAGGGGAGGTCGGAGCAATCAGGGCAGCCAGTCCTAAAAATGCGATCGCACAGGTTCCTGCTGCCAGTCCATCCACTCCATCGGTAAGATTAGTAGCATTACTTTCTGCTAATAGCACAAATATACCCACCGGCCAAAACAACAATCCCAAGGGTAAGACGATCCCCAAGGGTAGGGTGATGTTAGTGATACTGGCTGGCTGGGTTTGTGCTAACCATAGACAAAACAGTAAACTGACCACAATTTGTAAGGCCAGTTTCATTCTCGGGGACATCCCTTTATTAGAGCGACGTTGGACTACTTGCCAATCGTCCACCCAGCCGATGAACAGATAGCCAAGGGTGGCTAGGGATACCGCTAGGACCCGGATAAAATCCTGCTGTTGGAGGAATAATCCTGACCACACCAGGGCAATCACCACCGCTACCGGCACAAAAAATATGCCACCCATGGTGGGGGTACCCGCTTTGTGTAAATGGGATTGGGGACCCTCTTGACGAATAATCTGACCCATTTTGAGTGCTTGTAGAAAGGGGACTGCTCGATATCCAATGCCAGTAGTGATCAGAGCACAGATCAACAGGGGTATAGTGATGGAGTTACCTGCGATCAGGGACCGAGCTGCTGTCCCATCCAGAATTAATGCACCCAGAGTTAAGCCGATTGATAGAATATATAGGAGTTTAGTTCCCGTTAAGTTGAACAACTGCCCAGACAATCGTTTAGAATCTACCACAAGCCTCTTATTCCTTTTTTTTAACACTCCTCACAAAGATACAATTCCCTGTATCTTTGCTTATATCCGTATAATTTACGGTTACGAGTCAAATCCTAACATCAAAGGTCTGCGATCGCTCACGGTAGGACTGATTTTTTACAATTTACGAGATTATCAAGGCATGACCGGATGACAGGATGACCGGATCACTACCAAGGTCTAGGGAGTTATCAGCTATCAGCTATCAGCATATGCCCTACGGGAATGGCTGACGGCTGATCCCTGACCGCTGTTCCCCCAGGGCATATGCTTACCAACAGCTGAGTTAACCATGGCGCAACTGCACTCATAGGACTTACGCAAATCCCTCAATTTAACGCTACCTGTAGGGTGGGCAAGGTTTTGCCCACCCTACCCATGGATTCTGTGCGTAAGTCCTGACTCAGACTTCCCTCTTCCCTGCTCCCTGCTCCGAACGCGCCCCGCGTGGCCGACGGCCTCAGTCCCTGCTCCGAACGCGCCCCGCGTGGCCGACGGCCTCAGTCCCTGCTCCGAACGCGCCCCGCGTGGCCGACGGCCTCAGTCCCTAAAAACCCAGAACGAAAGTACCTAACAGCAATTGCAAACCGCTGTATTTTTGAATAGCGACTTGCTAAATACTAGTTAAAATACGCTGAAGTTTCTCTAGGAGCTTATCAGTAGAATGAAGACGTCTATAACCATGAAAATCCGGTTGCACTTCTTGGTTATAGTTATCCAGTTTACTACAGAGCAGACCTATAGTATAAATACATTGCAGCACATCCCCTTCATTGATAGTTAAACCCAATTTAAATTTGCTCACTCTCTCTGCCATACAAAACTTGCTGCTCACAATCACAGGTTTTTCAAAAACTGCTGCTTTAGTCAGGATATTACTACTGTGCGGGAAGTTATTATAGGCAGCAAATAAGATATGGCAAGTACTAACTAAAGCGTTGAATTTTGCTTCATCAGGAATACGCTGAAAATAAAAAAAGCAGTTAGGTAATTTTAGGTTAAGAAGAGTCTGGAGTCTTGCTTGCTCCTGGAAAGTGTAGCTCTGCTTGGATAACTGACCAGCGAAGACAAAAACATAGTCTTGTTTCACCATCTGCTGAGCAACTTCTAAAAGTGTCAGAACTCCTTTGCGCTGGGATTGTATGCCTAGTAATGCAATGATTTTTTTGCCTTCAGCTTTGGCTTGAATTTGTTTCACGATTGACCAATTCAAGTCTGGGGCTGACTCGTCGGTAAAATCGGGAAAAGTAATTACCGTTTTGCAGTTGATTTTGCTTTGTAATTGCTTAGCAATCCCTTCGTCAAGAACAGCAATAGCTGGGCAATGAGAGGACTTTAAGGCAGCATGAGGTTTTAGAGGACCTCTATTGATAGACCAAAACGTTTGTTTAAGCCTCAAATGACGAGGTTTAACATAGAGACCAGACCAAGGGTAAGGAAAAATCTTGTCTACTATATGGTGTAGCAGGTAGGGTGCTAAACAACTATCAAGCCAGGGAAAAAATACTAGATCGGGTACTTTACCAATTTTTGATGAAGCATACTGAATGCTAGCTTTGGCGTAGTACCAACGTTTTAATGCATTCAGGGCTGTGCGAATTCCATTGATACCAAATGAGCTAGGCTCTGGTCTTTGAAATTGAAAAACCTGGAATTGCTCTTGATAGTTAGGGCAGTTAAAGGCAACCCATTCAGTTAATTCTAATGGTTTTGGGCAGAAGGCTATTACTTGATGACCAAGCTCAAGTAACGTTTTGGTGAAAACCTTGAGGTATGTTGGACGATATCCATTCCAATTTTCCTCAATGAGAGCAATGGTTTTCAAGGTGATAACCTCTTAAAATAATTATATCTGGCTAGTATCTATCAATACATACTAACTAAAGAGATATCAGGGCTCATAATTTTACTTTTCCAGAGTTATTAATATACTCTATCTAATACTAATTTCAATAAATATTGCTGATATTTAATCAGCCATCACATGGAATTGATATACCAAAGGGAACTTCGGATCAGGGAACAGCGGATCTGGGATTAGGGAGTAGCGATGCAGAGGTGCGACCCGAACGCGCCCCGCGTCGGCTTTGCCGAAAGGTGCGACCCAAGGGCGATTTACTCGCCCTAGGAGGCGCGCACCTTGAGGTGGGATCCAAGGGCGATTTACTCGCCCATTGGAAAGCCCACCTATAGCGAATTTAATTACGGGTCAAACGCACCATTACGGTCTTGGGGAGCCAGTTGCTCATGGGGGTCTCCCCCATGAGCAACTGGCGTGGTTTCCCCCATGAGCGACTGCATCAAGACGGGAGTAGGGAAATTCGGATCAAAAATTATCACAATTCCTACACGGATTGCTATATATAGCGTTTGTATTTGAGATGTAAACCTGTATGATCTTTTTTTATTTGACAATAAAACTGAAAATCTTGAACCCCTCTTGCCTGTTGCCTCTTGGCCTTTGGGAGTATGTTCAAAACCGATGATACAAAAGCGCTTAGTGCTGTTGACGGATGCGATCGCATTCTAATCTTGTAACACCTGATGATATAAGTCCATATATCGCTGGGCTTGCAGTTCAAGGTTGTTGATTGCTGCTCTTAACTCCTGCTGGTGTTCCAACCTACCAGCTGCATAATTTTCATAGAAAAGCTTGGAAGTGAGTAGGAATGCTTACCTGTTTAATTCAAAAGCCAGCTGTTCCCGTAGCGTGGGCGTAGCGCTTAAGCTGAATACTTACCTTAAACCTGTGCTTTGATCAAGAGCTCACATATTTCTCGAACCGCTCCTTGACCACCTGCTAATCTGGTAACATACACAGCAGTGTCTTGGTTTTCTGGTATCCCATCAGCAACAGTTAAGGGACATCCTACAGCTTTCAGAACGGCTAAATCAATGATATCATCACCAACATAGGCGACTTGGGAAAGAGATAAACTTAACTGTTCACAGAGTTGTTTGAGGACAGCTAACTTATCTTCAATGGCAAAAAAACTGTACTTGATTCCTAGCTTTTGGACTCGATGTCGGGTTGCTCTAGAACTGCTATTGGTAATAACAGCTACCTCAATTTTAGTCTGTTGGAGTACCTTGATTCCCATGCCATCTTTGACATTAAATTTTCTGAGTTCTTCACCGCTTTCTGTGTAGTAAAGTCCGCCATCGGTCATGACTCCATCTACATCTAGGGCTAGCAGTTTCACCTGGGATAAACGTGCTTGTAATTCAGTCTCAGGGATGTTATTCATAGCAAATTTATCCGCCAATTTTACCCAATTGTAGCGTCCAAAGCTGCACGAACATTCAGAATTCCCTTGAGGACATTTTCCAGTTCCGCCAATGGTACCATATTCGGACCATCACTAAGGGCGATGTCAGGATTTTCATGAATTTCCATGAACAGAGCATCAATGCCAACGGCAGCCGCAGCTCTGGCCAAATAGGGAACAAAGTGCCGCTGTCCACCAGATTTATCTCCCTTTCCTCCTGGCATCTGGACGCTATGAGTGGCATCAAAAACTACAGGATAACCTAACTCGCGCATCTGAGGGAGGGAGCGAAAGTCTACCACTAGGGTATTGTAACCAAAACTAGTACCCCGCTCTGTTAGTAAAATATTCTTGGCTCCCCCAGCTTCCAGTTTGGTGACCACATGCTTCATATCCCAAGGGGCAAGAAACTGACCTTTTTTGACGTTAATTGCCCTACCTGTGGCAGCCGCAGCGATTAGCAAGTCAGTTTGGCGGCACAGAAACGCTGGGATTTGCAGGACATCGACTACTTCAGCAACCGTTGCAGCTTGGTGACTTTCGTGGATATCGGTAAGCACTGGCACACCCACCTTCTGTTTAACCTTTTGGAGAATGTCTAGACCTGTGTCTAGGGTTTGTCCCCGAAAAGAGTTGATGGAAGTGCGATTGGCTTTGTCAAAGGAAGACTTGAAGATGAAAGGAATATTTAAGCGATCGCATACTTTATGGATCTCCTCTGCCATTTTTAAGGTAAAGTCTTCCGATTCAATCACACACGGACCACCAATCAGGGTGAGTGGATAGCGATCGCCAATCGAGAGGGTATCAGTGATTTGGGTATGATTCATGAGTTTTCCTGACTGTTGGTTTCTCAACACAGAAGCTTGGCTACTGGTTTTGGATTGAGAGAATATATATAATCCTAAAAGAATTGTGCTGATTTTTGTGTAAGCATTCAGCTATCAGCTATTGGGAATTAAACGAAATTTAAGCCCAAATATACCCCAAACCCTCTTTGTGAGCGGCAAATACATCCCTATTTTTGGTCAGCCATATGTGCAAAGCACACGCTACGCGAACGAAGAAACGAAAAGACATAGCTGTACGAAAAGCTTTATTAGCTTCAGTATCGCTTCCTCTACCTTTTCTTCTTGTCCCAAAGCGGCTGCGATATCTTGTAACAACTCAGGGTAATCGCATCTTAATTTTGTATAAAATGTACTTGACAAATACTTAGGTGTGTTATGAAAATCCTGATATTCCTTGAGGCTACCTCCCAGAAGCCCAAGCAGTTAACCTGAGGATCAACAAAAGTTTCTATTTCCCCATCGTTGGTCATGTCAAAAGGCAATGGCCGCACTTGTGCTGACACCTCAGCAACAACAACAGGCATTGATTCTTAGAAAGAGTGTTCTTAAACACTTTCAACACCTACAGGATCCCCGTGTGGAAAGAACCCAGCATCACAGTTTGCTAGGGATAGTCACCATTGCCATTTTGGCCATCCTCTCTGGAGCCGATGGGTTTGTCGCCATTGAGACCTACGGCAAAGCCAAGCTTGGGTGGCTAGAGACCTTTTTGGACTTACCCTATGGGATTCCCTCCCATGATACCTTTGGTCGGGTGTTGGGTCGGCTCGAACCCCAAGAGCTAGAAACCAGTTTCCTGAGTTGGGTCAGCAGCATCACCGAGAAATTAGGTGTGAGCCTGATTCATATCGATGGCAAGAGGGTAAAAGGTTCTTATGACCGAGAAAGCCAACTTAAAGCTCTGCACAGTGTCAGTGCCTGGAGCAGCGAACATGGGCGCTTTGCTGGCTCAGCAAAAGGTCGAGAGCAAGTCCAATGAAATCAAGGCAGTACCTCAGAGGCTGTTGTTGCTTAACCTTAAGGGAGCTGTGGTGACCCTCGATGCGATGGGAACCCAAATCTCCATCCCTGGGCAAATCAAGAAGGCCGAAGGAGACTATGTTTTGGCTCTCAAAGGCAACCAAGGTCAGCTCAGCCAGTCAGTAAAGGATTGGTTTAAGCAAGCTCAAGCTCAGAACTGGCAGGGGATTGAGTTCACTCACCATCACAGTATCGGGCATTGGGCATCACCGCAGGGATACTCGTCAGGTTTGGGCGGTGCCAGTGAGTCAATTACCGCGCCCTGCATCGGCAACGCCAGTGGGTGGGCTTAACCACCGTAGTGATGGTTAAGACTACGCGAGAGTTATGGAACAAAACTACCAAGGAAGTTCGCTTTTACATTAGTAGTCTGGAAGCGGATGCTCAGCGCCATAACCAGGTCATTCGCTCCCATTGGACTATTGAAAATAGTCTGCATTGGGTGCTCGATGTCACCTTCAACGAAGATGCGAGTCGGATTCGTCAGGGTTATGCTGCCCAAAACCTGGGGCTGTTGCGCCGTTTAAGTGTCAATTTACGTGGATCGCGAACCGTCCCGACTCAGTCTGAAGATGAAGCGTTACAAGGCCGGGATGGACAATGACTTTGTAATCAAAATTCTGGCAGCCAGTGCGGCTGAGTGAGGGGTTGGCTCAGGTCAAGGCAAGTTTGAGGACAAGTTTGATCAGGTCATGGACTTCCTCATATAGCTCAAGCCACAGATCCAAAGCACTTTGCGGGACTTGAACACTAAATACATCAGCTTTGTGCATGTCATAACCTGCAGTGTACAGTCAAATTAATGGTCAAGTTAGAGTAATTTGAGAACTCGATCAAGATGCGATTACCCTGTGTAACAACTGGCTATTGCAACATGGCTAACCTTAGCTGTTGCTCAAGCTGCAGCAAATCTATTCCGAATGCTTCTCTGAGTATTTTGGCTGCTAATCCGATAAATTCTATTGGTTTTTCAACGCCTTGAACTCTTGCTTTCTCTATAGCGTCTTCGGTTTCCTCAGTTTCTTTCAAGATGCCTAGTAGTAAGTGTCCTGAATTTATCTGCGTCTGACCTGACTGGTTGGCCTCCTCAAGGGCCAGATCCACAACTCTTTGAACTCTGCGATTAATAAGATTTTTTTCGGGAATGATGCTTTCTGAACGCAATGGGGGATACTCACCAAGCATTTGCTTAACCTGGTGCTGTACCGCTTCAAAAGTTACCCCCGCAGCCATTAGAACCTGCGAAGCCACACCAACGTCTTCTACCAAAAATCCCAAAAGAATACCTTCTGTACCCAAGTAGTAAAGGTTTAACTGGCGAACGGCATCCTCTCCTAAATGAAAGACGCGGAGCGCTTCGGGAGTCAAGCTTTTCTTGGGAATAACGAAATTCAAATTATTCATCTTCATGTAGTCAGCAAGCCAAAGAAAGGAAACTGCTTTAAGAATGTATTCAAATGTAGCAAAATCGATCGCACCCCAATTTGCCGTTTCTACTTCCTCCTGCTGATACATCCTCATCAGTGACTCGTATATTTGTTCGTCGTCATGGACTAAAGTATTCATACTTTGCTCCCAGCGACTAAATAGATTTTTCACAGAATAGCTATCAAAATTCGTCCCTTTGCTCATCTCATTACGTACTTGACTCAGGAGCTCTAGCCATTCCGCCTCTCGTTCGCTAAATCTTGATTTCAGAATTTCTTGCTGTTCTGGTGTCAGATATTGTTGTTTGGACATAGAAATTGTCTCCATTACTTGAATCAGGTTTTCAACCGCAACCGATTGCTTTGTTTGTAGCTCTGTAGAGATTACCTCTAAGCGTTTGAGTAATTGGCGTGATAAGCTCATCTGCTCTTTTACTTTGGCTCGATGCAAGTCGATGGTTTGCTGAAGGGAAAATTCAGGATTTGATAAACATTCACTAATTTCCCTTAGAGAAAAGCCAAGCTGTCGCAGGGATACAATTTGCTGCAATCGGATGATATCCTGGTCACTATAGAGCCGATATCCTACCTCAGTTCGATGGGAGGGTGAGAGCAAACCAATTTCGTCGTAATAGTGCAACGTCCGAATAGAGATTCCAGTTTGTTTGGCTAACTCACCAATCTTCATGAGTTTAAACATCTTTAGCTCTGATCCTTATTTACCAGAGAAATGCGGTTGATAAGTTCACCTTAGAGCCTGACGTTACGTGAGAGTCAAGGGAAATCTGAGAATTTTTTTAAAAAAGGCAAATTATTTACTAACGCCATGGGCAACTAAATTTTAACGAAGCTCGCGGAATTCCCCATACCTGGGACGGGTGGGGATGGATAGCGAGACGACAAATCACGACGATTCATGTTATAATTAAGTTGGTTGGTGACCCGCCTGACTGTCTAAAAAGACAAACAGTTTTGGTGTAGACGTTACTAAGTGAGCTTGAGAAGGTCTAGTCAGTTTTTGATAAACTAAACAGACTCCTACTCCTAACTGATGATGGGAATTAGCGGCACAACTTTTAATCGGTAATAAACCAGAGCATATTGCTAGTATGCTTACCATTACTTTTGTAAAAATTGTCGCTTTTCCTACCACTACTAAACCATAAATTTTGAATTCCGAGAGTTATGTACCTAAAATTAGATACACTACACCAATAACACACCAGATAGCTTCACGATAACACCATCTTATCAAACCAATGTACATAGCTAATATTTTCACACATAAAAGCTTGTAAATATCGAAGCTTATAGAATATTTTATTGCCAAAATATTTCGGGATAACCACTAATTGTAATAAAACAGCTGTTGCACCTTTAAATTGGATATAATTCAGTGAAAAAACAAACCGTGTCTTGATGCAAAGCGCGAATGAGGAGGGAATAAAGAGTAGCTTATTTATAGCGGTAAAACTCAAGACAACCCATACAGGGCAATCACCAGTGGCGGAATAATCAATGCCATCAACAAACTTAATGGGGCACCCACCCTAGCAAAATCCAAAAACCTGTAACCCCCTGGCCCATAAACCATGGTATTGGTCTGATACCCAATCGGAGTCATAAAACTATTAGATGCGGCAAACATCACTGTAAACATAAACGCTAGAGGATTGAGACTCAAACTCTTAGCTACCTCCACAGCAATCGGCAAAAGTAACACCACCGAAGCATTATTAGACAGCACCTCTGTGATCAGGACAGTAACCACATAGAACAACGTTAACAACCAATAACCAGGCAGATTACCCCCCAGTGCCACTAGATTTTCGGCTAACCATTCAGTTGTGCCTGACTCCTTCATGGCTATTCCCAAAGGAATTAACCCAGCCAGCAGGAAAATAATATCCCAGCGTACTGTTCCGTACAGTTCCCCAGGCTTGAGACAACCAGTGATCACCATCAACACTACTCCCAACAAGGCACTCACCATAATCGGTAGCAGATTAAAGGCAGCTGCTAAGACTACCCCTACACTAATTGCGATCGCAATTACTGCTTTGTCTCGCCGTAGGGTTTCTAAATCTCGCTGTCCAATCACTAACAAATCTCGACTGGTTTGCAATCCCAACAAACTTTGCCTCGGACCTTGTACCAACAGCACATCACCAAAGTGTAAGGAAACTCCTCCAAGTCTTTCTCTGACCAGCTCCTGTCCCCGTCGAATTGCCAAAACTGTACCGTTATAGCGTTGCCGAAACCGCATATCCTTTAAGGTTGAGCCAATTAAATTAGAGTTAGCCAGGATCAACACCTCAGCAATCCCCTCCTCCCCAGAGGTAAGACCGCTTTCCAAGGGTTGTTGTCCAAATTGGACATCAGCTAAGATTTCTATCCCTCGTTGATCTTTGACTCTCAGCAGACACTCCCGACCAGACCTCACAATCAAAATATCCCCTGGTCGCAATACCTTATCTGCCAGCGGTTGGGGAAAACGGCTACCATTGCGAATCAGTTCCAAAACGTCCAAATCAAACTTCCGCTGGATTTCACTGGCACGTAGGGTTTGCCCCACTAGGCTGGAATCTGGTGTAATCACAATTTCACTGACATACTCTTTGAGATTATAGTCCTGAGAGACAATACCATTGCTAGCTACTTTACGGTTGGGCAAAAGTCGGGGTGCCACTAGAGCCAAATATGCCAATCCTATGGTGAATGTAATTAGCCCCAATCGGGTGAATTGAAACAAGCTGAAATCACCATAGCCCAACTGTTTAGACAACCCACTGGCCAAGACATTAGTGGAGGTGCCAATGGTAGTGATCATGCCCCCTAAGATAGTGACAAAGGATAAGGGCATCAAAAGCCTAGAAGGGGAAATACTTTGCTTGCGGCACCAATCTTCTACAATAGGAAGTAGTACAGCCACCACAGCTGTATTGTTAATGAAGCCCGTTATGGGCCCAGCAATTATTCCCATGGTAAATATTTGCTGGGTTGACTCCTTGCCTCCCCACTTCAGCAGTAGGTCATTCACGATTTGAAGCGCCCCAGTTCGGGCAATCCCAGCACTGAGGATAAACATAGCCATCACAGTGATCGTGGCAGGGTTGCCAAAACCGGAGATTCCCTGTTCTGGGGTGACTAGCTTTAGAAGCATAAGTAATACCATCACTGCGATCGCAGTGATATCCACTGGCATCCATTCCCTAATGAAACTGATTAAAGCTAGTACGACAACGCTCAGGGTTAGAAATATAGTCATAGATACAGCGGTTTGCAATTCAGTTAGGTACAAATTTCTGGATTTTAGGGAACAGGGAACTTCGGATCAGGGAACAGGGAAGTCAGAAGTGGGAAGTCGGAAGTCGGAAGTCGGAAGTCGGAAGTCGGAAGTGGGAAAACAATCCTGTGTACCTGATAGTTATGCAAACCGCCGTAGCGATCGCTCTCACCAAAAAAGACTACCTTAGTTAGGTAGCTCATGGACATCCATCAAACATTTTGATAAATTTACCTATCCATGGAATTTATCTCGCCATATACTAGCCAAAATGATTCAATAACGCTATTAGTTAGCGTATCCTTTATCAAACTAATTTATAGTTATAGCAATGAGCATAAGCCTTAGGAAATCAAATTAATTTAAAGGTAACTTCGGAACTTCGGAACTTTGTAACAAGCATGTACTAATCTTTATTACCCGAATTCATCCGTGACTATGAACTTAATTATTCATTATTATCTAGTCAAGTATATCCCTTAATTAAAACTTTAAATTAAGACACCCTTGATTGAAAAAAATTTAATAATAAACTGTCAATTATTGTTGACTGTTAACTGTTGACTGTTAACTGTTGACTGTTAATCTTACCATCCCGCCAACAAAAAAATCAATTAAATTAAAATTGAATAAACTCCTGGGGGTTGCTCTGAGTATGCCAGGGGAACAGGTAGCTTCTGGAGTAGGGGAGTAGGGGATATTCCATGTCCGTCCCCATTCCCCCATCCCCCCATCTTCTTCAAAGTAAAGCGTGGTAGCTCACGCTTCGAGCAATTTTCCACTTCCCATCAAGCAGAATTCCCAGAGGTATCACCCTTACTACCCTTGTCAATACGCTTGATCGGTTTCGGTCTTGGTCTTTGGGCTTTGGGTGCTGTGGCTGTAGCCGCGCCATCTTTTTTACGAGCAGGACGTGGCTTCGGGTAATTCTTTTTAGCACCAAAACGTTTTTTATTTTTATTAAATGGTTTCCTCTTAGGTCCTTTTTTGTTGAGAAACCCAATATCATTTCCTTCCTGGATCACCAGGGTATTGGCTTGCAGCTGTGCATGTAAATCCCAAAAATGACCAACAACCCTTTCTCCCAGGCAACCCTTAAGCTTTAACTTGAAAAACTTAGGCTTATCTGACTCTTTACGAGGTAATTGCCTAATTTTAACAACGACTTGTTCCTTCTCCCGCGAATGGTATATCACCTCGCCACGAATGGAAAAATAGCCATCCTTCGGAATCGGTTCCGCCTCAGCTTCTGAGGAGTCATTTGATGTCTCGACTTCTGTTTCGGACTGAGCAACTCCCGAGTCAGTTGTTTCAGCTTCAGCTGTGGGTTCGAGAGTTTCTGGTTCCCAGACGCCAACAATTTGGACATGTAAGTTATCGTCTGCTTGCCTGATGCGAGGATAGACAACCCAGAGGTGGGGCTGATTGAGATCTAAGTGATTCTTGACCAAACTCATGACCCGACCGAGTAACACCGCATCAATCAAGGTTCCATCTGCCCCTACCAGTGTTCCCCTGGTCAACTGTTCTGCGGAAGGCATATATTTGCCATTGACCAGACCAATGGCGCGGTATTGCCTAGGTTCACTGGGGGCAGGAATTGGGTGCTGTCTTGAGACCTTACTTGAGACCTGAGTAGTTACTGTCCCATTAGATTCAGCTAAGGGAGCTGATTTGGTGGTATCTTGAGAGCCACCAGTTGGTGTTTCTGGGGGCTGGTTTTGCACACTGGATACTTCCGGTGGTTGGATTCCAGACGACTCAGCTGAGTCGGGAAGCCCATTCACAGACGAATTCATATAACCTCCTAGCGGCGGAGACACATTCCCATGGGTGGTTTTGACTGACATTGGCAGCATTATTTTGTCAACATCCTCCAGCTTTCCGGTGTCCTTTCCAGAAAAAATTATCCTGGACTGTTGCCACCACAAAACTGGAGGGTGAGCGCACTTGGTACTAGTCTACCCACTGTACAGAATGCAGTGAGAGAAAGGTTAGATCCGCAAAGTTTATGGAATCTTTAATCTGAGCGGTTTCTAGCCGATTTAACTGAGCCTTAATGCTAGCGTATTTATATAGATGGGATTGATGGGAGGAGACTTGAAAACCCCCAAATCGTTTCATAATGGGAAGAGAGTAGCAATCTAGTACATGCGGGTATGTTACGCATGCGTAACATACCCGCATGTTTTCAACAAAACTCCTCTGGGATTGTGGTACAATGGGCCTATGCAATAACCAAGCAATAACAGTATTAGGCTTGACATCCAGATAATCTTCTACAAGAGTGGGTAGCCTGCGAAAAGGTAACTGAGTAAAGCCATCAGTTTTAAATCTCCCGAAAATAACGGAGTAGAGCAACAAAGTTGTCACCTCAAATTCAATATTAGGTTGGGTTCCAGCCGATTTGAAGCCTGTGGATAGGGTGCTGCCGACAGTCCTAGTTGAAACAGGAAGTAAACAGGCTTCGTTGTGACGTTTTTGTCCGCGATGTTCACGTTTTATAGAACAGTTCAAGAAAGTTTTGTGTCTCAAAAGCGCAGTCTCTGGATCAAAATAGTGCTAGTACTAGCTGTGCTAGCCTTTATCGGTATTTCGATGATTCCTTTGCTAGGGAATATTTTCAAGGATAATCCCGCCTCTGTTGGGGCAACACCTACAGCTACACCAAATATTTCTGCCCAGCAGCAAGCAGAACTAGAAGCTCAAGCCAAGGGTTATGAACTAGTCTTGCAGCGAGAACCAGAAAATTTAACGGCTTTGAGAGGTCTGCTGGAGATACGGCTACAGCTAAGAGACATCAAAGGCACCATTGAACCCCTAGAAAAGTTAGCCAAACTCAATACTGACCAGACAGATTATGGGGTCTTGCTGGCTCAGGTAAAACAACAAATTGGCGATCGCGAAGGAGCAGCTCAAGCCTATCGGGACATATTAAACGCTAAGCCTGGGGATATGAATGCTCTGCAAGGGTTAGTTAGTTTGCTAACCCAGGAAAACCGCCCAGAAGCAGCCATCGGTTTGCTGCAAGACACCTTAAAAAGTTCCCAGCAAGTCAATGAGATTAAACCTGGGAGCATTGATGTCATTTCTGTGCAGTTGTTGTTAGGTCAAGTTTACGCGAATCAGAAGCGTTATGACGAAGCCACAGCTATATATGACCAGGCGATCAAAGGCAGCCAAGATGACTGGAGACCAGTGCTAGCTAAAGCCATGATTTTTAAAGAACAGGGTAACACTGAAAAGGCTAAACCCCTGTTTGACCAGGCTGAATCCCTAGCACCAGCCAAGTACAAAGACCAAGTCAAACAGTTGGCAGCCGAAACTCCAGAAACTCCAGAAACTCCAGAAACTCCAGAAACTCCAGAAACTCCAGAAACTCCAGAAAATTAGTCATTGGCTAAACCATGATTAGTGATGAGTAACCAACACAGGCTAGGAGTGTTACTTACTCATGACTCGACCAGTGAGGCAGTATCGGAGTAACAATCAATACTTCCGCTCTTTCGGTTCAAACAAGGTAATGCTTACCGGTTTATATTGCAGGTCAATACCTGCGGATGAGTAAAACGCTAGGGTGTGTTTGAGAAAATTGGGATCATCCCGTTGGGGATAATCCTCCCGGCTATGGGCACCCCGGCTTTCTCGTCGGTTCAGAGCAGAGGTAAGAATAATTTCTCCGACTATCATTAAATTGCGCAGTTCCAAGGCTTCGATAATTTCCGTGTTCCAACAGTTGCCTTTGTCATCCAAATAAATTTGCTGGTACTGTTGTTTGAATTGTTGCAGTTGGTTTAATCCCTCCTCCATGGACCCTTGGTTACGGAAAACGCCACAGAATTGGGTCATACAGTCTTGGAAGGCTTGACGCAACTGGTTAAGCCGTAAGGTGCCAGATTTTTCCACAAGGGCTTTGATTTTTGTCTGGGCTGCATTGAGGTAGGATTGCTCGTCAAGGTCTGGTAACTTCCGGTCTTGGACGTATTTTGCGATCGCAGCACCGGTTCTTTTGCCATAAACCACACATTCCAACAGGGAATTACTCCCGAGGCGATTTGCCCCATGAACAGATATACAGGCTGATTCCCCAGCGGCAAAGAAGCCCTCAATTAAGCCATCTTCACCACTATGAACTTGTCCATCGGTGTTGACAGGGATTCCCCCCATAGAGTAGTGGGCAGTTGGTCGTACTGGCATTGGTTGATGTACTGCGTCAATACCAACCAATCGATGGGCTTCTTCCCAGCAGAACGGAATCCTACTCATAATCTTTTCTTTGCCCATGTGGCGCAGGTCAAGGTAAACAAAAGGTCCACCTACACTGCCATCAGGGTGAATGCCACGACCAGCTCTGAGTTCTAGGGTAATCGCTCTTGAAGTAATATCCCGAGGTGCCAGTTCCATTTGTTTGGGGGCATAGTCCCTCATAAAGCGATCGCCTTCTGAGTTAATCAGATAAGCCCCTTCCCCTCGTACCGCCTCAGAAATCAAAACCCCCACCGGATACAAGCCTGTAGGGTGAAACTGTACAAACTCCATATCTTCCAAAGGCACCCCAGCCAGAGCTGACATTCCCAGACCATCCCCAGTGGAAGCAAAGTCATTGGAGGTGGTGTTAAATACCCGTCCATAACCCCCAGTAGCAAACATGACCGCTTTTGCCCGTACTACTTCCACCTTCGTGTTTAGGAGCTGGAACATCACCACCCCTTTTGCCTGACCCTCTTCCAAAATCAGCTGCATAACGTACCACTCATCGTAGAGTTTGACACCGTTATGCCGGAGATTGTTCACCAGTTCATGCAAAATGGCGTGACCCGTCTTATCTGCCGCGTAGCAAGTGCGGCGATGGGAATGACCTCCAAAAGCCCTCTGAGCAATCCGACCATCTGGTAAGCGGGAAAACAGAACCCCCATGTGTTCCAGCTCAATGACCACCTCTGGAGCCTCTTTGGTTAGGATTTCTACTGCATCCTGGTCTGCCAAGTAGTCAGACCCTTTAACCGTGTCAAAGGCATGGGCTTCCCAGCTATCGTCAGCATCAACATTCTTCAGAGTAGCTGCCATACCCCCTTGGGCAGCCACCGAATGGGAACGAATTGGGTGAGTTTTAGCGACAAGGGCGACATCGAGCTTAGGCTCAGAGCGTTTAATCTCTAAAGCAGCGCGACATCCAGCTAATCCCCCACCGACAATAATGACATCGTGTTCTAGCATCTCGGTCGTATTATGGAATCCCAATTCCTATTTTAGGCTCTAGGTTCTAGCCTCTAGGCATTTACCCTCTAGGATTGCGGAAAAAGTATGAAGCGCCCCTCCTCAAGCACGGAGGCTCTCAACTCCCCTTCCCCGGGTTCTGAAAAAGCCGGGGATGGTCCGGATTATCTTCAACCGGTCGCCCCAATAGGTTTCTGTCTAGGGGCTCTGCCTCCAGCTGTTGATGTGGTTTCCTCCTCTTCCATCTGAGCAATTTCAATATGGTTTAACAATGTAGTCACGAAGGCAAAGAGCAGGAAGGGCAGAGATAGTACCAAAATCAGCCCGACAGTTGCCAGAGCGTAAATTTGGCGGTCAGCACTCCAAAGAGCTAAGGCTGAGGCAAGACTCAGGAAAATTACGATTAACCAAACCATAATTTGTCCATAAATGTCACCAAAGCTTAGGGTGCAGACAATGCGATATCGTTGTAAGTTATCCATGGCATCTCTTGACACATTTCTTTATTTTTCTTACCATATGCGTCTCATCCAGGTTTGGGGGATTTCTCAATAATTTTTAAGAGGAGCGCAACATCAGTTTACATTTAGATTTACATTTAGTCATTAGTCATTAATCCTTAGTCCTATGTATTTTGTGAGCCAAATTAAGCCTACTTTTGACCAATAACCAATGACCAAAGAGCGCCCTCGGTAGGATTTGAACCCACGACCCAGGGATTAGAAATCCCTTGCTCTATCCACTGAGCTACGAGGGCATAGCTATATCATACATCAGAAAAAACTGTTTTTGCTTGGCTGGTGATCGGGTACCAGTCTCTGTGTGCCTAATACCTAGTCCTATCAAGGCGCTTTGCGGGTATTCACTCCTGTATCTGTAAACCATAACCAAAAATTATACCAATTTAAAACGGGACAGTCAAGGTCAAGGAGGAACAGGGAACTTCGGATAAAGGAACAATGGCTCCGGTAACAGAAAGCATTTCCCGTTAAGCGTTGCCCGTTACCCGTTCCCGATCTCATACCGAGTTGCATTCAAAGATAGTAGATTGCTTGGATAGGGAGATAGGGAGATAGGGAGATAGGGAGATGGGGAGATGGGAACCCACCCCTAACCCCTCCCAGGAGGGGGAGATGGGGAGATGGGGAGATGGGGAGATTGGGGGAAGAGAAAGTTGTACGTTTGACCGCAACTTGGTATCAGGAGAGCCTTGGGCTTAAGTGGAGAGCCACCACAATAATAATTATCGATTGCTTGTCTCAATTAGCGGTAAGACTCAAGGCACTTAGCTCGAACCCGAGTTAAGGTAGGTACATAGTCAGTGTCACTGATCAGAACTTAGTCAGACTCTGTCACAAGGATTCTGATCAGGAGATAGTGACTATTACTCTGTCAAAATTGAATTGAGGGGTAAACTATACTTTTCCGGATTAGGCACGCTTTTACTAGGCATTAGGTATGACTTAACACCGTGCCACCGTGCCACCGTGCGACTTTGCCCTAACCCTCAAAACTAAATTGACAGAGTACTAGGGGGTTAGAACACTTCGTCAACAGCACCCCCTGACCCGGTCAGGAGTCATGTGCCAGTATCATGTTTATTTTGAAAAGGCAGGATGTTGAAATCTCTAGTATTCAGCACCCACAGAGGGAGCAGCAAATCCCGATTCTCAATTACCAGGGGCAAACCTTTCGCCTGCTCAGTGTATTTGGTGCCACTCAGGAAGAGGAAGCCATAGCTTTCTGGCGAGACCTCACCGATCATCGGGGAAAAGCTTGTGTATTGTTGGAAGAACCTGAGCGCTACAGCGTTTGGGGAAAAATCCGTCTGGATCAATTAGGCACTGAACCCAGCTCTGAGGGCACTAGGGTATCCTACATTCAAGCCTGTCTTTTGCTACTACAGACGGTGTATATGGATGTGGAAGACTTCTTAGGAGCTAGACAAGCTGGGTTGTTCCAGAAGGATATCGCCAAGATCTTGATAGATTCAAACTTTCCCCAGGTTCAATCGAACCAAGCTGTACAACAATTGCTCAAAATCGACCCCCTTACCAACTCTGATTTTCCTATCTGGGAAGAACATCATCTGATCACCCTGTTGCAAGAACTATATCGCTTAGGTAAAGACTATTTTGGCAATACCAACTTTGCTCAGGGGGTTAGCGATATCTTGCAGGATATGCCAGCTCAGGAGCAAACTCAGTTTATCAACTGGCTTAACAACTGTGATCTTAGTAAACTATGGCAATAATCTACAATTAAAAATAAGCTTAAGAATCATAGATATTTTAGCTGCCTAACCATAGTCTTATTGTGCTAGTCAGTGATAAGTGTGAAATTCCTTATGAGCAGCTCTGCAGAACGGTCATCAGGTAATCTATCCCCCCTCAGCAGCAATACCATCATCTATGGTGGTATTGCTTGGGCGATTATCTCCCTATTATTCTTCTTGCTGTTTGGGATTACATCCCCTGGGCAAGAAAGTCCATTTTGGTACCTGATTAGTACCTACTTTTTAGAATGTATACCCTTCCTAGTAGCAAGTATTCTCTGTTTCAGAAATTGGCGCAGCCCTCAGATTGCCAGTGGACGAAATGTCTGGCTAGGACTCGGTCTGGGGAATCTGTTCTATTTGATGGGTGACTTGATATTCGGTGTGTGGGAGCTGTATTTTCACCTTAACCCTGATGTATCACTAGCAGATGTGTTTTACTTATCCTCCTACGTATGTCTTGGGGTAGGCATGTTTTTAGCAGTTATTCCCAGACGCTTAAACTTAGAACTTTGGCAAGGGTTAACGATTGTAGCGATTGCCATAGTGGGGATGGCCTTAGCTGCTTTGCTGTTACTTGCCCCTTCCCTCGAATCTAGCACTCCTGAATCTGGTGATGTGACAATTGCGTATTCTATTTCTGACTCGACCACACCACTTCTGGTCAAGGAAAATAATGCTATGGTCATCTCGGCAGAGCCATCTGAAATAACCAACTCTGAGGCTAATCAGAGTACTGATCATAATTCTCCAAGGTGGGCTATCGAACTTGACAAGTCACTGAGTGCCTATTCAAACCAATTGACGACCCTCTACATTGCTTTCGATGTAATTCTGCTGATTATTGCCTCATCCCTACTGTTAGCTTTTTGGGGTGGACGTTTTTCCCAATCCTGGCAAATGATTGCCGCTGCAACATTTTGCCTGTACATTGCAGATATGTGGTTTAAGTATGCTGAGACTAGACCGAACTACGAAAGTGGCGGTTTACCAGAAGTCTTTTTTGTATTCAGTGGTGTATTGTTTGCAATAGGGGCTGCCCTGGAATATCAAATATCGAGCCGTTCCCGTCGTGGTTCACGCAGGCGAGCTGAAAAAGTAGCATGAGTCCAAGAAAACTATCTGATGTCGATAAACAGGACATCCTAGAACTATATCGACAGACAGCAGAGACAACCTCAACGCTGGCTGACCGTTATGGAGTTAGTAACTCCACCATTAGCCGTATCCTTAAGAGCAACTTGTTGGAGCCAGAATACGAGGCTCTAATCCAACAAAAGCGCTCTAATCGTACTGCTGATCATGTTTCCTCTTCTACTGTCAAAACGTCTAAGCCTGTGGTAGAATCAGCAGCTCAACCATCACTAGTTGGACTCGAAAATGAACCATTAGCAAATGAACCATTAGCAGAATCTATCAGTGATTTATTGACTTCAACCTCTACTGATGGACGTCGGCGGCGTAAGCGTTCCTCTGTGGCTGCTCAACCACCAGTGGAGGAAGAGGAGCAACATACCCAACTGCAACTTGATATTACCACATCAGGTTCAGATGAAGATAAGTCTGTTGATGACCAAGATGAATTCTTACCTGAGGATAAGGGACTAGCAACTAGGAGCTTCGCTGAGTTGCTCGACGAGGATTTAGGGGATTTGGATCAAGATGATGATTTAGAAGATTTAGAGGATTTGGATGACCTCGATGACCTCGATGACCTCGATGACCTCGATGACCTCGATGAAGATTGGGACGATGACTTGCCGGATTCCGAGATTCACGAATCCATCAGAACCTCTGTGGCTAAAAGCGGTTCTTACATTGAAATTTTGCCCCTCTCGGAAGCTTCTCTTCCTAAAACCTGCTATCTGGTAGTCAGCCGAGCGGCGGAGTTAATTGCTCGCCCTCTCAATGAGTTTAGCGACCTCGGACAAATTCCTGACGAAGAAGTTCAAGAGACAACCTTGCCAGTATTCGAAAACCATAGGGTGGCACGGCGTTTTTCTAACCGTTCTGAGCGAGTCATCAAGGTTCCTGATGCTCAGATGCTTCAGAAGACCTCTTCCTATTTGCAAGCTAAAGGAATTACCCGATTATTAATTGATGGTCAGGTCTATTCTATTTGATATCAAGTCTGCTGGCTTCTGGGTGAGGGACTTTCGCCCTTAGGGTTTTAGGAAGTCGGGAGTCGGGAGTCGGAAGTCGGGAGTCGGGAGTCGGGAGTCGGGAGTTGGGAGTCGTAATCCTCCCTACTGCTGGCGGAAGGGTGGGAGGGGGGAAGTAAATTGAATGTACTTCATAAGTATGAGAAACGCTATAACTGTTGATATAACTTACTTGATATCACTTAATTGATATAACTTAAGCGCGTTGAGCCAGGGCAAATAGTTGGTCAGCTGTGGACTCAATCAGCTCCCGTTTAACCAGTCGGGAACGCCAAGATTCTGGTATCCCTTGGTCTCCATAAAATGCCCCTGCCAATTGTCCGTAAACTGCCCCGGTGGTATCAGCATCATCACCTAAGTTGACGGCTAACAGACAGCCTTCCCGAAACGAGCTACTGTGCTCAAAGGCCCATAAAGCGGCTTCTAAGGATTTCACTACATAACCTGTCCCCTTAATTTCTGGCGGCTGGCGGTATTTGAAGGATCCTGTGGCAATTTCGTTTATTTCCCCAACCATTGGGTTTTCTTGCCAGTATTGAGGAATGGGGCAATAGAGTTCCGAAAGCAGTTCTTCTTTGCTTACTCCATTAACTGCTCCGACTAGCAGGGCCCCCAAGTAGCGACAGGCATCGACAGCGGTTGCTACTCCATGAGTAGTGCGTGAACTATCACCAGACTTCTCGATCGCTTCTTTTGGTTTTTTAGCATAAAACAAAGGCACAGGAGCCAAGCGCATGATAGACCCATTACCAGCACTACGGGGAGCTGTGGACCCACAGTAAGGGTTTTGGGTGATTTGAAACTGCTGCAAGGCTTGGGATACTGTGTTTCCAATATCAAAACACTGACCTGTGCTACTTAGATAACCTTCTCGGTACCATCGCAGATACTGCTGTAATTGATCAACTGGATCAAACCCCTGTTGCTCAATCAAACTATGGGGTGACATACTCCCACACTGACTCTTTGAGTTCAGTGTGGGCTTCTTACCAACTCCACCCAACGGTATCGGCTTTCGCCGACGCTGCGCGAACGGATACTCGGTAAGCTTTATTAACGACACGGGATG
>NZ_JAAHHW010000056.1 GCF_010692325.1 Moorena sp. SIO3I8 | reverse complement strand
GTGACTGTTGTTCAGACTTTGTCTCTTCCGATCACCTAGTCAGTCTAGTGTTACTAATTCCAATTCTATTAATTTCATCTCCCCATCTCCCCATCCCCCCCTCTCCCCATCTCCCCATCTCCCCATCTCCCGATCTCCCCATCTCCCCATCTCCCCATCTCCCGATCTCCCCATCTCCCCATCTCCCCATCTCCCGATCTCCCCATCTCCCGATCTCCTCATCTCCCCATCTCCCCATCTCCTTATCTCCCGATCTCCCCACACCTCCCACACCTCCCACACCTCCCACACCTCCCACACTACCTGTTTGACCCTGAGGTAAACAACGTACCCCTGTGGGCTACTCCCTGCTCCTTACAACCAACACCTATCCTAATCAATCAGACGAAATACTTTCTTCTGTTTTTGAGCAGGTTGTTGTGATTGTTCTTGCTTACTTGTTTCTGGGTTGCTAGAAGGCTTCTGAGACTCTTTTGGCTCAGTTGATTCGGTAACTTTTGGTTTTTTCTCAAATACATTAACTCCTGCACCTTCTAACTCAATTACCCCTTCTGGAGAAACCCTGGCTATCTTTCCACTCAAAGCCGCTACCCAATCAGCAAAGCTATCCATCTTTTCTACTTGCTTTTTGAGGGTCTTGCGATTAAGTTCTGCCTGAACGGTTATGCCATTGTCACCAGTGAGGAGTAAAGTAACTTTCTTGCCTTGCTCCGGTAAATTAGGTCTTTCGGTAAACTTGACGGTGATTTCGGGTTTTCTGCCTTGAATCATGATAACTTCATTGGGTTTAGTGTTAGGGCTTGGTTGAGGTTGATAGTCAGTTTTTTCTTCGGAGTAATGTGAATAGAAATTTGAGTCTTCTAGATTTACGTTAACTGGATGAGCTTCCTCTATGTGGAGTTGCTCCCCTACTCGTCTACAAAAAAATTCCCAGAAATCATCCTTTTCTGCTGGTTCTGGCAAAGACCCCTGGAGACTTAACAAAAAAGGCTGCCATGGATAACTTTTGGCTTTTCCTCTAGGAGGCAGGTGATTGCGTTCTACATAAGCCACGACTGCTTCTGGCTTGACATCGTGAATTAAACCACGAACCCGAAACTGATCGACTCTTTCGTCACTGGGAGAATGACGTAGAGTAGTTTTCCCTTCTAGGGGAATAAATTTCTTGATTTGAATTTGAGCGAGTTTTCCTGCCTTGGTGATGCGGAAATATACTCGCCAAAGATAGACTTTTTTCTCACCAAAAGAGGGGTTGGTACTTAATTTATTCCACAAGGGTTGGTGCATATAGGCACTGAAGCTGATTCCTTGTTTGAGAACAAGAGTTCCTTTAACTGACCGATTAGGCTCTTGAGATGGGTTTGGGTCAAATCGCCCAAACAGATAGCCCAGAGCCGAAAACTCGGTTGGACGACTAGGAGGGGTAAAGGGGACAACAACTTCCATGGGATTGGGAATGAAGGAGCCATTATATTTTAGACTATCAAATCACGGCAATCAGATGGACTATACTGGTTGAGTTTTACTTCCGATAATTTTATAAGGCTGTGGAGATTGTTGTTGAATACCCATAATAAAAGTGTCGAGCCCGGGCGCGGGAAGTGTGGGAAGTGTGGGAAGTGTGGGGAGATGGGGAGATGGGGAGATGGGGAGATTTGTATTAAGGGTAATTATCTCGACATTACATTACTCCCTAAAGGGAAACCCTGGAAAGCAAGGAATCCCAGTGATTGAATCTGGCTAGAAATGGGGATCACGAGGGGGGCCATGGGCTCTGCCACGCCTTTGGCGTTCACACAGTTACTCGACTTTTTGGTAGTCAACCAGGATAACGTTGGCTCTACCAGCTTACCTAAATTTAGGTAGAATTTAATACATTTTTTTATCGTAGATTAAAATTGCTAAACTATAATATAATAATTAATTATCTAGCATTTTTCAACCAAGTGATAAATGCAATAACACAAACAAATATAGCAATTCTCATAGCTATGAGGTAAACAATTTATGGATTTTAGGGAACAGGGAACAGGGAACAGGGAACAGAGAAGAGAGAAGAGGGAATAGGGAATAGGGAATAGGGATGGGTTGCATCAAGACAGGGAATCAACGTCAAAGAAGACTGTACCTCATAACTGTGATAAACGCTATAAAACAGTATCATCACCACCCATGATCATATGATCAGATTAGGTTTGATTCCAACACTTTTATTACTCCCTTCTCAAGGGAATTAATAAGCGCCCATGTCAAGTTTTATCAAGTCAATCACCGTAGAGATTCCCTCTTTAGTTTTCAAATTCGTAAACACAAAGGGTTTATCTCCTCGCATCTTTTTAGCATCCCGTTCCATCACCCCTAAATCTGCTCCCACCTGAGGTGCCAGGTCAATTTTGTTAATCACCAGCAAGTCAGACTTGGTGATTCCTGGTCCTCCTTTACGAGGAATCTTATCCCCAGCAGCCACATCAATAACGTAGATCGTGAAATCTACTAGTTCTGGACTGAAGGTTGCTGCTAGGTTATCCCCTCCACTTTCTAGGAACACCAAGTCTAAATCAGTAAACCGATTTTCCAACTGTTCAATGGCTGCCAAGTTCATGGAGGCATCTTCCCGAATGGCAGTATGGGGACAACCCCCCGTTTCCACACCCAGAATGCGATCGCTTTCTAGGGCCTGACTCCTAACTAAAAACTGGGCATCTTCCTGAGTATATATATCATTGGTGACCACAGCGATTTGATAAGAGTCTCGCAGGGCTTTACACAATGCATCTAATAGAGCAGTTTTCCCTGAACCAACTGGACCAGCAATACCAACACGAAAAGTACTCATGTTAACTAACTTAGAGTTAATTTTAATAGTGTAGTTGATTTATGATCATTAGCCATAAAAAAATTGTTAATTGCTACAAGTTAACAATTAACAAATGGTAATTGGTAAGTTTAGATTTTTATTATAGCCTTTTCTAGTGACGATTAAGGAGTCAAGGCACCGACTTGCTGTAAATCCAAAAGAAAAATTTTCTGAGTAGATGCTTCGTTTGATATAACAGCTGCATGAGATATCATCTCCAGAACACTGGCCTGACGGTAAGACTTCGGGATAGGTCGCATCATGTCTTGGGGTAACTCCACCAAATTAGGCAGATCATCGACAAAAATTCCCCAAAGTTCGGAGTCCCTAGGACGAATAATCACTAAGAACCTTTGGTTAGGGCTTCGGTGAGGTAAACTACCATCCCCCAACTGCTGATGTAAATCCCAAACTTTAATGGTATGCTTGCCTAGCTGAACTAATCCCATGGTTTTCATATCCCGGCTGATTTCCGTGGTATAATTAACCACTTTAATAACATCCATAATCGGGAGACATAGGGAATAATCAGCAATTTTAAAAACCATTAATTTTTCTAGTTTTGAATCGTCCATCGCCTTTATTTTATAGTGATTATTGTTTAGTGATTATTGTTTAGTGCTGAGTAGTTATAGGGATATTTTTAGGATTTTTTAAACTACCAATTCACCAGGAGCAATGATCAATTACTAATTACCAAAGAATTGCAGGATATAGCGTTGATCATACTTATGAGCTACAGCCAATTTTATTCCCCCGACTCCCGACTCCCGACTCCCGACTCCCGACTCCCGACTCCCGACTCCCGACTCCCGACTCCCTTATTAACGGTTAAATGGGCTCAACAACATCGGTTACTGTTGTCAACAATTTGTGTTCCAAATAGGGCTTAGTGATATAAGCCTTTGCCCCCAACTGTGCAGCAATCAAGCGGTGTTTATCGTTACTGCGGGATGTGAGGATGACTACAGGAATATCTACCAAAGCTGGGTCTTGCTGACAGTGTTTGAGAAACTCAAACCCATTCATGCGAGGCATCTCAATATCACAGATCACTAACTGTATGTCTGTCTGATGCTGTAGTTGCTCAATCCCTTCATAACCATCCTGGGCTTGAAACACTTGATAGCCATTTTTCTGTAAGGTCATGGCTAGAGTTTGGCGCAGGGTGATCGAGTCATCTACCAGGAGTACCTTTGGCTTACGTCTGACCCAGAACGGTTCAACCGTTGAAGGTGGAAGCTGCTTTCGCGAAAGGGTTTCCATCGGTTGGGTGGCTTGGTCATAGCTTTTGCTTTCAACTTTCAATGTGCTAACCTGTAACCTTTGACTGCCATCGGTCTGTTGCTCAGACAGGTACTGGATCAATTCAGTCCCATCCAGCACCAATGTCAACCGACCATCGGCCAGAATACTGCCCCCATTGACATAGGGGGGTGGCACAATCATTGTCCCCAAAGGACGAATCACCAACTCCTGGTCTCCCAACAGTTGGTCTACTTCCAGACCGACAAGCTGATCCTGGTAATGGATCAGAATGATTGGTCTAATCGTCTGAAGAGGAACAACAGGTTGATGGGGATGGGTTACTGAGAATGGATTTGCCACAGAGGAATAATCTAGGACTTGCCCAAGTTGGTAGACTTTAACCAGTTGCTGATCAGTCCCGGTACCCAAGTGGAGAACTTTGCCATCTTCCCAACTTCGGAGCTGGTGTTCCTCAGGAATAATAATTTGCTCGACTTGATCAGTAATCAAACCATAAACTTGCTTCCCAGCCTGGCACAGAAGTAATTTATCTATGGTTAAACTCAAGGGAATTTGTAGTCTAAATCTGCTGCCTTGGTCCGGAGAAGAATCAACCTGGACGGAACCCCTCAGAGCTTTGACCTGGTTTAGGACAACATCAAGACCAACACCACGTCCAGAGAGGTTATTCACCCCAGAGACAGTGGAAAAGCCTGGTTCAAACAACAAATTCCTCAGCTGAGCCTCACTGAGATTATTACTCTGTTCAAAGTCTATCAGTTCACGTTCTACTGCTAGTTGGCGAATCCGTTCAAAATTCAACCCTGGCCCGTCATCAAAAACTTCAATCACCAAATATCTGCCCCGATGGCAAGCACTGATTTCAATTAATCCCTTTTCTGGTTTGCCCTGTTGTTGCCGTACAGCAGGAGTCTCAATGCCGTGGTCAAAAGCATTACGCACAAGATGCAGCAGGGGGTCGTACAACTTCTGGGCAACAACTTTATCCACTAAAACATCATTACCAGAGATTTTTAGCTCTACCAGCTTATGGTGGGAAGCTGACAACTGCTTGAGGACAGGGGGGAAACGACTAAATATTTCCCCTAAAGGCAACATCCGGGCGTCCATCAAGACATCACGATGGTTGGTTAACAACCGACGTTGTTGTTCGAGAGTTTTACTGGATTGGGTGCTGAACAGCTCAATGTCATGGGCAGCTTCTGTTAATTGAATAGCATCTTCTAGAACTGACTGGATCAGAAGCTCGGGTGCGCTATAACGTTTTAGTTCCAGGTCATCGAAATAGTCGGTATGTTGTTCGCGTAGCGTGGCCTTTTGGCCAAGGTTAGTTGGTTGAAAGTTGCTATGTTGAAAGTTGCTATGTTGAAAGTTGCTATGTTGAAAGTTGGCAGGTTGAGAGCGTAGCGTGGCCTTTTGGCCAAGGTTGGCCGTAGGATTGGGGTTGGTAGCAAAGTGTTCCTTTAAACCTTCAACCTTCAACTTGCTAAGCTGCAACGTTTTTTCTGCCCAAGGGTAGGAATAAAAACTAAGATTTGGGTCGGTAGCTTTGTTTTTGTTTAAACCTTCAACATTCAACTTGCTAACTTGCAACCTTTGCCTAATCTGCTTTTGTTGGGTCAAAATAAACAGGCGGTCGTACCAATCTTGGAGTTGCTCTAGAACTTGCTGATGTTGGTCGATACGATCAAGGAGTACTCGCACTGCAGCCAGCAGTTGTTCATTTTCGAGCAACTGGCGGTTTTGGTTGGTTAGTAATTCCCCAATTGTGTAATTCAGGTATTCTAGATGCTCAATATTTATCCGCACAGTACCAGATAGATCCCTAGATGATGGCGTGCTGGGATGTTGGTTGGAGGGAGTTATGGCGAGATGGGAAGAGTTTAGAGGGGCATTTCTAGCATTGCCTATGGGCGGGATGATCTCGTCTGTGATAATTTCGGGATCTTGTCGTTGTTCTTTTTTTTGATTATCTGCATCAATCATCCCCATGTTGTGCAAAACAAAATTTTTTTCTGTGGCGATTTCTTGATCAGGTGAGGCTATCTCTCCATGCAAGACATCTATCTCTGTTTGCTCCGACCTCTGCAACTTTCTACTTTGATCAAAGGTTTGCTGATCTAGTGTAGTTGATCCTCCCCAGATCATTTCCACAAGCTGGGACCGTTTCCTTGTTTTAGATTCTGGATCAGTAACGGAAGAATTATTAACAACACCTTCTCCTTCTTTTAGTCCCAGCTCAACTCGATTAAGGTCTTGTTCTTTTCCGTTGCCGAAGACAGAAGATTGATTTTGAATTGTGAATTGTGAATTTTGACTTGAAGACCTAAGGTCAGCTAGTTGTTGCAGAGCTATAGAAGGTTGACCACCTTGAGTCCTATCCCCTTCTAGCACCGCTGCTTGTGCTGCAACGAAATCACACAAAGCGGTCTTGGCAATGGTGACCACCTGATCGGGATGGTTGTCTAGGGCTGCGATCGCATTTTTGGCAATAGCGGCAAACCCTGGTAAATTAAGGGATTCCCCTAACCCCAAGAAAATGTCTGCTTGGTGGCGAACTGTGATGCTGATTTCACTGGGATTGTCATTATTTAGGGCAGCTTGGATTACGTCTAAGCCTTGGCTAACCCCCACTTCAAAAATGGACTGGGTGACGTCGAAGCCCAATTCTAGTGAGGTGGGCAGATGGGATTCGTGACCAAAACAGTCCCCCAGCTTCTCTTGGAGTTGGGCAACAACAGCAGCAGTTCGATTTTTGATTTCGGTGTCATCGATTTGCCCCCCTGTGAGTTCAGCGGTCAGAGGTAGGCGCAGACACTCATAAGCTTGAAACAGTAAGGCTTCAATTTCTGGATCAATGGACAAGTCGGGGTTAAACAGAGCTTTAAAAACATCCTCCAAGGAGTGAGCTACAGTGGCGATTGTTTCCAACCCAATGCTAGCTGCTGCGCCTTTGAGGGTATGGGTAGTCCGCATCAAGTTGTTGACTTTATTGATGCTATAGTTTTCTGACAAACTCAGCAAATCCTCTTCCAAGACTTGCAGCAGTTCCGGTGCTTCCTGGAGAAAGTAGCGATAGCTTTGCTCACGAATTTTCGGGTCATTAGTCATTAGAGCAGTTGTCAATTGGGTGAGGTATTTTATTCTTAGGGAGTAGGGAGTAGGGAGTAGGGAGTAGGGAATCGGGAATCGGGAATCGGGAATCGGGAATCGGGAATCGGGATAAAATAAAAAAAATTATCTCTAACTGATTATACGAAAAAATGCTCGTATTATTAGTGATTTTTTATTAAAACTAGGAAAATTTTTATTCAATAAAATTTTCCTAGTTTTAATAAAAATTTTGTGCATTGAAAATGTCTATAGCCTGAAATCAAATAAAAAAGATATATCCCAGTCCCCTTTAGCATGCATGCTAAAACGCATTTAAAATGGATTTTAGCAAGGCAAATGACTACTCAACCTTGAACTGGTCAGCACTGGCTTGAAGATTCTGAGCCATGGCTAGGAGTTCTTGGAAAGACGTAGAAATTTCCATGGCATCCTCAGAAGTTTTGTTGGCAATTCCTGCAACTTCAGTCATGGTTTGGGTCACGGATTGGAACTCTTCGGTCTGTACCTGGGTGGCTTGGGTAATACCCTCTACAAGCTGGCTGATTTGGCTGGTAGCTTCAACAATGGCATTGAGAGTGAGACGGGTATCTTGTACCATTGCGGTTCCTTGGGCAACCTGTTGAATACCTTTATCCATGGCTGTAGAAACCTCAGCGGTACTCTTCTGGATCTCCTGCACCAACTGCTCGATCTCAGTGGTGGCTTCCGCTGACTGACGCGCTAGAGAACGCACTTCATCGGCAACAACTACAAAACCCCGTCCATACTCACCGGCCCTGGTGGCTTCAATGGCTGCATTCAACGCTAGCAATTGGGTCTGATTGGTAAAGTTGCTAATCAGGTTTACTACCCTCGAAACCTTCTGGGACGATTCGCTCAGGCGCTTGAGCCGTTTGCTGGTTTCTGCCACTGTCTCCCGGATTTCGAGAATTCCATCTACGGTACGGTTCATGGCGGCATCCCCTGCTTGGAGGGTTTGGTTAGCGGTTTGGACTGCTACTTCTACCTGTTGAGCACTCTCACCTACAGCTTCTGTAGAATTAACCATGGTCTGGATGTTCTCTAAGGCTTGACCGAGAGCCATAAATTGCTGCTGGGCTTGGGCTGTGAGCTTGGCAATGGAGGATTCCCTGTCAACAGACGTTTGGGCAACTTTCCTGGAAGCTTGCTGGACTTGAGTCACAATCCGGCGCAGGCTTTGTAAGGTGTTGTTGTAGGCATCAGCAATGGTACCTACTTCATTGTTGGTTACCGGAGCTCGGACGGTGAGGTCTCCTTCTAGAGCTGGTCGCACTGCTGAGAGCAACTGCATTACCTCCCGCTGTACTGCTTCTTTGTCGGCTTTCTCCCGTTGTGCGGCATCGGTCAGCTGCTGGGACTGGTTTTGGATTTGTGCGAGATACTCAGCCTGTTGCAGGGCTGCCCCTACTTGCACCGCAATCTGAGCCAGGGCGTTGAGTTCAAACTCTTGCCAGTCACGAGGACCAGTATTTTGGTAGGTACCCAGTAAACCCCATAAGGTTCCTTGTATAAAAATCGGTGCCAGCATATAAGCCTTAACCTCATATTGCTCTAAGGTTTCTAGGTAACCGTCAGAATAACCAAAGGTGTAAATGTCATCAACGGCCACGCTTTCACGATTGCGATACCGACCTCCCTGGGTGTCTTGTAGATAAGTATCGGGCCAGAAGGCTTTGATATCTGCTCCCACCCATGCTAACCAACCAGTTGCAACTGCCTCAGCCACAAACTGACCAGTCCAATCAGGATTGAAGTGATAGAGGGCTACGCGATCGCATTTGAGCAGCTGCCGGATTTCTTGGGTTGTGATACGATAGATTGTATTTACATCCCGAGACTGAAACAGCTTACCAACTATTTTGGTTACCCCCTGAGCAATTTGAGCCGCTTTGGTGAGTTGGGTAGATTGGGCTCGTAACTGATCTAGGTAATGGGATCGCTGCAAGGCTAATCCCAGGGAATTACTAATTTGGAGCATGAGGGTGACATCGGTATCTTGCCACTGACGGGGTCCCGTATTTTGGTAAGCCGCCAGCAGCCCCCAGAGCTTGTCACTTTGGAAAATTGGCATAATCAGATATGCCCTGGCTTGGTATTGTTCCAGAGTGTTGATGTAGCAGGGAGCGAAACCCATGGCATAGATGTCATCAACCTTCTTGAAGCGGTCACCTCGGGCGAACTCTCCACCCTGGGTTTCTTGCAAGCAGGTATCAACATGATTACGAGAATTAACACTCAGGGCTGTAACTTGGCAGCGCTCATAAGCCGTTGTATCCACCTTCAGGCGGTCGTCTCTTTCTTGTTCAGTGATTAGGGAAATCCAGCCAGGGGCAACCGATTCAGCCACAAACTCACCACTCCAGTCGGAGTTGAAGCGATAGATTACTACCCGGTCAGCTCCCAACACTTGCCGCAACTCTTTGGTAATACTCTGGAAGATACTATAAACATCTACAGACTGGGACAAATGGTTGCTAAGGCTTGCTACTACTCGCTCCCGCACAGCAGCTTGGGCAAGCTGGTGAGATTTGGCCTCCACTTGATCCAGGTAGCTCAATTGCTGTAGCGCTACCCCAAAGTGCAGGGCAATCTGCTTGGCAAAATCAATCTCATACTCCTGCCATTGACGGGGCTTACTGCATTGGTGAATGCACAACAATCCCCACAAATCAGGTGCAAGAAGTAGGGGCACAACCAGATTAGCCCGGACTTGGAACTGAGCCAGCAGCTCAATATGGCAATCGCTTAAACCCGCATTGTAGACATCAGCAACTGCTTGCACACGTCCTTCGGTGTAGTGAGGGGCATACTGTTCACCAAAGCAGTGGTCGTTAACTTTGATTCCTAGCATGGCATGGTAGCCTGATGCCACATCCTCAGATACCAATTCCCCATCATCAAAGCCAGAGTTAGGGTAAAACTTAAATACACCCACCCGGTCAACCTGAAGAAGCTTGCGCATTTCGATAGCGGTTGTCTTGAAAATGGTATCTAGGTTTCGAGACTGACGGATCTTGTTGATGATTCCAACTACCGCTCGCTCCATCCCTGCGATTTTAGCGACCTGGGTAGATTTGGCCTCGACTTGCGCCAGGTACTCTGTTTGTTGTAGGGCAACTTCAAAGTGTAGGGCAATCTGCTTGGCAAAATCAATCTCATACTCCTGCCATTGACGGGGCTTACTGCATTGGTGAATGCATAAAAATCCCCACAGTTCAAGCCCTTTACGCAATGGCACCACCAGGTTAGCCCGGACTTGAAACTGAGTTAGCAGCTCAATGTAGCAATCGCCAAGATCCCCATTGTAGATATCAGCAACTGCGTGTACTCGCCCTTCGACATAGTGCTGGGAATACTGTTGACTAAAGCAATGGTCGTGAACCTTCTTACCCAGGATCCCATCGTACCCATTGACCACATCTTCAGACACCAACTCTCCATCGTTATAATCGGAGTCAGGGTCAAAGCGAAACAGACCGACCCGGTCAGCCATCAGGAGCTTACGAATTTCTATGGTTGTGGTCTTGAAAATCGTCTCCAGTTTCCGAGATTGCCGGATTTTGTTGATGACTTTGACTGCTGATTTTTCTAGGTCTGCAGCCAATAGCAGTTGCTTGGATTTTGCTCGCAGTTGTTCAATATACTCCGTTTGCTGGAGGCCAACCCCAAATTGTCGGCCCATCTGAGCCAGTATACCCACCTCCATTTTCTGCCAGTGACGAGGGCCATTGTTCTGGTAAGCTGCGAGGAAACCCCAGAGGGTTTCCCCTTGCAGAATCGGTACAATCACATAAGCTTTAGCCTGAAATTGCTCTAACAGGTCTATGTGACATTGATCGTAACCAACCTTGTAAATGTCATCAATGGCTAAGGTTTCATTGTGGCGATACCGACCGCCTTCGGTTTCCTCCAAATAGGTATCGCGCCAGACTTTTTTAATACTCGGTTCAACTAACGGTATCCAACCGTGTGCCACATCTTCAGCCACAAACTCACCACTCCAGTCAGGATTGAAGCGATAAACAGCCACGCGATCGCACTTCAGCTGCTGCCGGATTTCTTGAGTAGCGGTCTGGAAAACACTGTTGATGTCGGAACTCTTAAGTATCTTATCAAGGAAGCGACTTGCTATGTGTTCCCCCTTAACCGCAATATCCAGTTGCTCCGATTTCTCCTGTAGCTGGGCTGTAATGTCCAATTGCTTGAGAATATTACTGAGACGGTCACTGACTAGTGACAGCAGCACGACGTCACTATCTTGCCAGCGCCGAGGGCGAGAGTTCTGGTAAACGGCAAATAAGCCCCAGAGGTGTTCACCATCAAAGATTGGGGCGATAATATAAGCATTGGTCTGGTATTTTTCTAAGGTTTCAATGTAGCACTGTGAAAAACCAGCGGCATAGATGTCGTCAACTCGCTCTACCTGCTTACGTTTGAAATAGCTGCCCCCTTGTGTCTGCTTTAAATAGGTATCGGTAGTAGGGCTGGCCACCGATCCGATTTGCTTGACCGTACAGCGCCTAGAGGAAAATAGATCTGGTGATGTCAGGTTAGGATTTTGCTTTTGGTCTTGGAGCAGGCTCACCCAACCCTCTGCAACTGACTCAGCCACAAATTCACCACTCCAGTCAGGATTGAAGCGATAAACCACTACCCGATCAGCCTTGAAAAACAGGCGCAGTTCGTGGCAAATGTTGCCCAGGGCAATATTGGGATCAGAAGACGGTGGAATTGTGCCCAAGATTTGAGCCAAGACCTTTTCCTGCTTCACCTGCTCTCGCCATCGGTTACTCAATTCCACTGGCTGTAGACTCAGCCTCAGTTCAGTAACAACTTGGTAGAGCAGACTAATGTCAGCTTCCTGCCATTCCCGGGAACCAGAACATTGCTGCACCACTAGTAAGCCCCACAATTGCCCTTCGATCAAAATCGGTAGACTTAAGCTGGCTTTGACCTGGAATCGTTCCAGTAGTTGGAGTTGAAAAGGACTAACAGCCCGGTCATTAATATCATTAAGGGCTATAACTTCCTGTTGCTCGTAGGCTGACCGATTCTCAGCCCCAAAAGCAATCACTGGTAGGTACTCCCCCTGACTGGGAGTATAGCCACCCACCATCGACTCAACTAGCACTGTACCCCGATTCTCCGACTGGAAGCGAAAAATCAAGGCTCGGTCTACCCGTAAACGCTGACTAACCTCAGTCACTGTGGTTCTCAACAGGGCATCACTAGTTTCTGCTTTGCGCATCTGGGTGGCCAGGTTGAATAACCACTGCCGCTCACCCTTGCAGTGTTGCTCAATATCCACGGCTAGGTGAAACTGAACCCCGGTAGGTGTCCCCTTGCCATTGCCATTACTCGATGATTGATTGAGTTGGGACTTAGAACTGAGTATTTCCTCAGATTGATCAAATTGTGGCATAGTTATAGTTTCGTTTTTTTCAACATCTGATAATGGTAAAATTGCCGACCATGATGGCAGTTCAGAGGCAATCGAGTCGGTAGTAACTCTTCCAATAGACTGTTCAATGGGCAGAGTTAGTGACCAGCTTGTCAAGCAGTCATAATTGGTTTGATGGGATTGATTTGGTTGATCAAAACTCATCATAATTGCCCTGATCAATTGCCAGATCTCGGAGGAGGCTAAGTCGAAAAACCTCAAGACTCTCCTCCCCAAGAGTCCCCTCGTTGATGTGTCTGCCATAGGGGACATTGAGTAATAGCCATGACATCCAAAACTGCACCGCCATCCCCAGGTAGGTACCCCAGGAGAAAAGGCAATAGCTTAGGAGGAAATAAACCAGGAGTCGGTGGCTGGAGTTGCTCCAATTCATGTAACTCAATATCATTAACATGGGATACCACCAGACCCAAAGACTGGTCATTGACCTGAACTACTATTGCCACAGGAGATACCGAAACTTGCCCAAGCTTCGACAGAGGTGGATAGCCAACCAGCTGGTTTAGGTCTACCAACCAGAGCATTTCTGAACGCCAATTACCAATTCCCAAAATGCAACTGGGCATTTCCGGCACCAGCAGAACCTCCGGCACATTCACCCTGATAATTTCTGTAATCTGCTCTAGGGGCAACAGAACACTGTCATCTTTTCCAAGAGGAAAACGCAGCAACCGCACTCGGGTTTCTGGGGTTAGTGGATCTAAGTTCAGTAGGTCAAGATTGGTTTGTGTTACCACTGGGTCAAGGGAGTTTAACATTACCTAATACCTAATACCTAATACTTAATGCCTAATGCCTAATGCCTAACAATTGCTGGATTGTTTGTATTAGTTCTTGCTGCTTTATCGGTTTAGGTAAATAGGCATCAGCTCCCAGCATTGAACCCCAGAGTTTGTCGGCATCAGTTCCTTTAGTTGAGCAAATCACAACTGGAATGATTTGGGTGTTGGAATTAGTTTTGAGTTCCCGGCACAGTTCAAACCCGCTTTGTCCTGGCAAAATCACATCGACAATCACTAAATCTGGTTTCTGGGACTGGAGTTTAATCTGGGCATCCTCACTACTGGTGACACTAACTACGTTGAGACCAGCTTCTCTGAGGTAACAACTTAGAATCTCATTTTCCGTCAAACTATCTTCAACCAAAAGGACTGTAGTCATATTTTTTTTTGCTTATTGATGATGTTAATTACAATTCTTTTGTTTTTTAGTGTTAATCATTTTTTTTAGTTTAAACTAATTACCATAACTTTGAATTTATAAGCTTAAAAATAAAATAACAATAATTCAATTAATTGAATAGGTATAGTAGGTATAGTAAATTAATTGTGATAAGTTTTTATAGAAAGTTACCTACTCCCTACTCCCTGTTCCCTTTACTAAAGTATTAAAGTAAGTAGTCAACTGGACAGGATATTACGACTAACCCCGAGATGCCTCTGGAGAATTGTCAATACCTTTGACCGAGTAATAGGCTTTGCTAAAAAGTCTGTAGAACCGACCATCTTGGCCCGCACTCGGTCTACAATTCCGTCATTACTGGTGACCATAATCACTGGCGTGTCTTGAAACACCGAAACCCGACGAATTTGTGCACAGACTTCATAGCCGTTTAAAACCGGCATCACCAAATCCAAGAAGATCAGCTGTGGTTTGTGCTTTAGCAAGGTCGGCAAGGCTTTGATAGGGTCTTGAACATTGATAAATCGATAACCAGCATTGGCAAGAATTTGACTCATGGTCAGCCGATCGATGTGGCTGTCTTCGATATAAACTACCAAGGGACTAGCTGGTAATGTCTGAACTGGTCCTCCAAACCTTCGAGCATTTTCTGGCATTGGGTTAGTGGCTTTAGTAAAGTGAGTATCACAGCGCCAGTCCCCAACCTCGATCAGACCCATCACCTGTACTCGGATGTAGGGCATGATTGATTGGGCCAGAGCCAAAAGATTCTGTTTCAACGTCAAAGCTAAATCCCTCAAAGTGCGATCGCCATCCACTAAGGTAGTCAGGTTGTGGTAGGCCAGTAATGAGGTCTGCTGTCGCAATTTGTCAGCATCCCAGATCACCGGAGCCAAAGAAGGGGAAATATCTACCAAACCAGCCTCTTGCCAAGGCTCCCAAGCAAGCATTGCCTGTTGCCAAATCTGTGAAGCTCGAATTACTACCAACCTTGAATCAAAGGTTGAATCAAAGGTTGAATCAGATGTTGAATCAATAGTGTCTTGAGGAATCTGCCTGTAAGTTAGTTGCTCTGATGAACCACAGCGGAGTTGTTCCTGCCGTTGGATGATATCGAAGAGTATTTCCGTACAGTTGCCAGCAACAACTGACCTCATCTGTCTGAGCGGTACTTTCCCCTCTCTGACTAGTTCTGCTAGAGATTTGTAATCCCAATACACCGGCTGAGCCGGTGACCCCTGACACACAGGATCAGCTGATAGTTCTGGGCAGTGTACAGACAACTGCCGACACCAACGACGAATGGGATGCATTTTACTAGCACCGCCACTCAAACGACCGAAGTGGAAAAAAAGAGTCCACTGCTGACCTTGGGGATCTTCAATCTCCAACCGACCAGTCAATTGCGCCTTTGCGCAAGCTTGAATCTGTTGTGCCAGTTTGTCGGTGGTCAATACTTTGTGAGTAGTCATTGGTGTCTCTATTGATATATAGCAAAATTAGTAACTATTAACTAACAATTAAAAATTAATCTTTAACAAGTAATATTACTATTTTTATAGCACCTATATTAGCACCGATGTTGTCAATATTTACTGTTTTAATTAATCCCTACAACCCTAGAAACCTAATAGGTAATATTGTGAATTATAATATTGTGAATCCTGATATTGTGTATAGTTTTCAGAACTTACGCAGCAACTCTATTTGTAACAAATTATATGGTTTGTCGCCCAGTTTTGCCTAAGTCCTGGTTTTGTAGAAATGCACCAAACTGGTAATGTTAGCAGACAAGTCAAGCCAGGGTTGTGGAGATGCACCATTATCGAGTTTCACTAACCATAAGCAAAACTCTGTTAGCCAAACTGAAGGTAAATTAGTAGCTGACCTTGATAAATTTTAGCTTCATTAAGGTTGTTTTTTAAATAAAATTAATTAAACTTAACTTTATTTATTCTGCCTTAATCATAACTAGGATATAAGTCTTAAGATACGCTAATTGTCGTAGTATACTTTGCTAACTAGAAAATCTAGCATCTCTCAGTAACATCAGCAACAAAATCTAGCTAACTTTATTAAGTCTTTAAAAAAAGGATTATTTATTTTCAAAAGAATTAACTGCGAAATAATCGTGTGTACTGAGTTTCGTGAGCCATACTTGCCAGGGCTAATCCCCAGCCACAACTACTTAATTTTTCATCCGCCAAAGTTAAAACATCTTCGGTTGTCAGAGTAAGTCTATGGTTGAGTGCTAGCAGTAGCTGTTGACCAACGGTTTGACCAAGGGGAATCAATTTGACCCCAGCACCGATGACATTAGATGCCCAGCTATGTAAGTAACCTAAGACTGTAGCTGTAATGTCAATCTGCCAGTGAGCAGCCCCAATCCCAAACGCGATCGCATAATTACAGGGTTGACCCACAGCTGATGCTACATCGTGTAGAGAGATTAGATTTTCTTGAGAGGTTACATCGGTCGTCTGGACAATAGTTTCAGTGGATGGGTGCAAATCGAGCAGTAACCGTATCAACGAGTTACCCATCTGCCAACTTTGCGATCGCAATTCAGAAGTTTCCTTAGCAGCACTTACCCAAGCATTCCAGTAGTTCAAACCCTCTAAATCCCCTTTGCCATAACTTTCGTAAGCTCGGACTATAACATAAGCTTCTAATCGAATGGCTCCATAGCGCAGTTGATGCTCTAGCCACTGGTCCAGAGTAGCCTGGTTGTGAATCACACCAATATCAACTAATGTTTCCAAACCCTCAGAATAGCCGTAAGCACCCACTGGTAGTACGGGACTAGCCAGTTGCAAAAGATTCAACAAAGAATTAGGGACTAGGGGATCTAAATGCATTCTTGCTTGTTATTCATTGCCATAGTGCACTGTCTGTACATCATACCTAATCGGCATCCCACGCTCTTTGAGGATTGAAGAAGAGACCGAAGAGGGGGAAGGGGGACTAGGAACAACTTATTAACAAGTTTCTCCTGATCGAGATCTGCTCGATCCTGTCATCCATTACATCCGTTAAACCATCCCTTGCCCCTCTGGCAATTAGGACTTACCCCCCCTAAATATACATATAGTGTTTAGTTTTATATAAAAACACTACATATATTGTTTTCTGGGGCTATCCACATAACTCCTAAAAATTTCCAAAAAAAGTTTGCCCAAACCCTTGACACCGCTTGTAGTATTGTTGTAGCATAAAAACATAGCGCAGAGGAAAGAGTCAAAAAGCTCGAATCCAAAAGCTTACACGGAACCTTGACAACTAAATATGTAACATACCTTTTGATTCATGTTTGGATATAACTGTGTTTGCTCATCACGTGGGGATGGACCCTTGGGTTGATTCCCCACAGAGTAAACCCAGAGATTTATCTAAAGTCGAACGGATAAACTGTTCAAGTCCTGGGGCTGTAGCTCAGATGGTCAGAGCGCCTGTCTGTCGAACAGGAAGTCGCGGGTTCGATTCCCGTCAGCCTCGCTCTTTGCAGTCGCTTTTATCGGTTGCAGGTGCAAATCCTGCTCCAATCAGTGACTCCAATTAGTGACCTAGCAGCGTAGCTCAAAGGTAGAGCACCTGGCTCATAACCAGGAGAGTGCGGGTTCGAGTCCCGCCGCTGCGACCTACGGAGATGGTGTAACTGGCAACATGACGGTCTCCAAAACCGTTGATCTGAGTTCAAATCTCAGTCTCCGCGCTATTTGCCGTGCCGTAGGCAAATTTGGTTAAGCCACCTGCCTTTCAAGCAGGTGATTGCGGGTTCGATCCCCGTCGGCACGATGAATGCCCTGTAGCTCAGTTGGAAGAGCAGCGAGCTGTTAACTCGATGGTCGCGGGTTCGATCCCTGCCAGGGCAGTCAGGAGGGGTTTCATTTTTATCCTTTGTATCCCCCGGTAGCTCAGTTGGGTAGAGCGCTCGCCTGAAAAGCGAGAGGTCGTCGGTTCGATGCCGACCTTGGGGGACTGTCACTTGCTATTGCAAGTGCTAAATGCCGGATGGACGATTGGCAAGTCGCCGTGACTCTGAATCACGGAGAAGTTGGTTCGAGTCCAACTCCGGCATTCTATTGTTGAAGGTTAACCGGTTGAAGGTTAACTGGTTGAAGGTTAACCTTCAACCTTTAACCTTTAACCTTTAACCCAAATCAATTTTGATAGCAACTTGGTATCAAATATGCTCCTGTAGCCCAATTGGCAGAGGCGACCGTTTTAAAAACGGTCAGTTGTGGGTTCGACTCCCACCAGGAGTACCAACGGGGTGTAGCGCAGTTTGGTAGCGCGCTTGCTTTGGGAGCAAGATGTCGCAGGTTCAAATCCTGTCACCCCGACTTTACCCCTGTGATGCAATTGGTAGACATCACTCCCCCAGAACGAGTGTTTTGCAGGTTCAAATCCTGCCAGGGGTATACGCTCCCGTGGCGGAATTGGTAGACGCACTAGACCGAGATTCTAGTTTTTTTACAGGTTCAAATCCTGTCGGGAGTACCAATTATCCAGATGTGGCGCAGTTTGGTTTAGTCCAGTTGACCAACAGTCAATTGGTCATAAGCGCAAATTCTGCCCCTCGGATCCAAACCCCTGTAGCCCAATTGGCAGAGGCTCTAGGCTTAGAACCTAGGTGTTGCTGGTTCAAATCCAGTCAGGGGTATCGCAGGGATGGAGCAAGAGTAGGCTCGCCAGGTTCATACCCTGGAAATCAGTGAGTGCAATTCTCACCCCTGCCACCAATTTGCAGGCATGATGTCATAAGCTGTTCAGCATTTAGATTGGGATACCTAAATTGTTCAAAGGGAACTTCGGATCAGGGAATAGGGAACGGGGAATAACCAATTTAAATGCACATCAGCTTATCATCTCTGCTTGAATACTTATCATTTAAAGGAGTTCGTAAATTTAAATTTTTCAAGTAACAAACAACCAATAAAAAGTAACGATTTACCTGATTTTAATAGTTATCAATAGAACCTGAACAATCTTGCTAATTGTTCATAATTTAAAAAAAAGAGCTCTTTACTACTGTTCCCTGTTCCCTGTTCCCTGTTCCCTGTTCCCTTTTTATATAAATACTATGTTTACCTAATAAGTTAAATAACAGCAGGGTTTACAAGTGATTAGCTAGGAGATACCAATGAAGAGATAAGGAGGGTAAAATGACAACTATGACTGTCACAGATGCTCTAGCAGAGTTGACCTTGCTGGAAAAGCGCATTGACTCAGCCAGAGCAGCTTTGGACAACAACACCTTAATTTCTGTGGTTGAAGTCGGTCAAGTGCCAACAGGCTTCAAATCACGAGAAGATTATGAGATAAAAGCTAAAGCGGCTTTGCAAAAAGTGGATGCTCTGATTGCCAGACGACGGACGATCAAGAGAGTAATTGTCTTATCCAATGCTTCTACAATGGTTACGGTTGCTGACCAAGAGATGACTGTGGCAGAAGCCATTGAGATGAAGATGTTTATCAGGTATTATGAAGCAGTTATCGGTACTATGCAGTCAGCATATACTAAAACCCTGAATCACTATAAGATGGCACAAGCACGAGTCAAAGAAAGACTTGATAAACTAGCTCTGGAAGTGCTAGGACAGAATGCATCCGTTGGTTCACAGAAGTATCAATCCTTGGCAGATAGCTTTCTAGCTAGAGAAGGGGTTGAACTACTCGATCCCACTAACCTGGCTGAAGAACTTGAGAGACGACAAACCTTTATTGAACAGTTCAAGTCAACAGTTGATCGAGTACTCTCGATCAGCAATGCCAGGACAATGATCGAAATTCCCGATTAAAATGGTGAGACGTGTTGGTCACTCGAAAATCTCTAAATTTATGGTTTTTTCTTTCTAAATTTAAAGGTCAAAGGTTAACGGTTAACCCTTAAACCTCAATCATCAAACCTTAGCTGATCAACCTTCAAACCATAAAGGTCAACCATCGATAAAATCCAGGGACTATGGTTGTAGGTTCCATAAAACCTTGAGGTTTCCACCTGGCTGAGTGGTCAGCATTCTCATTATTCAGCAACGATTATGGCGTTGCTGATTATGCGTATGGTTTTGCCCCCCTAGCCCCCCAATTCTGGGGGTAACAAAACTATCAAAGTCCCCCAGAATTGGGGGATTTAGGGGGCTTTAATAAAACCAAATGATCGCGCATTCATTCCTTAATTCAGCAACGCCACGATTATGACAATCTATTTTTACGGTACTCGCCAAAAACCCTATGGTTGTTTTTCCAACTTCTCCCGACATGGCTTTGAGCTAGATAAATTGTGGTGGGTGACTAGTGAGCATTTCTTCCAAGCCCAAAAATTTGTGACCACTGATTCCTCTTGGTATGACAAAATCCGTGAGGCAAAAACACCAAAGGAAGCAGCAAAAATGGGACGCGTTCGCGTAGCGTGGCCTACGGCCAATCGCTCTCATCCTCTTCGTGATGATTGGGAAAAAGTCAAAGATGAGATTATGCAGCGAGGAGTGTTACGAAAATTTGAAACCCATGGTGATCTTCGCCAGTTACTACTTGCTACAGGTGATCAGCTAATTGTTGAGAATTCACCCATAGATTATTACTGGGGTTGTGGTGCTGATGGTAGTGGTAAAAACAAACTAGGAGAGATTTTAATGACAGTCAGGGCAATATTGCGTGACAAGCAACTTGATGCTAACGATAGCATTTTTATTTGAGTTGTGAACAGAGGATTTATAGAAAAAGGGAGCAGGGAGCAGGGAGCAGGGAACAGGGAACAGGGAACAGGGAACAGGGAACAGGGAAAAAAACCTGTATACCTCATCATTATGAAAAACGCTGTAATTAGGACTAAATAATTAGGAATTTGTATTGTTTTAAACAACGTGGTGTCTGAAGCCAAAGTGGTCGCGGCGCTGGTTTGTGGAACCAGTCATAACGGGTTCAAGTCCCGTCAGACACCCTTAGGTGCGACCCGTGATGGCGAGCAATCCCTTGACCGTAGGTCACGCGGGGCGCGTTCGCCATCACGGAAAGCGCACCTTAAGGAAGATGCCGCCGAGTGGACGGCAATCGGTCTTGAAAACCGTGGTATGGCAGCGATGTTGTAGGGGTTCGAGTCCTCCATCTTCCTCTAACCACCAGAAGCCGAAAAGCGAGGCACTGTGCTGATAACGCAGTGGTAGGAGGGGCAGTACCTCCCTGGTGGATTTCCCTTCTACACGCGATGAAGCAAAGCTTCCGCTAAAAGCGATCGCTAACTTGATCAACTCCTGTGAAGCAGTTGATCAGCTAGACGAAGGTATGTTAGTCCTGGCACTACCCCAGGAATTTTATCATCCATCCCTGGATAGAGACCGAGATTTACCTCTCTGGGAAGATCGAGATGGGCAGCTCAAGCGATCGCTAAAGGAAAAAACAGTTGAAACAGATTCAAAATGTCTTAAACTAATGGCAAATGTATAGTTATAACATCAAAGAAAATTTCTATGCAGCTTGGTCCCGGTTTATTAATAACATTTTTGTACTACTTCACCTGCACAACCCTCATTACCACTGTATTTTCCTCGCAAGTTTTGAGGCTAAGTCTGGTGACAGGGATGCCCTATAGTGTTGGTGTAATTTTTGGCCTAATCGGTGGTTTATTAGGTACCTACTTCAATCGAACCGTTACAGTATCCCTAGAATTCAAGAGTAAGAAAGTTTTTAGCGCTGCTCTCCAGGATGCTCTGACCGAGATGGGGTTTGAGGAAACATCAAAGCTAGAAGATTTTGTAGTTTACCAACGCCCAGCCCTCAGTAATATTTTTTCTGGTAAAGTTTTTGTACAAATTGGTAAAGGGAAAGCTACCATTGCTAGCCGTTCCAGAAATATTAAGCGAATCAGCCGTAAACTATCAAAGAATTAGAGACACTATCCATAATTTTTATAAAACCTATTTTTTAAACAACCTTGCGATAAATAAATATCATGGAAATAGTATGGCTATAGCCAACACACTAGAGAATACACCATAGAACCTAACCGCTTAAATGATTAAGTCTTCGCAAAGCTCCAATGATTACTAACTTACCGTATAATTTAGTTCGGGATCCATAAATTTCTACGTTAATCCTGCTACCATCTTTACACTGACCAGGAAAGGTAAAGTATAGATTTTTACCCTGACCCTGAAGACAATTAGTGATTCGTTCATCGACAAATTTACGCTTGTCTTCTGCCACCACTTGTAGTAATGATTGCCGAGAAATAAGTTCACCAAAGGAATAGCCAAAAATTTCGGCCATTTTGGGATTAACATATAGAAAATTACCTTTACTATAAATTATGTAAATTCCCAGAGAAGAGAAATTATCTGAACTCTCAGTGAGCTTATTTGTTGGGGATAAAACTGGATATTTCTGAGGAGACTGTTGCCCTAGCTGTTGTTGTTGACTGTGGAGTTGAGCATTCTCTAAGATCAAAGCCATGGACTCAGCAGTCATTTCCATTAAACGGGCAGATTTAGAGCCAAAGTGTCCCGCCTGGGAATGCATTAGGGTGATAATGCCTAATAACCTCTTACCCCTGAGAATAGGTACAGCTAATACTGAGCGTACTTGATAGGGCTGATCAGGTAAGGTAAGCCAGCGGTCATCATCGATAGTGTCCTTTATCAGCCCAACTTCGCGATGGCGGCTAACCCAACCAGCTAAACCTTGGTCTAGAACCTGACCAATGATCTGCTTTTTATATCGTGGGAGGGTTGCACCGCGAGCTAGAATACTCTCAGTGACCACACCATCAGTATTGAGTAAAAACAGGCTACTCTCCTCTGCCTTAGTGAGGCGACCAGCAACGTGGAGTATATCTTGTAACAAAGCTCTAAGCATCAGGGAGCCAGAGGCTGTTTGCATTATGGTGCCATAGGTTTTAAATAGCTGATGTTGAGCACTGAAGACAATTCGTGTAGCTTTAAGTTGATCCACTTGTCGGCGCAGTGCTTTCAATTCCTGAATCAGCTGTTGTTTAGATTTATTCAGATCACTCATAGTTACCTCCATCAATCAGCCTGCGCCAATCCCACATTAGTCTACAGGCTTATAGCAAGTTGCGTTTCTGACGTTTAATTTACCTATGGGATCAGGAGGACTTGGGGGAATTTTCCGCTCTTCCCAATTCCTTTTTGTTTATTCTTTGACTGCAACTTGGTATCAGGTAATTGCGATCGGATAATGGGTATTTTCTCATCAACGGTTAGGTCAAAATAGTAACTGTAACTCGTCTTGCCCTATTTAACCTTGAGTTATCCTCGATCTTCCCAATCTAAACCAGCTGCTGGTAATCAGACATCCTATGGCACCAACAACCAGCAGAAAAATCTCTTCAACCGCACTCGTGCCAGTTTACAGCAAGCCTTGTCCTGGTACAGCAATTTTCATCGGTCCCAGGGGAATCCTGCTGATGTGGAAATGCAAGCCTTGCTGCAAACTGAATTAGAGGTTTTGCAGTCTAGCTTAGACAAACTTGACCAAGGATTGATTCGCATTGCCGCTTTTGGTTTGGTTAGTCGTGGTAAGTCAGCGGTAATTAATGCTTTGCTGGGACAAAAAATTCTTAAAACTGGTCCGATTCACGGTGTCACTCAATGGCCCAAGTCGGTACGCTGGACACCTAGCTCCAACAGTGAAGTCCTCTTGGAGTTGATTGATACTCCAGGATTGGACGAAATCCATGGGGAAGTAAAGGCGCAGATGGCGCGGGAGGTGGTATCCCAAGCGGATTTAATTTTATTTGTCGTGGCTGGTGATATCACTCGCACTGAATATCAAGCTCTTTGTGAACTGCGGCAAAGCCAAAAGCCTCTAATCTTGGTATTTAACAAAATTGACCTCTATCCAGAACAAGACCGGGAGGCAATTTATCAACAGTTGCAACAACTGGGTACCGGTAGTCCCAAGGATCGGCGTTTACAAAAGATGTTGTCAGCGGATGAGATTGTTCTAGTGGCAGCAGAACCAGCTTCTATGGAAGTACGGGTAGAGTGGCCTGATGGTAGAGTGACTTATGAATGGGAAACTCCACCTCCGAATGTAGATCAGCTTAAACAGAAAATTTTCAGTCTACTTAACCGAGAAGGGCGATCACTTTTAGCCCTCAACGCTCTATTTCAAGCCCGCAATGCTCAGAATACTATTGCCAAAAAAGCCATTGAGTTACACAAAACGGAAGCAGAAGACTTAATCTGGCAGTTTGCCAAGTACAAAGCACTAGCAGTCGCCCTCAATCCGATTGGAATTTTAGATGTTTTAGGGGGTACTGTGACTGACTTGGTGATGATTCGTTCTCTAGCGCGGCTGTATGGTCTACCCATGACTAGCTATGAAGCAGGTAAGCTATGGCAAAAGATTTTGATCAGTTCTGGAGGCTTACTGCTAGGTGAACTGGGTACCAGTGTGCTTTTTGGTGTAGGTAAGAGTGCATCAGTAGTTATCGGTCCGAGTGGCTTGGGTGCCTTTGCTGGGGCAGCAATTACCCAAGCTGGAATTGCGGGTTATGGGGCTTATGCTGTTGGTCAAGCGGCACAGGTTTATCTCGAACAAGGTTGCTCTTTCGGACCACTAGGAGCAAGTACCGTCATTAAAGAAATTCTAGACCGGGTGGAGCCAGACACTATTGTTTTTCGTCTGCGGCAAGAATTGGAAAGACAGCTAGGAGAGTGATAAAACTTAATTCCTTAACCTTTTCCCTAATTTTACCTAAATTTTACACCTGGCAAGTTTTTTACCGGAGTCGTAGATTGGGCATGTGTAGATATTCAACAGAGAAAAATCACTGCCAGCCCATCGCGATTCAGGAGAAGACCCATGTTCAAAAGACTAATTCAAGCCGCCATGCTCACTTTATTGCTTCACCTAATTGCAAACCTGACACCACCAGACTCTCAACAGCCTGTCAATTTGTCACCCTCAGACGTGAAACTTGTCTATGTCTTGAGCTAGACCATCGGTCAGTGTTCCAAACGGATTTTTATGGGGGTTGTGGGCTGGATAATTATCCATGGTTCATTATCCATGGTTCATTAGTTTTCATTAGTACTGTTGCAATGAACTATGAACCATGAATCTTAGATTTTACCATAAGAGTAATGGCAGATTTAATGGCAGATAAACCAAATAATAGGCGGTTTTTCCAGGTCATTCCTATTTGAAAAGTTTTAACTAATAATTATAGATAAAATTTAGTAATATTGCCATATATATCAACCTACATTTTACCGGTAACAAATTTGATAGTTTTTTGTTTTGTTAATTTTTGGATTTCAAATAAGATTGATATTTGAATTTAATCAATAAAACTCCTAGTTCATAGATATCAATTCTTTGTTCAGTTTGTTATAAAAGTTTTTTTGAAAATAGATTTTATAGTTTTATCCTATACTATAGCCAACCATTTCCTCAAAGTCATCAAAATCTATATCAGTCTTTAGTTCAATCAATGACTATTCTGACACAGCCTGTTGTAGGATGTTTTTGGGTAAGGGAAAATAATTGGTACTTTTCAGGAGAGTTGTTAACGTCGATATCAATGGGATAGCGAAAATTATTAGAGCGATGCCGCAGAATCAGGTAATCACCAGGCTGGATACCTTTTCCTTGTCCTGCCATCTGACCCCTTCGTGATCAATGGAATCAAAGAAATAGTCACGTTGTAAGCATATGCGCGTAGCGCATATGCTTACCAATAATGTGCTGATAGGGAGCCCGGTTAACTTCTTATAAGTCTTGGCTTTTCGTGACTTGAAAGTTGATCATTTTCAATTTTCAATTTTCAATTTTCAATTTTTAAGTCACAGCCATGAGCTCTACCGTATTATAAGTAATTAACCGGACTTGGGATTAGGTCTTAGAATTTGAATGTAGTTCTCAAAGCACCAATCACGACATCCTCGTTATCACTGTCTCCAAATGGAGCAGCAATCCAGATTAATCCGGGAGTAATCGAGATATTATCATTTACCTGATACTTGTAGAAGCCTTCAACATGAATGGCGGTATCATCATCACCACCAACATAAGGCTCAGAACCAGCGATTATACCAAGTAAGTTACCTTCTTTGCCAAAGTCTGGTAATGCTAGTCCTAGACCGTAGTACCAAATCTCAGCATCACCATTGCCACCAGAAGCTTGTTCAGCATCGGTGTAGCCACCATAGGCATTAATTACTAAATTGGGAGAGAATCGAAAAGAGGCTTCTACGCCGTAGGAGTTAGTGTTGGCAGTGACATCTGCTCCATCACCAAAGGGTGCCCTGGCGTTTTCAGTTCCGACACCTGTATCAAAGATAGCGTTGCCATCATCAAAGTCATTGAAGTAGGCACGAACGTAGGTGAAGGCTAACTGGAAGCTGTCGCTAGGGGAAAATGTCAGCTGACCTAAGGCAGAAAACTCACCATTGAATAAACCCTGACCTTCAGAGGGGTCAAAGGAATTGCCACCAAAGTAACCTGCACTCAATACTACCGCATCGGCGAGGCTAAAGTTGATGCCTAGTCCACCACCTGCGCCTAAACCAATTTTATAGATGGGGCTAGATTCAGCATAGCTGGAAAGAACACCACTAGCACCAGTGAAGTCATCCAGGTAGGGGCTGATGGTGGGGACGAAATCTTGCCAAAGGGGAAACGCAGCTGGCAGATAAACATCAATATTATCCCCAATCGGGAAGTAGTAGGCTAGCCAACCAATACCCAGATCGTTGCCGCTGTCAAAGCTGTAAGTAAAGGCACCTTGGTCTGTGCCATCAAAGGTAGCTGCATTACCGGCATCCAGACGGGTGTAGAGCGCATCTTTACCGGTGAAACTGGAGACAAACGCTAAACGTACCCGGTCTTGGAACACGACTTGGTTGTCACTGTCTTCACCAAAGGCGTTGGCAATAGAGAAGACCACTTCCCCTTCTAGCTTGGTGGTGGTAGAAAACTGATGGTCTTCTAAAAATGCCACCCGTCCTTCTAAGTTATCGACTCGTGCACCGAGAGTAGCCAATTCTGATTCAAACTCCTGAATCAGCCGTTGCAGGGTTTCTAAGTCTTCACGAGTGATAAAATCAGCGGTAGACGCAGCAATTAAACGCTCAATTTGGTTCAAGCAAGCATTTAAACCAGCGGCAAATTCATACCGGGTTGTTGCCCGATTCCCACGAAACGTGCGATTGGGGTATCCTGCAATACAACCGTAGCGCTCTACTAAACTCCGTAGCGCTTCATAAGCCCAGTCTCCAGGAGATACATCACGCAGTTGGGAAACACTGGTGACTTGACCCATGGAAGCTGACTCTTGTTTACTCTGTTTGATGAGTTTATCAACCGACACCTGCTTTGATTGTGCAGGCATTTGCGACCGGTTTACTGAATCAATGATTTCTGAAACCTCTTGTGCGATCGCAACCTCAGATGCTGCCCATTGGGATACCAACATCAATGGACTCATCAGTAACATCGAGCGTAATTGTTTATTCATTGTTCTCACTCACACCTGTCATCAGTCTAATGGATGAAAGTAACAAAGCTCTGACCAGGTGTTTGTAGTCTTTGATACAAAATATTACTTATATAGTTGACTCGTGACAGTACTCTGTCAGCACCTAGGCACAACTATATTGGCAAACTAATGACAAACTCGGCTCCCTGAGCTGGTTCTGAAGCCACCTCAATTTTCCCCCGATGGTGGGTAATAATTTGGTAGCTAATGGCCAGTCCCAAGCCAGTTCCCTTACCTGGGTCTTTGGTAGTGAAAAATGGGTCAAAGATCCGGTCTTTAATTGCTGCGGCAATCCCAGGGCCATTGTCAGCGATTCGGATAACTACCCAGTTTTGGTCAACTAGCTCAGTTTGAATCCGAATGGTGAAGACTGGGGATGGGCAAGATTCGACACTCTTGTGTTCTATAGCATCAAGGGCATTTTCCAAGATACTCATAAATACCTGATTCAGTTGAGCTGGGTAGCAATCCACCAAAGGTAAATCCCCATACTGCTTGATCACCTCAATCCCTGGCTTGAGACGGTTGCTGAGCAGAACGAGGGTATTGTCAATTCCTTCATGGATGTTAACCGGTTTGATCTTGGCTTCATCCAATCGGGAAAAATTCCTCATCGAAAGCACAATTTCACGAATGCGCTCAGCTCCCCCTTTCATGGAAGCGATGATTTTAGGCAAGTCTTGGGCCAAAAATTCCAGATCAATCTCTTCTAGCTGATTTTGAATCTCTGGGTCAGGGTTGGGATAATACTGCTGATAGAGTTCCACCAGAGAGAGTAAATCCTCAATATAATCACTGGCAAAGAACAGATTGCCGTAGATAAAGTTGATCGGATTGTTCATTTCATGGGCAATACCAGCCACCATAGTACCCAAACTGGACATTTTTTCGTTTTGAATCAGCTGGATTTCCGTTTGCTGGAGTTCGTGGGTGTAGTCAGCCATACCGTGAATCAGCTGATTGAGAGAAGTGGCTAAGACACCCACTTCATCTCGGGTCGTGACTGGTGCTTGCAGGGTGAAGTTAGACTCCTGTTTGACCTGTTCGGTGATCTCAGTCAGGCTTTTGAGTCGCTGTGCGATCGCATTACTGGTATGAATAGCTAATAGGATTGCGATCGCAACTGAGGCGATCATACTGCTGTAGATGATCCCAAAGCAGCACTGCTCAGCACGCTTGAGGGCACTCAAGGCTTGCGTCTGTTTGACTTGAGCTGCTCTAATCAGCTGGTCTGACTTCTCAAAAAAGCTTTCTAGGGCAGTGGTTAATTCAGGATTGTTCTGTTCCAACAGTTGCCTTTGGGCAAGTTTAAGCGCACCTAAGGGTAAGTTTCCAGACTCTATTTCCGACAACAGGGATTGAATCAGAGTCTTGTAGGCATCAATAATGATCCTGTTGGTCTTCACTAAATCCAGTAACTGATTGGTATTCGTATGAGAACAGGTCTCAAACTCTCTGACAAACTCTTCCGCTTCCAACAGCAGTTGCTGAGCTTGGTCAATTTTCTCTTGAACCAGCTGTAGGTCTTCCATGGGAACAGCAACAGGAGGTGCGACCCGAACGCGCACCTTTAGGGAATTTAATTCGCCAAGGTCAAGCGCACCTAAGTAGGCATAGGAACGTAAGTCTAAAATCGCGATTTGTAAATTTTTCAGGAGATGTTCTTGTTTTTGGGAACGAGTGAGTTCAGCCAGTGCTGCCTTTTGGTAATGCTGGCCAATCCCTAATCCAGTCGTTGTTCCCAAAATTGCCAAACCAATGGAGAGTGCATACCCAACAAAAACTTTCTGCCTAATGCTTGCACTGGCTAGGAATTGATTGATCCAGCTGATTCTGGATGCCCCTGAGTTAGGGTGACATCCAGTGTGAAATCCTTGGAAATTCTCCCCTGACAAAGCTTAAATCTCGCCAAATGTTAGCCGATGAGCCGAAGCGTGTTTATTAATACATCAACCTTATGGTCAATCTGTACACTGAGTTACAAGACAACAGTAAGTTTATAAGTTGAGCAATAAAACATGAATAGGTGATGCCTAATGACTTCAACATGCTATTTTTAGGCAAAACTATGCTTTTTTCGAAGTTATTGAACCATAGTAACAGGTACTGGCTTCGCTTGCTCTCTCTTGCTTTTGTAAAGGAGGTTTTGCTTATCCAGGCTGTAAAGAGTTGATTAACAGAATGTGAATACTTAGTGCTCAGCATGGGTAGATCTGATCCAAAAAAATGTTAAAAAATGTCAATCTTTCATGAACTGCTGGAAAATTTAGCTTGTTTGTATCCTACTTAACAGTTTACTTGTCATCGTAGGTCTAATATCACACCCTAGCTTCGCAATTTTTTCAATGAGGCTACACCTAAATTTGGTAGAGGATGGTACGAAAGTATGGTAAGTGGATTAGGACGACGTAAATTTCTGCTTTATAGCTCGGCAGCATTGGGAACCAGTCTTCTGTTGAAGGCTTGCGCTGAAGACAGCTCGGGTCCTTCAGAGGCTAGTGCTGGTGGGGAAGACACGATCAAAGTGGGTATTCTCCACTCCCTGACTGGCACCATGGCAATTAGTGAGACTACTGTGGTGGAAGCTGAAAAGCTTGCTATCAAGGAGATTAATGAAGCTGGGGGAGTATTAGGCAAGAAAATTGAGCCTATTGTTGAAGATGGTGCGTCTGACTGGCCAACCTTTGCTGAGAAAGCGGCCAAACTGATTGATAAGGATCAAGTCGTTACTATTTTTGGTTGCTGGACATCGGCTAGTCGTAAGGCTGTGCTACCAGTGTTTGAATCCAAAGACCATATGCTGTGGTATCCTGTGCAGTACGAAGGGCAGGAATGTTCCAAGAATATTTTCTACACAGGTGCTGCACCAAATCAGCAGATTGAGCCAGCGGTAGAGTGGTTGCTGGAAAACAAGGGCAAAAAGTTTTTCTTAGTGGGCTCGGATTATGTTTTCCCTCGCACCGCTAACACAATTATTAAGGAGCAACTCAAAGCTCTGGGTGGAGAGACCGTGGGCGAGGATTACCTTCCCCTTGGTAATACAGAAGTTACCCCGATCATTTCTAAGATTAAAGCCGCACTACCAGATGGTGGCGTAATCTTTAACAGTCTCAACGGGGATAGTAACGTCGCTTTCTTCAAACAACTCAAGGGTGCTGGACTCACTCCAGATAAATATCCCACGATGTCGGTGAGTATTGCAGAAGAGGAAGTCCGGCAGATCGGTCCAGAATTTCTAATTGGTCAGTACGCCGCCTGGAACTACTTCCAATCTGTCGATAGCCTCGATAATAAGCAGTTTGTGGAAGCCTTCAAAGCCGAGTATGGCGAAGACCGGGTAACCAACGACCCCATGGAAGCCGCTTACATTATGGTTTACCTATGGAAGCAGGCGGTAGAGCAAGCTGGAACTACTGACCTAGAGCCTGTGCGCAAAGCTGCTATCGGTCAAAAATTTGGCGCACCAGAAGGACCAGTAGAGATGTATCCGAATCATCACATCTCTAAGACAGTGCGCATTGGTGAAATCCAAGCCGATGGTCAGTTCAAAATTGTCTCATCCACACCTAAACCAGTTTCTCCCATCCCCTGGAATCAATATGTAGCGGAAACGAAAGGGTATGGGTGTGACTGGACTGATCCCAATAAGGGAGGAAAGTACAAAAAGGAGAAAGCATAAGTGATCAAGGATGAATTATGACCTATGAAGTAAACTACTTAGCATTTAAAATCGAGTTTTGTTAGTTGAGTGTTGAGTGCTTAATGTAAACTTCAAAAACATAAAAATAAAGTAGTTTTCACCATTCATAATTCATCCTCAATAATTCATCATTTATCCTTCATAATTCATAGTTAATTATTAAATTGTGCTGCCACTTTTAGAAGGAATTTTTAACGGGATTAGTATTGGCTCAGTGCTACTGATTGCTGCCCTAGGACTAGCGGTTGTCTTTGGACTGATGGGCGTGATTAATCTTGCTCACGGCGAGTTAATGATGTTGGGCGCTTATACAACTTATGTTGTCCAAAATACCTTTAAAGCCTTTTTGGGCGATTCGTTGTTTAATGTCTATATATTTTTTGCCCTGCCCATAGCTTTTCTGGTGGCAGCGTTGGTAGGACTGGTATTAGAGAGGGGGGTGATTCGTTATCTATATGGGCGACCGTTGGAAACCCTTCTCGCTACTTGGGGGGTAAGTTTGATATTGCGGCAGTTTGTCCGCAGTGTAAATTGGGTATTGGTGATTGGGATTGGGGTATTTTGCCTGCTGTTTTTTGGGTCAAGGTGGGTTCTAAGCCGTCGTTTAGATTGGCAGAGAATTCGCAATTGGGCGATCGCTTTGATGGTATTCTTATCTCTAGGAATTGCCATCGTAACTGGGGTGTTGTTAGGACAAACGGGTCAACGGGCAATTACTCGACCTTGGTTTAGTGCCAGAAATGTAGACGTGACTCCACCAGCATGGCTTCAAGGGGGATTTCCCATTGGTAACTTCCAATTGCCCTATGCCCGGATCTTTATCATTATTTTGACGATTATTTGTCTATTGGGAACCTACTGGTTCTTAAATCGCTCCAGTTGGGGATTAAGGATTCGAGCTGTTACCCAAAATCGCAGTATGAGTGCTTGCTTAGGTATCCCTACAGAAACGGTAGATGCGTTAACATTTGCCCTAGGTTCTGGTTTAGCTGGTGTAGCAGGTTGTGCGATTACATTACTAGGTTCTGTTGGTCCCAATACTGGTCAAAATTATATCGTCGATACCTTTATGGTGGTAGTAGTTGGCGGTGTCGGAAACTTATTCGGAAGCATAATAGCCGCCCTCGCAATTGGTACACTTACCTATCTGATTGGTTCGGGAAGCATAGCCTTTATGTTGATGCCAGTAGAGTTCCTGAAACCGGTAACGGACTTCTTTACCTTCTTTGCGACCACCAGTATGGCAAAAGTTATGGTTTTCGCTTTAATTATTACCTTTTTACAAGTGAGACCTTCAGGAATATTCCCACAAAAAGGACGCACGGCAGAATTATAGCGTTTATCGTACTTATGAGGTACAGTCAATTGTATTGCCCCGATTCCCTACTCCCTACTCCCTACTCCCTACTCCCTACTCCCTACTCCCTACTCCCTACTCCCTACTCCCTTTGCTAAAGTACCTCACTAAATTGAGAACTGCTATAGTTGCTATTTTCATAAATTATGACGTATGTATCTAGAACACAAGCCATTAAAAAGCAGCGGCGACGAAAGTTAATCATAGAAATAGTAGCAATCGTAGCAATTGCTCTAGTTTTCGCGTTATTAATGCCAGCAATTTTGCCGGATTTTCGCCTCAAGCTGTTGGGGCGTTTTTTGTCATTATCTATTGTCGCGATTGGGATTGACCTGATTTGGGGGTATACCGGACTGCTGAGTCTAGGACATGGTATATTTTTTGCGTTGGGGGGCTATGCTTTTGCTATGCACCTCAAACTGCAATTACCAGAAGGAGAAATACCGGAATTCTTCACCCTCTATGGAGTGAAAGAACTCCCATTCTTCTGGCAGCCATTTTATTCGTTTCCTTTCACCCTAATTGCTATTGTTTTAATTCCCAGTATCGTGGCAGGATTGCTGGGTTATCTGGTATTTCGTAACCGGATTAAAGGGGTTTATTTCTCGATTTTGACCCAAGCCGCACTGCTGGTTTTATTCAATTTTTTCAATGGGCAGCAAAAGCTAATTAATGGTACTAATGGGTTGAAAACTGATACAGAAACCCTGTTTGGAATGTTAGTAAGTTCTAAACAAGCTCAGTTAGCTTTCTACGAAATTAGTATCCTGTGTGTGGTTCTGATCTACTTATTGTGCCGTTGGTTAACCAGTGGACGTTTTGGTCGGTTGTTAATTGCCATACGGGATGATGAGAATCGGGTGCGTTTCTCTGGCTACGATCCTACCGGATTCAAAGTCCTGGTATTTGCGGTTTCTGGGGGAATCGCTGGAGTGGCTGGGGCGCTTTATACCGTACAATCAGGGATTGTTACCCCCAGCTATATGGAAGTAGCGTTTTCCATTGAGATGGTGATTTGGGTGGCTGTGGGAGGACGAGCAACTCTAGTGGGAGCAATTCTGGGTACTTTATTAGTCAGACTAGCTCAAACCTTGTTGAGTGAGCAATTTCCTGAAGTTTGGCTATTTTTCCAGGGCGCGCTGTTCCTAATTGTAGTGACAGTACTGCCTAATGGTATTGTCGGCTGGTTGCGAGACGAGGGAATTGAACAAATGCGATCGCTTTTTGGTACCGAAAAACCAGTGATAACAACTTATCCCAGCCTAGAAAAAGATCCAGTAGTCCAACGGGAAAAAGAAGAGATTGGTCGTTAAACTGGTCTTGATTTACAGCGCTCTTCATTATCGGGAGTCGGGAGTCGGGAGTCGGGAGTCGGGAGTCGGGAGTCGGGAGTCGGGGGATAGGGTTTGTTTTATAGCAATTCTCTATGCCATGAGGTACAAAGGGATCCCCCTAAATCCCCCTTATCAAGGGGGACTTTGAGGTTGAGAAGCATACCTCATAAATCCTAGAAACGCTATATAACTGAACAATATCCCATTTAAATGCACAACAGCTTAGTTATTATTCATTAGTTATTTACCCCATTCGCGACTGCATCAAGACAATGATTTACACATAATTTTTTCCCGATTCCCGATTCCCTACTCCCGATTCCCTACTCCCGATTCCCGATTCCCGATTCCCGATTCCCGATTCCCTACTCCCTACTCCCTATTCCCTAAAAACAATGAACTCAAAAATTCTTGAAATTGATAACTTAACTGTAAGTTTTGACGGCTTTAAAGCAATTAACCAGTTTAACTTTAGTATGGATACTGGGGAATTGCGAGTGATGATTGGTCCTAATGGTGCTGGGAAAACTACGTTTCTGGATGTAGTGACTGGGAAAGTACAGCCCACGGAGGGACGGGTGTTGTTTAAAGGAAGGGATTTGCGAGGCTTATCGGAACACCAAATCTCTCGCTTCGGGATCGGTCGAAAATTTCAGACACCACGAGTTTACCTAAATCTAACGGTTCGGGAAAACTTAGATTTAGCCTGCAATCGTGATAAAAATGTCTTTTCCACCCTGTTTGGACGTACATTACCGGGGGAAAAACGGACAGTAGCGGGTTTGCTGCAAACCATTGGGTTAGTGGAAAAAGCGAATTTACTGGCCGAGTTACTCTCCCATGGGGAAAAACAGCGGTTAGAAATTGGGATGTTAGTGGCTCAGGCTCCGGATTTATTACTAGTAGATGAACCGGTGGCTGGTTTAACCGATGAAGAGACAGAAAATGTAGGAGATTTGCTGTTAGCTCTAGCCAAGAGTCATTCCATTATTGTGATTGAACACGATATGGAATTCGTGCGCCAGATTGCTCGTCAAGTAACCGTGTTACATCAGGGTTCAGTGTTGTGTGAAGGCACAATGGATCAAGTCCAAAATGACCCCAGGGTGATTGAAGTGTATTTAGGACAAAAGCCATCGATTACAGCAGAGCAAATGAAAATGCTACGGATTGTGTCTGCTATGGCTTGGTCTGATGGTAATCTGGCACGAGAAGAAGTTGATGTGATCATATCTCGCTTTAGCCAAGTGTTTGCTACAGATGCAGAACAACAGCAACAATTACAACAAGAATTACAGAATTATTTAGCACTTAATGTTCCTATCGAAGAGTTGACTAGTGAAATAGAAAGTATTGAAGAACGAAAACTAATCGTAAAGCTGGCTTATGAAGTGATTAAATCAAGTTCCCGTACACCTACCGAACCAAAAATTAATGATGCTGAAGCAGCGGCTTACCAAAACTTAGTGAAGCTGTTGGATCTGCCAGCAGAAGTGGTAAAAACCTTGGAAGCAGAAGTAGGAGAAGGGTAAAGGGTAAAGTGCTATATAGCAATTTTACGACTTGTGAGGTACAAATATCTAGGTTTTAGGGAGCAGGGAGCAGGGAGCAGGGAGCAGGGATTAGGCAAGAGTGAAACAATCCTGTATACCTCATGAGTCCTAGAAACGCTATAGCATTTAAGGCAATAGGCAATAGGCATGCTAGCAATAGTTAATCCACTATATAGGGATTTTTGCGATTCCCGATTCCCAATTCCCAATTCCCGATTCCCGATTCCCAATTCCCAATTCCCGATTCCCGATTCCCGATTCCCGATTCTAAATTCTAAATTCTAAATTCTAAATTCCCGATTCTAACTTCTAACTTCTAACTTCTAACTTCTAACTTCCCGATTCCCGATTCCCGATTCCCAATTCTAAATTCTAACTTCTAACTTCTAAAAAACTCTTATGCTGCAAATTTCCAATTTAAATGTCTACTACGGTGAAAGCCACATTCTCAGAAATGTAGATTTGAATGTACCAGCAGGACAAATGGTTTGCCTGATTGGACGGAATGGTGTGGGCAAAACTACTCTTCTCAAAACGATTATGGGATTACTGAAACCCCGCACTGGCACGATTACCTTTGCTGGTCAACCCCTGACTAAACTATCTACCGATAAACGAGCCAGATTAGGGATTGGCTATGTGCCCCAGGGGAGGGAGATTATCCCTCGGGTAACGGTGAAAGAGAATTTGTTGCTGGGTTTAGAAGCACGTCGAGGGGGTAGAAAGACTGAAGACGACATCCTAGACAATATCTTTGAGCTGTTTCCAGTCTTAAAATCAATGTTGTCCCGGATGGGTGGTGACTTGAGTGGTGGACAACAGCAACAATTAGCGATCGCACGGGCATTAATGGGACGTCCTCAGTTATTAGTGTTAGACGAACCTACCGAAGGGATTCAACCGTCGATTATTTTGGAAATTGAAGCGGCTGTGCGCCGGATTATTGAAACTACTGGGATTTCTGTGCTCTTGGTGGAGCAGCATCTACATTTTGTCCGACAAGCTGACCGCTACTATGCTATGCAGAAGGGTGGAATTGTGGCATCTGGCGCGACTAGTGAACTGAGTCAGGATGTGATTCAGCAATTTTTAGCGGTTTGAATCGTTACATAGCGGTTTTCAATTTGATGAGGTACAGAATTTCTGGTTTTAGGGAACAGGGAACAGGGAACAGGGAACAGGGAAGAGTAACCCAACCCTAACCCCTCCCAGGAGGGTAAGAGGGAACAGGGAAAAAAACTGTGTACCTCATTAGGGCAAAAACCGCTATATATAGCATATATAATATCTTACAATACTAGTGTATTGAATTATAAATTATGTCTAACAATCCTTATTACAATCTTAGTGTTGATGACCAAACGATCATCATCAAGATTGATAAGACAGCAATTGATTATCAGCAACTGACCCAACTCCTCAACTATCTTGAACTCAAGTCAATCAGCCAGCGCAGTCAACTCACAGAAGAGGTAGCGGCTGAATTAGCTGATGAGATTGACTCTACGGTTTGGTCTAAGGTTAAGTCTAAACTTGATAAGTATAGCAGTTTTTAGTTTAATGAGGTACATAGGATTTTTTCCCTCTTATCTGTTCCCTGCTCCCTGTTCCCTAAAAACCAAAAATTTGTACCTAACCTAATTAAAAACCGCTATAATTGATAATTACTAAGTGATAAAAATGGCTGTACCAGAACGTTTTGTTAAGAAAATAATAGAAGCAAAAGAGAAGCAACTTAAACAGTTAGATTTAAGCAGTCCTATTTTTTTTAACGATGGTGACCAGTTAACTAAAATTCCAACTGAAGTTTTTAATTTATCACAGTTGGAAGTATTGAACTTAAGGGATAATCAATTAACAACAGTCCCAGAATTTCTGACCAAGCTTACCAACTTAACCCAGCTTGATTTAAGCGGAAATCAATTAACAACAGTCCCAGAATCCCTGACCAAGCTTACCAACTTAACCCAGCTTGATTTAAGCGGAAATCAATTAACAACAGTCCCAGAATCCCTGACCAAGCTTACCAACTTAACCCAGATTAATTTAAGCGGAAATCAATTAACAACAGTCCCAGAATCCCTGACCAAGCTTACCAACTTAACCCAGATTAATTTAAGCTTTACTCAATTAACAACAGTCCCAGAATCCATCGAAAAGCTTACCAACTTAACCCAGCTTGATTTAATCTATAATAAATTCACAACAGTCCCAGAATCCCTCACTAAGCTTACCAACTTAACCCAGATTAATTTAAGCTATAATCAATTAACAACAGTTCCCGAATCCCTCACCAAGCTAACCAAATTAACCCAGCTTGATTTAAGCGATAATCAATTAACAACAGTTCCAGAAGCCATCGGAAAGCTAACCAACTTAACCCAGCTTAATTTAAGCGGAAATCAATTAACAACAGTTCCAGAAGCCATCGAAAAACTTACCAACTTAACCCAGCTGGATTTAAGGGGCAATCAATTAACAACAGTCCCAGAATCCCTCACCAAGCTAACCAAATTAACCCAGCTTGATTTAAGCTATAATCAATTAACAACAGTCCCAGAATCCCTCACCAAGCTAACCTTAACCCAGCTGGATTTAAGCGGAAATCAATTAACAACAGTCCCAGAAGCTATCGGAAAACTTACCAACTTAACCCAGCTGGATTTAAGGGGCAATCAATTAACAACAGTCCCAGAAACCATCGGAAAACTTACTAACTTAACCCAGCTTGATTTAAGCGATAATCAATTAACAAAAGTCCCAGAAGCCATCGGAAAACTTACTAACTTAACCCAGCTTGATTTAAGCGATAATCAATTAACAAAAGTCCCAGAATCCCTCACCAAGCTTAGCAACTTAATCCAGCTGTACTTAAACGATAATCAATTAACAACAGTCCCAGAATCCCTTACCAAATTAACTCAATTAACTGAGTTTTATTTAAGCGATAATCAATTAACAACAGTCCCAGAATTCATCGGAAATATAACTAACTTAACCCAGCTGGATTTAAGCAAAAATAAATTAACAACAGTCCCAGAAGCCATCGGAAAGCTAACTAACTTAACCGAACTTAATTTAAACTTGAACCAATTAAAAACAATCCCAGAATCCCTTACAAATCTTACCAACTTAACCCAGCTTGATTTAATCTATAATCAATTAACAACAGTCCCAGAAACCATCCGAAAGCTAAGCAACTTAACCCAGCTGGATTTAAGCGGAAATCAATTAACAACAGTCCCAGAAGCCATCGGAAAGCTAAGCAACTTAACCCAGCTTAATTTAAGCGGAAATCCATTCATAACAGTCCCAGAAGCCATCGGAAAGCTAACTAAATTAACCCAGCTTGATTTAAGCGAAAATTACTTAACAACAGTCCCAAAATATCTCACCAAGCTAACCAAATTAACCCAGCTTAATTTAAGTACAAATTACTTAACAATAGTCCCAAAATATCTCACCAAGCTAACCAAATTAACCCAGCTGGATTTAAGGGGCAATCAATTAACAACAGTCCCAGAATATCTGGAAAAGCTTGCCAAATTAACCCAGCTGGATTTAAGCGGAAATCAATTAACAACAGTCCCAGAATCCATCGGCAAACTTGCCAACTTAACCAAGCTGTATTTAAGGAATAATCAATTAACAAAAGTACCAAAAACTATCGAAAAGCTTGCCAAATTAACCCAGCTTGACTTAAGCGATAATCTATTAAAAACAGTCCCAGAATCCCTCACCAAGCTTACCAACTTAACCCAGCTTGCTTTGTCTACAAATCAATTAAAAAAAGTTCCAGAATCCCTCACCAAGCTTGCCAACTTAACCCAGCTTGATTTAAGCTATAATCAATTAACAACAGTCCCAGAATCCCTCACCAATATAGCCAATTTAACCAACCTTAATTTAAGCAAAAATCCCCTTGAAACTCCACCAATAGAAATTGCAGAAGATGGTATTGAAGCAATCAGAGATTATTTCCGACAACTGAAAGAAGGGAAAGATTATATCTATGAAGCAAAACTCCTGATTGTCGGGGAAGCAGGTGCTGGAAAAACAACACTAGCCAAAAAGATAGAAAACCCAGACTATCAACTACAGCAAAACGAAAAATCTACAGAAGGAATTGACATTATCCAATGGACATTTCCACTGGATAACGGTCGAGACTTTCGGGTTAATATCTGGGACTTTGGGGGACAAGAAATTTATCACGCCACCCATCAATTCTTCCTGACCAAACGTTCCCTTTACACCCTAGTGGCAGATACCAGGAAAGAAGACACAGATTTCTACTACTGGCTTAATATAGTAGAACTCTTAAGCGACAACAGTCCTCTCTTAATTATCAAGAATGAGAAACAAAATCGTCATAGAGAAATAAACGAACGCGCCTTACGAGGACAGTTTACCAATTTGAAAGAAACCCTAGCAACCAACCTAGCGACTAACCGAGGTTTAGAGGATAGTCTTACCCAAATTAAATTTTATATTAGCAACCTCCCCCACATCAAAGAAGCAGCTTTACCTAGAACATGGAAACAAGTCAGAGAAGCTTTAGAAGAAGATAGCCGTAATTACATCAGTCTGGATGAATATCTAAGGATCTGCTCAAACAATGGGTTTACTTTATACAAAGATAAATTACAGTTAAGTGGGTACCTACACGATCTGGGAGTGTGTTTGCATTTTCAGGATGACCCTCTATTAAAGAAAACGGTGATTCTCAAACCGGAATGGGGGACTTATGCTGTCTATAAAGTGCTAGATAACGATCAAGTTATTCGCCATCTAGGTTGCTTTAACCGCGCTGATTTAGAAAAAATTTGGTCTGAAGAAAACTATGCTTATATGCAGGATGAACTGCTACAATTGATGATGAAGTTTCAACTTTGCTATCCAATCCCTGGGAGTAAAGATAACTACATCGCGCCACAACTACTAACGTTAAATCAACCTGATTATGATTGGGATGAATCTGACAATCTAATTCTCCGCTATACCTATGACTTCATGCCCAAAGGTATTATAACTCGGTTTATTGTGGTAATGCATAAGTGGATTTACCAGCAGCAATATGTCTGGAGAAGTGGGGTTATATTAAACAAAGATAACACCAAAGCAGAAGTAATTGAAGATTACGAACAGCGAGAAATTAAAATTAGAGTTACTGGTAGACATAAACGAGACTTGTTGACTACTATTACTTACGAACTAGATCAGATCCATGATTCTTATCACCGATTGAAGTGTAGTAAGTTAATCCCCTGTAATTGTTCTACTTGTAAAAACAGTCAAACTCCTTATTTCTATGAATTTGATAAATTAAGAGAGCGGATTGCTTATGGTAAGGATACGATTGAATGTGGTAGTCCTCCCTATAAGACAGTTGAGGTATTATGTTTAATTGATGATGTGATAGGTTTAAAGCAGTTCAATAAAGATGAAGAAGCAGATATAGATCGACAGCAAAACAAAGCTGATAGATCTATTATTATTAATAATAACATTGAAGCGACAGGGAGTCAAACTATGTCTGAAAAAAACGAATTCAAGGTTGGAGACGGAAGTACGGTAATAGGAGCAGGAGGTAGAGAGTCTAACAACAATACTATCAACCCTACTGTCAATCAGTTACCCACAGAGAAGAAATGGAATCTCTCCAATAAACTTGCTCTGATCGGCATAATAGCGACTTTATTTGTAGGATTAGGGGCTTGGCTGTTTAGCGGACTTCTTAATGACAAGGTAATAGATTGGTTTAGTCCAGAGCCAGGAACACAACAAGAGCAAGTAGATTAATCGTAGGGTGTGTCTTATTGCCTCGGAGATCCCCCATTATCCCCCTTAAAAAAGGGGGACTTTGACTATGGCTCCCCCCTTTTTTAAGGGGGGCTGGGGGGGATCATAATCTTGCGGAAAACTTTGAAAACACGCCCTAG